>JBIOYV010000062.1:0-94796 GCA_044870335.1 Burkholderiales bacterium | reverse complement strand
CGGCGGCGCGGGGCTCGGCATCACGGAAGCCGCCGTCATGATGCAGGCCATCGCCGAGTCGGGCGCGGCGTTCTCCGGTGCCTCGGCGCTGCACATGAACATCTTCGGGCTCAACCCGGTGGTGGTGTTCGGCACCGAGGAGCAGAAGGCGCGCTTCCTGCCGCCGCTCATCAAGGGCGAGGAGAAAGCCTGCTTCGCCGTCACGGAGCCCGACGCCGGCCTGGACACGACCAGGCTCAAGACCCGCGCCGTCCGCCAGGGCAACGGCTCTGCCGTCCACGGCCAGAAGATCTGGATCTCGACCGCGCAGGTGGCCGAACGTGTGCTGCTGCTCGCCCGCACCACGCCAGTCGAGGAGATCAAGAAGCGCACCGAGGGCTTGAGCCTCTTCTACACCGCGCTCGACCGCAAATACGTGGAGGCGCGCGTCATCGACAAGATGGGCCGCAAGGCAGTCGACTCCAACCAGCTCTTCTTCGACGGCCTGCCGGTGCCCCCGGAGGATCGCATCGGCGAGGAAGGCAAGGGCTTCGAGTACATCCTGCACGGCATGAACCCCGAGCGCATCCTCATCGCCGCCGAGCTCGTCGGCCTCGGCCGCTGCGCGGTGAGCCGCGCCGCCGCCTACGCGAAGGAGCGCATCGTCTTCGACCGCCCGATCGGCCAGAACCAGGCGATCCAGCATCCGCTGGCGGCGAACTGGATGGCTCTCGAGGCGGCGAACCTGATGGCATTCAAGGCCGCGTGGCTCTACGACAGCGGCAAGCCCTGCGGCGCGGAGGCGAACGCGGCGAAGTACCTCGCCGGCGAGGCCTGCTTCGACGCCTGCGAGCAGGCGGTGATGACCCACGGCGGCTTCGGCTACGCGCGCGAGTACCACGTCGAGCGCTATCTGCGCGAGTCCTTCGTCGGCCGCATCGCCCCGGTGAGCCGCGAGCTCATCCTGTGCTTCATCGCCGAGCGGGTGCTCGGCCTGCCGAAGTCGTACTGAACCGCGATCCATGAACAAGGCCGGGCCGAACTCGCGGCTTCTCGTCCCACCGCTGTATTTTCTGGTGGCGCTCGCCCTGATGGTGTTCTTCCACCGCGTCGCGCCCTGGGCGCATCTCCTCGAGGCGCCCTACCGCTACGCCGGCCTCGTCCTCGCCGGCCTCGCGCTCGGCCTGATCGCGTGGGCGGCGGCGCTCTTTCGCCGCGCCGGCACCAACATCCGGCCGTTCATGCCCTCGACCGCGCTCGTCGTCGCCGGTCCCTACAAGCTCACGCGCAACCCGATGTACCTCGGCATGGCCGGCATCCTCCTCGGCGCCGCGGTGCTCATGGGCTCGCTCACCCCGTTCATCGTCATCCCGGCCTTCATGGCCCTCATCGCCGAGCGCTTCATCGTTCCGGAGGAAGCGAAGCTCGAAGCGGCTTTCGGCCGCGAATACCTCGACTACAAGGCGCGCGTGCGGCGCTGGCTCTAGCCGCCGGGGAGGCGGCTTCGTATCGCGCGCGCGGCTGCTCGAGGCGATCGAGCGGGCTCTTCACGCCGCGTCCGCCCCTGTTGAGCACGTGCGTGTAGATCATGGTCGTCGACACGTCGGAATGGCCGAGGAGTTCCTGCACGGTTCGGATGTCGTATCCGGACTCGAGCATGTGCGTGGCGAACGAGTGTCGCAGCGTGTGGCAGCTCGCATGCTTGGCGATGCCGCACACGCGCAGCGCCTCTTTCACGGCACGTTGCGGCACCGACTCGTCGAGGTGATGCCGGCGCACCCTGCCGTCCTGTGGATCGACCGAGCGCCGCGTCGACGGAAAGACGTATTGCCATGCCCATTCTTTTCCGGCGCGCGGATAATTGTGGCAAGAGCGAGACCCGTGCCGGCTCTACGGGGTAACGCGCGCGGGCGCTGCGTCGAAGGCCAGCCCGTCAGGTGCTCCGGTAATATCCATCGCTCCGCCAGGAGCACTGTCCATGATCACCTGCCATCTTCGGTACGTCCTCGACCCGGCCAAAATCAGGGAGTTCGAGCACTACGGCAAGATCTGGATTCCACTCGTCAGGAAGTTTGGCGGAATCCACCACGGCTACTTACTCCCTTCGGAGGGGGCCAGCAATATCGCGCTTGCGTCCTTCTCGTTTCCGTCACTCGCGGCCTACGAGGAGTACAGAACGAAGTCTTTCAACGATCCTGAGTGCCAGGCGGCGTTCAAGTACGCTGAGGAGACTCGCTGCTTTCTCAGCTACGAGCGCACCTTCTTCCGCCCAGTGTTCGAGTGACACCGGAGACATCAATGGAATGGCGCAGGGCTGAATATATTGTGACTTGCGACCGACGGAGAGCCGATCTAGATGCCATCGCGCGTTTTCTCGGCGAGTCGTACTGGGCGAAAGCCATACCGCCGGCGCTGGTGCGCAGGTCAGTAGAGCATTCACTGAATTTCGTTTTGTTGAAAGGTCACGAACAAGTCGGTTTCGCTCGCGTCATCACAGATTTCGCCACCATCGGTTATCTCGGAGATGTTTTCGTACTGCAACCGCATCGTGGCAAGGGGCTCGGAAAGTGGTTGGTCGAGTGCGTGATGGGGCATCCGCAGTTGCAGGGATTCCGGCGCTGGATCCTCGCGACGCTGGACGCGCATGAGCTTTACAAGCAGTTCGGTTTCACGCATCTGGCGAAACCGGAGGTCTTTATGGAGAAATTCAATCCAAACGCTTATGCGTCCACGAAAGAGGCCTGACACCGCGTTGTTGACCGACGCCTTCAGCTCGCTCCGCTGCGCATGCGGCGCGGCACGACGCGGACGTTAGGCCGCACCGGCATGGACCCCCGCGAGCGGTTGCAACGAGGCCAGGAGGCCGCAGCCGCCGGCCGTTATGAAGATGCGCTGCGTGACTACATCTGGTTTCATGAGCATGCCTTGGAGCATGAGCCCTCGCTCTATGGCGTGCGGCTTTCATTTGCCCTTTGGTATTGGATGGAGCTCGCGAATGAGTATCCGGAAGCGCGGATCGCGCTCAAGCGAATTCGTGATGCGAAGACCACGCGCCTCCTGAACGGAGACGCCAACCGAGACCTCTTCCATGACGTGGAGTCGATAAACGAAAGGCTGGAGAATGAGGAGGCAACGTACGAGCTATTTGCTGCGTTAGAAAAAGCGAACCCGGACTTTGCGGCCGTCTGCGCAGACGTGGCTATGGCGGCCATCGTAAAGGCTGAAGACTTTGAAATGGCGCGGCGGTATACGCCATCGCCAGGGGATACGCTAAGACGCTACAGTGAGGCGTTGAACCGGGACATCGAAGGGCTGGAGCATCAACCTGCCTCAAAGGCGCCTCGCTTGGAGGCTTACGTGCAGATCTATGTTCGGCGTGTCCACTTGTTACTGAAGATCCTGCGCGGGAATAGCGAAGACCTGGAGGCGGACGCGTTGCGAGTACGAGCCCTGGAGTCGATCAAGTCTCCGTCGGTACGTGACGCAGTTCGTGAGGGACTGCAGAGTGCGGCGTAACAGCGGGGCCCCACCGGAACGCTCATTGACAGCGAGGGACAACGATGGAAACAGAGAAATTCTATTGGACTATTGTTACCGCGGTCGTCAGCCTAGTCTGGATCGTCGCGTTGTTCATCCGTGACCGTCATTCGGTTGCGGCCGAGCGTAGCAGCACCCTCATCAATCGGATGGTCGAGATCAACAAGCTGCTAATGGAACACCCGGATATTCAGAAGTACATGTCTTCAACAGTAACAAAGCCCGAGGAGTATTTTCTTGATCCTGCGGTTCTCCAGGACGAGCTCTTCTTCAAAGCAAAGTCCTTTGCATACCTGCACATAAACTTGTTCGATGAGCTGGTGTCCTCGTCCAGGCAATCCAAGACAGGGCCGTCGCTGTTGACGCCTCCAGATGTCATAGAAATCTCTGATTGGGAGCAATACATCAAGCGAAAATGCGGCCATCCTCTTTACCGGTCGATACTGAACAACGAATCCGAAGTATTCGGTGCTGCCTTGCGCGACTTTTGGTCGACGAACAAGCGGTCCATCGATACGTCTGCCGTTAGTCCATTCGTTTGGTGAGCGTGGCCCGCGACATCGCCGGCGCCCGCGCGCTGTTCGAAAAGGCCGAGCGCGAGGCGCGGCCCGAGCTCAAGGCCCATGCGCTCGAGGAGGCGGTGACTCTGCTCGCTTCGTGCGATCCGGACGAGGTTTCCGACGCCGAAGCGAAGCTGATCGCCAATCTCCGGATGGCGCACACGCGCCGCCTGCTCGCTCAGCTCGTCGGCCTGACTTCGCTCAGCATGGACGACTGGTTCGACTACATCGGCCTGCTGCTCGGCGAGCTCAGCCCGGAGGTCGAGCGCGTCACGCAGGCCGATGCGCAGCTCAAGGAGAACTACGCCAGGTTTGTCGGCTTGTGGGGCGCCGAGATCGCCGCGATCCTGAAGGAACAACGGCCCGATGGGCGCTGACCGCGCGCTGCCGACCGCGGGGCAACCGACAGGGGCGGGATCGATGGCCGCGCCCGTCGCGCCGAGCGATCGGATCGAGCCGATCGATGCGCTCCGCGGCGTCGCATTGTTCGGCGTGCTGATCGTGAACCTCGTCACCGAGTTCCGCGTGTCGATCTTCCAGCAGCTGCTCCCGGGCCCGTCCGGCGTCGGCTCCGACTTCATGGTCGAGCGCGTCGTCGCGCTCGGGTTCCAGTCGAAGGCGTTCTGCCTGTTCGCGCTGCTCTTCGGCGTGGGGCTGGCGATCCAGTTCGAGCGGCTGTCGTTGGCGGGCCGGCCGCTCTACTGGCTCGCGCGACGGCTCGCCGTGCTTCTCGCCTTCGGGCTCGTCCACCTCTTGTTCATCTGGAACGGCGACATCCTGACCGAATACGCGCTCGCGGGGTTCGCGGTCCTGCCGTTCGTCGTCCTGCCCGCCAGGGCGCTCCTGCTCGCGGCGTTCGCGTTCCTCGCCGCGTATGCCGCGGCTCCAGCGCTGTACTCGATCAGCTGGCCGAGCGCCGCGGCGCTGCGAGCCCACGTGGCCTCGGCGAACCAGGTGTACTCGACCGGGACGCTCGCCGAAATCTGGCAATTCAGCCTTGGCGAACTGCCTTGGCTCCTCAAGCTCCACCTGGCCGTTTTTCTGCGGACGCTGGCGCTCTTCGTCTTCGGCATGTTCTTGTGGAAGGCCGGCATCCTGAGGCGCTACCAGGACTTCCGCAGCGAAACGCTCATCGCGGCGATCATGGGAATTGCGCTCGGCGCGGTCCTCACCGCAGCCGAGGCCCACGAAGCACTCGGTGGCCTGGGCGCGGCGGCGCAGGCGCTTGCAGACCTGGCACCGGTGCTGCTCGCGCTCGGCTACGGCGCGGCGCTGCTCTCACTTGCGGAGCTCCCGCCCACGCGCCGCTTCCTGTCCGCATTCGTGCCGCTCGGACGCATGGCGTTCACGAACTACGTGCTGCAGTCGGTCATTCTCGGCTTCATTTTTTTCGGTTATGGCCTCGGCCAATTCGGCCGCATGGGAGCGGCGGCGGCCTTCGCGCTCGGGGTGGCGCTCTACGCAGCGCAGCTCGTCTCCAGCAAGTGGTGGCTGCGCCGATACCGCTTCGGGCCGATCGAGTGGCTGTGGCGGACGCTGATGTACGGAGCGGCTCCGCCGATCGGCAGGGCTGCACGAGACCCGGGCTGATGCGCAACGCCGCCGCCGCGGCGTCAAACCATGCGCCAGAGCGGGACGCGGTTCGGCTGCGGGGCGGACGGCGCCTCGGGCTGCGGCTCAAAATTGCCGATCCGCTGCTCGCGCCGCGTCTGGTCGAACGGGGTGTCGGCCCACACCTCCCAAAGCGGGTTGCCGCTCGCGGCGGCCGATCGGTCGAAGAGTTCTTTCCAGAACGCCACCGGGCGGATGGTGCAGTGGGCGTTCTCGCCGTTGGGCAGCGTCTTTGCCGCGGGATAGCAGGCGACGTTCGCGAACACGAAAAGGCGCGCGTAGCCGAACAGCTCGTCCACGATCCACGGCAGGTCCTCTTCCGGGCAATGCTCGAGCACGTCGGTGCAGACCACGCCGTCGAAGCGGCCCTCCGGGAGGCTCGAGAACGGCGGGTGGCCGGGGTCGTAGCAGCGGACCGACTCCACGCCCCAGTACTCCTGCATGCTGTTCGCGAGGAGCACGCCGTTGTCCACGATCTTCGCCGGCAGGTACTGGCTGCCCTTGCCGCTGCCGTAGTCGAGCAGCACCTTGGCGCCGGTGCGCTGGATCAGCCTCTTGATGCGCTGCGCCTGCCGCGGCAGGCTCTTGCCGTCGAAGGTCTGCTCCGCCGGCGTGCCGCGACGCACGTCGCCGTCGCGGTGCATCGCGCGGTACTGCTCGAGAAGCTCCTGGAAGCGCGGGCTCGGGTTGGTGCGGCTGTAGGTCATGGTTTCGGTTCGCTGACGAGCGTCAAGCGTAGCAGAAACGCAGCCTGCAACCTTGCCGCTGCCTGGTGCCGGGCTCGTGAGGAATGCATTGCCGACCAAGGTGTTTACCCCATGGTGGTTGCGCGGGGGCCGGCGGTGGGCAAACTTGGCGGGCGATTCAAAGGCAAGCAGCAGCGCTCGATCATGCAAAGGCTCGACTTCGAGCGCGAAAACTACCTTGCGATCTACCTGCGCGCGATCTCCGAGGCCCGGCGGGCCCATGACGTGGCGGTTGCCGAGGTGAAGGTCGAGACGACCCAGGAGAAGTTCCGCAAGCCGTATCGCTACTACACGCTGGACATCTTCTGCCGGCGCGGCGACAAGTCGGGTCCGATCGAGGTGAACGTCGCCGCCGCGAGCGCGTTTCCGCGGGTCAGGGAAAACTGGCAGGGGCTCGAGGTCACGCTGCACCCGTTCGTGTGGAACGGGCTCGAATTCAGGCTCGACGGCGACCTCGCGGACGAGGCCGGACTCCTCGCCTGGATGGACAAGTGGATGGACATCCCCGAAAGGAAGCCCAAGGACGAGAACCGCCTCTCGCAGATCGTGCATAACGTGACGCAGCCCGAAAGGACCCAAAGCGGATGGTCGTTTTCGGTGGATTTCGGCTCGGCGCCGCTCGACGCGTTCGTCGAGCTGGTCGATGTGGTGCGCGCGAGCGGCGCGAAGACGCTGGAGCTGGGCTCGTTCGGCTATCCGCGCGGCTGAAGGCAGGGCGCATCCGTTGACCAGAGGCGTCCGCTCGCGCAGGCGCATCGCGCTCATCGGCTGCGCCGTGTTCGCCGCGCTCAGCTTTGCCTTTGCCGTGCAAGGCGGCATGCCGTGGTGGGCGGGCGTGTTCTGGATCGCCTGTTTCCTCGCGCTGCTTCTGTCCGGCTCGAAAGGCCTGGTCGACGAAGTCGAGGTCAGCGATCTCGGGGTGACGAGGCGCTTCGGCCCGCGGCTGGGAAAGAGAAGGCAGGAGCGCGTGCTCTGGGACGAGCTGGTTCGGGTCGAGATCCTGACCACCGACGAAGGTCCATCGACGGAAGACTTCTTCTTCCTGCTCGAGGGCCGCGACGGCAGCGGAGTGGCCGTCTCGAACGCGCTCGCCGTGAAGCACGGCCTGGTCGCGATCCTCCAGCGGCGCCTCGCCGGGCTCGACAACAACGCGATCATCGAGGCCTCCGGCAGCACGCGCGCGCGGCGCTTCCTCGTCTGGCAGAAACAAAGCCGGCCGATGCCGGGCGGCGAAGTGCGCTAGGCTTCGTTTCCGCTCCAGACGAGAATCGCATGGCAAACGAGAAGCATCCTGTCGCCATCGTCGCGGCCGAAGCGCCGGCGAGGACCAAGCCCACCAGCTATCCCGAGCCGTTCGCCTCCCGCATGGCGGGCAGGCTGAAGCGCCCGCTCGGCGATGTCTTCGGGCTCTCCAACTTCGGCGTCAACCTGACGCGGCTTGCGCCGGGCGCGGTCTCCGCCTTGCGCCACGCCCATTCGAGGCAGGACGAGCTCGTCTACATCCTCGAAGGCCATCCGACGCTGCACACCGACGAGGGCCGCACGCGGCTCGCGCCGGGGATGTGCGCCGGCTTCCGGAAAGGCACGGGCAACGGCCACCGGCTCGTCAACGAGACCGGCGCCGACGTGGTCTACCTCGAGATCGGAGACCGCACGCCCGGCGACGAAGGCAGCTATCCCGACGACGACATCAAGGCGGCGCTCGTCGACGGGAAGTGGAAGTTCGTGCACAAGGATGGCTCGCCCTACTGAAAGCAGCATTGCGGTGATCGCGGCTTCGCTCGCGCTCGCCGCGGCCGGATGCGCCTCGAGCGAGCCGCTGCGCGAGTCCGGCCGCGCGGGCGAGTACCAGATCTCGTGCGGCTACTTCGCCTGGTACATCTGCTACGAAAAGGCCGACCAGCTCTGCCCCGGCGGCTACAAGGTCGTCTCCGAGAGCGAAGAGCACTTCGGCGGCCGGAAGCTGCGCATCGCTTGTGAGGAGCGCAAATGAATGCCTCGGCGGATTCAAGAGCGCCTAGCGCGCGCGTTCTGGTCGCCGCCTCCGTCGTTCTCGTCGCGCTGCTTGCGCTGTCGGGACTGCGCCCGTACGACCGCGTGACGTGGGCGCTGGAAGTGTTTCCGGTCGCCATTGCGCTTCCGGTGCTGTGGGCGACGTGGCGACGCTTTCCGCTGACCACGCTGCTCTACGTCTGCATCTTCGTCCACGCCGTCGTCCTCATGGCTGGAGGCGCATATACCTACGCCAGGGTGCCGTTGGGCTTCCAGCTCGCAGAGCTGCTCAATCTCGGACGCAACCCATACGACAAGATCGGTCATTTCATGCAGGGCTTCGTCCCGGCCCTCGTTGCGCGCGAGATCCTGATCCGCGGGCAATGGGTGCGCGGACGAAAGATGCTCGCATTCGTCGTGATCTGCATCGCGCTCGCCATAAGCGCGGCCTACGAGCTGATCGAGTGGGCGGCGGCGCTGGCGCTCGGCCAGGGCGCGGAGGAATTCCTGGGCACGCAGGGCGACCCCTGGGACACACAGTCCGACATGTTCTGCGCGCTGGTCGGCGCTGTCCTTGCGCTGATCCTGTTCGCGCGCATCCAGGATAGGCAGATCGGGAGGCTTCGGTAGGTCGCGGCGCTCGGCGCCCGCGCGAGGTCCGGCGCAACCTGACCGGACCCGAACACAAGCTCAGCTCCCTGGTCAGCAAGCCGTCGGAAGCTACTGGAATTGCACGTTGGGCCGACTCCCACGGAGGGCTGCCCACTCGGCCCGCATCCCACAGGCGGCAAAGCGTTCGAAGATCAGATTTACAGGAGAGCGGTTTCGGAGCCAGAATGAACCGAGGAGTCGGCACAACGCGCGACTTCGCCTGAGAGGAGGGGACCAAGAATGTGCATCCTGTGCGATCAAGGACGTCCGCAGAACCACGCGCGCTCGCAGCTCGGGCGGCGCGATTTCCTGAAGGCTTCGACCGCGGCCGCGGCGGCCGGCGCGGGCCTGAGCCTGTTCAACGCGCCCGCCCGCGCGCACGACGACGACCGCGATGATCCGCCGCAGGACAGCGGCCGGCGCGGACGGCGCTATGTGATCCGCGGCGGGCATGTGATGACGATGGACCCGAGCATGCCCAACAAAGGCGAATTCGCCAGCGCCGACGTGCTGGTCGAGGGCAAGAAGATCCTGGCGGTCGGGCCGAACCTCAAGGCGGGCGGCGCGGCGGAGATCGACGCCCGCGGCAAGGTCGTGATGCCGGGCTTCATCGACACCCACCACCACCAGTTCGAGACCGCGCTCCGCAACTTCCTCGCCAACGGCATCCTGATCGACGACGGCTCGGGCTCGGCGAGCGCGCAGCCCAATTACTTCCAGTACATCCTGCTCACGTTCGCGCCGGTGTACCGGCCGCAGGACGTGTACATCAGCGAGCTGTTCGGCGGGCTGGCGCAGCTCGACGACGGCGTCACCACCGTGCACGACGTCTCGCAGATCCATCACTCGCCGGCGCACTCCGACGCCGCGATCCAGGCGCTGTTCGACACCGAGCGCCGCGCCGCCTTCGGCTTCTTCGAGAGCGCGGGCGCCGCCGTGATTGGCAGCAACCCGCAAAACCAGTATCCGGCCGACGCGCCCCGTATCAAGAAACAGTGGTTCTCCTCGAGCGACCAGCTGGTCCACATGATCATGGGCGGCGAGGTCTACCTCGGGGACGCGTCGACCGATCTCTCCTGGACCATCGGGCGGCAGCTCGACCTCCAGATCGCGGCGCACATCCTCTCGCCGTTCGGCATCCGGCCGATCTTCGACAAGCTCGCCGCCGGTACGGGCGGCAACGGCCACATCGGCATCGGAGGAGACAACCTGTTCATCCACATGACCGGGATGTCCGATGCCGCGTGGCAGAGAGTGAAGGACGTCGGCGCGCAGGTTTCGATCTCCTTCCCGATCGAGATGAACATGCGCCACGGCATGCCGCCGATCGTCAGGATGCAGCAGATGGGACTCGAGCCCTCGCTCAGCACCGACGTCGAAGTCACGATGACCGCGGACTTCTTCACCCAGATGCGCGTTGCCATGAACCTGCAGCGCCTGGTCGTGAACCAGATGACCCTCGACAAACCCAACGGGAACCAGAACCTCCCCGACCCGCGAAACTGGGAGCTCCCGCAAACTGCGGTAGAGTCGGGCGACAACCCGGGCTTTCCTTTCTGGCCGAAGCCGCCCGCCGGCGTCCCGGCCCCGCTCACGACCCGCGACGTGCTGCGCTATGCCACGATCAACGGCGCGAAGCACCTGCGGCTCGACAAGAAGACCGGCTCGCTCACCCCGGGCAAGGAGGCCGACATCATCATCCTCGACGCGACCGCCCTCAACGTGGCGCCCCTCAACAACGTGCCGAACGCGGTCGTCTCGCTGATGGAGCGCACGAACGTCGAGACCGTGATCGTTGCGGGCAAGATCCGCAAGTGGAAGGGCAAGCTCCTCGACGTCGACCTGCGCCGCCTGCGCCGGCAGCTCGAGGACTCGCGCGACTTCATCTTCGCCGCGGCCAAGGTGCCGCAGAACCTGTACCTCTAGACCTGAAGAGGAAAAGCGCTCTACGGCTGGGCGCGCTCGTAGTGCTGGTCCTCGGACTCGCGAGCGCGCTCGGCATCTACCTCGCGGCCGACGACGCTCCGGCGAGCGCGGCGCTCGCGGAAATGCACGGCTCGAAGCCCTACGTCCACCAGCTCGAGCGCTTGGGCGGCAAGGCGGCGGTGCTATTCGACCAGTTCAACCGCTGGTTCGCCGCGCTGTGGGAAGGCCGCCAGCTCGGCATCACGGTGGCGTGGATCACCATCTTCATTGCCGCAGGTCTTTTTCTCGTCGCGCGTCGCAGCTAGGACGCATGCGGGCGACCGCGCGGGAAAATAGCGAGCGAGTAGCCGGCGGCCTGCCCGCGGAAAGGGCGGCGCAGCGCTTCCCCGGTGGCGAGATCGAACGGCGGCGCTCCATGCGCCCTCCGCAGTGGACAAGGATTGTGCGCGGGGTGTAGCGTCTACGTTTCACGCAAAGGTGAAATATGGATGGATCCGACCTCGCGCGCATCGCCGGGCTCTTCGCCGACCCGGCGCGGGCGCGCATCCTGCGCACCCTGATCGACGGCACCCTGCGGCCGGCGGGCGAGCTCGCGTTCGCCGCCAACATCTCGGCGCAATCGGCGAGCGCGCACCTCGCGAAGCTGGTCGAGGGCGGCCTGCTCGAGCTCCGGGCGCAGGGGCGCCACCGCTATTTCCGCATCGCGAACCCCGAGGTGGCGGACGCGGTGGAAAGCCTGGGATCGCTAGGCGAGGCGCTGCGGCCGCGCGCGCCGCGCGCGCTGGCGCTCCCCAAGGCTGCGCCGGCGGAGTTCCTGCGGGCGCGCACCTGCTACGACCACCTCGCGGGCGAAACCGCCGTGCAGGTCTGCGCCGGCATGCTGAACGCGCGCTGGCTGGTCGCGGAGGAACGCGATTTCCGCCTGACGCCGCTCGGCAGTGAGCGGCTCGCCGCGCGCGGCGTCGACGTCGAGGCGGCGCGCCACTCGCGGCGCGCGTTCGGGCGCGCCTGCGTGGACTTGACCCAAAGGCGGCCGCACATCGGCGGCGCGCTCGGCGCGGCGCTCCTCGAGATGTACCTCGCGCGGGGCTGGATCCTGCGCATTCGGCGCTCGCGCGCCGTGGCGATCACCCCGAAAGGCAGGGAGGGCTTCGGCAGGTTCTGCGCATGAGCCGCGAACGCGCGATGGCGTTCGAGCGCGCCTGGGTCAAGATCCTCGCCGTGCTGCTCTTCGCCTACGCCACCGCGAGCCTGGTGCACCACGTGCACAACGCGGAGTTCCTGGCCGACTATCCCAACATGCCGGCATGGATCACGCGGCCGGCGGTCTACGGCGCGTGGCTCTGCGAGACGATGCTCGGCGCCACCGGCTACCTGCTCCTGCGCCGCGGCCACTCCACCTTCGGCTTGGGCGTCATCGCCGTTTACGCCGCGCTCGGGTTCGACGCCTTCGGCCACTACGCCCTCGCGCCCGCGGGCGCGCACACGGCCGCGATGAACGCGACGATCTGGCTCGAGGCCGCCGCGGCGGCGCTGGTTTTCGTCGCCATTGCGGCGCTGGCGAGACGCCCTTGATCCGGGCGCGCCGCTACTGGCGGATGCGGTAGAGCCCGCCGCTGTAGTCGACCACGAAGAGCTCCCGGTCGAGGCCTTCGCCGAACGACGAGACGGCGAGACCGGAAAGAAGTCCACCCCCCATGTCGAGCACGCCCTGCGCCGTGGCGTCGATGTTGAAGATCCTGCCGGAGCCGAAGTCGCCGAAGATGTAGCGGCCCACGAGCCCGGGGAAGCGCGTGCCGCGGTAGACGAAGCCCCCGGTCACGCTCGAGCCGACGCTGCGGCCGTACTGCGCGACCGGGAACGAAGTCGGTCCCGGCGTGCCGCAGCCCAGGCCGGTGTCGCGCGTGCCCTCGAAGCAGCGCCAGCCGTAGTTGCCGCCGAGGTTCACCCGGTCGACTTCCTCGATCGTGTTCTGGCCGACGTCGCCGACCCAGAGCTGCCCGGTCATGCGGTCGAAGCTCCAGCGCCACGGATTGCGCAGTCCGAGCGCGAAGATCTCGGGGCAGGGCTGGGTGCTCGTGCCGTTAGCGTTGCAGAGGGGATTGCCCGCGTTCGGGTTGCCCGGCGGAATCCCGTACGTCCCGGGCGCAGCCAGGATTTGTATGCGCAGCATCTTGCCGAGAATCGTATTGGTCGCCTGGGCATTGCCGATCACGCCGTGCTGGTCGTTCGCGCCGCCGCCGTCGCCGACGCCCGCGTACAGGAAGCCGTCGGGCCCGAACGCCAGGTTGCCGCCGTTGTGGTTGGTAGCGTTGCCCGGCTTCGGAAAGGTGATCAGGATTCGTTCGGAGCCGGCGTCAAGCGTGAGGCCGCTATCCTTGGTCGTGAATTCGGAAAGCCGTGAAACAAGATTCGGACCATCGGTGTGCGAGTAGAAAAGATATGCGCGCGAATCGGCGGGAAAGTTCGGGTGGAACGCCATGCCGAGGAGGCCCGCCTCGCCGTCCATCGTCACCCGTCCCGAAATGTCGATGAACACGGCGCTCGTCGCGACCGCCGGGAGGTTGGCGAACACGCGCACCACGCCGCCCTGCTCGACCACGAACCAGCGCGCGGTGTCGTTGGGCGCCTGGATCATCGCGAGCGGGAAAGAGAAGGTGAGCATGGGAAACACGCGCTCGACGCCGAGCTGCACCTGCGGCGGCCCCGGCGGCACGTCGTCGCCGCCGTCCCCGCTGGGACAGCCGGCCGCGAGCAGCGCCAGGGCGGCTGCCATCGGGGTCCATCGTCGAAGCGCGCGCACTATGACGTTTTCCTCCCGAACTGACGTCTTCCTCCCGGGCGTCCTTATCGTGGCACGGCCGGCCGGGAAGCTCTATCGTGGCGCCATGTCCGTTCTCGCGAGCCTCAAGACGCGCGCCGCGGCGTTGAAGCGCGAGGTGCTCGTAATCTACCTCGCGGCAAAACACCCGCGAACGCCCTGGTATTCCAAGCTTCTCGTCGTTGCGATCCTCGCCTACGTGCTGAGCCCGATCGACCTGATCCCGGATTTCATCCCGGTGCTTGGCCTGCTCGACGAGATCATCCTGCTGCCGCTCGCTCTGGTTCTGGTCATCAAGCTGGTGCCGGACGAAGTGATGGTGGAGTGTCGCGCGCGCGCGCTCGAACGGCGTCCTGAAGCCACGGCGCTGGGTCGGCTCGGTGCGGCCTTCGTCCTGCTCGTGTGGCTCGGCCTCATCGTTCTAGCCTTCGTGTGGATGAGCGGAGTCGCGCAGGCGCAGGGCTGGCCGTCGAAGCCGATCCGCCTCGTCAGCCCTTTCCCGCCGGGCGCGGTGGTCGATACGCTTTGCCGCACGCTCGCGCCGCCGCTCGGCGAGGCGCTCGGACAGCCGGTCGTGGTGGAGAACCGCGCCGGCGCAGGCGGGAACGTCGGCATGGACTTCGTCGCGAAGGCGCCGGCCGACGGCTACACCCTCGGCATGGGCGGCATCGCCACGCACGGCATCAATCCGAGCGTCTACGCCCGCATGCCCTTCGACCCGGTGCGCGACTTCGCGCCGATCACCTTCGTCGCCTCGAACATCAACGTTCTGGTTGTGCATCCCTCGGTGCCCGCGAACGACGTGCGCCAGCTCGTAGACCATGCGCGGGCCCACCCGGGCAAGCTCGCGTTCGGCTCGGCCGGGACGGGGACCTCGCAGCACCTCGCCGGCGAGCTTTTCAAGCAGATCACGGGGGTGGAAATGACCCACGTCCCGTATAAGGGCGCGGGACCCGCGGTGACCGACCTCCTGGGCGGACAGATCCCGCTCATGTTCGTCGACCTCTCCGCGACCCTGGCGCCCATCCGAGCCGGAAAGCTGCGCGCGCTCGCGGTCCTGACGCGGGAGCGCACGCCGCTTCTCGAGGTTCCGACCGCGATCGAGCAGGGCATCGCCGGGTTCGAAGTCAACGCGTGGTTCGGCCTGTTCGCTCCGGCCGGCACGCCGCGGGAGCTCGTCGCGCGCCTGAATGCCGCGTCGGTCAGCGCGCTTCGCCTGCCGGCGGCGCGCGAGCGTCTGGAAAGCCTCGGCCTCAGCCCCGCGCCTGGCGCGCCGGAGGAGCTCGCCGCGCTCGTGCGCACGGAGCTCGAGCGCTGGGCGAAGGTCGCAAAGGCGGCGAACCTCAAACCCGAATAAATGTGCTAAAAGGCGGGCGTGATCACGAACGCTGTCCTGGTCGCGGGGCTGATCGTCGGGCTCGTGTTCCTGCTCGCCGGGCTGCTCCTGTGGAGCCGCGCCCACTCCGGAGGCGCGATCGTCGTGACGGCCGGCGCGCTGCTCACGCTCGGCACGGCGATCTACGCTCTTGCCGTGCTGCGGCCCTTTGTGGGCCGCGTCTACGACGAGCAGTGGTCGCAGCAGATCGCCACCGTCGAGGCGCTCGCCACGCTCGGCCTGCTCATCTGCGCGGCCGGAATGGTCGCGCACGGGCTCGCGCTGCCCAAGCGCTGAGCCCCCTTTAGGGGCGCTCATGCCCGCGCGCGCTGGGCCGGTCAGCCGGTGCGCTGGCCGCCGTGGACTTCGCCGCGCCACCCGCCGGTCTCGGTGCCGCGCTTCTCGATGAACTTCTTGAAGTCCTCGACGGTGTTCTGAACGCGTGCGCTCAGCACGCCGAGCTTGTCGCCGACGTTCTCGACCGTGCCCCGGGGCTCGTACGCCAGCGCAAGATGCACGCGCGTGCGATCCGGGCCGACCGGCTCGAATCGTACCTCGCCCGCATTCGGCGCATCGCCCGAGATGCTGCGCCAGGCGATTTTGCGGTCGGGCACCTGCTCGGTGATCTCCGCGTCCCACTCCTTGTCCTTGCCCCAGATCTCCGCGTGCCAGTGCACGTGGGTATCGTCGAGCTGCTTCACTTCCTTCACCCCGGCCATGAAGCGCGGGAATTCCTCGAACTGGGTCCATTGGTTATAGACGGCGTGGACAGGCGCCTTCACTTCAACGGATTTCTCGATCCTCTCCATGGGATGGCCTCCAGTTGTGGAGCCCGGCACGTTGCAAGGGCCGTTCCAGGCGCACGCTCGATGCGCGGCTCGATGCGCGGTAATTCGTGCCGCCGCATGCAACGATTACAGAAATCGAAGATTCTTATTTTCTTGCTTGCGATCTCCTGCGCCATCTCGAGGTGCTTCTCGATGTCGGGCGCCGCTGCAATCAGCGCGCCGCGGCCTCGACCGCGTGGAGCACGCGCCGCGGGTCGACGTGATGCACCATGTGGCCTGCGCGCGGCGACACCACGAGCTGCCCGCGACGCGGCGCGCGAGCTCGATGGAATGGCACGCAGGATCGACGTAGCGATCCTGGGCGCCCGCGACGATGACCGCGGGCACTTCGAGCGCGTGGTACCTGCGCTGCATGCGCAAGGCCGATGGCACGAGCAGTGCGGCCTCCTCGGCCGCGGCGCGCAGCTGCGAGGGCCGCAGCGCCATCCAGGTCGGGAAGAGCTGGAAGTAGCGCGGCACCGGCGCCGGACTGAACAGCACCTTCAGCATGTGCGGCCAAACGGCCCGTGCGAGGCGAGCACCACACCGCGCGTTTCGGCCGGATAGTCCAGCGCGAAGGCGAGCGCGACGAGCGCGCCGAACGAGTGGCCGAAGAAGATCGGGCGCTCGATGCCGATCCGTGCGAGCAGCGCGCGCAGGAGCGCGGCCTGCGAGCGCGGCCCCCACCGTTTGCGCCGCGGGCGCGAGCTGTGGCCGTATCCGGGGCGATCGGGAACGATGACGCGGTAGCGCGCCGCGGCGAGCTCATAGAGGCGGCTCAACCTCAACTCCTGCACCATGCTGCCGTTGCCGTGCAGCATCACAAGCGGCGTGCCCTGGCCCAAGGTCAGGGCTCTCGATTGCATGACGCGCGTGTGAAGGAAGTCTCGTGCCAGTCCCTGCCGCGGGCATGGGGATTGCATTAGTCCCGGCTGCAGGTCCTTCCCTCAATTCCCCTAGGAGGAATCCATATGAAGTTGAAAGTAGTTGTGACAGCGACAGCGGCAGCGCTTTTCGCACTCGCCGGTGTTGCGGCAGCGCAGAGTACGGGCAGCACGGGCAGCAGCAGCTCTTCGAGCCCGAGCGCGACTGACAGCAGCAAGTCCTCGGGCAGCGCCTCCGGCGGTGCTTCGAGCAGCGGCAGCGCCTCCGGCGGTGCTTCGAGCAGCTCGTCCTCGCCGAGCAGCAGCTCCCCGTCCTCACCCAGCAGCTCCTCGTCCTCGCCCAGCGCGGCTTCGCCCAGCACGTCTTCCTCGTCGTCCTCGCCGAGCGCTTCCGGTGGCGCGAGCAGCTCCAGCAGCTCGACCCCGACGTTCTCCTCGGTCGACAAGAACAGCGACGGGTCGATCTCGCGGCAGGAGTGGGACGCGTACTTCAACAAGTCCGGCAGCAGCTCCAGCTCCTCGAGCGGCGGCACGTCGAGCAGCAGCTCGCCGAGCAGCAGCTCCCCGAGCACCAGCTCGCCGAGCAGCAGCTCGTCGCCCAGCAGCACGACCTCGCCGAGCAGCAGCGGCATGGGAAGCTCGAGCTCCGGCACGAGCAGCGGCTCCAGCAGCTCCGGAACCGGCTCGAGCAGCAGCAAGTAAGGAGGCAACCGTGAAGCTCATCTGTGCAGCTACGGCCGCGGCGCTTTTTGCACTTTCGGGCGTGTCGCTGGCGCAGGGCACGGGCTCTACATCCGGTGGCACGGGCAGCAGCGCTGGTGCGACGGGCAGCTCACCGACTCCGGGGACCGGTTCCTCCGGCGTGTCGGGCAGCAGCGGCGCTTCCAGCCCGAGCAGCAAGTGCCTCGGCATGATGGGCTCGGAGCGCGAGAAGTGCCTGAAGGACGAAGGCATTACCACCGGCTCGGGTGCCGGCGGCACCTCGTCCTCATCCGGCACGTCGTCCTCGTCCGGCACCACGTCGAGCCCCAGCTCCAGCGGCAGCAGCACCGGCATGGGGAGCTCGGGCGCGGTTCCGGGAACCGGCGGTGTGGGCTCGGGCCAGGGCGCCGGAAGCACCGGCACCCAGTCGGGCGCTCAACCCGCTGCTCCCGGCAAGTAGCAGCAAGCAGCTTGTTGCAAACGCGGGCCGTCCCCTTCGCGGGGACGGCCCGCTGTACGATGGATGTATGAAAAAGAAGAAGTTGCGTTTCGGCGAAGGCTTTCGCGTGGTGCGCGGCAACCGGGCTTCGCAAGCGGCGGAGATGGTGCTCGCGCCGGGCGACGCCGAAGGCGGTGCCGACAATCGCCACCGCGGCGCGGACCAGTGGCTCTTCGTCGTTTCGGGAACCGGTGAGGCGATCGTCAACCGAAGGCGCCACCGGCTTTCCGCAGGAAGCCTTGTCTTCATTCGGCGACGCGAGAAGCATCAGGTGAGAAACACCGGGCGCGCGCTGCTGCGCACGCTCAATTTCTATGTGCCGCCCGCCTACAAGACGAACGGCGACCCGCGGCCCAGGGGACGCAAATAGTTGAACCGATAGAAGACCCGGACGCGATCGGCGCCGTGATCAACGACGCGGCGCTCGCCTATCGCGGCGTGATTCCCGCGGATCGCTGGCACGAGCCTTATATGCCGCGCGAGGAGCTCGTGTCGGAGATGCGCTCGGGCGTGAAATTCTTCTGCCTGCGACGCGACGGCCGCGTGGCCGGCGTGATGGGGCTGCAGCACGTGGCCGACGTCGCGCTCATTCGACACGCCTATACCTTGACCTCGCTGCAGCACAGCGGCGTGGGCACGCTCCTCCTCGATCACCTCAGGCGGCAGACCGACCGGCCGCTCCTCGTCGGCACGTGGAAAGCGGCGACCTGGGCCGTGCGCTTCTACGAGCGGCGCGGCTTCCGCCTTGTTTCCGAGGAAGAGAAGGGGCGCCTGCTGCACCGCTACTGGAAGATTCCCGACCGGCAGGTCGCCGAATCGGTTGTTCTCACGCTTTAGTGCTGCTCCAGCAAGGAGCCCCAGCCGTGCACCTTGTCCTGGATGCCGTACTGGCGCAGCGCGTACCAGTAGGTGGCGGCATTGATCGCGATGACGGGCTTGTCGAGCCAGAACTCGGCGATGGCCGCGACCTCGGCCATGGCCAGGTTCGTCCCGACCTGGACCACGGCGTCGACGCCGCCGCGGTTCACCTCGATGATCGCATCGCGCAGCCTTTGCTTCGACTCGTGCGCGATGAGCTGCGGGCTCGCGCACCTCAGCCCGAGCAGGTTCACCACCTCGTAGCCGCATTCGGTGAAGAAGCGATGCACCTGCCGGTCGCCGATCGGCATGTAAGGCGTGATCACGCCGAGCCGCCTGACGGAGCTGCCGTAGGCGCGCAACGCGGCGCGGCACGCCTCCGAGCCCATCGCCACGCCGCGTTTCGCGGTCTTCTCGAGCTTTTCCTGCAATTGCGACGATCCCTCGAGGCCATCCCAGAAGGTTTCGGCCGACATGCCGAGGATCACGTAGTCGGGATCGCAGGTGAGCACGGCTTCCAGCGCCGGGAAGAGCGCGCCGCGGATGTCGTCCATCATCCGCATGAAGCTCGCGTCGTCGCTCACCCTGCTGTCGGGGATCACCAGGCGCGAATGGTGGTGCGTGATGCCCCACGGCCGCATCGCCTCGTACTCCGGCTGCACCGAGGTATTGGTCGAGGGCGCGAGCACGCCGAACTTGCCGCGCCGGCCGAGTGAATCGGCCACGTTATTCGAGCGAATCGGTCACGCTATTCGATCCGGATGTTCGCCTGGCGGACCACCTTCTCCCAGCGCGCGAGGTCGGCGCGGATCTGCTCGGCGAACTGCGCCGGCGTGTTGCCGACCGGCTCGATGCCGAGCGTCGCGTAGCGGCTGCGGATGTCGGGCTCGCCGAGCACCGCGGCGATCTCCTTCTGCAGGCGGGCAAGGATCTCCGCCGGCGTCTTCGCCGGCGCCAGGATGCCGGTCCAGGAGTCGACCACGAAGCCCTCGAGCCCGCTCTCGATGAACGTCGGCACTTCGGGCAGCGAGCCCGAGCGCCTCGCCGCCGGCACGCCGAGGCCGATCAGCCTTCCGCTCTTCACGAACTGCTGCGCCGTGGCGACCGCGGTGAACACGAGCGGGATCTGCCCGCCGACCACGTCGCCGATCGCCTGCCCGCCCCCCTTGTAGGGCACGTGGGTGAGCGCGATGCCCGTCCGCTGGGCGAGGAGCTCGCCCGCGAGATGCGGCGTGCTGCCGGTGCCCGCAGTGCCGTAGGAAAGGGGCTTTTTCAAGGCGACCAATTCGCCGATGCTCTTCGCCGGCACCGACGGATGGGCGACCAGGATGAGCGTGGCGTCGCCGAGCTTCGTGACCGGAGCAAAATCGCGCAGCGTGTCCCACGGCAGGCTCGAGTAGACGTGCGGGTTGATGACCATGGTTCCGTCGAAGCCGAGGAGCAGGGTGTAGCCGTCGGACGGGGCCGAGGCCACCGCCGCGGTGCCGAGGTTGCCCGAGGCGCCGGGGCGGTTCTCGACCACGACCGCCTGGCCGAGCCGCGCGCCGAGGCGATCGGCGAGCACCCGGGCGCTCGAATCCGCCACGCCGCCGGGCGAAAACGGCACGACGACGCGCACCGGCTTCGTTGGATAACTTTGCGCGCACGCGAGGACCGACGTCATCGCCAGGATCAGGAACGAAGGCAGTCGCATCGTTCTAGAATGCCACAGTCTTCCCTGGAGGGGACTTTCCATGATGAACCGCGACGAGTACGTGCAGAAGCTGAAGACGCAGATCGACAACTGGAACGCCGAGGCGTTGCGCTGGGAAGAGAAGGCGCGCAAGGCCCAGGCCGGGATGAAGTCGGAGTACGAGCGCCAGCTCGACAACTTCCGCAAGAAGCGCGACGAGGCCATGGTCGAGCTGCGCCGTCTGCAAGGCGCGTCGGCCGACGCCTGGATGGAGATGATGCGCGGGATGGAGGCCTCGGCCAAGAGCATGCAGGACGCCTTCGAGCGCGCGCGGCGCAGCTTCGACAAGAAATGACCGCGGTCGTCGGGCGCGGCTTCGCCTTCGACGACCTGAAGCCCGGCTTTCGCTTCCGCACCCACCGGCGCACCATCAGCGAGGCCGACGTCGCGGCGTTCGTCAACCTCACCTGGCTCACCGAGGAGCTCTTCGCCGTCGTGGAAGATGAGGCCGATTCCTCTGCGCGGGCCATCAAGGGACGCCCGGTGCCCGGCGCGCTGGTGTACGCCTTCGCCGAGGGCCTGCTCCTGCCGACGATGCAGGACACGGGGCTCGCGTTTCTCAACTGCACGCTCGACGTCAAGGCGCCCACGGTCGTGGGCGCCACGATCCACGTCGAGTGCGAGGTGATCGAGCACCGCCTCACTTCGAAGGGCGACCGCGGCCTGGTGCGCTTCGCCAACAAG
This sequence comes from Burkholderiales bacterium, assembly GCA_044870335.1. Lineage (GTDB taxonomy): Bacteria > Pseudomonadota > Gammaproteobacteria > Burkholderiales > SG8-39 > SCGC-AG-212-J23. The sequence goes on along the minus strand of JBIOYV010000062.1, from coordinate 73,412 downwards.
GTGGTGAACCAGCGCGGCGAGACAGTGCTGGAGTACAACCCGCTGCGCCTCCTCAAGAAGAAGTAAATGGGGTCTGACCCCGATTTTGGTCCCCTGAACGGCATCAAGGTGCTCGAGCTCGGCACGCTCATCGCCGGGCCGTTCTGCGGCAAGACGCTCGCCGATTTCGGCGCCGAGGTGATCAAGGTGGAGCCGCCCGGAGACGGCGACCCGCTGCGCCGCTGGCGCCGGATGCGCAACGGCGTCTCGCTGTGGTGGCACGTGCAGTCGCGCAACAAGAAGTCGATCACGCTCGACCTGCGGCAGGCCGAGGGCCAGGCGATCGCGCGGCGCCTCGCGCGCGACTGCGACATCGTGATCGAGAACTTCCGCCCCGGCGCGCTCGAGAAGTGGAACCTCGGCTGGGACGCGCTCTCGCGCGAGAACCCGAAGCTCGTCCTGGTGCGCATCTCGGGCTACGGCCAGACCGGTCCGTATCGCGAGCGGCCGGGGTTCGCCGCGATCGGCGAGGCGATGGGCGGCATGCGCTACCTCACCGGGTTTCCCGACCGGCCGCCGGTGCGGCCCAACCTCTCGGTGGGCGACACGCTCGCGTCTCTCCATGGCGTCATCGGCGCGCTCCTGGCATTGCATCATGTCCAAAAAGGAAACAGGGGCCAGGTGATCGACGTGGCGCTCTACGAGTCGGTGTTCAACATCACCGAGAGCCTGCTGCCGGAGTTCGACGCGCAAGGCGTGGTCCGCGAGCGCTCGGGCAGCGCGCTTCCCGGCATCGCGCCGTCCAATCTCTACCCGTGCCGCGACGGCTCCTACGTGCTCATCGCCGGCAACGCCGACGCGCTCTTCAGGCGCCTGATGAGCGCGGTCGGCCGCGAGGACCTGCGCGACGACCCCGCGCTGGCGAAGAACGACGGCCGCGCCGCGCAGATGGCGCGCATCGACGATGCCATCTCCGCGTGGACCTTGAAGTTCACTCAAGATGAAATCTTGGAGGCCATGGAAAAGGCCGAAGTCCCCGCGGGGCGCATCTACAGCGCCGCAGACATCGCCGCGGATCCGCACTATGCCGCGCGCGGCATGATCCAGGAGGTGCTCGCCGGCGACGGCGAGCCGCTCAAGGTGCCGGGCGTCATCCCCAAGCTCTCGGCCACGCCCGGCGCCATCCGCAGCCCGGCGCCGAAGCTCGGCGAGCATACCGAGGAGGTGTTGGCTTCCCTCGGATTCGGTCCGGCGGATATTTCCCGTTTGAGGCAAAGCAAGATCATCTGATGATCGACCACATCGACCATATCGTCCTCACCACGCGCGAGCTCGCTGCGTGCATCCGCTTCTACAGCGAGGTGCTCGGCATGAAGCTCGAGCGCTTCCGCACGCCGACCGAGGAGCGCCTCGCGCTCAAGTTCGGCAGCCAGAAGATCAACCTGCACGAGTGGGGGAAGGAATTCTCGCCGCGCGCGCATGTGGCGGTGCCGGGGTCGCTCGACCTTTGCTTCATCGCCGCCGTGCCCTTGGAAGAAGTGATTTCAAGACTGAATCAACTGCACGTGAAAATCATAGAAGGCCCGGTCGCCAAGACCGGCGCGGTGTCGAAGCTGCGCTCGGTGTACGTGCGCGATCCGGACCTCAATCTGGTCGAGATCTCCGAGCCGGCGTGAAAAACGTGGTCTGTCCCTGATTTTCCGTGCCCGATTCCGGGGCGCGGAAACAATCGGGCAACCAAGAAGCAACCGACGGGCGCACAAGCGGTCCGTAGCATCGCGGCATTGCCTTTTTCGATTCGATGAAGGAACCGCGCCGTGCTGCTGGAGCTTGCCGACTACTATCCGCTCTTCTTCCTCGCGCCCTTTCTTGCGCTGGAACTCGTCTGGCGCGCACGCCGCTACGACGCGCCGCGCGGCTGGCGGGCGCGGGCGCTCGCCGTTTCGCTGGCGGTATTCGGCGTGTCGCTGGGCGCAGGGCGCCTGTGGGGCGCGGCTCTGCCGCAGTGGAGCCTCGTCGACGGCGCCGCGCTCGGCACCTGGGGCGGCGCCGCCATCGGCATCCTCGTCTACGAGCTGGTCCATTACGGGTACCACCGCGCCGCGCATCGATGGGACTGGCTGTGGCGCCTGGGACACCAGGTGCATCACAGCGCCGAGAGCGTGGATGCCTTCGGCGCGTACTACCTGCATCCGCTCGACGCGGTGCTCTTTTCCACCTGGGCAGTGCTCGTGTTCTTCCCGCTGCTCGGGCTCTCGCCCGAGGCCGGGGCGATCGCGTCGGCCTTCCTCGCCTTCAACTCGGCTTTCCAGCACGCCAACATCCGCACGCCGCGCTGGCTCGGCTACCTCGTCCAGCGGCCCGAGAGCCACGGCGTCCACCACGGGCGCGGCATCCATCGCTACAACTATTCCGACCTGCCGCTGTGGGACATGGTGTTCGGCACCTTCCGCAACCCCGGCGCGCGCGAGACCCTGGTCTCGGCGGGCTTCTATCGCGGCGCCTCGGCACGCCTCGCGGCGATGCTCGCCTTCCGCGAGCCGTGAACGCTAGAATGCTCGCCACCATGGCGCACAGCGGGCGCGTACTGATCGTCGAGGACGACCGCCAGGTCCGCGAGACCGTGGCGGACTATCTCTCGACGCACGGCTACGAGGTTGCCCAGGCCGCCGACGGCGCGGCGATGCGCAAGGCGCTCGGCGCCGAGCTGCCGAACCTCGTGCTGCTCGACGTGCGCCTGCCCGGCGAGGATGGGCTCGCGCTCGCGCGCTGGCTGCGCGAGCGCCACGACGTGGCGATCATCATGCTCACCGCGGCGGGCGAGGTGATCGACCGCGTGGTCGGCCTGGAAGTGGGCGCCGACGACTACATCGGCAAGCCCTTCGACCTGCGCGAGCTGCTCGCGCGCATGAAGAGCGTGCTGCGCCGGGCCGAGAAGTCGAAGACCCGGCCCGCCGGGTCCGCGTCGCGGCGCGTCCCTTTCGGCACCTGCCAGCTCGACCTCGACCGCCACCAGCTGATCGGCGCGCGCGGCGAGGACATCGCGCTCACGGCGATGGAATTCGACCTGCTGCGCGCCTTTGCCGAGCACCCGAACCGGGTGCTCTCGCGCGACCAGCTCCTCACGCTGACCCGCAACCGCGAATGGGAGCCCTTCGACCGCTCGATCGACATCCGCATCGCGCGCCTGCGCCGCAAGATCGAGGACGACCCCGACAACCCGAAGACCATCAAGACGATCCGCGGGTCGGGGTACATCTTCATCCCGTCGGGTTGAAAAGCGGATTGTGTAACCCGCTTGTTTCAATGGTATCCGGCAGGTAATCGCAGGGCCGGCCATCGGACAGGCGCATAAACTGTCCCCGTGAGCCACCAGAACGACGCCCTGAACGCCGCCGCGCTCGCGGTCTCGAGCGCCAAGGGCGACCGCGTGTTCCAGGAGCTCACGCGCTACCTCGCCACGATCCTGAACGTGCAGATCGCGCTGATCGGGCGTTTCCTCGGCGAGCCCCCCCAGGCCATCCGCACGCTCGGCCACTACGGTGGCGGCGCCTACCGCGAGAACTTCGAGTACCGGCTCGACACTACGCCCTGCCGCGCGGTCGTGGGCGGAGGCTTCGCGGTGGTCCCGCGCGACGTGGCCCGGCTCTTCCCGCAGGACGAGTACCTGCCCAAGGGCGCGGTCGGCTACGCCGGCTACCCGCTGAAGGACGCGGCGGGTCGGGTCGCGGGAATCATCGCGATCATCTCGCGCCAGGCGATCGAGGACGCCGCGCTGGTCGAGTCGGTGCTCAAGATCTTCGCGGTGCGCGCCGCCGCGGAGCTCGAGCGGCGCACGCACGAGGAAGCGCTCGCGGCCTCGGAGGCGAACTACCGCGCGATCTTCGAGGCGGCCGAGGACGCGATCTTCATCCTGGACTGCGAGCGCGGCGCCATCCTCGACGCCAACGCCAGGGCCTGCAGCACCTACGGCTATACGCGCGAGGAGCTGCGGCACGTGGGCGCCGGCGACATCAGCGGCCACGAGCCTCCGTATACCAACGACGACATGCTGCGCCTCATCGCCGAGGTGCGCGCCGGCCGCGGGCCGCTTCGCTTCGAGTGGCTGCGGCGCAAGCGGGACGGCTCGCTCGACTGGGACGAGGTGACGCTGAAGAAAGTCGACATCGCCGGCAAGCCGCGCATCCTGGCGATGACGCGCGAGATCACCGAGCGCAAGAGCGCGGTCGAGGCGCTGCGCGCGAGCGGGGAGCAGTACCGCGCCATCTTCAACGCGAGCGCCGACTCGCTGGTGCTGCGCGACGCCGATTTCCGCGTGGTCGACGTCAACCCCGCCTACGAGGCGATGAGCGGCCGGCGCCGCGAGGAGGCGCTCGGGCGCAGCGAGCTCACCATGAGCCCGCCCGAGCTGACCGCGCGCGTGAAGCAACTGCACGCCCGCGCGCTCGCCGGGGAGCGCGTGGTGTTCGAGGCGCTGGCGCGCAGAAAGGACGGCTCGCGCTTCAACATCGAGACGCGCGGCGTGCCGATCCTGCACAAGGGCCAGCCGCACGTGCTCTACATCGGCCGCGACATCACCGCGCGCAAGACCGAGGAGGAGCTGCTGCGCGCGAGCGAGGCGCAGTACCGCGCCATCTTCGACGCCTCCGAGGACGCGCTTATCCTGTGGAACTCCGACCTGCAGCGCGTCGACGTGAATCCCGCCTACGAACGCATCTACGGCTTCAGCCGCGAGGAGGTGCTGAAGGGCGTCTACGCCGACAACGTGCCGCCGGAATACGTCGAACGGCGCCGCGAGACGGTGCGGCGCACGCTCGCCGGCGAGCGCTGCCACTTCGAGCTCGAGTCGGTGAGGAAGGACGGCACCCCGATCCACGTCGAGGTGCGCACCATCCCGATCCAGCACCGCGGCAAGCCGCACGTGCTCGCGATCGCGCGCGACGTCACCGGGCGCAGGGCGGCCGAGGCCGAGCGCGCGCAGCTCGAGAAGCAGCTGCGCCAGGCGCAGAAGATGGAGGCGATCGGCCATCTCACCGGGGGCATCGCGCACGACTTCAACAACATCCTGCAGAGCATCCTCGGCAACCTGACCCTCGCGGCCGAGCGCACCGAGGCGCTCGAGGACGCCAAGCTCGCACGGGCGCTCGAGCGCGCGCAGATCTCGGCGCAGCGCGCGCGCGAGCTGATCGTGCAGATGCTCACCTTCAGCCGCGGCCGCCGCGGCGAGGCGCGCCTGCTTTCCCTGCCGCAGCTCGTGGGCGAGGCGGCGAAGCTGCTGCGCCCGGCGCTGCCTTCGACCATCGAGCTGCGCACCGAGCTCGCGGCGCAGGTGAGCGCAGTGAGGGCCGACCCGGTGCAGGTGGAGCAGGTGCTGCTCAATCTCGCGATCAACGCGCGCGACGCGATGGCCGGGGCGGGGCTGATCGCGCTCGCGGTGCGCGAGGCGCGGCACGCGGGCGCGGTGTGCAGCTCGTGCCGGCAGAAGTTCTCGGGCGGCTTCGTCGAGCTCTCGGTGCACGACACCGGCTGCGGCATTTCCCCCGACGTGGTCGACCGCATGTTCGAGCCGTTCTTCTCCACCAAGGACGTGGGCAAGGGCAGCGGCATGGGGCTCGCGATGGTCCACGGCATCGTCCACGAGCACGGCGGCCATATCCTGGTCGATACCGCGGCCGGCCTGGGGGCGCGCTTTCGCATCGCGCTGCCGGCGGTGCGCGGCGCGAGCGCGGCGCTGACCGCAGCCTCGCTCGGCGGCAAGGAGAGCGGCCGGCTTGCCGGCAGCGTGCTCGTGGTCGACGACGAGGACATGGTGCTCGAGCTGATGGGCGACCTCCTTTCCGGCTGGGGGCTGGAGGTGACGCTCAAGTCGAACGCGGTGGATGCGCGCTACGCGTTCGCCGCCGAGCCGCAGCGCTACGATCTCGTGCTCACCGACCACACCATGCCGCGCGTCACGGGTCTCGAGCTCGCGCGCGACATCCACCGCATCCGCGCCGGCACCCCGGTCATCCTCTACACCGGCTACGGCGACGACATCCCGCGCGAGGAGCTCGTCGCCGCGAACGTGCACACGCTGGCGCGCAAGCCGGTCGATCCGGCGGAGCTGTTTGCGCTGCTGAGAACCTCGCTGAAACAAACACACAACACCGCGAAATAACCCGGCGACGCGCCGCCGTTAGCCTGTACGCATCGCCTACAGGAGACGGCACATGGACGGCTACATCGTGCACGGCAGGGAAGGGCGCGGCGTCATGTCCGTGCCGCGCGGCAGCCTCGTCCTCATCGAGCACGGCCGCGGCATGCAGATCGAGCTCTGGGACGGCGAGCTCTGGATCACGCAGGAGCGCGACAGCCGCGACTACCTCGTCGGCCCCGGCACCGCCTTCCGGCTCGAGCGCGAGGGCATAGTCCTCGCCCACGCGCTGCGGGGCGCCCGGGTCACGCTCACCGCCCCGGTGCCCGCGCATTACGCCGATCGGATCGTGCTGACCCTTGCCGGCAGCGCACCGCGCGTGATCTACGAACGCGCGCGCGAGCGCGGCGGCCGGCTCGCCGGCATCGGCCACCGCATCGCCCGCTACTGGACCAACCTGCACGCGCCTTACTCGCAACCGACCACCGCAACCCTCTAGGAAAGGAACCGATCATGCAAAAGCTCGCACTTTTGGCCACTGCGCTCGCCGCCGCGACGCTCCTGGGCCTCGCCGCCGCATGCAATCCCGCCGACAGCGTCTCCGACGCGCACGCCGACGCGCGCCCGCTGAGCTTCCTCGCCCTGTACCCCGAGCCCGCTGCCGACGCTCAGGACGGCGCGGTGCACGAGTACCACTGAGGAACACCCGTGCAGCCCAGCTACGCCAAGTCCATCGAAGTCTCGAAGCGCGTGCGCTTCGACATCGACCGCGACGTCATTCGCGCCCGCAGCCTCGACTTCGCGCAGAAGTTCCTGCCCGACGGCCTGTCGAAGGTCGAGGACCTGCCCTTCCTCGGAGGCGAGGAAAAGCGCCTCTTCAGCCAGGTGCAGGGCCGCACCTACGCCAACATGTTCGGCCTGGTCGAGCGCTTCATCGGGCCGCAGATGCTGCAGGCGAGCCGCGACCACTGGCTCGGCGACCAGACCGCGTTCGAGGCGCTGGTGCGCTTCACCGACGAGGAGCTCAAGCATCAGGAGCTCTTCCGCCGCGTCGAGGCGATGTCCGCCGGGGGCATGGCGCCGGGCTACGTGTTCCCGCCGCGGCCGAACGAGGTCGCCGCCGCCGTGCTGGGCAAGCGCGCCTGGGCGGTGCTCGGGCTCATCTGCCACATCGAGCTCTTCGTGCTGGCGCACTACCGCGAGGCGATCGAGCCCGACGCCGAGCTCTCGCCGCTGTGGAAGGACGTTTTCACCTTCCACGCGCGCGAGGAGTCGCAGCACGCGCTGATCGACGAGCTCGAGTGGCGGCGCGAGGACGCCAAGCTCTCGCCTGCGGAGCGCGACGCGGCGGTGACCGATCTCATCGCGCTGGTCGGCGCGGTCGACGGCATCCTGCAGGCGCAGGCCGCCGCGGACACGAACTACTTCCTGTCGGTCGCGCCGCGGCGCTTCGACGCGGCCGAGGCGCGCTCGCTCGGCCGCACCATGCTCGCCGCGTACCGCTGGCAGTACATCGTCTCGGGCGTCCAGGACGCGCGCTTCCAGGCGATCCTCGGCGGCCTGATCACGCCGCAGCAGATGCAGCGCATCGGCGAAGCGCTCGCGCCGATCGTGAGACCGTGAGCCCCGCGCTCGCCGACCATCTCGCGCACCGCGGCGACCCGCTCGCCGCGGCCCGCGCGGCCGTGCGCGCGGCGCCGGAGTCGGCCGAGGCGCAACTCGAGGAGGCGAGCCTGCTCGTTTCCAGCCGCGACGTGCGCAACCACGAGGCGGCGGGCTGGGCCTACGCCAGGCTGACGAGACTGGACCTCACGCGGCGCCAGTACGCCCATGCCGGGGCGATCACTATCGCGCTCGACGGCGACCTCGCCGCCGCCAGCCGCGCCTACGATGCGATCCTCGCCGATACGCCGCACGATCTGCTGGCGCTCGCGGTGGCGCAGACGTTCGACTATTACCTCGGCAACCCCGGCTCCCAGCTCGCGCGCACCACGCGGACACTGGAGTCCTGGCCGCGCACGATGCCGGGCTACCACGCGGTGCTCGCCATGCACGCCTATGCGCTGCAGGAATGCGGCGCGTACGAGGAGGCCGAAGCCGCAGCGTACCGCGCGCTGGCGCTCCAGCCCTGGGACTTGCGCGCCCACCACGCGGCCGCCCACGTCATGGAGATGCAGGCGCGCTTCGAGGAAGGCATCCGCTGGATGGGGGCGCGCAGCGCGCTGTGGACCGGGGCCGGCGCCGCCTCCACGCACCTGTGGTGGCACATCGCGCTCTATCACCTCGAGCTCGGACGCCCGGAGCAGGCGCTCGCCATCTATGACCATCGCATGCAAGGCGATTCGCTCTCGGAGCTGATCGACGCCTCCGCGCTCCTGTGGCGCCTGCACCTCGTGGGCGTGCCCCTGGACAGGCGATTCCAGGTGGCGGCGGCGCGCTGGTCGCCCTACGCGGAGGACGCGTACTGCGCGTTCAACGACCTGCACGCGATGATGGCCTTCATCGGCGGCGCGCGCCCGGATGGCGCGAGCCGCCTCCTCGCCGCGCAGGAGCGGCGCCTCGAGCGCCGCTCGGGCGCGAACCACGACATGACGCGGCTGGTCGGCCTCCCGGCGAACCGCGCGCTCGCCGCCTTCGGCCGCGGCGACTTCGCGACCGCTGCGCGGCTCCTCCGGGCGCTGCCGCCGGTGGCGCACCGCATCGGCGGCAGCCACGCGCAGCGCGACGTGCTGCACCTCACGCGGGCGGCCGCCTCGGCACGCAGTGCCGCCGGTCACGGACTGCGCCGTGCGGCATAAGCTTTCCATTCGCCGGCTGACGCGGCAGGACGCGGCGCTGGTGCAGGCGTTCGTGCGCGGACTCTCGCCGCGCTCGCGGCGCGAGCGTTATTTCTCCGCCATCTCGGAGCTCCCGCCCCAGGAGCTCGAGCGCACGACGCGGCGCTCGGATCCGCTCGACGCCAGCCTTGCCGCTTTCGACGGCAACGCGCTCGTCGCGCTGGCCGAATGCGCCGGCGGCGAGATCGCGCTCGTCGTGGCGGACCCCTTGCAGGGCCTCGGCGTGGGCCGCGAGCTCATGCAGCGGCTACTCGATCATGCGCGCGGCGCGAGTCTGCCGGTGCTGCACGGCCTGGTGCGCGACGGCAACCGCGCCATGCTTCGCCTCGCCGCGAGCTTCGGCTTGCGCACCGGGCCAAGCGGCGATCCGGACCTCGTGCGCATGGAGCTCGCGCTGGCGCATGCGTGAGCTCAACGCGGCGGCGGTTTCGGCGGGGCTCAAAATGGTGACCGTCACCATTCAGAGGGTCAGGAAGCGGCAACCTTGACGCCCTTTTCCTGAAGCGCGCGCACCAGCGCATCGGTGTGATCGCGGTCGCGCGTCTCGACCAGGAACTCGACCTCGGGCGAGCGCACCGAGGAAGTACCGAAGATGCGCTGGTGCTGGATCTCGACGATGTTGCCGCCGGCTTCCGCGATCACCGCGGCGACCTTGGCGAGGCTGCCGGACACGTCGGGCATGGTCACGCGAAGGCGCACCAGGCGGCCGTCGCGCACCAGCCCGCGCATCAGCACCGAGGCGAGCACGCGGCTGTCGATGTTGCCCCCCGAGATCGGGACGCCGACGCGCCGCCCGGCGAAGAGCGCCCCGTGCTGCAGCAGCGCCGCAAGCCCCGCCGCGCCGGCGCCTTCGGCCACCGTCTTCTCGATCTCGATCAGCGCCACCACCGCGCGCTCGATGGTTTCCTCCTCAACGACCAGCACCTCGTCCACCAGCTCGCGGATGATCGACAGGGCGCTCGCGCCGACGTCCTTCACTGCGATGCCTTCGGCGATGGTGTCGCCGCCGCACTCGACCGGGATGCCGGCGAGGCGCTGGTGCATCGAGGGGTAGTTCCTCGATTCCACGCCGAGGATGCGGATCGAGGGCTTGAGCGCCTTCGCCGCGGTCGCGATGCCCGAGATCAGGCCGCCGCCGCCCACCGGCACCACGATGAGGTCGAGGTCGGGCACCGCGGCGAGCATCTCGAGGCCGACGGTGCCCTGTCCGGCGATGATCAGCGGGTCCTCGTACGGATGCACGAACACGAGGTTGCCGCGCGCGGCGAGCTCGCGGGCATGCTTGCCGGCCTCGAACAGGTTCTCGCCCTCCAGCACCACGGTGGCGCCGTGCACCTGCGTGTTCTTGATCTTGGTGTTCGGCGAGCCGCGCGGCATGACGATGGTGGCGGGGATGCCGAGCCGCGCAGCGTGGTAGGCGACGGCCTGCGCGTGGTTGCCGGCGCTCATCGCGATGACGCCGCGCCTGCGCTCGGCCTCGCCAAGGGAGAGCAGCTTGTTCAGCGCGCCGCGCTCCTTGAACGAGGCGGTGAACTGCAGGTTCTCGAACTTCAGGAACACCTCGGCCTCGACCAGGCGCGAAAGTGTGCGGCTGTGCACACAGGGCGTCTGCTCGACCGCCCCCGAGATGCGCCGCGCCGCGGCGCGGATGTCGTCGATGGTGACCGGCACGCGCCGAGTCTAGCGGCTTTCGTGCCAGAGTTGTTTGCACCCCGGGGTCCGCGCCGTATAGCCTTCGACTGCCCTTAAAAGACAAAAAAGACGGAAATAGAAGGGGGGAAAATGCGAACCCGAATTGCTTGCACTGTGTCTTGCGTAATTCTCGCCGGCTGCGCCCAGAACCCGCAAAACGCGCAGGAATTCCGCGAGGCCATTCCCGGCGCCTTCATGGCCAAGATGCAGACCTTCGAGGCAAAGCGGCCGCTGCGGGACGTCGCGAAGACCTTCCAGGCGCGCGCGCCCGAGTGCCTCAACGTCTCCGTGCGCACCGTGTCGCAGAGCTCGACCTCCTACCAGAACATCCTCACGGTCTACAAGGCGACCGTCGTCAGCAATCCGCAGAAGGCCGAGCTGCACCTGCAGCGCGACTTCAAGAGCGGCGTGCTGGTCCCGGGCAAGGTGCCGCCCGGCGGCCTCTACATGCTGGTCGCCGACGCCACGCCGGTCGACAAGGGCCGCACGCGGATCGACATCTATGGCCCGTCGGTGGGGACCGACACGCTGGTCCGCGCGATCACCGGCTGGGCTACCGGCGAGAACCTGGGCTGCCCGGACATGACGAAGCCGTGATGCGCATGCGCAGTGGCCTGCGGGTTGTTGCGCTGACGCTCGCCGCCGCGGCCACGGCCGGCTGCTCCTCGCTCAAGCCCTACCCGAGCGTCGCGCCCGAGAACGTGGTGGTGAAGTCGGCGCTCGAATCGGGGTCCGTCCTTTCGAGCATGCGCGGCTCGGTGCACATCCACGAGCTCGATTCCGCCTGCCATGCGAGCTACGTCGGCACGGTGAAGCTCGACCGGCCGTCGATCGCGCTCGGACTTCCGGCGCAGCGCGCCAGCTATCTCGTGTTCGTCTTCGAAGGCTCGTCGCTCTTCGGCGGCAGCACGTCCAGCGCAGGCGCCGGCACGGTGCTCAAGCCTCGCCCGGGATACCGCTACGAGTTCGCGGTCACCTACAAGGACAGCATCTACAACGTCGTGCTGCGCGAGTCCGACCCGCGAAAAGGCGGTTCGCGCGAGCTGCCACGGCAGGAATTGAGGGGCTGCAGCACCTGACCTTGTAGCGTAATCGCTACAGCCTGAGGGCCCGGCGCGGCGGGTAGAATTTGCCGGCCCATGGAGATGGACTCGAGGATCGCCGAGCGCGCGCTTGCCGGGCACCCGACCGACGAGTTGTTCCGCCTGCTCGTCACGACCGTCGCCGACTGTGCGATTTTCCTGCTGGATCCCGCCGGCCACGTGGTGAGCTGGAACACCGGCGCCGAGCGCATCAAGGGCTACGCCGCGGCCGAGATCGTCGGCCGCCACTTCTCCGCGTTCTATCCCGAGCCGCAGCGCGCGGCGGGCGAGCCCGCCGCGGCGCTGGCGCGCGCCGAGCGCGAGGGCCGGCACCAGGGCGAAGGCTGGCGGCTGCGCAAGGACGGCACGCGCTTCTGGGCCGAGGTCACGATCACCGCGCTGCGCGGCCCCTCGGGCGAGCTGCGCGGCTTCGCCAAGGTGACGCGCGACATGACCGCGCGCCAGCTCGGCCGCGAGCACGAGGCGATGCTCGCCGGGATGTTCGAGCGCACGCCGTTCGGCGCGGCGATGATGGATCCGACCGGCCGCTTCCTGCGCGCCAACCCGGTGTTTCTGCGCCTGTCGGGCTGCACCGAGGCCGAGCTCGGCTCGAGGACCTTCGGCGACCTCGCCCATCCGGAGGACGTCGAAGCAGCCTGGAACGTGTTCGAGGAGCTGGTGCAGGGCAGGCGCAGCCACGCCGACTTCGAGTGCCGCATGCGCCGCGCGAACGGGCAGGTGATCTCGGTGCGCCATACCCTCGCGCGGCTCGCCGACGCCGAAGGCCGCCTGCGCTGCATGCTCGCCATGGTCGAGGACATCACCGACCGGCGCTTTGCCTACGACGCGCTGCGCGAGAGCGAGGCGCGCCTGCAGGCGTTCACCAACCACAGTCCCGCGCTCATGTCCCTGAAGGACGCCGAGGGCCGCTACCGCTTCGCGAACGAGCGCTTCCTGCAGCGCTTCGGCCTGCGCCGCGACCAGGTGGTCGGGCGCAAGGACGGCGAGATCTTCGCCCGCGACCAGGCGCTCGCGCTCGGCGCGCACGACGCCGAGGTGCTCGAGCGCGGCGCGCCGGTCCAGTACGAGCAGGCGGCGCAGCACGTCGACGGCGAGCGCTTCAGCGTGGTGTCGAAGTTCCCGGTGTTCGACGCCGGCGGCGCGGTAGTGGGCGTGGGTGCGGTGGCGACCGACATCACCGAGCGGCGCATCGCCGAGCAGGCGCTGCGCGAGCAGCGCACGCTCCTCGCCGAGGCGCAGAAGCTCGCCGGCCTCGGCTGCTGGGAATGGAATCCGGTGAGCGGGCGCGTCAACTGGTCCGACGAGATGTATTCCATCTACGGCGTGCATCCGGGCGAGTTCCGGCCCTCGTTCGAGAGCTACCTCGAGCGCATCCACCCCGAGGACCGCGCGCGCGCGGCCGCGACCGTGGCGCTCGCGCTCATGGACAACCGCGCCTTCAGCATGGACGAGCGCATCGTGCGCCCCGACGGCCGGGTGCGCCAGCTCCGCAGCCACGGCGAGGTGGTGCGCGACGACGGGGGCCGGCCGCTCAAGATGGTCGGCGCCTGCATCGACGTCACCGAGCAGAAGGCCGCCGAGGCGGCCCTACGGGCACTCACGCGGCGCCTGGTCGAGGCCGAGGAAACCGAGCGCCGCCGCATCGCGCGCGAGCTGCACGACCGCGTGGGGCAGAACCTGTCGGCGCTCAACATCAACCTCGACATCCTGCTCGGGCAGCTCAGGGACGAGCCCGCCCGGCGCCGGCTCGAGGACTCGCTCAAGCTGGTCGACGCCACGCTGCAGTCGATCGAGAACGTCATGGCCGATCTCAGGCCGGCGCTGCTCGACGAGTACGGTCTCGCCGCCGCGCTTGCGTGGTACGGCGAGGAGTACGCGCAGCGCACCGGGATCCGGGTCGGGGTCCAGGCGGGCGAGGCGGGTGCGAGCCTGCGCCCGGAGGCGGCGGTGGCGCTGTTCCGGATAGCGCAGGAGGCGCTCAACAACGCGGCGAAACATTCTTCCGCTAAAAGGATTACAGTGGGCCTGGAGGAAAAGGAGGGCGAGCTCGTGCTCAGAGTCAGCGACGACGGCAAAGGCTTCGACCCCGCGAGCGCGCCGCGCGGGCGCTGGGGCATGACCACCATGCGCGAGCGCGCGGAAGCCGCAGGGGGTCGGCTCTTGGTTGAGTCTTCTCCTGGAAGTGGAACAACGGTCAGCGCCGCGGTGCCTCTCTGACATGACCATCCGCATCATCATTGCCGACGACCACGGGGTGGTGGCCGAAGGGCTCAAGCACGTGGTGGAGACGCAGCCCGACATGGAGGTGGTGTCCCTCGCCGTGGACGGCCGCGAGGCGCTGCGCCAGGCGCGCGAACTCTCCCCGGACGTGGTGCTCATGGATCTCTCCATGCCGGAGCTGAACGGCGCCGACGCCACGCGCGCGATCCTCGAGCGCGATCCGAAGTGCCGGGTCATCGTGCTGTCGATGTACGCCGAGCGCGAGTACGTGCGCCGCGCGCTCAAGGCGGGCGCCGCGGGCTACGTGGTGAAGCGCTCGGCCGCCAAGGAGGTCGTCGAGGCGATCCGCGCGGTGTACGCGGGGCAGCGCTACCTCAGCCCGCGCATCGCCGACGTGGTGATCGACGACTACGCGGGCGACGAGCGCGACGATCCGCTGGCGCGCCTCTCGGCGCGCGAGCGCGAGGTGCTGCAGCTCCTGGCCGAGGGCCACACCGGGGCGCAGATCGCCGAGCGCCTGTCGCTCTCGCAGAAGACCGTCGAGACCTACCGCGCGCGGCTGGTGGAAAAGCTCGGCATCCGCGACGTGGCTGGTCTCGTCCGTTTCGCCATTCAGCGCGGAATCGTTTCGCTCGACTGATCTAGCGGATGTATACGAAGGAGTCTACGGCGCCGAAGCGCTCTCGTGCCGCGCTGGCGCGCAGGTGCGTCGCGTCCCGGTAGAGCGGGCGTCCGGCCTCGTCGGCGGAAGGGCAGTACGACGCGGTACAGAGCCAGTCGGCGGGGTCGATCACGCTTGCGCCGGCCGCTTCCGCGATCGCCTTCAGGCGCGCATCGATCCTGCCGGCGAGCGCGGCGAGCTGGCTTCTGGGCAGCGGCGTGAAGGGCCCGCGCACGCGCACCCCCATGCCATCGCGCTCGATCACCGACTTCGGATCGAGCACCTCGCCCCGCGGCGATGAAAGCACGATTACCACCCGCTTGCCGGCGCGGACCAGCCGGCCGAGCGCGTCCTGGAAGCCTTCCATCACCCAATCGGTCTCCGGCGTCAGGAGCTTGAGCGGCTGCGCCTCGACGTCGCCGATCCGGTAGTAGTCGCCGCGGCTGAGAAAACCCACCCACGAGCCCGCGATCACCACCGTTTCGACTTCGGGCCGCATCGCGGCCGCGAATCCTTCGTCGACGAACTGGCTGCACTTCAGGTTGCGCCGCTCGATCCCGGGCACCGGCGCGCACCCGGCGACCGTCTTGAACACGATGGTGCGCACGGGCGCGGCGCGCTCGGCCAGCAGCTTCTCGATGCGCGCCCAGTACTGCTGCATGTGGCTGTCGCCCAGGAAAAGCACCGTCCCGGGGGAGTCGCCGGCAATCACGACGTCGCCCTTGTAGCCCCAGTCGGCGCTCGCGCGCGAAATCTCGTTCACCAACGGGATGGAAGCCGATTGCGGCAGCACCCGGCCTTGCAGCACGGCGAGGCCGAGTGCGCCGACCACGGCCATCGCGGCGCCGAGCGCCGGCACCGACAGCCGCTTGACCGACGCAGCCCCGGTAAAGCGGATCTTCTTCTCGACGAGCTCGTAGGTGAGCCAGGCGAGCACGAAGCTCATCGCCAGCAGCGCGAGGCGCAGGGCCGCCGGCGGCTCGCCGTCCCCGGAGATGCGCGCGTAGGCGAGCAGCGGCCAGTGCCAGAGGTACAGGGGATAGCTGATGAGCCCGATGGACACCATCACCGGGTTCGAAAGGATGCGGCGGTTGATCCAGGCCGCCGGACCCGCGCTAATGAGCAGCGCTGTCCCGGCGACCGGCAGCAGCGCCCACCAGCCGGGGAACGGCCGGTGGGCGCTCAGGACGACGATGCCGGCCAGCACCAGCGCGAGGCCCGCCGCCGCTTTCAGGTCGGCCATGCGCCGGCCCGGCGTGCCGTAGTGCACGTGGTAAGCGAGCGCGCTTCCGGCCATGAGCTCCCAGAAGCGCGTCATCGGCAGGTAGAACGCGGCCGACGGGGCGCGCGGCGTGAGCCAGATGTTGAGCGCGAAGGACGCTGCGGCGAGGCCCGCGACCATCCACGGCAGCGCGCGCGGCCGCGCGGCGAAGAGGGCTAGGAGCAGCGGCCAGACCAGGTAGTACTGCTCCTCGACTCCGAGCGACCAGAGGTGCAGGAGCGGGTTGAGCTCGGCTGCGGGCGCGAAGTAGCCGGCCTCGCGCCACAGCGCGATGTTCGACAGGAACCCGGCGCCGGCGAGCGCGTGCCTGCCGAGGCTCCGGTATTCGTCCGGGAGCAGGAGCATCCAGCCCAGGCCGAGACAGGCGGCGAGAACCAGCACGAGCGCCGGAAAGATGCGCCGGATCCGGCGCCAGTAGAAGTCGACGAAGCTGAAGCGCCCGGCGCGCAGCGCTTCGAAAATGATCCCCGAGATGAGGAAGCCGGAAATGACGAAGAAGACGTCGACACCCGCGAAGCCGCCGGGCGCCGCCTTCGGGAAGGCATGGAACGCAAGCACCGCCAGCACCGCGACCGCGCGCAGGCCGTCGAGGTCGGGTCGATAGGCGTGCTGCGGGGCCATGGCGCAAAATAGCGCGCACACTGCGGCGCCAAATCGAAAGCCGCAAGTCCGTTCAGACTGTCGGATGGCCGGCTCGCCGGCGCCGGCCGCGTTGTCAGGTTTGCCCCGACCCGAGATCGCGCCGCAGCCTGACTGACCGCGCTGGGACCGGCGGCTAGCATGCGCCTGTCGAGTACGCTTGCCCGAGAGTGATGGACGTTCATCCTTCGCTTGCCGTGGATCCGGCTCTGCCGTCAGTGCTGGTGGTCGAAGAACACGACGAGATGCGCTGCGCGCTTCGCGACTGGCTCCTCACCTCCTTCCCTCCCCTGAGGCTGCGCGAGGCGCGCAGCATGGCGGAAGCGCTCACGCTCGCCGGGCAGGCGCCGCTCGACCTGATTCTCGTGAACCTCGAGCTGCCGGGAGGAAACGGCATCGAGACGGCCCGTGCGCTGCGGCGGCTCGACCCCGCCTGTCGCGTGGTGGTCATGTCGGTCAACGACTCGGTCGCGCTTCGCATCGCGGCGCTCGCCGCCGGCGCCGAAGCTTTCGTGTCCAAGCGCGATCTGCGCCTCACGCTGCACCCGATCGTGGCGACACTCATGAAGCAGCAAGCCTGATGGACGTATTGCTGGTAGACGACGAGCCGAAGAACCTGCTTGCCCTGTCCGCGCTGCTCGAGGACCTTGGCGCCCGCATCCATTGCGTCAACTCCGGCGAGGACGCGCTGCGCCAGGTGCTGCGGCGCGAGTTCGCCGCCATCCTGCTCGACATCCGCATGCCCGGCATCGACGGCTTCGAGACTGCCGCCGCCATCCGCAGCCTCGAGCGGACGCGGCGCGTGCCCATCATCTTCCTGTCCGCCCAGGGCGACCGCCGCGCAGACGAGCGCGACGCCTTCTCCGAATTCATCCTCAAGCCGGTCGACCCCGACGTCCTGCTCCCCCGCCTCGCGCAGCACCTCGCGAACTTCAAGAAGCACTGAATCGTTTGAAGAATCGGGGTCTGACCCCGATTTTCCCGTGTCGGTGCAAAACGACACGCGGCCAATATGACACGACTGTTAAATAAGGGGCCCGCTATAGTCCGCCGTCGGCACCCGACATAGCATCGTCCTCGCTCACCAACAACAGGAGACGCCATGGGCGGTTCGATTCTGGTAGTCGAAGACGAAGCGGCGATCCGCGACCTGCTCGCAGCCAACCTGCAGCGCGCCGGGTACAAGGTCATGTGCGCGGGCGACGTGCCGCAGGCCGAGGCGCTGGTGCGCGACACGCGGCCCGACCTGGTGCTGCTCGACTGGGTGCTGCCAGGCGTGCCGGGGCTCACCTTCGCGCGGCGGCTGCGCTCGGACCAGCGCACCAAGGACATCTCGATCGTGCTGCTGTCGGCCCGGGTCGAGGAGCACGACAAGGTGACCGCGCTCGAGTCCGGCGCCGACGACTACGTGACCAAGCCGTTCTCCTCCCGGGAGCTGCTCGCCAGGATCAAGGCCGTGATGCGCCGCCGCGCGCCGCAGCTCGCCGACGACGTGGTGGAAATCGCGGGCCTGCGCATCGACCCGGCGGCGCACGTCGTGAGCGCCGGCGACAAGCCGATCGACCTCTGGACCACCGAGCTGAGGCTGCTGCATTTTTTCATGACCCATCCCGGCCGCGTCTTTTCCAGGGCCAGACTGCTGGATGAGGTGTGGGGCGAACACGTATTTGTGGAAGAGCGCACCGTGGACGTGCATATCCGCCGGCTGCGTCAGGCGCTCGCGCCCACCGGCCACGACAAGCTGATCGAGACGGTGCGCGGGACCGGCTACCGCTTCAAGCCGGATCTGAACGCGCAGAACCTCGCCGCGTGATCGCCTTCGACGCCATTGCCTCGCGGCAGCGGCGTCAGTAGGCATTCTTGTGCAGCAGCACCACCGCGGTCTTGAGGATGATGCGCACGTCGAGCGCGAGCGACCAGTTCCTCAGGTAGGCGAGGTCGTAGTCGATGCGCGCCTTCATCTTGTCGACGGTGTCGGTCTCGCCGCGCAGGCCGTTCACCTGCGCGAGGCCGGTGATTCCGGGCTTCACCTTGTGCCGGATCATGTAGCCGCGGATGAGCTTGCGGTACAGCTCGTTGTGCGCCACGGCGTGCGGGCGCGGGCCGACGATGCTCATGCGCCCCTGCAGCACGTTGATGAACTGGGGCAGCTCGTCGAGCGAGGTGCGGCGCAGGAACGCGCCGAAGCGCGTCACGCGCTGGTCGTTGCGGGTCGCCTGGCGCACCACGTCGCCGTCCTCGGCCACCGTCATCGAGCGGAACTTGTAGACCACGATGCGCTTGCCGTCGAGGCCGTAGCGGCGCTGCTTGAAGAGCACCGGACCGTGGGAGGAGAGCTTGACCCCGAGCGCGATCGCGACCATCAGCGGCGAGATCGCGGCCAGGATCAGGGCCGCGAGGCAGAAGTCCGAGACGCGCTTCACCACGGCGTTGAAGCCGTAGAAGGGCGACTCGCACACCGCCACCACGGGCAGGCCGCCGATCGAGTCGACCCGCGCCTGGATGAGGTCGGACACGAAGATGTCGGGGACGAAGTAGATCGACGCCGTGGTGTCGCGCAGGTCCTCGAGCAGCTTGAGGATCCTCGGCTGCGACGCCATGGGCAGCGCGATGTAGATCACGTCCACGGGGTTCGAGCGCGCGTGGTCGGCGAGCGCGGACAGCGGCCCCAGGTTCTCGCGCGGGATCACGTTCTGCAGCCTGCCGGGGGCGCGGTCGTCGAAGTAGCCGGCGAAGCGGATGCCGAGCAGCGGATCGACGCGCAGCCGCGCGGCCAGCCTGCGGCCGAGCTCGTTGGCGCCGGCGATGACCGCGGTCTTCTGCATGCCCTCGGCGGCGAGCACGCGCGGCCACACGACCGGCAGCAGCCGGTGCGCGGCGAAGAGCGCCGCCGGCGTGGCGAGCGCCCAGGCGAGGATGACGCGCGGATCGAACACGTCGAGGGTGCGCGAGGCCCAGCCCAGGAACAAGAGCAGCCCGACGATCGCGAGCCACCCGGCGGCGATGTCGAGCGCGAGGTCGCCGGCGCGCGTGCCGCTGCCGCGCGCGAACGAGCCCGGAAAGGTCATCGCGAACACGAGCAGCGCCAGGATCAGGCAGGCGCCGTCGAAGCGTCCGCCGAAAAACGACACCACCGCCCCCAGCGTCGCGATCGCGACCAGCGGGTCGATGCATGCCAGCAGCAGCGTGCCCGGCCCGGGCGGCGTGCGCAGCAGCGAGGATTGTGTTTCTCTGCTCGGGTGCAAGGCCAAGACAGGGTAGGGCACGCAGGTTCAGGCATTGCGTTGCCGCTCCACCCGCGCAGTAGGCTCACCGGACTAGCTTTTCGGCGTGCACCACGCCGAACGGATGCGTAATGACGTTCGACTATATTGCCGCCACCATGCCACTTACCAGCGCCGAAACCTCCATCGCCGTCCCCGCGCCCACCCTTCCGCTTCCGCAAGACGGCGGCAACGGCGATGCGCGCTCGTCGGCAACCGATTTCCTGCAGATCGAGTCCATCGTGCTCAATCTGGATGCGTCGCTGCGCGTGCACGCGCGCCCGCACTTCTTCAGCTGGACCCAGGGCCTGCTGCAGAGCCTAATCCGCCACGAGCTCCTGATCTGCACCCTGTGCCACGGCAAGCCGCCCGCGTTCCGCGCCGACGGCTTCTCCATGACCGCGCCCGATCCGGCGACGTTCAGCGACCTCTTCCTGCGCGATACCGCGGTGGCGCCCGCTCTGCTGAAGGCTTGGGAGGAGCGCCGCTACCAGCCGGTGGTGATCGAGCCCGGCAGCGCAGCCGTTCCTGCCGGCGCGTTCACGCGCGAGCTCGAGCGCATCGGCGCGACGCAGCTCTTGGTGCACGGCCTGCACGACTCCGAGGGCCGCGCGATCTGCCTCTTCACCTTCGCCTGCCGTCCCGGCTCGGCCGGCACGCGCCAGGCCTACCTCGCGCAGCTGCTCGCGCCGGCGCTGTACGCGGCGTGGGTGCGCACGCAGCTCCAGCGCCACGCCGACGGCGGCGCCGCGCCGGACAAGGCGTCCGGCGGCCAGAGCGTGCTCACGGTGCGCGAGCTGGACATCCTGAAGTGGATCTACGTAGGCAAAAGCAACTTCGAGATCGGCGCGATCCTGAAGATCAGCCCGCTCACGGTGAAGAACCACGTGCAGAAGATCCTGCGCAAGCTGAACGTGGTGAACCGCACGCAGGCGATCGGCAAGTCGCTCGAGCTGCGCATCCTCAATCCCTGAGCCCCTGACGGGCGCGACCGACGGGGCTTCGGCCCCGTTTTTTTTGGTAGTCCGTACGGCGGATGCCGCGTCTGTCCGGAGGGCTCCGTGCCGTAACAGCCCGCTCTTAGCATGGTGCACCGCTTCCCCATGAGACCCACGAAGCTCCTCCTCGCCCTCTCCCTGCTTTTCGCGGCGCTCGCCGCCGAGGGGCAGGAAACCTTCCAGGGCGCGCTCGGCCGCGCCGTGGCCGCCAGCCCGTCGCAGTACTCCTTCGTCGACGTCTACCGCCTGGCGCTCGCCGGGCCCGCGGCCGCAGGGCTCGCGGCGGTGCCGCCGGCGGAGACCACCGTCCGCGTGGCCGCCTCGACCCAGGCGCCGGCCCAGTTCGCGGTCGCCGAGGTGCGCGAGCCGCGGCTCTGGATGCTGCTTCTCGCCGGCGTGGCCGCCGCCGTGTGGGTGGCGCGACGCAGGCTGGGATACGCGTTCTGATGCGCCGAGCCTGCCAGCTCGCGGCCCTCGCGCTGCTCGCGGCCCTGGCGGGCTGCGAGCGTGCCTCGGCTTTCAAGCCGGGAACCCAGGTGGTGCTCGCCAAGGTGAACGGCGTCGAGATCTCGGCGCGCGACTCGAGCGGAACCCAGGCGCTGGAAAAGATCATCGACCGCGAGCTGCTGGTGCAGAAGGCGCTCGCCGCCGGCCTCGACCGCGATCCCCAGGTGGCGCAGCAGATCGACCACGCGCGCAGGAGCCTGCTGGCGCAGGCCTACCTCGACCGCGCCGCGGCGGCGGTGCCGCGCAGCACGCCCGAAGAGGTGCGCGCCTTCTACGCCGAGAACCCGGCGCTGTTCGCCGAGCGACGCATCTACCGGCTGCGCGAGCTGGCGGTGTCGGCGCCCGCGGAGCTCGTCGAGGTGCTGCGCGCGGAAGCTGCGCGCGCCAGCGACCTGGACGCGGTCGCGGCCTGGCTGCAGGCGCGCAACGCGCGCTTCACCACCGTGAGCCTGACGCAGCCCGCGGAGCAGGTGCCGCTCTCGCAGCTGCCGGAGCTCGCGCGCATGAAGGAAGGCGACATCGCGGTATTCGCCGCGCCCCCGGGCGTTTCGGTGGTGCAGCTCGTTCAGGTGCAGGAGGCGCCGCTTTCCGAGCAGCAGGCGGCGCCCCTGATCGAACAGTTCCTGGCGGCGCGCAAGCGCATGGAGCTTGCCGCCGCGGAAGTGCGCAGGCTGCGCGACGGCGCGCGCATCGAGTACGTAGGAGACGTCAAACGGTGACCGAGACACGAAACCCGAGCGAGGCGATATGAGACTAGTTCTGTTGGGATTGTTGCTGTGGATGCTTGCGGGCTGCGCGCATCAGGGCGCGAAGGCCAAGCCGCAGCAGGCCGAGAAAGCCGTGCCGCAGCAGGCCGAGAAAGCCGTGCCGCCGCAGGCCGAGAAAGCCGTGCAGCCGGTCGAGAAGCTGGGCGTGGGCGACGCGGTGCGGGTGACCGTGTTCCAGCAGCCCGATCTCACCCTGGATACGCGCGTCGATGAGAAGGGCTCGATCCTGATGCCGCTGGTCGGCAACATCAAGGTCGCGGGCCTCACCACCAACGCCGCCGCCACGCAGATCGCCACGGCGTTGAAGCAGGGCAAGTACCTCAACAACCCGCAGGTCAACGTCGCGCTCACCACGGTGAGGAGCCGCCAGGTGTCGGTGCTCGGCATGGTCGCGAAGCCGGGGCGCTACCCGCTGGACGAGACCAGCTCGCAGCTCGCCGACGTGATCGCGGCCGCCGGGGGCATCCTGCCGACCGGCTCCGAGAGCGTGCTCGTCACGCGCGAAGGCAAGCAGCAGAGGGTCGAGCTCCTCGGCAAGAACTATGGGCTGAAGGGCGGCGAGACCGTGTACGTGGAGCGCGCGCCGATGTTCTACATCTACGGCGAGGTCACCCGCGCCGGCGCCTACAAGGTCGAGCCCAACATGAGCGTCATGCAGGCGATCGCCGCGGGCGGCGGCATGACCCCGCG
This sequence comes from Burkholderiales bacterium, assembly GCA_044870335.1. Classification (GTDB taxonomy): domain Bacteria; phylum Pseudomonadota; class Gammaproteobacteria; order Burkholderiales; family SG8-39; genus SCGC-AG-212-J23. The sequence goes on along the minus strand of JBIOYV010000062.1, from coordinate 50,641 downwards.
CGGCAGCGACCGGCGGCTGAAGCTGCGCCGCGCCACCGCCGACGGCAAGTGGTTCGAAACCGATGTCGGACTGCAGGAGGCGATCCGCGCCGACGACGTCATCTACGTGAGAGAAGCCCTCTTCTAGGGAGAAAACGACATGGACTTCAGCCAATTCCTGCTTGCACTGCGCGCGCGCCGCAAGGCGTTCATGCTGGCGCTGGTCGCGACGATCGTCGCCGCGCTCGCCGTCGCCTTCGTCATGCCGAAGAAGTACGTCGGCCAGGCCACCCTGATCGTCGACGCGCGCGACGAGCAGGCGATCGTCCCCTCGCGCAGCTCGGTGTCGCTCTCGACGCGCGCGGCCTACGTCGCGACGCAGATCGAGCTGGTGCAGAGCGGCCGCGTCGCCACCCAGGTGGCCAAAGACCTGAACCTCGCCCAGAACGCGGAGCTGCGCGAAGCCTGGCAGGACGACACCGGCGGCGTCGGCGCGATCGACGTGTGGATCGGCAACCTCCTGCTGCAGAAGCTGAAGGTGAACAACTCGGCGAGCAACCTGATCACGGTCGAGTACTCGGCCAAGGACCCGAAGGTCGCGGCGCAGATCGCCAACGGCTTCGCCAAGGCCTACCTCGACGTGTCGCTCGAGCTGCGCAACCAGCCGGTGCGCGAGGCCTCGCAGTGGTTCGACGACCAGCTCTCCGGGATGCGCAACACGGTGACGCAGGCGCAGAACAAGCTCAACGCGTTCCAGAAGCAGAAGGGCATCCTCGCCGCCGACGAGCGCCTCGACATCGAGTCGGCGCGGCTCACCGAGCTCAGCACGCAGATGCTCGCGGCGCGCAACGCGTTCTACGACGCCCAGTCGAAGTACAAGCAGGCCTCCGAGCTGGTGGCGAGCGGGGGCAGTCCCGACGCCATGGCCGAGGTGATGTCGAACCCCGCGATCGCCGCCGTCAAGGCCGACCTCTCGCGCGCCGAAAGCCTGCTCCAGACCGCGAGCACCGACCTCGGGCCGAACCATCCCGTGTACATCAAGTACTCCTCCGAGGTGAAGGCGCTGCGCGAGAAGCTCGCCGGCGAGATGAAGAAGGTGGTGGCGACCCTGGGCAACGGCATGCAGCAGGCGCAGAAGCGCGAGCAGGACCTGAAGGCCGCGGTCGACGCGCAGCAGGCGCGCATCATGCAGGCCAAGGATGTGCGCGTCGAGCTCGCCGCGATGACGCGCGACGTCGACAACGCGCAGCGCAACTACGACACGGTGCTCACCCGCGCGATGAGCACGCGCCTCGAAAGCCGCGCCAGGCAGGGCGACGTGGCGCTGCTCACGCCCGCGGTCGAGCCGCCGCTGCCGGCGCAGCCCAAGATCCCGCTGATCGCGGCGCTCTCGGTGGTGCTCGGGCTGCTGATCGCCGGCACCATGGTGTACCTGCTCGAGACGCTCGACCGGCGCGTGCGCTCGCGCGTCGACCTCGAAGCGCGCCTCGCCGTGCCCTCGCTCGGCCGGCTTTCCAAGTGGCAGCCGACCGGCGGCAGGCTGCTCGCGGCGCCGCGCCCCGCAGCCCGCGCCCTTCCCCATCCCTTCTGAGGCCCGACCCATGCTAATGAAATCGAACGAGAACGTTGTTCCGCTGGACGGCGCACGCAGCCCCGCGGCCACCGGGCGCCAGATCGGCGCCATCCTGATGGACGAGGGCAAGCTCACCGCCTCGGACGCCGAGCAGGTGCTCGCGCGCCAGCGCGAGCTCGGCTGGCGCTTCGGCGAGGCCGCGATCGAGCTGAACCTGATCACCGACGCCGAGCTGCGCGAGGCGCTCGCCAAGCAGTACGAGTTCCCCTACCTGGTGAGCGGGCCCGACGGCGTGAGCAAGGAGCTGATCGCCGCCTGGGACCCGTTCCACCCGACCGTCGAGGAGCTGCGCGTCATCCGCACCCAGCTCCTCATGCGCTGGTTCAACCCGGAGGCCGGGCGGCGCACGCTCGCCATTACCAGCGCGAGCCCGCGCGAGGGCAGAAGCTTCATCGCCGCCAACCTCGCGGTGGTGTACTCGCAGCTCGGGCAGAGGACGCTGCTCATCGACGCCGACTTCCGCGCGCCGCGCCAGCAGAGCATCTTCAACGTCCCCGACCGCTTCGGCCTGTCTTCGGCACTCTCCGGGCGCGCCGATCTCTCGACCGCGCTGCCGGTGACCGGGCTCACGGGCCTGTCGGTACTGCCGGCCGGTCCGGTGCCGCCCAACCCGCTCGAGCTCCTGTCGCGCGCGAGCTTCGCCGCGCTGCTCGCCAAGGCGCAGTGCGAGTACGACATCATCATCATCGACACGCCGCCGCTCGGCCTGTACGCCGACGCGCAGTGCGTGGCGTTCCGCGCCGCCGACGCGCTGCTCGTCACCCGCCAGCACCAGACGCGCCTCGCCGACACCGAGCGCGCGGTGCGCGAGCTGACCGACGCGAGCGCGCGCGTGGTCGGCACCCTGATGAACGCGCACTGAAGGCTGGCGATGGCCGCGACAACGCTGCGCTACGAGAACACGAGCTGGCTTCCGGCGGCGGGCGCCATGGTGGCGCTCGCCGTCGGCTCGGGGTACGCGCTCGCCATGGGCGAGATCGCCGGGCTGTACGTCGCCCTCGCGCTCATCGGCAGCGTCGCGGTGCTGCTCGACTTCCGCATCGGCGCGCTGGTCCTGCTGGTGATGCTGCCCGCCTCGGCGAGCACGCTGTTCCCGCACAGCCTGATGCAGATCACGGGCCTGAACCCGCTCAACCTGCTGTTCCTCGCGACTTTCGGCGCGTACCTGGTCAGCGGGCGCGCGCAGCGCTCGGTCCTCATGCCGATGCCGCTGATCGCGCTTTTCATCCTCCCGATCGTGCTCGCCGGGCTGATCGGGATGGGGCACGTTCCCGAGATTCCGTCGTTCTTCTACGAGTCGGGGATGGTCACCTATTTCAGCGGGATCCAGTACCTGCTCGCGAACGTGGTGAAGCCGATGATCATGGTGGGCGTCATCCTCATGATCGGCGCGGCCGCCGCGCGCTCCGACAAGCCCGAGCGCGTCATCATCGCGCTCGCGCTCTCGATGTGGCCCTTCGCGCTGATCCAGATCGGCTTCGTCGCCCTGCAGGCGCCCTCGCTCGCCGATCTGGCGGCTGCGGACGAGCGCGGCTTCTACACCCCGCTCGGGATGCACGCCAACGACCTCGGCCGCCTGCATCTCTTCGCCTCGGCGCTGCTGCTCTTCGTCTGGGCCGAGACCCGCAACCCGCGGCTCAAGCTCTTCCTGCTCGCCACGCTCGGGGTGATCGGCTTCGCGCTGATGCTCACGTTCTCGCGCGCGTCGATCATGGGCGCGATGGTCGTGGGCGCGCTGTTCCTCATGTGGAAGTTCAACGCCAGGTCGCTCGCCCTCGCCGTGATCGCGGTCGCCTTCGCCGCGGTGGTGGGCGCCGACGCCCTCTACTCGCGCATGATGCTCGGCGTCGGCCAGGGCGCCGACGCGGTCAGCGCCGGGCGCATCGACGGCATCTGGCTGCCGCTCCTGCCGGAGTTCTGGAAGAGCCCGCTCTGGGGCAGCGGCCTCGACTCGATCCTGTGGTCGTTCCCCATGGTGAACGAATCGATGCTCCGCGTCGGCCACCCGCACAACGCCTATCTCGAGGCGCTGCTCGACATGGGGCTCATCGGCCTCGCGCTCCTCGGGGCGTACTACTGGGGCGTGTGGAGGAGCTTCCGCGCGCTCGGCGCCGACGCTTCGCTGAACCCCGAGCTGCGCGGCCTGTTCCAGGGCGCGACGGCCGGGCTGACCGCGTTCCTCATCACCTGCACGGTCGGGAGCAGCCTGCGGCCCGACGCGGCGCTGTGCTACCTCTGGATCGCCATCGGGCTCATGTATGGCGTGCGTGCCAGGAGGCCCGCGCGCTAGATGCGCAACACCGCGCTGGAGCGTCGGGGCGTCGCACCCATGGAACGCCCGGGGGAGCCTGTCGCCGCGCATCCGGCCCATGCCGGCCGGCCGCGCGCGCACATCTGCTTCCTCGCGCCGCACGCCTGGCCGGTGCTCTCGGGGGATTCGACCATCGCCGAAGTCGGCGGCGCCGAAGTCCAGCAGAGCATGCTCGCGCGGCTGCTGGCGGCCGACGGCTACCGCGTTTCGATGATCTGCCTCGACTACGGGCAGCCGGACCGGGCGCTGGTCCATGGGGTGACGGTCTACAAGAGCTTCCGCGCTAGCGCCGGCGCGCCGCTGCTGCGCTTCCTGCATCCGCGGCTCACGGCGACCTGGCGCGCGATGCGCGCGGCCGGCGCGGACGTGTACTACTGCCGCTCGGCCTCGATGTGGGTGTCGGTCGTCGCCGAGTTCTGCCGCCGGCACGGCAAGCGTTCGGTCTATGCCGGCGCCTCGAACATGGATTTCGTGCCCGGGGAGGGCGGCCAGATCCGCTACGCGCGCGACCGCTGGCTTTACCGCCGCGGCGTCGCGCGGGTCGATCGCATCGTGGCGCAGAACGAGGCGCAGCGCGAGAGCTGCCGCGCTGCCTACGGGCGCGAGGCGACCGTCATCGCGAGCTGCTACCAGCCGGCGAGCCCGGTGCGCGCCGACGCGCTGCGCGAGGCGGTCCTTTCACAGCGGGACGCGGTCCTATGGGTGAGCACCATCCGCGACGGCAAGCGCCCCGAGCGCTTCCTCGAGCTCGCCGCCCGGCTGCCGCAGCGGCGCTTCGTCATGGTCGGCGGCCCCTGCGATGGCCAGGCGGAGCTCTTCGAGCGCGTTCGGCGGGAAGCCGCGCGGCTCGGCAACGTCGAGCTCACCGGCTTCCTGCCGCTCGCCCAGGTGGAAGCCTGGCTCGACCGCGCCCGCGTGCTCGTCAACACTTCCGACTACGAGGGAATGCCCAACACCTTCCTGCAGGCCTGGTCGCGCGGCGTACCCACACTCGCCACCGTCGAGGTCGAAGCGGCGGTGCACCGGCGCTTCGACGGCATCGAGGACGGCGCGCGCAAGGTCGAGGCGCTGTTCGAGGATGCCCGACTCTGGCACAGCGCCTCGCGCCAGTGCCTCGAGCACTTCCGGCGCAGGCACTCGCCGGCGCAGGCGCTGGAGCAGTACGGGCGCCTCGTCGCGGAGCTCCTCGCATGAGCGCCTCCTTCGACGCGCTCAAGCGCCGCGCCCTCTCGCTCGGCGCGGTCAAGGGCTTCGACCAGGCGATGCAGTTCCTGCTGCCTGTCGTGCTGGTGCGCTGCGTCGACGCGGCGACCTTCGGCGAATACCGGCTGCTGTGGCTCGTCGTTGGCACGGTGATGGCGGTGGCGACGCTCAACATGTGCGGCACGCTGTACTTCTTCGTGCCGCGCTCGCCGCCCGAGCGCAAGCGCCTGCACGTGCACCAGACGATGCTCTACCTCGCCGCCGCGGGACTGGTGTGCGCGGCGGCGGTCAGCCCATGGAACCCGCTGCTGCCGCCCGCCGTGCACCCCCTCGCCGAGTACGGCCTGCTGGTGCCGGCGTTCGTCGCGCTGTGGATCGCCGGGATCCTGCTCGATTTCCTCCCCACGATCGACGAGCGCATCAGGTGGCAGGCGTGCGCCACGCTCGGCGTGACGGCGCTGCGCACGCTGCTCGTGGCGGCGGGCGCATGGGCGAGCGGCGAGTTCCTCGTGATCCTGTGGCTGCTCGTCGCCGTCGTCGCGGCGAAGCTCGTCCTGCTTTTCGTGTACGTGGGGCGTCGGCATGGGCTGGGGCGGCCGTGGTTCGAGCGCCGGGCGTTCGCCGAGCAGTTCACCCATTCCGCGCCGCTCGGCGTGTCCAATGCGTTCTTCGGCCTGCGCGGGCAGTCCGACCAGTGGGTGGCGGCGAGCCTGTTCTCGCTGTCGAGCTTCGCCGCGTTCTCGATCGCCGCGCTGGTCGGGCAGGTGGTGCACATCTTCCGCGTCTCGGTGCTCGAGGCGCTGCTGCCGAGCATGAGCCGGCTGCAGGCCGCGGGCGACGTGCGCGGCATGATGGAGATGAACCGGCGCGGCAACATGCTGGTCGCGAAGGCTCTCTTCCCGCTGCTCGCCTTTGCCTTTGCGTTCGCGGGCGAGCTGATCACCGTGGTCTACACGGCTTCCTATGCCGAGGCGGCCCCGGCGGTGCGCCTCTACGCCTTCGGCCAGGCGGCGCTGGTGGTGGAGGTCGGCAGCCTGGTGCTGCTCCTGCGCCAGGGTTCATTCGTCCTCTGGGTCACCGGCCTGGCGCTCGGCCTTTCGGTGGCGGTGAGCTGGTTCGGCGCGCACCACTTCGGCCTCGCCGGCGCGGCCGCGGGCAGCGTGCTCGCCATCTACTTCGATCGCGCCCTGACGCTGAGGCGCATCGCGCGTCTCACGGGCACGAGCTTCGCGGCGCTGCAGGACTGGGGCGGGCTCGCGCGGACCTTCGTCCTCGCCGCGCTGTCGGCGGCGCTCGCCTGGGGCGTGGTGGCGCAATTCCTTCCGGGCGCCCCGCCGGCGCTGCGCCTCGCGGTGGGCGCGGCGATCCTCGGCGCGGCGTACGCGGCGACCAACCTGCGCGGCACGCTCGCCGGCCTGCGCATCTCCAAGGAGCAGGCATGAGGGCCGTGTTCATCACCGCGTCGCTCGGGTTCGGCGGCGCCGAGCGCCATTCGATCACCCTGACCAACCGGCTCGCCGAGCGCGGCCACGAGTGCCACGCGGTCTACGTGAAGGACGACCCGGACCAGCTCGAGCGGCTGCGCGGCGCGGCGAGCGTGCGCTGCCTGCAAGCGCGCCGCTACCTCGACCTGAGCGCGGTGAACGCGCTCGCTCTGCACTTCGAGCAGGTGCGCCCGACGGTGGTGGTCACGGCGAACCCCTACTCGATGCTGTACGCCTTCCTCGCCATGCGGCGCTCGGGCGTGCGTGCGCCGCTCGCGGTCACCTTCCACAGCACGCGCGTGCTCGACGCGAAGGAATGGCTGCAGATGCTCTACTACCGGCCGCTCTTCTGGGCGGCCGACTGCCTCGTGTTCGTGTGCGAGGCGCAGAGCCGCTACTGGCTGCCGCGCAAGGTCGCCGCGCGCTCCAACCTGGTGATCCACAACGGCGTCGACCCCGAGTACTGGACGCCCGTCGGGGATGAGGTGACGCACCGGATGCGCGCGCTGCTCGGCTACGCCACGCGCGACTATGTGATCGGCATCTGCGCGGCGCTGCGCCCCGAAAAGAACCATGTTCAGCTGGTCGATGCGCTCGCGGCGCTGCGCTCGCGCGGCATTCCGGCGCGCGCGCTGGTGATCGGCGACGGCGAGATGCGCCCGGCGATCGAGGCGCGCGCGCGCGCCGCCGGCGTGGCGGACGAGGTGCGGATCACCGGATTCCAGCAGGACGTGAGGCCCTACCTCGCGGCCTGCGACACGGCGGTCCTGTGCAGCACCACGATCGAGACCTTCTCGCTCGCCGCGCTCGAGGCGATGGCGCTCGGCCGCCCCGTGGTGCACTCCGACATCGGCGGCGCCGCCGAGATGGTGCTCGACGGCGAGAACGGCTTTCTCTTCCCGGTCGGCGATACGCCGGCGCTGGTGCGGCGGCTCGCCGAGCTCGCCGAGCCGGCGCGGCGCGTTCGCATGGGCGCGGCCGCGCGCGAGCTCGTCGTGGCGCGCTTTTCCGAGCGCGCGATGGTCGAGCGCTACGAAACCACCCTTCTCAAGCTCGAAACGAAATGGAGACAACGTGACAACCTACGAAGAAGCGCGCCAGCGCATTAGGGCAGGCGGGAGCACCTGGCTCGTCACCGGAGCGGCCGGCTTCATCGGCTCGCACCTCGTCGAGCAGCTCCTCGGGCTCGACCAGAAGGTGGTGGGCCTCGACAACTTCTCGACCGGCAAGCGCGAGAACCTGGCGCTCGTGCGCGAGGCCGTGGGCGAGGCCCGCTGGAAGAGCTTCCGCTTCATCGAGGGCGACATCCGCTCCCTCGACACCTGCGCCGCGGCGTGCGAATCGGTCGACGTGGTGCTGCACCAGGCGGGCCTGGGCAGCGTGCCACGCTCCATCGACAAGCCGCTGCGCACGCACGACAGCAACGTCAACGGCTTCCTCAACATGCTGCTCGCGGCGCGCGACGCCGGCGCCGGGCGGATGGTCTACGCGAGCTCGAGCGCGGTCTACGGCGACCATCCCGGGCTGCCCAAGGTCGAGTCCGAGCTCGGGCGCGCGATGTCGCCCTACGGCCTGTCCAAGCGCATGAACGAGCTCTACGCCGACGTGTTCGCCGCCTGCTACGGCTTCCGCAGCGTCGGGCTGCGCTATTTCAACGTGTTCGGGCCGCGCCAGGATCCCGACGGCCCGTACGCGTCCGTGATCCCGGCCTGGATCGGCGCGCTGCTGCGAGGAGAGCCGGCGTACGTGAACGGCGACGGATCCTGCTCGCGCGACTACTGCCATGTCGACAACGTGGTGCAGGCGAACCTGCTCGCGGCGACGGTCCAGGATGCGCAGGCGCTCGACCAGGCCTACAACGTGGCGGTGGGCGAGCAGACCACGCTCACGGAGCTGTTCGAGATCATGCGCGCGAGCCTCGCCGCGCGCCTGCCGCATCTCGCCGACGTGCGTGCGGTGCACCGCGCGCCGCGGCGCGGCGACATGCTGCTCTCGCGCGCCGACGTCGCCAAGGCGGCGCGGCTTCTCGGCTACCGGCCGAAGTTCGACCTGCGCTGCGGCCTCGAGCAGACCATCGACTGGTACATCGGCCACATGCTCCCCGCGGAGCAAGGGAGGCTCGCGCATGTCTGAAATCCTCGAATTCCCGCCGCAGCCGGCGCCGCTTGCGCCCGCCAGGCAGGCCGCCGACGCGGCGCTGCCCACGGTCGCGGTCGTCGGCCTGGGCTATGTCGGCCTGCCGGTCGCGACCGCCTTCGGCAAGGAGCGCCGCACCATCGGCTACGACCTCTCGCATAAGCGAATCGAGGGCCTGCGCCACCAGGTCGACGCTACGGGCGAGATTTCCACCACCGAGCTGATGGCGGCGAACCACCTGCGCGCTACCGCGGACGCCGCGGAGCTCGCCCAGGCCGACTTCATCATCGTCGCCGTGCCCACGCCGATCAACGCGGCGCGCCAGCCCGAGCTCGCTCCGCTCGAGGCGGCGAGCGAGACCGTCGGCCGCCACATGAAGCCCGGCGCGGTCGTGGTCTACGAATCGACCGTGTACCCGGGCTGCACCGAGGAAGTGTGCGTGCCGATCCTGGAGAAGCATTCGGGGATGCGCTGGCGCCAGGACTTCCACGTCGGCTACTCGCCCGAGCGCATCAACCCCGGCGACCGCGAGCACACCTTCACCAGGATCCTGAAAGTGGTGTCGGGCGACGACGCCGAGACGCTCGAGAAAGTCGCCCAGCTCTATGCCTCGGTGGTGAAGGCGGGGGTCTACCGCGCGCCGTCGATCAAGGTCGCCGAGGCGGCAAAGGCGATCGAGAACACCCAGCGCGACCTCAACATCGCTTTCGTGAACGAGCTCGCGATCATCTTCGAGAAGCTCGGCCTGGACACCGCGGAAGTGCTGAACGCGGCGGGCACCAAGTGGAACTTCCTCCAGTTCCGCCCGGGCCTCGTCGGCGGCCACTGCATCGGTGTCGATCCCTACTACCTCACCTACAAGGCCGAGCTCGCGGGCTACCACCCGGAGGTGATCCTCGCCGGCCGGCGCATCAACGACGGCATGGGCAGCCACATCGCGCGCAAGACCGTGCAGCAGATGATCCACGCCGGGCGCAACATCAAGGGCGCGCGCGTCAACCTCCTCGGCCTCACGTTCAAGGAGAACGTGCCCGACATCCGCAATTCGAAGGTGATCGACATCGTGCGCGAGTTGCACGAGTTCGGCGTCCAGACCTATATCCACGACCCGCTGGCGAGCGCCGAGGAGGCGCTCGTCGAGTACGGGGTGCGGCTTTGCGCCTGGAAGGACCTTCCGGCGGCCGACGCGCTGGTCCTCGCGGTGCCGCACCGGGCGTTCCTCGAGCTCGGGCCCGCGGCGTACCTCGAGAAGCTCGTGCGCCGCGGCTGCCTCATCGACGTGAAATCGGTGTGCGACGCGGCCGCGTTCCGCCGCGAGGGGGTGAGCGTATGGCGCCTGTGACTCCACGTCTCGTCATGTTCGGTCCCGCGCCGGGCACGCACGGGGCCATCGCCGGCCTGCTCGAGGTCTACCGCGAGCAGGGCCTGTTCAAGCGCTGGCCGATCGAGTTCGTCGCCACCTGCGGCGAAGGTCCCGCGGGGACCCTCGGCGCGCTGCGCAGGTTCGCCATGCTGCTGGTCGAGGAGCGCAACCTCGCGGTCCATGTGCACGCGGCAGCGGGGCGCGGGTTCTGGCGCGAAGCGCTCTTCATGGCGCTCGCGGCGGCCGCGCGCTGTCCGTTCATCCTGCACCTGCACGGCGCCGGGTTCGAGCGCTTTTACGAGGACGCCGGCGCGCCCGGACGGCATGCGCTGCGCTTTTTCCTCGAGAACGCTGCCTGCGTCGTGGTGCCGTGCGAATCGCTGCGCACCTGGCTGCGCGGCGTGGCGCGGCGGGCGCAGGTGGCCTGCGTACCGAGTCCGGTGGCGGCGCTCGAGGCGCCCGCCGCGGCACGGCAGCCCAACCTGGTGCTCTTCCTCGGCAGCCTCGACGCGGCCCGGGGCGTGTTCGATGTGCTCGAGGCGGTCGCGGCGCTGCGCCCGGCGCTGCCCGACGTGCGCCTGCTGTGCGCGGGCGACGGCGAGCGCGCCGCGGTGGCACGCCACGCCGAGTCGCTCGGGATCGCCGACGCCGTGAAGTTCACCGGCTGGGTCGGACCTTCCGGCAAGCGCGCGCTGCTCGAAAGCGCGGCGGTGTTCGCGCTGCCCTCGTACGACGAAGCGCTGCCCACGAGCCTGCTCGAAGCCATGGCGGCGGGGCTGCCGGTGGTCGCTTCGCCCGTGGGCGGCATCCCCGAGGTGCTGGTCGACGGGGTAAACGGCTTCCTCTGCGCGCCCGGCGACGTCTCGACTCTGCAGCGGCTTCTGCGCAAGCTCCTCATCGAGCCGGACCTGGGCGCACGCATCGGGGCGGCGGCACGCGAGTCGGTGCGCCTGCGCCATGCGCCGGAGCGCTCGCTCGCGCGGCTCGAGGAGCTCTACGCCGGCATCGGGCTCGCGGCCTTCAGCGTCTCGGCCGCGCACAAGCCGGCGGGCTAGGAACCCGCATGTCCGGCATCGCCGGCTGGATGGCGAAACCGCACCTCGCGCCCGAGGACGGCGCGATGGCGGCGGTGCTCGCCGCGCTCGCGCATCGCGGCCCCGACGGAGCCGGCGCCTGCGCTTTCCAGGGCGCGCGCCACCGCGTGGTGCTCGGGCAGCGGCGCCTCGCCCTCGGCGAGACCGAGGGCGAGGGCGGGCCCTGCTGCGACCAGGCCGCCGAGATCGGGCTCGTTCTGGACGGCGAAATCGACAACGCCGAAGCGCTGCTGCGCGCCTACCGGAGCCGCGACACGGAGGTCGTGGCGCGGCTTTCGGGCGCATTCGCATTCGCGCTTTGGGATGCGCGCAAGGAGCGCCTGCTCCTCGCTCGCGACCGCTTCGGCGAGAAGCCGCTGTACTACTGCGAAAGCGGCGGCTCGGTGTTCTTCGCCTCCGAGATCGGGGCGCTCCTCAAGATCCCCGGCATCCGGCCCGAGGTCGACCTGCGCGCGGTGCGCGACTACCTCGCGTGGAGCTACGTGCCGGGGCCCGGCACGCTGTTCAAAGGCATCCACAAGCTCGCGCCCGGGACCTACACCCTGTGGCAGTTCGGCCGGCGGCGCGAAGTGCGCTACTGGACCGTGCCCGATCGCGAACCGCGCGCCGGCGCCGAAGCTCCCGCGGGTGATGCGGTGCAGGGATTTCTCGAGTGCCTCGAGGACGCGGTCACCGCGCACCTCGCGCGCGGCGCCGCGGTCGGCGCGTTCCTGTCCGGCGGCCTCGACTCGAGCGTGCTGCTCGCGCTGGCGAGCCGCCAGCACGGCAAGGTGAAGACCTTCACGGTGGGATTCGGCGGCGAGCGCTCGGAAGAGCGCGCGCACGTGGCGAAGGTGGCGCAGCATTTCGGCGCCGAGCACCATGAGGTGTTGCTCGCGCCGGCGGAGCTGCCGGCGAGGCTCGCCGAGCTCGTCGCCTGCCGCGGCGCGCCGCTGGCGGAGCCCGCCGACCTGCCGCTCTACTTCCTGGCGCGCGAGGCGGCGCGCAGCGTGAAGGTCGCGCTGACCGCGGACGGAAGCGACGAGCTCCTCGGCGGCCGGCGCAGCCACGTGATGGAGCGCTTCGGCTGGCCGCTCGCCGGCGGCGACTGGCGCAGCCGCTGCGTGCGCACGCTCGGCGGCCTCGCTCCGGCGCAGTGCGACCGGCTGGCCGCGCCGGTATTGAACGGCGCCTCGGTGCTCGACACGAAGTCTCCGTTCGACGCCGCCGAGGGCACGAGCAGGCTGCGGCGCATCCTCTACTTCGAGCAGGCGAGCCGGCTCCCCGACCACCTGCTCGAGCGCACGGACCGCATGACGATGGCCGCTTCGCTCGAGGCGCGCGCGCCCTTCCTCGACCATCGCCTCGCGCACTACGTCTCCGCGTTGCCCGACGAGCTGCGCGTGCGCGGGCTGCGCGGCAAGTGGATCCTGCGCCAGGCGGCGCGCACGCTGCTGCCGAAGGCATTGCGCCTTCGGCCCAAGCCGGGCCCGCGCCCGGCACGCGAGTGGATGGGGCGCGACTGGATGGGGCGCGAGCTGCTGCTCGAGCACCTGCACGGCGCGGCGTCGCTGACGCGCGGCTACTACAACGCGGCGGTGCTCGACCGCGTGCTCGACGAGCATCTCAAGGGAAGGCAGAACCACCAACAACTGATATGGATGCTTCTGAACCTCGAAATCTGGCACCGGAGCTACCGGCACGCCTGACGCCGAAGCCGCGCTGGCTGCTGAACCGCCTGCGCTGCATGACGCCCGCGGAGGTCGCGTTCCGCGGGGCGCGCGCCCTGCAGGCGCACGCCGAGCGCCTCGGACTGAAGGCGGGCGCGCTCGACGACAAGACGCGCGCGCTCTTCGGCGTCGAGGCCGAAGAGCGCTACGCCGCGCTCGATGCGAGGAAGACGCGCCTGCCGCTGCGCCAGACGTTCCCCGAGGGCGGCTACTACGTGCTCGGCTGCGAGTTCGATACGCCGGAGGAGATCCGGCTGGTGGCCGACGCCGGCGCGCTCGGCTATCGCTCGATCGCCGCGCACGGCCACGCCGACGCGCTTTCGTTCACCCTGTCCGCAGGCGGCCGGGAATTCCTCATCGACCCGGGAACCTACGCCTATCACACCCAGGGCGCGTGGCGGTCGTATTTCCGCGGCACCTCGGCGCACAACACCGTGTGCATCGACGGCGAGGACCAGTCGGTGCAGGGCGGCAGCTTCATGTGGCTGAAGAAAGCCAACGCCGGCTGCAGCCTCTGGCTGTCGAGCGCCGAGAAGGACTGCTTCGAGGGCTGGCACGACGGCTACCGCCGCCTGGACGATCCGGTGAAGCACCGGCGCCTGATCGAGCTCGACAAGCGCGCGCCGCATCGTGGTCGAGGACACGCTGGAGATGGCCGAAGACCACGAGGTGGAGCTCTTCTTCCATTGCCACGAAGAGAGCCGGGTTGGCGCCCTCGACGGCGGCTTCGTGGTACGCCGCGGCGAGGCTTCCCTGCGGATCACGCTGCCTCGCATCCCGGACGCGAGGCTCGAGCTCTTGATGGGAGGCCTGGCGCCCATGTCAGGCTGGGTTTCGCGCGCCTTCGACTGCCGCCGGCCGGCGCCGACCATCGCGTGGCGCGCACGCCTGACCGGACGCAGCGTGCTGCTCACCGAGATCGAGGTGAGGTAGGCGCAATGGCGATAGCTTTCGCCCTGCCGCGGGCGTAACCTAGGTTGCGATGCCCCCACGAGAGCCGAGCCCGCCGACCGCGGCGCGGATGGAAGCCCAGCGTCGCTCGATGGAGGAGATGCGCCGGATGGCGGAAGGCGCGCGCAAGGAAAGCGAGGAGGCGCGGCGCTACGCGCAGGCTACGCGCGAGGAGGCGAGCGCCCTGCGCCAGCAGATCGCCGAGCAGGCGAAGGTCTTGAAGGACATCGAGGCGCGCTTCGAGGCGCTGATCAGGGACGCTACTCGGCTTCGTTCATCGTCAGGATGATGCCTGCGCGTTTTTGTGCCGTGGAGACGAGCGGCGCGCACACCAAGTGGCAGCGGATGCGCTTGCCGCGGCGGTTGGTCGCATCGACCGTCAGCTCCTTCGAGTCGGCTTCGCCGCTGAGGCAGGCGCGGATCATGGGACGCAGCTCGCCCACCGGCAGGCCGATGTCGAGCCCGAGGAAGGAGCGCTGGCGCACCTCCTCGGAGCGCAGGCCCCACAGGTTTTCGGCGCGCTGGTTCCACATCAGGACGTTGTAGTTTTCGTCGAGGACTGCCGCGCCGCCGGGGAAGCTCGCCAGCACCGATTGCAGGAACGCGTTGGTGTGGTTCAGCTCGTCGGTGCGCTGGCGCAGCTCCTCGTTGACCGTCTGCAGCTCCTCGTTGGTGGACTGCAGCTCCTCGTTCATGGTCTCCAGCTCCTCGTTGGTGGACTGCAGCTCCTCGTTGGTGGTCTCGAGCTCCTCGTTCGAGGACTGCAGCTCCTCGTTGGTGGTTTCGAGCTCCTCGTTCGAGGACTGCAGCTCCTCATTGGTGGTCTGGATCTCCTCGCGCGAGCGCTGCAGCTCGGCGAGCAGGCTCTGGTTGCGCGTGACGTCGACGAAGGTGACGCTCACGCCGAGCGGCGCAGGGCCCTCGTCGTAGAGCGGCTGCACCACGATGTCGAGGAACTGCGCGTCGGCGCCGCTGAAGCGCCGCTCCACGCCGGTCTGCGTCACGGCGCGGCGCACCGCGTAGGCCTGCTCGATCATCGAGCGCAGGTCGGTGGGCCGGTAGGAGAGCTCCAGGTCCTGCAGCGGGCGGCCGATGTCCTTGGGATTCAGGGAGAAGAGCAGCCGCGCCTGCTGGTTGGCGTGCACGAGCATGCCTTCGCTATCGAAGATGACCCGCGCAAGCGGTGTCTCATCGAGGGCGAGGGTGCGCAGACGAAGGTTGCGGTCCATATCGCCTCCGTTAACGTCGGGGACCGGGTGCGCCGGCGCGCCGCGCTGGCGCGCCCCGGTCTGGCGCACTTTCGAGAACACGCGGCACTTGAGATCGAGCGGGGTGAAAAGGCTGCTCTGGCCGAGCAGCATCTCGGCACGCCCGAGGAAGAGGTACCCCGCGCCGGTGTCGTGGCCGTTGAGCGCGAAGTGAAAGCGCGACATCACCTTTGCCTGCGTCTCGGCGTTGAAGTACATCAGCGTGTTGCGGCAGATGAGGAGATCCAGGCGCGAGATCGGCGCGTCCTGCACCAGGTCGTGGCGGCCGAAGATCAACGCGCGGCGCAGGTCGCTTCTGAACACGTGCCGCCCGTTCAGCAGCTCGAAATAGCGCTCGCGCAGCCGCGCCGGCAGGTCCTCCATGTCCTTCGGCGCGTAGGCGCCCTGCCGAGCCTGCGCGAGCGCCTCCTCGTCGGCGTCGGTCGCGTACAGCTTGACCCGCTCGCGGAAGCGCTCGTCGCCCAGCGCCTCGGCGAACAGCATCGCGGCGCTGTAGGCCTCCTGCCCCGAGGCGCAGCCCGCCGACCACACGCGCACCGGCGCGCTCGGCCCCTTGGAGGCGAGGATCTCGGGAATCACCTGCTTCTCGACGAACTCCCACGCCGGCGGATCGCGGAAGAAGCTGGTCACGTTGATGAGGATGGTGTTGAACAGCAGCGCGAATTCCTCGGGGTGCACCTCGAGGTACTCGCCGTAGGCCTCGAAGCCGCTCACGCCCACGGTCTGCATCCGGCGCAGCATGCGCCGCATCACGCTGGGCCACTTGTAGCCGGTGAAATCGAAGCCGCGCTGCTGCTGCAGGAAGCGCAGCAGGCCCTCGAAGCGTTCCTGTTCCGCCGCGCTCATGACGCATTGCTGTTGACGAGGGTCTGCAACGCAGGCGCGATCTCCTGGAGCCGAAGCACGAAGTCGACCATGCCGGTCTGCCGTGCGGCCTCGGGCATGCCGCCGAACTCGGAGCTCTCCTTGTCCTGCGCGATCACCGTCCCGCCCATCTTCTTGATCGCCTTCACGCCCATGGCGCCGTCGGTGCCGGTGCCGGAAAGTACCACGGCGATCGCGCGCTCACGGTACGCCGCCGCGGTCGATTCGAACAGCAGGTCCGCCGAAGGCCGCACGAAATGCACCAGCTCGGTCTGCGTCAGCGTGAGCAAGCCGTCCTGGTTGACGAGCAGGTGGTTGTTCGGCGGCGCGATCATCACGGTGCCTGGCGCGACGCGGTCACCCTGCTCCGCCTGCTTCACCGTGAGGGCGGTGCGCCGCCCGAGGATGTCGGCCATGAGGCTGCGGTGGCGGGGGTCGAGGTGCTGCACGACCACGATGCCGGCGCCGAAATCCGCCGGCAGCGCTTGCAGCACGTGGGTCAGCGCATTCAGGCCGCCAGCGGACGCCGCAAGGGCGACGATGTCGAAGCTCACACGCCCAGCTTACGCCGCGGTGGCGCACTTCCCGTCTAAGGAGTACAAAGCAGTCAGGGAAGCCCGTATGGATCAGTCCCGCAATTTCGTCCTCCCCGGACAAAACCGGATCCTGTCGTTCCTGACGCGCGATCTGCAGATCCGGCTGTTGCCCAGGATGGAAAAGATGTCCTTGTCTATCAGGCAGATACTCCACGCGGCAGACGACTCAATCACCCACGCCTGGTTTCCGCTTTCGGGGGTGGTGTCGCTCGTCATGACGCTGAAAAGCGGGGAAACGGTGGAGGTGGCGACGGTCGGAAACGAAGGCGTCGCGGGCATCCCGCTGCTTCTCGGCGCCGACCGCGGACCCCTCAAGGCGGTCTGCCAGGTGGCCGGGCAGGCGCTCAGGATGCGCGCGGACAATTTCCGGCGCTCGCTCGATGAGCATCCCGAGTTCGCCGAGATCGTGCGGCGCTACGCCCAGGGCATGTTCGACCAGGTCGCGCAGACGACGGCCTGCAACCACGTCCACAGCGTGCAGCAGCGCATGTGCCGCTGGCTTCTCATGACGCACGACCGCGTCGGCGCCGACGAATTCCATCTCACCCAGGAGTTCCTGGCGCAGATGCTCGGCGTGCGCCGTCCGAGCGTGACGGTGGCCGCGGGCCACCTGCAGCGCTCGGGGCTCATCCGCTACCGGCGCGGCCGCATCCGGATCGCGGATCGCGCCGGGCTCGAAGCCGGCGCCTGCGAGTGCTACGACTCGCTGCGGTGCGAGTTCGACCGCCTGTTTTCGGCACGGCCGCCGTCGTGAACGGAGAATTGTTCCGCGCGGCACGCGAGCACCACGGCGCCATGGCGGCCTATTGCCACGCCTTGGCTGGCCTCGAAAGCTTCGAGAACCTCGAAGACCTCGAAAACCTCGAAAACCTCGCCCAGGACGTGCTGGGGGCGAGCCTGCGCTACCGCGCTGCGCTCGACCGGCTCATCGGCCGCGCCCAGGCCGGCTCGAATGAGGCCCACGTAGGCCGGCGCCGCCTTGCCGCCCTGCGCTCGATGGTGTGTTTCACTTCGCAGCGCTACAACGCGCTCGCGAAAGCGCTGCACCCGCACCACCTAGTCCGTTCGAACTGACGTCCCTCCCCGCCGTCCTCCGGCCGGACTACGGCGCCTGCGGGCCGCAAGCGAGGCGACGCGTCCCTTTCTTGCTTCCCGGATAGCATGGCAAACGCAATTCAGCTCATGAACTACGGCGCGCCGTATCCGGGAAACTTCATGCGCTCGATGCTCGCGCTCGAGCGCGCGCTCGAGAACGCGGGCTCGAGCTGCGTGTTCGTGTTCCCCGCCGCGGCCGAGCGCTTCCACTGGGTGAACGAGCTGCGCCAGGCCGGGAAGAAGGTCTTTTTCGCCACCGGCGGGGTGCTGAAAGACGCGCGTCTGCTGGTCTCGCTCGTCGAGCGCTACCGGATCGACGTTCTGCACTCGCACTTCGCCTCGGCCGGGATGCTTCTCGCGATCCGCCTGGCGCGCCTCGCCTGCCCGGAGGTCGGATGGGTCGTGCACGTGCACAACCACGAGCAGGGACGCAGCCGCCTGAAGAACCTGCTGAAGCGCACGCTCGTCGCCGCGGATCGCTACGTCGCCGTGAGCGAGCACGTGCACGCCGACCTGCTGGCAAGGGGCTACGATCCCCGCAAATGCGTGAGCGTGCTGAACGCGGTCGATTTTTCGCGCCTCGACGGCGTGGCGGCCGCGCCCGCGCCCGACGGCAGGAAGAAAGTGCTCATGTTCGGCTTCGACTTCGAGCGCAAGGGCGTCGACATCGCCCTCGAGGCGCTCGGCCGCCACGACAGCGGGCATGAAATGCTTCTCATGATCGTGCTCGCCGCCAACTTCGAAGCGGTGCGCTCGAGAATCGAGGCCATGTTCGGCCGCGTCCCGGCGTGGGTCGAGCTGCTGCCGCCGACCGACAATGTCGCGACCTATTACCGCATGGCCGAGGTCTTCATCTCGCCCAGCCGCGAAGAGGGCCTGCCTTATGCACTGATCGAGGCCGCGTACTGCGGGCTGCGCCTCGTCGCGAGCGACATCGGCGGCCAGAGCGCGCTGGGGATTCCCGGCCTTGCCTATTTCAAGTCGGAAGATCCGCGTGGCCTGTATGACGCTTTGCAGGCCGGGAATTCAAGCCCAGCGCCGGCGCGCGACTACGTGGTGAAGCGCTTCCGCCTCGAGAAGTGGGTGCGCGACATCGTCGGCCTCTATGCCGGGCTGCCTAGTCGCGGCGGCGCGCTGCCTCGATACCGAACTCCATAGGCGGCGTACCCGACTGGTGCGCGCCGACATCGGGGCGCGCGAACCGGTCGTTGAAGTTCGGAATCGGCGCGCCGGCGCCGTAGCCGGGGCTGCCCGGCTTGAGGCTGAAATCGCCGGGGCGCGCCGCGAGGTCGGGGTAGGCGCGGCCGCTCGAGGCGTAGACCGGGAGCCCTGAGGCGCCGGGTCCCCAGCCGTGCCGCTCGGCACCCGCGCCGGCATTGGCGATGCGGCCGTTGTGCAGATCGTAGTCGGCGTCGCAGGGGCCGGCGCCGCAATCGGCGCGGATCGAGTAGAACTTCGCCCGGCCGTCGATGTGCACCTCGTTGTGGATCTGCCAGACGTTGTTGCGGCTGACGAAGTTGTACAGCATGCCGCCCGACTTCTCCATGCCGGCGCCGGCGCCGAGGGAAAGCGAGCGGCCGCGCGGCGGCGGCGGCTGGAGCGCGGTATTGTGGAAGTAATAGGCGCGGCCGCCGTTCAGTTTCGCGTCGTAGCTCCCGGCCTTGATGAACGGGCCGCGGATCTCGCGGTCCGGGTCGCCGTCGGGCTCGCGCATGCCGGCCATGCGGTTCGAGACGTTGCGCCAGACGTAGAGCGGCCCGATCGAGGTCGCGGCGTTGGCGATTGCCACGAACACATTCTCGAAATAATTGCCCCAGATGCGCACGTTGCGGTTCGCGCCCTCCGATTCGATGGCGTCGTCGTTCACCTCCGAGAGGCGGTTGCCGTAGAAGTCCGAATCGGCCCACGGAAAGCCTTCGGTGCTGAAGTTGTCGCCGCCGCCGAAGCCGTCGTTGAAGCGCTTGCCGTTGGACGACCAGACTTCGTTGTAGCGGAACACGTGGTTCGAGCCGCAGCGCATGAACATGGCCGCCTGCGGGCCGTGCGGATGCGTGGCCTCCGAGCCCGACCACAGCCACGGATTGGCGCCGTACCTTGGATTGAAGAAGCGGTTGCGCTGCACGACGATGCGCATCGGCTTCTTGGCCGCGCTCTCCTCGCGGTAGTAGTTGCAGTGAATCGCCCCGTCGTCGTTGACCCAGCCAGGGGTTTCGTCGCCAATGCCGCCCCAGCCGGAGATCTCGTTGTCCTCGATCACGATGTCGCGCGTGGTCGCATCGAGCACCGGATCGAACTGGCGCTCCAGGTACACCCCGTGCCGGCGGCAGTTCTTCAGCACGAGGCCGCGCACGATGATGTGGTGCACGCCTTGCTTGATGACCACGCAGCTGTCGCGCCGGTCGTCGCCGGAGAGCTCGGACTGGTCGATGAGGTTGCGGCCCGGCTCGCCGGTGAACACCACGTAGCCGTCGCGCTCGCTGCCCGAGTCCTGCTCGTCGATGACCAGCCGGCGGGTGCCGGGCTTGAGGAGCACCGTGCGCTTGACGCGGAACTTCTCGCTCCAGGTGCCCGCGGCGAGGGTCTCGGTGAACCCGCTCGCGAGCGTGAGGCGCACGCTGTACTGCGTGCCGGGCTCGAGCTCGACCAGGCTGCCGCGGTACTCGCCGTCGCGCTCGTCGAACCACAGGTCGAGGCCCTGGCGCCACCCCGCCTCGCCGGCAGCGCGGAATTGCACCCGCGCCGCGTTGCCCGGCGCGCCCCCGGGGGGCGACCAGTACAGCCCGATCGACTGGAAGGTGGAAACCGAGCGCGGCGCGGCGAGCGCAGGCTGCGCGGCCACGGCGAGCGCCAGCAAGGCGAGGGCAAGCCGGACGATGGCCATCGCCGCCAGTCTAGGCACCCGCGGCTCCGCCCTCTCGATTACGCCTTGAGCCGGGCGGACTACCGTCTCTTCGTATGCGCTGTGCGATGGCTCGGGGCATTCTCGCTCGACCATGAAATCCAAAGCTAGAGTCTTGCTACCGGTCGGGATCGCCGCGGTAATCGTGCTCGGCGGCCTCGAGCTTTTCCTGCGCGCCACCGGCTTCAGCTCGCCTGCGTGGTACCAGTCCGACCCGATCCTCGGCTGGACGCTGCGTCCCGGCGCAAGCGGCTGGTTCAGCCGGGAAGGAAGGGCGTTCGTGCAGGTGAACTCGGCGGGCCAGCGCGATCGCGACCACCCGCTCGAGAAGCCCGCCGGCGTCTATCGCATCGCCGTGGTCGGCGACGCGTACGCGGAGGCGATGCAGGTGCCCATGGAAAGCACCTATTGGGCGCAGCTGCCGGGACTGCTGGAAGGCTGCGGCTTCCAGCAGGGCAAGCGGATCGAGACCCTGAATTTCGGCGTGCGCGACTACGGCACCGCGCAGATCTACCTCACGCTCGAGAGGACCGCGATCCGCTACGCGCCGGACCTGGTGCTGCTGCAGTTCGACCACGATGTGCGGGACAACTCGCACGCGCTTGACACGATCCAGGACCGCCCCTTTTTCCGGCTCGACGCCGATGGCACCTTGCGCCTGGAGACTCCTGCCAATCCCGGTCAAAGCTATGTCGGCCGTTCTTCGCCCGCGCGCGAGCTCTACCGCGCCCTGGTCGAGCGCTCGCGCGTTCTGCAGCTCGCGCGGGAGCGTATCCACGTCGGCTTCACGGGCGTGGCCCATGCGCAGAGCGAGAGCGGCAATGAAGCCGGCCTGGACGTGCCGCTCCTCGCGCCGCCGCGCAGTGCGTCCTGGGACGAGGCCTGGCGGGTGACCGAGGCGCTGATTGCAAAGGCGGGCGAATTCGGATCGCGCCACAACGCGGCCGTGGCCGTATTCACGGTGCCTTTCGCGATGGAGGCGCACCCGGACGCGGCATTGCGCCAAAAGCTGCAGGCGAAATACGGCGTTGCGGACTTCACGTACTCGGAGCGGCGCGTCGTGGCGTTCGCCCGGGAGAAAGGCATGCTGGGCATCATGCTCGGGCCCGCCATGCAAGCTCGCGCCGCGGCGAGCGGCGCGCCGCTCTACGGCTTCGAAAACCGCGAGCTCGGATTGGGCCACTGGAACCTGCAGGGCCACCGCGCCGCGGCCGAGATCATCGCGCGCGAGCTCTGCGCGAGCGGGTCCTGAGGGCTCTGCGGGCGAGGGCGTGCATGCGGCCCACGAGGGCCTGCATGCGGTCCACGAGGGCATGCATGCCCTGGGCCCAGGGCGAGAGACGATAGCCGGAGACGGCCGATTTCGCCTCGGTCGCGGCCGCGTCGTACGGCAGGCGCAGGAGCTCGAGCGTCCAGGCCCGCGGGTCGAACACCGCGCACTCGGCGAGCTTCTCGCCGCGCTTTCGCGACGCGTCCACCGAGCCGGGGTTGACGAAATACAGCGCGTCGCGCTCGAGGGTGTGGCGCTCCTGCAGTGCGACCTCATCCACGCGCTCGCCTTCCACGCGATAGACCTTCTGCTCGTGGCTGTGGCCGAAGAAACAGACGCGCGCGCCCGGGAAGTCCTCGCGCAGGTATGCCGCGTTCTGCCGGATGTGGCCCGCGCCGACCATGTACTGCTGCACGTCGCGCACGCCGCCGTGCACCAGCACGATGCCGCCCTCCAGCACGCGCGAGGGCGGGAGCGCGGCGAGATAGTCGCGCGTCGCGCGCGCCAAAGCGCGGCGCGTGCGTTTGAGCGCGTGCCTTGCCTTGTCCGAGCAGCGGCTGAAATCGAGCCGCTCGAGCGCGATGAGATCGTGGTTGCCGGCGATGGCGAGCGCACCGCGGCGCTCGAGCAGCGCGGCACACTCGTCGGCGTCGGCGTTGTAGCCGACCACGTCGCCCAGGCAGAGCAGCCGGTCGACGCCGCGGCGCTCGAGCGCGGCGAGCGCCGCCGCAAGCGCTTCGCTGTTGCCGTGGATGTCGGCTACGATGCCGTAGAGAGCCATCGTCGCAGCACGGCGGTGAGGCGCGGCAGCTTCGACTTGATCGTGCTGCGCAGCTTGGAGAAAAACGGCAGCGGGTCGGTCCACGAAAACAGCTCGCCCACCAGGGGTGCGCCCGCGAGCGACGCGAGCCAGCCCCAGAGGCCGAGCTCGCCGCGCGCGGCGAGCTGCCGGTAGGCCCGCCAGTCGTAGCGCAAGTAGACCCAGCGACGCGCGGTGCCATAGCGGCCCGGCGCGCTCGGGCGCGCGCCGTCCAGCAGATAGTCGTACGCGGTGCGGGTGAGGTTCACGCCGTTTGCAGCGCCGAGGTAGTGCCAGAGGTTGTAGCGGGCGTTGATTTCCAGGAGACGCGTATCTCCGGTGAGCGCGTCGCGCTTCAGGTCGATCTTGAACACGCCCTTCAGCCCGAGCTGCGCGGCGATCCGGCGGCCCAGGTCCGCGACCTCGTCGTCGTGCGCGAGCTCGAGGAAAGTGCTGGTGCCGGTGAGGGCAGGGTAGGTGCGGATCTTGCGCCCGACGAACCAGTCGAGGAGCCGTCCCGTCTCGTCGCAGAAGCCGTGGAACGACCAGATGTTGCGGTCGTCGCCGGCGATGTATTCCTGGATGAGAAGCTGCTCGCGCAGGAGGCTCGCGGCCGGATCGGCGGCGAGCGCCGGTCCGTTCGGGAACACGGCGGCCTTGCCGCTTTGGGCGAACACCTGCGCGTGCACCGCGGAGGCGTCCCAGTTGAACTTGGAGCGCGGCTTGACCAGCACCGGCTTGCCGAAGTCCGCGAGCGCCTGCCAGGAGAGGGTGCGCGGAATCGGCAGGCCGTGCGCCGCGGCCAGGGCCTGAAAGCGGTCCTTTTCAATCACCGCGTCGGCGACCTCCGGCTCGTTCAGGAGCAGCGCGTAATGCGGCGCGAGCTCGGCGCGGTAATCCTGGACCAGGCCCTGCCAGTCGTCGTTGCTGTAGAAAAGCGGCACCCGCGCGCCGGCGGCCGCGGCGAGCCGCCTGCCTGCGCGCAGCAGCGTGTCGAGCACCGCGCCGCGATCGTCGAGCGGCGGCAGCAGCAGCCGCTCGACGCAATAGCGGGAAGCGAAGGCGGGATTGTCCGCTTGCACCGAGGCGACGACGACCGGCACGCCGCCGAGCCCAAGGGCGCGCGTGACGTTGAGGCCGCCGAGCAGCACCGCCGGAGCCGCGGATTTCATCGATCACAGGTTACGCGACGCGCCGCAATCCACCGCAAAAAAGCCCTGCGCCGTTCGGCTCAATCCCGCGGGTCGAACAAAGGCCGCGGCCCCTTGTAGCCTAGCGCGTCGCGGGAGGCCCGCTGCGGGAGACCAGATGATCGTCGCCATCCATCAGCCGCACTATCTGCCCTGGCTCGGCTACCTGCACCGCATGGCGCAGGTGGACCTCTTCATCGTGCTCGACCACGTACAGTTCGAGCGGCGCAACTACCAGAACCGCAGCCAGATCCGCCTCGAGGGCGAAGCGCGCTGGCTCAGCGTTCCGGTGATCCAGGGCTCGCAGAAAGACCGCATCGTGGACAAGCTGGTGGACAACGCCGATCCGCGGCCCTGGGGCGCGACCCAGTTCTCGACGCTCAAGCATGCGTACCGCGAAGCCGAGCATTTCGGCGCGTACGCCGGGGCGCTGCGCGCGATCCTCGAAGCGCGCTGGGAGCGTCTCGCCGAGCTCGATCGCGCCACGCTTCAGCTCCTCCGCGACGCGCTCGACATCCGCACCCCGCTCGCGTACAGCTCGGAGCTCGCGGTGCCGGGCGCCAAGTCCGAGCTGATCCTGAACCTGTGCAAGGCGGTCGGCGCGCAGCGCCTGCTCGCCGGCTTCGGCGGCTCGCGCGGCTACCTCGACGTCGAGGCGTTTGCGCGCGAGGGCGTGAGCGTGCAATGGCACGAGTTCAAGCACCCGACCTACCGGCAGTGCGGGCCTCAGCCGTTCATCCCGGGCCTCGCGGCGCTCGACCTGGTCTTCAACTGCGGCCCGCAAAGCCGCGCCATGCTGCTCGACCCGGCGGTCGGCCAGCCGCTGCGTGCCGCGGCCTAGCGCACCGCGACCAGCGCGCAGTTGATCAGATTGCGTACCGGCCAGCGGCGCGCGAGGGCCTTGCGCGGCTTTGCCGGAGCGCGCTGCAGCGTCGCCTCGAGCCCGAGGATCACCGCGAGCGGCACCGGCATCCAGACGCCCTTGGTCCTCGCGTAGGCGCGCACGCGCCGGAACCCCGCCTCGCGGAAGAGCCGCTCGAGCTCGGTCACGGTGTATTCCTTGAGGTGAAACCCCGTGGCCTCGTCCGAGAACCAGCGCGAGATGTCGTGCGGCCCGTCGAGGCGGTTGGGCGTGATGCAGACGTAGGCGCCGCCGGGGGCGAGCGCCGCGAAGATATTGGCGAGCTGCTCGCGCGCGTCGTCCGGGTGCAGGTGCTCCATGAGCTGGTTGCTGTAGGCGAGCTCGACGCTTCCCGCCGGCACCGGCACGCTTACGCCGTCCGAAATGAACAGGCGGAAGTTGCTCGGCGGCTGGGCGTTGTGCGACAGGACCGCGTCGACGTCGACGGCATACACCTGGCGCACCCGCCGCGCCGCGGCGAACGAGAATGCGCAGTCGCCGGGGCCGATCTCGAGCAGCGTGGTGTGCGGCTGCAGGAACCGGCGCATGAACTGCATCTGCGTCGCGACGCTGGCGCGCGATTCCTCGGGCGTGTGCTTGCACACCATGCGCGGGTGGTCGGGGACCTCGTGGAAGAGCTCCTCGTATAGCCCGGTCAGCATGTGGAGCCGGCGCTCGCGCGGCGCCGCCTGCAAGCGCGCCGCCAGCTTCCGCTCCACTTCGTAATGGTGGCGCAGCCGCTCGAGGCTGCGCATCGGGATGCGCGTAAAGGTAGTCATGAGGGCTTCCTTTATACGACCGGACTGCGTCGCTCGCAGCCGCGCGCAATGGTCCGCTTTGACTAGCGCTGTCGGCTCACGTGCGTAACCTCCCTGTCACGATGCTTGCAGCCTCAGCGCGGCGCGTAGCTGAACTGCCAGTCGGCGTAGCGGGCGGCGTCGGCGAAGGCCATGTCGCGCGAGAGGAAGCCGCTGCTCTTGATCGGCCGCGCTTCCGACGCGCTGTGCACGCCCATGATGCCGCCGGTGGGGGCGGCGACGAGGACCCAGTCGGGCTTGCCGGTCATCGGATCGGCGTAGAGCTGGCGCAAGTAGCGCTGCGCCATCGGGTAGCGCTTGTCTTCGAGCAGATCCTCGAGCTTCTGCGGAAAGCGCCTGGCGCCGCCGGGACTGCGCTCGTAATAGGCGCCGATCGCCTGGCGGATCTGGTTGCCGACGAAGAGCAGCTCCTGCTCCTTCTCGCGCTGCGCGGCGTGCGAGGTCAGCTCGCCGTAGGCGGCGAGGCCGCCGCCGAGCGCCGCGACCGCGAGCAGCATGCCGACCAGCGTGAAGCCGCGGCTGCGCCTACCAGCGCTCATAGCCCTTCGCGGGGCTGCGCACGTCGTAGATGCCGCCTTTCTTGGGATCCTCGGGCGGGACCGGGACCCAGGTCGCCGGCGAATGCGTGAAGGGGTC
Organism: Burkholderiales bacterium; assembly: GCA_044870335.1. Classification (GTDB taxonomy): domain Bacteria; phylum Pseudomonadota; class Gammaproteobacteria; order Burkholderiales; family SG8-39; genus SCGC-AG-212-J23. The sequence goes on along the minus strand of JBIOYV010000062.1, from coordinate 24,442 downwards.
GGGCGGGATGGCGCGCAGGTAGCGCTTGGACACCAGCTCCTCGAGCGTGCCCGGGTACTTGCCGGCGTCGGCGTAGTGCTTGTCGAGCGCATCGCGCATCACCACCAGGTTTTCCTTGAGCACCGCCTCCTCGGCGTGCTTCATGCGGCCGACGTAGTCGGGGACGACCACCGAAAGGAGGAGCGCGATGACCGTCAGCACCACCATCAGCTCGACCATCGTAAAGCCCGCGGGTCTTCTCATGTCACCACTCCTTGTACGCAACGCCGTTCAACCCCGTCTGATCGCTTTTGGAATGCACGTCAAAGACATCTTCGCCGCTGCTCGGCGCGTCGGGCGGGCTCACGTAGCTGCGCAGCGCCCACGGCTCGTGGGTCAGCGGATCCGCCGGGACACGGCGCAGGAAGTAGATGCGCGCGCCCTTCGGGTCGCGCTTGTCGGCCGCGCCCTCGACCAGCGCCGCGAGGCTCGGCGGATAGCCGGTCTTGTTGACCGGCTTGTCGATCGCGCCGTCGTCCGCGGCGCGCTTGTAGGCGTCGATCCCCTCGCGGATCTCGCGCAGCGCGCGCCGCAGCTCCTGCTCCTTGCCGCGCTGCACCGTCACCTCGGCGAGCGGCAGCGCCACCGAGGCGAGCAGCGCGAGGATCGCCACGGTGATCAGGAGCTCGATCAGCGTGAAGCCCTTCATCCGCCGGGCTCGCCGAGCTCGAGCGACTGGACGGTCTTCAGCGGCAGGTAGGTGAAGCGGATGCTGGCCGCGGAGATGGCGTCGACGCGGTACTGGGCGTCGATGTTCTCGCCCGGCGCGATGCTGATGAGCTCGTCGTTGCGGGTGACGTAGACCTCGGTTTTGCCCTCCTGGGTCACCTTGCCGGCATAGACGAACGGCAGCGGCGGCGCGCTCGGCGGTTCCGGCGCGGCGCTCGCCTGCGCCACCTGCGGCGCAGGCGGGGGCGCGAAGCTCTTCGGCGCGAACGGATCGGCGGCCATCGCGCCCGGCGCGGCCCGCTCGAGCTTCGCGAGATCGATCTCCGGTGACGCTGCAGCGCCCACGCGGGTTGGTGCGGGGCGTGCGGTGGCCTCGACCACCTCGGGCGCGGGCTTCTCCCGGCCCGCCACCATGCTCGCCGCGGCGGCGAGGACGAGAGCGCCCGCGGCCGCCAGGCGTACGGTTCTGCGGTTGAAGGAAATGCGCTTCATGATTTCACCATGTGCAGGGTCAGGCGCAGCTCGGCCCGCAGGTGCGTGTCGGTGCGCTTTTCGCGCCTCAACGCGAGCTGGTCGACCGACATCGCGGGCACCTCGGCGAGCGCCCGGGCAAGGAAGTCCCGGATCTGCGCATAGCTGCCGGAGATCGGCAGCACGATCTCGTAGTGCACGATGCGGCCGTCGGCCTGCTGCTTGTAGGCCGCGGATTTCAGCTCCAGCCCCGTGGCGCTGCCGATCGCATGCAGCTTGGCGAGCCAGTCGGTCGGGCTCTCTTCCTTCGACAGGTGCTGGTACACCGCGGCCAGCTTGTCGGCCGAGCCTGCCGGCTCGGCGGCCTGCGCCCGCGGGGCCTGGCGCGCCACGCGCTGCGCCGCTTCCGCGTCGCGCGCCTCGAGCGGCTTCACCACCCCGACATGGAACACCGCTGCCGCCGCGAGCAGCGTCGCCGAGGCGATGCCGCGCACGCCAAGGTCCTGAAGGACGCGCAGCAGCCCCGGCTTCAGGAGCTCGGGCTTCATTTGCGCGCTCCGTTCCACGCCGCCGAGACGGTGAAACTCACGGCGCCCCGCGGATCGCTCGGTTTCGCTTCGTGGCGCACGAGCTGCACGCCGCTCAGGCCCTCGACCTGGCTCAGGTTGAGCACGTAGCTGAGCGCCGCCAGGTAGCTCTTGCTGTCCCCGGTGATGAGAACGGTGCCGGCCTTGGCGTCGGGCTCGAGGCCGAGCAGCGCGACCTGGTCGCTCGAGGCCGCTTCGAGCGCGCCGAAGAGCCGCTCCCACGGGGTCGCCAGGCGCTCGACCGTGTCGCGCACCGCCGCGAGCTCCTCCGGGGCGAGCTTGCGCGGCGCCGCGCCGCGCGGCTCGGCGTGCGCGAGCTGCGCCTCGTTGCGCGCGAGCGAGGCGCGCGCCTGGAAGAAGGACAGGCCCGTGTCGGCCGTCATGGCGAGCGCCAGGGCGAGCAGCGCGCGCGCGGCCCACGGCGCGCGCGAGCGGCGCACAAAGTCGATCTCGAGCGTCTTCATCCCTCGCTCCTGCTTCTTCATGCTTCGCTCCTGGCGAGGGCGAGCTCGCTGTAGCTCACGGCGTCGGTGTCGAAGGCCTGGTGCCGGGCGGTGTCGAACTCGTCCTGCGCGCAGACGATCACGCGCGTGCAGCGCTCCGACAGCGCGAGAAACGCGCTCTCACGCTCGATGATGTCGGGGAGCATCTCGCGCCAGCCGCTGCCGGTGCGCCGGCTGCGGATCGCCACCCAGGTGCCGCGCTGGATGAAGCACAGCGTGAGCCGGCCGGGCTCCTCGATCACCAGCCAGCACGAGGCGGCGCCGAGCTTGCCGAGCAGGCTGCCTTGCAGGCGGTTGAACGCGGCGACGAGAAAGGGCTGTACCGACGCGAGGCGCACGCTGGCAGCCTGCGCGGCTGCGCCGAGGGCGCCGACCAGCGCGCGGTCCACGGCGCAGGCAAGGCGCGGGCCCTGGGGCGCGGTTTCGGTGAGCTTCAAGTCCCATTCGGCGGCGGCGGCACCGTGCACCGCGCCGAGGCGATGGCGCGCCAGCGCCATCCACTGCTCGTCGCTCTTCAGCGCCGCGTTCCAGGGCAGCAGGGCGTAGCGCACGAACCGGTCGGCGAGCACGATGCTCACCTCGTGGTTCCGGTGGTTCGCCAGAATGCCCGGCAGGGCCTCGAGCGCGGCGCGCCATTCCGGATCGTTCGGCATGACCTGGATCGGCACGACGCTCGCCCGGCCATTGTTCGCGCGCAGCACCAGGCGGTCCGCGCATACGCTGACGCGGAGGTGGTTACGCCACAAAAGTGACACGGTTGATCTCCTCGAGTGTGGTTTCGCCGGCTTGCACCAGCTGCATGGCCGCCTCGCGCAGCGCCACGCTGCCCGAAGCGCGCGCGGCCTCCTTGAGCCTGCGCGCCGGAGCGCGCGACACGATGAGCTCGCGCAGCTCGTCGTTCAGCACCACGAGCTCGCCGATCGCCCGGCGGCCCCTGAAGCCGGTGCCGCGGCACGCGCCGCAGCCTTTCGACCTGCATTCCTTGCAGAACACGCGCACCAGCCGCTGCGCGAGCACCCCGTTCAGCGCCGACACCAGGTTGTAGGCGTCGACGCCCATGTGGCGGAAGCGCCCGAGCACGTCGATCGCATTGTTCGCGTGCACCGTTGTGTACACGAGGTGGCCGGTGAGGGCGGACTGCACCGCGATCTCGGCGGTTTCCGGGTCGCGGATCTCGCCCACCATGATGCGGTCGGGGTCGTGGCGCAGGATCGAGCGCAGGCCGCGCGCGAAGCTGAGGCCCTTCTGCTCGTTGACCGGGATCTGCAGCACGCCCGGCAGGTGGTATTCGACCGGATCCTCGATGGTGATGATCTTGTCCTCGCCGCGGTTCACCTCGGAGATCACGGCGTAGAGCGTGGTGGTCTTGCCGCTGCCGGTCGGGCCGGTGACGAGCAGCATGCCGTAGGGCTCGGCCGACAGCTGACGCAGTCTTGCCTTCATTTCCTGATTGAAGCCGAGGGAATCGAGCGTGAGGCCGTCGAGCTGGTCGGAGAGCGTCTTGCGGTCGAGGATCCTCAGCACCGCGTCCTCGCCGTACACGCTCGGCATCACCGAGACGCGGAAGTCGATCTCGCGGCCTGCCTCTCCTCCTTGCGTGTGGCGAGCCTTGAACCGCCCGTCCTGCGGCACGCGCCGCTCGGCGATGTCGAGCTCCGACATCACCTTGATGCGCGAGATCACCTGCTCGGCGAGCTCGATGCCGGCGACGCTCTCCATCCTGGTGAGCACGCCGTCGATGCGGTACTTGATGGTGAGCCCGGCGCCGGTCGACTCCAGGTGCACGTCGCTCGCGCCGGCCTTGAGCGCGTCGTAGAGCGTCGAGGTGACCAGGCGCACCACGGTGCTGTCGGCCTCGGCCGCCGACTCGAACGAGATCTCCTGCGCCGCCTCGCCCCTGCCTGCGTCCAGGTGAAGGTCGCGGGTGGCGCCATCGAGCGCGCGCAGCTCGGTTTCCTGGCCGGCGAGGTACGCCGCCACCTCGTCGGCGCGCGTCACGCGGTAGCCGAAGGGCTCGCGCAGGCGCTCCTCGATCCAGTCCTGGGTGTCGAGGTCGTAGGGGTTGCCGAGCACCACGAGCAGCATCCCGTCGGCGGCGCGCAGCGCGACGCAGTTGCGGCGCTTCGCCTCGCCGAAGGAGACCGCGTCGAAGTCGGGCGTCTCGGCGCGCATTTCCTGCAGCGTGATCGCCGCGATGCGCAGCGCCTCGGCGAGCGCGTCCATGTCCTGCCTGTCGTTCATCGGATGTTCCCTGCGAGCTCGAAGATCGGCATGTACATCAGCACCAGCACCGCGCCCACCGACACCCCGAGGACCGCCATCAAGAGCGGCTCGAAGGCGCGGGTGAACCAGTCGATGAAGCGCGCCACCTCTTCGTCGTGGAAGCGCGCGATCTGGGTGAACATCTCGCCCATGTCGCCGCTTCTTTCGCCCACGGTCATCATGCGCGCGGCGACCGGGGTAGCGAGTCCGGCGCTCGCCATCGCCGCCGACATGGGCTGGCCCTGCTCGACCAGGGTCCGGGCGCGCTGGAGCGCCGGGCGCAGGTGCGCCGACAGCAGCTCGTGCACCATCTCGAGCGCCCGCACCGCCGGGATCCCGGCGCGCAGCAGCATGCCCGCGGTGCGGTACAGGCGGGCGAGCTGGTAGGTCTTCATGCGGCTGCCCACCGCCGGGATGCGCCAGAGCTGCACGTTGAGCCAGCCGCGCACCTCGGGCCGCGACAGCGCCCACGCGGTGCCCGCGATCATCGCGACGAGCGCGGTGCCGAGCGCCGCGGCATTGTGGCCCACGAAGTTGCCGAAGCCGAGCAGGAGCTGCGAAAAGAACGGCAGCGTGGTCGCCATGTCCTCGTACACCCGGGCGAAGCGCGGCACCACGTAGAGCATGAGGAAGCCGACCACCAGCGTGCCCACCACGATGAGGATCGCCGGGTAGATGCTCGCCGAGACGATCTTCTTGCGCACGCGCTCGAGCTCCTCCTGGTAGGCGATGTAGCGGGAAAGCGCCTCGCGCATGCCGCCGGTGCGCTCGCTCGCCTTGACCGTCGCCACGTAGAGCGGCGAGAAATGCTGCGGGAAGGCTGCGAGCGCCTGCGAGAACGGCTCGCCGCGGTGGATCGCCGCGATGAGGCCGGCGAGCACTTCGTGGCGCTCGCCGCAGCCGTCCTTCTCGGCGAGCGTCTGCAGCGCCTCGACCAGGTTGAGCCCCGCCTCGAGCAGCGACTTGAGCTCCAGCGAGAACAGCATCGTCGGGAAGCGCTTGCTGCGCCGCATGAACACCTCGGCGCGCGGCAGGCGCAGGCCGCGCGACTCGAGCGAGATCACGGCGAGGCCTTGCTTGCGCACCTCCTCGGCGGCGAGCGCGGCGTTCGCCGCCTCGAGCTCGAGCGCCACGACCTGCTGGCGCGCGTCGATGGCGAGGACGTCGAAACGCATCGTCAGCGGCTGCCCTCTTCGGTGGCGCGCCGACGCGGCGGCGGAGGCGGAGGCGCCAGGCGCTTGCCGGTCGCGCCGCTGAAGGCGGCCAGCACTTGCTCGCTCAGACGCGGATCGCGCAGTGCGAACAGCGGGCTGCGCACGGTGTATTTTCTGTAGTGCACGGAGTTCTCCCTCGTAATGCTTTCGACTAATGCAACGGCTTCCTCGCACGAGCCGTGCCAGGAGACGAATGAATTGAAATTCAAGGCTTTACGAAAAATGGCGTAGTGAGCGGTGCGACAAACCCGTAGTCGCCCGACGACGGGCATGCGCTCGGATTTCGTTCAAGTTGCTGTTTTTGAAAGCAGTGCGCCCGTCGTTCGAGGGCGACCATTTCCCAAAAAAAACGGGCGCCGAAGCGCCCGCCAGACCTCTCGACGCCCTGAGCGGTTTCAGTTCACGCCGATGTCGGCGTCCTCGCCGTTGCCGCCGGGCTTGCCGTCGCGGCCGTAGGAGAGGAGCTGGAACTCGCCTTTGTCGCCCGGCATGCGGTAGACGTACGCGCGCCCCCACGGATCCGTGGGCACGGCCTTCTTGAGGTACGGGCCCTGCCAGGTGTCCGCGGCCTGCGGCTTCGCCACCAGCGCAGCGAGGCCTTCCTCGGCGCTCGGATAGCGCCGCATGTCGAGGCGGTACTGGTCGAGCGCCTTCTCGAGCGATTCGATCTGCGCGCGCGCGACCTGGACCTCGGACCTGCCCACCTGGGAGAAGTAGCGCGGCGCCACGTACCCGGCGAGCAGGCCGATGATCACGATCACCACGAGGAGCTCGAGCAGCGTGAAGCCGGATGGCTTGCGAGGCATGGCGCGGCTCCTATCGGTCGGCGGCGCCGTCGGCGCTGCTCGTCGCCGGCGCGGCGGCCTTCACGCCGAAGCGCATCGCCGGGCGGCCGGTCTCGGCGGCGCCGATGTCGGGCGCGCCGCCGGTGAAGCTGTCGTTGAAGTTCGGCAGCCTCACGCCGCGGTCGTAGCCCGGGCTGTTGGTCGCCTGCTGGTACAGGCCGCCCGATTCGCTCGCCCACCCGTGCCCCGACGCATAGATCGGGGTGCCGACATGGCCGTGGACCTCGGCGCCGGAGACGTTGACGTTGCCGTTGTAGAGGTCGTAGTCCATGTCGTCGCCGCTGCCGCCGGCCGCGTCGATCGCCCACCAGTTCGACTTCTTGACGTGCAGGATGTTGTTCCTCGACATGGTGTTGGTCATCGGCACGCCCGGCCCGGTGATGCCCTGGTGCGGGCCGAGCGGCCAGCTCATGCCCGAAGCGCTGGCCTGCAGCAGGGTGTTGTGGAACACGTAGCGCCGTCCGTTGCCGATGCCGCTGGTGGTGCCCGACTTGCTGAAGGTGGAGCCGCTGTCCTGGTCGGTCGAGACCGTGGAGAGCTTGCGGCTGCGGTTGTGGACGTTCCTGAAGATGTACACCGGGCCGGTCACGGTGGCCGTCGTGGCGACGCCGGTCATGGTGTTGTCCATGTAGTTGCCCCAGATGCGCACGTTGCGGTTGCCGCCTTCCGACTCGATGGCGTCATCCCAGCAATTCATGATGATGTTGCCGTTGATGTCGGTGTCGGCGTGCGGGAAGCCCACGCTGCTGAAGTTGTCGCCTTCGCCCATGCCGTCGTTGAAGTAGTGGCCGGCCGAGCTGTAGATCTCGTTGAAACGGAACACGTGGTTTCCGCCCGGGGACTCGTTGAAGCCGATGCCCTGCGGCCCCAGCGGGTGGCCGAAGCTCCAGCTGTTCGCGCCGTAGCGCGGGTGATGGATCTTGTTGCGCTGGATGATGACGCGGGTGAGGCCCGTCAGCTTGATCGCGCGCACCGCCGCCTCGTAATTGGTGCCGACCTTCTGGCCGTCGGCCGTGGTCGTGCCGCTGTAGCTGCCCCAGCCGCTGATGTCGTTGTCTTCGATGACCACGTCGTGCGCGCCCTGCAGCAGGCGGATCGCGTCCTTCTGCGCGCCCTTGAGCGTGAAGCCGCGCAGGATCACGTAAGGCGCCGAGATGGTGACGCTGTTCACCTTGGCGTTCGCCACGTCGAGGGTGCTGCCGCCCGCGGCCGCCGTGTAGAGCACGTAGCCGCTCGCGGTTCCGCCTTCGGTGATGGCGAGCGTGTTGGAGCCGCTCGGCACGGTCACCGTCCTGGCGATCGGGAAGCTTTCGCTCCAGGTGCGCGCGGCGAGCTGCGCCACCGGCTGCTTGCCCGGCAGGCTGAACTGCACCTGGTAGTCGGTGCCCGGCGTGAGATACACGATGCTGCCGCGGCACTCGTTGTTGCGCGAGTCGTACCACATCGGCAGCGCGTTCTTCCAGGCCGATTCGCCCGCCTTGCGGTACTGCACGTTGCAGCCCGCCGAGCCCGGATTGGACGGCGGCGTCCAGTACAGGCCGAGCGATTCAAACGTCGCGATGGCCTTGGTGTTGGTCGACGGGAGCGTCAGGCCGCCCGCGGTGCCCGGCGTGGTCGTGCCCGGATCGCTCGTCACGGGAGGAGGCGTAGTACTGCCGGCGACCGGTGTAAACGCCAGCTTGTCGACGCGCGCGAGCGCGCCGCCGGCGCCCTTGCCGATCAGCCTGATCACTTCCTGGTTCATGATGTCCACGCCGCTGATGGTGAAAGTCGTGGTGGCGTTGGCGAGCGGATAGGTGTAGGAGCGCAGCAGGGTCGCACCCTTGAAGAGCTGCAACGACGGCTGCCCGTCCGGCTCGGCGACCACGTAGCCCGTGATGTCGTACTTGCCGGTCGCACCGGGGAACGCCACGGTGGCGGTGCCGGTCGAGGTGGCCGAGGGCAGCTTGATGCGGTTGCCGGTCTCGACCTGGTAGGTCGACAGCGCCATGCTCTCGGCCTGGATGGTCAGCGGCGAGGCCGTGGTGGTCGTGGTCCCGCCCGTCGTGGTCGTGGTCCCGCCTGTAGTGGTGGTTCCGCCTGTAGTGGTGGTTCCGCCTGTGGTGGTGCTCAGCGAAACCAGCGTGAAGGCGATCTTGTCGACGCGAGCGACGGATCCGCCGTTAGGCCGGCCGATCAGCTTGATGCTGTCGCCCTTGTTGATCGTCACGTTGCTGATGGTGAACGAGGCGAGGCTGTCGCTCAGCGGGTAGGTGTACTTGCGCAGCAGCGTCGCGCCCTTGTAGACCTCCAGGGTCGACTGTCCGTCGGGCTCGGCCACCACGGAAACCTGAATGTTGTAGATCCCGCTTGCATTCGGGAAGCTCTTGGTTGCAGTTCCCACCGCGGTGAGCGAGGAGACCTTGATCCGGTTGCCGTTCTCGACGACGTAGGACGAGAGCGCCATGCTCTCGGCCTCGACCGTCACGCTTTGGGCTGCAGCGGGCAGGGCGGTGCACAGCACGATCGCCGCGAGGGCGAGCGAAGTTCTTTCGACTTGCATGTGTTTCCCCTAATTCGAAAAAGCACGTAGGGGATAGCACGACCCGTGCCACTGGTACAACTACAAGACTAATCAAGTCTTTAACTACAAGTGCGTCGCTTTAGACGCTACATCAAATGTAGGGGGTAAACGACGAAAGTCGACGGAAGCTTTTACAACTACCTGTTTAGGCGAAGATAAACCTGTCGCCAAGCGGCGACAGCCTGCTCAATACCGACCTTCTTTATAGTCGGATCAAGTAGTTGCCGTAGCTGAAGGGGTGATACGAGGGCAGGCCGCCTTGAAATGCGCGTAGGTGTCGTAAAGGCCGTCTGCGAGCGGGATGCGGGCGCGCCAGCCGAGGGCATGCAGGCGCCCGACGTCGAGGAGCTTGCGCGGCGTGCCGTCGGGCTTGGTCGTGTCGAAGCGCAGGCGCGCCTCGAGCCCGACCACGCGCATGATCAGCGCGGCGAGGTCGCGGATCGGCAGGTCCTCGCCGGTGCCGACGTTGAGGAGCGGCCCGTCGTAGCCGCGCTCCATCAGGAAGACGCAGGCGTCGGCAAGGTCGTCGACATGGAGGAATTCGCGCCGCGGCGCGCCCGTGCCCCAGACCACGAGCTCCTCGGCCCGCGCGAGCTTCGCCTCGTGGGCCTTGCGCAGCAGCGCCGCCGCGACGTGGCTGGTCTCGAGATCGTAGTTGTCGTTCGGGCCGTAGAGGTTCGTCGGCATCACGACGCTGTAGCGGGTGCCGTACTGGCGGTTGTACGCCTCGCACAGCTTCAGGCCCGCGATCTTCGCGATCGCGTAGGGCTCGTTGGTCGCCTCGAGCGCCCCGCCGAGGAGATAGCGCTCCCGGATCGGCTGCGGACAGTCGCGCGGATAGATGCACGACGAGCCCAGGAAGAGCATGCGCTGTACTCCGGCGCGCCAGGCGCCGTGGACGAGGTTCGCCTCGATCGCGAGGTTCTGGTACAGGAACTCGGCCGGGCGGCTCGCGTTGGCGTGGATGCCGCCGACCTTCGCCGCGGCGAGAAAGACGTAGTCGGGACGCTCGCGCGTGAGGAACTCGAACACCGCGCGCTGGTTCGTGAGATCGAGCTCGTCGCGGCTGCGGATGACGATGTCGTCGTAACCGGCGGCGCGCAGCCGCCGCACGATCGCCGAGCCCGCCATGCCGCGGTGGCCCGCGACGTAGATCCTCATGCGGAGCGCGCGATCTGAGGGTAGCCGTGGCGCGCGAGCAGCGCGTCGCGCTTCGCGAGCCTGAAGTCCTCGCGCACCATCTCGGCGACGAGCTCCTCGAAGGTGATGCGCGGCGCCCAGCCGAGCTTCGAGCGCGCCTTGGACGCGTCGCCGAGCAGGGTCTCCACCTCGGCGGGACGGAAGTAGCGCGGATCCACACGCACGATCGAGCGCCCATGCTGGTCGAAGCCCTGCTCGTTCACCCCGGCGCCGCGCCAGCTCATGCGCATGCCGAGCTGCCCGGCGGCGCGCTCGACGAACTCGCGCACGCTGAACTGGCGCCCGGTCGCGATCACGTAATCCTCGGGCTCGGGCTGCTGCAGCATCATCCACTGCATCTCCACGAAGTCCTTCGCGTGGCCCCAGTCGCGCAGCGCGTTGAGGTTGCCGAGGTACACGCACTCCTGCAGGCCGAGCTTGATGCGCGCGAGCGCGCGCGTGATCTTGCGCGTGACGAAGGTCTCCCCGCGGCGCGGCGATTCGTGGTTGAAGAGGATGCCGTTGCAGCCGTAGATGCCGTAGGCCTCGCGGTAATTCACCGTGATCCAGTAGGCGTAGAGCTTCGCCACCGCGTAGGGGCTGCGCGGGTAGAAAGGCGTCGCCTCGCTCTGGGGCGTCTCGCGCACCAGGCCGTAGAGCTCGGAGGTGGACGCCTGGTAGTAGCGCGTCTTCTTCTCCAGGCCGAGGATGCGGATCGCCTCGAGCAGGCGCAGCGCGCCGAGCGCGTCGGCGTTCGCCGTGTACTCGGGCTTCTCGAACGACACCGCGACGTGCGACTGCGCCGCCAGGTTGTAGATCTCGTCGGGCCTCACCTGCTGCAGGATGCGGATGAGGTTGGTCGAGTCGGTCATGTCGCCGTAGTGCAGGACGAGGCGCGGGTGCGCGGCGTGCGGGTCCTCGTAGATGCCGTCGATGCGCTCGGTGTTGAAGCTCGAGGAGCGGCGCTTGATGCCGTGGACCTGGTAGCCCTTCTCGAGCAGGAACTCGGCCAGGTAGGAGCCGTCCTGGCCGGTGACGCCGGTCACCAAGGCGGTTTTTGTCATGGGAGTCCCTGTGCAATGAGCGGCCGCACCGCGGCGGGGCGCGCGAGGCGGCGGTAATTCTCGAACACCGGCTGCAGCACTTTCTTCGGCACGTAGTCCGCGACCGCGGCCACGCACGCCTGCGCGGTGTAGCCACCCGGTCTCGAAAGAACCCGGGAAAGCGCATGCGCCACCCTTTCGGGGGCGGCGGCGTCGACGAGCTCGCCGGTGATTCCGGGCTTCACCACGCGCTCCACTTCGCCGACGCGCGTGCTCACCACCGGTATGCCGCAGCCGAGCGCCTCGAGCACGCACATCGGCATGCCCTCGTAGGCCGAAGTGAGCGCGAACACGTCGGAGGTGCGCAGCAGCCCGGCGACCTCCCGTGGCGGCCGCAGGCCCGCCAGCACCACGCGCTCGCCGATGCCGTGGGCGGCGACGCGCGCTTCGACTTCCTTGCGCAGCACGCCGTCGCCGATCAGCATGAGCCGCACGTCGGGGCGCTGGCGCGCGAGCAGCGCGAAGCCGTCGACGAGCGCGAGCGGGTCCTTCTGCGAGTCGAGGCGGCCGACGCTGATCACCGTGCGCCCGGCCCGCGGCAGGGTCTCGCGCGCGGGGAAGAAGAGGTCGGGATCCATCCAGGTCGGGATGAAGCGGAAGCGCTCGGCGATTCGCGGATATCGCAGCCGGTACGCCTCCACGGCGTCGGCGCGCACGCCGAAAACGCTCGCCGCGGCGCCGAGCACGCTGCGCTCGAGGCGGAAGAAGAGTTGAGGCAGCGCCCTCCAGCGCACGTCCGAGCTCGCGCTGCGCAGGCAGTCGGCCATGTTCTGGTGCACGAACAGGTTCTTCGGGGTCGGGTGGCGCAGGAAGGCGAGCGCCGGCTCGATGCGGTGGAACTCGAGCACGTCGCAGCCGCTCGCACAGGCGTAGAAGTACCGCGCGATGCCCCAGGTGAGCTGCACCGACAGCGGGATGCGATGGCGGCCGCGCGCATCGCGCAGGCGGCCCACGGGAAAGAACCAGACGCTGCGGCCATCGAGCGCGCACTCGGTCCAGCGTCCGACCGGCCGCGCCACCGGATCGGTCGTGAGCCCGACCACGGAGAGCTCGATGTCGGCGGGCGCGGCCTTGAGCATGCCGCGGATGAAGGTGTCGATGCCGCCCGGAATGACGCCGGCGGGATCGGTCTGATAGAAGATTCTGACTCGGACCATGCGGCGCCCCTATGCCGCCGCGAGCTGCGGCCGGCGCGGCCGCGCGCGCTGCGCGTCGAGCTCGTCGATCAGCGCCTTGGTGTGGCGGATGTTGGCGCGGCTCGACGCGCCGAACACGATCGACTGGATCTCGGGCTGGCCGCACACGTACTCGAGCGCCTCGCGCGGGGCGATCGCGCCCGAGGCGAGCACCGACATCGCGATCGGCCTGAGCCGCCGCGTGGCGATCGCCTTCTCGTAAGCCTCGATCCCGCCGCACATGCGAAAGCCGATCTTGTTGATGTTGGCGCACACGATCGGGTTGTCGATGCCGAGCTCGTCGAGGACATCGAGCAGGCGCGGCAGGTTCATGGTGATGAAGCCCGGCTCGGCGCCGTAGCGCGCGCGCACGTGCTCGGCGAAGTAGCCGAGCGCCTCCTTCATCCCGAGCCCGAGGAGGAGATCGGTGACCACGTTCTGGACGAAGATCACCGGCGTGGCGAGGCCCTGGAACATCTTCATCTCGGCGTCCACGAGAAGCTGCAGGATGGCGCGCACGTCCTTGCTCGCCACGGCCACGCCGGCCTTGAGCATGGCGCCGAGCGCACCCTCCGCGGGCAGGAACCTGCGCAGCGCCTCGAGCATGCCGAGCTCGGTCACCGCGTTTGCGTACTTGTGCGCGTACGGCATGCAGGGATAGAAGACGTAGTCGGGATAGCGCTCGCGGTGGGCGCGGAAGTGCTCGCAGATCTCGCCCACGCGCTCGTGGGTGGTGCACATGAACGTGCGGATCCCCTCCTGGTAGGCGGCGTCGAGGACCTCGATGATCGCCGGGAGGTCCTGGAAGCGCATTGCCTGCGCGCGCGCCTTCTCCTCCGACATGTGGTTGACGCCGAAGAACTGGTTGTCGCCGAAAAGCACTCGATCCATCGTATCGGTCTCGTCTCGCTTAGCTGAACTCATTTAGCTGAATAGGCGCGCCCAGCGGCTCTGCGCCTGGCGCGGGCGCCGCTCGGCCGGGCCGGCGTCGCGTTGCGCGTCGATCTGCGCCGCCACGCGGTCGGCCTCGAGCGCGGAGCGGAAGCTGTTGGTGCCGTTGGTGCGGCCCTGCTGGATGCTGCGCACGAAGTAGTCGACCTGCGCCGAGTACTCCTCGCCGCGCAGGTAGTACCAGACCTCGTCGGTGAGCTCGGTGGTGTAGCGCACCGACCAGCCCGGGCGCATTCCGGTCTGCATCATGCCGGCCTCGCGCAGGTAGAGCTGGCATTCCTGGCGGTCGGCCACCAGGCGGCCGTTCGAGCCCCAGGCCGAGATCTTGGTCGACATCTTGCGGAAGCTCTCGTCGCTCCAGTTCACCGCGAGCTGCCCGGTGGCGCCGCCGGGGTAGTAGAGCGTGCAGTAGACCGCGTCCTCCACGTCGCGCGAGAACAGGCTCTCGAGCGCCGCGCCGCCCACCGAATCCGGCGGCCCGGCGAGGAAATTCATGAGGTCGAGGGCGTGGCAGGCATAGTCGTAGAGCGCGCCGCCGCCCTCGCTTTTCGCCGCGCGCCAGGTGGCGCCCTTCGGGCGCAGCACCACCGGCCCGTAGGCCTCGGCGCGCACGTGGTGCAGCTTGCCGAGCGCGCCGCTGGCGAGCACGCGCGCCGCCTCCTGGAAGGCGCCGACGAAGCGCAGGTGGTAGCCGACCTGCGTGACGCACTCCTTGGCGTCGGCGAGCGCGACGAGGCGCTCGCCGTCGCGCACGTCGAGCACGAAGGGCTTCTCGCAGAAGACGTGCAGCCCGCGCGCGAGCGCCTGCTCCACCATCGCGGCGTGCAGGCGCGAGGGCGTCGAGATCACCACCGCGTCGAGCGCCTCTTCCGCGAGCATGCGCTCCAGGTCGGGATGGCACTTGAGGCCGGTCAGCTTGTTGAGCGCGTCGGTGAGGTACGCCGAGGGGTCGCACGCGGCCACGACCTCGACCTCGGGATGCGTCTTGAAGATGGCGAGATGGGACAGCCCCATCTTGCCCAGTCCTGCGAGTCCGATCCGGATCACTGCGGCTCCATGGGTCTGAACATCCCTTTCAGTACCGATTGAACGACGAACACGAGCGACCACCAGTAGCGCTTCGCCCGCAGCCTCGGCTGCACCACGAGGCGAAACAGCCACTCGAGGCCGAGCGCGCGCAGCGCGCTCGGCGCCCAGGGCACGGTGCCGGCGTGGTAGTCGAACGCGGCGCCCACGCCGATCATCCAGGGCGCGCGGATGCGCCCGCGGTGCGCGGCGATCCAGCGCTCCTGCTTGAGCAGCCCCAGGCCCACCCACACGATGTCGGGCTGCGCCGCGTTGACGAGATCCACCACGCGCTGATCCTCTTCGCGCGAGAGCTCGCCGAACGGCGGGCAATAGCAGCCGCAGACCACGAGGCCCGGATAGCGCTTCTTGAGCCGGCGCGCCATCTCCTCGGCCACGCCTTCCCTGCCGCCGTAGAAGAAGTGCCGCCAGTTGCGCGCCAGGCCGTACTGCGAGGCATCGAGCTGCAGCACCGGCCCGTTGTAGCGCTGGATGCGCTCGCCCCAGGCCCAGCCGGCGACGATCACCCCTACGCCGTCGCAGAGCGACAGATCCGCGCCGCGGATGTAGCGGCCGTGCTCGCTGTCGCGCAGCCCGTGGTACATCGACTCGGTGTTGGTGATCGAGATGTAGTGTCCGGGCTCCCCCTGCTCGATCACCCGGGCGAGCGTGGCGAGGACCTGGGGGCGCTCTTCGAGGCTGATCGGCAGCCCCATGATCGAGGCGCGCGGGCTCCGGTTCTGGGTCGACATGGCGAGCCGCGAGATTGCGGCTTCCAGGCGAATGAATCCATCGACCGGCTTGCGCTGACCTGCCTATTGCGGGTCCGCACGGAGTGGGTCCAATGGCTCATGGACCCGCGCGGCGCGAAGGTTACCGCAGCCCTTCGCGACGCTTACATTGGCTGTCTCAAAGAGACCTAGATGCGCACATGATCGAGGTGGTTGCCGCCCGGCTGGATCAGGGATCGGAGGCGCTGCGCGCGATGTGGGAAGTGCTGACCGACGCCGAGCGCCGCCGGGCGCTGCGGCTGCGTTTCGAGCGCGACCGCAGGCGCTTCGTCGTGGCGCGCGCCCGGCTGCGCGAGCTGCTCGCCGAGCGCCTGGGCGCGCGGCCGCGGGCGCTCGAGCTGGTGTCGGGCCCGGGCGGCAAGCCGGGGCTCGCGCCGGAGCTGGCGGCGAGCGGCTGGCGCTTCAACATGTCGCACTGCGACGAGCTCGCGCTTTACGCCTTTTCGCGCGGGCGCGAGCTCGGCATCGACCTGGAGGCGGTCCGGCCGGTCGGCGAGGCGGACGCCATCGCCGAGCGCTTCTTCGCGCCGGGCGAACGCCGTGACTACAGGCGCCTCACCTCGGGTGAGCGCACGCCGGGTTTCCTGCGGATCTGGACCCGCAAGGAGGCGCTCGCGAAGGGCCTGGGCGCCGGCCTTGGCGTCCCCCTCGAGGCGCTCGACGCCTCGGCGCCGCCGCGGGGTTGGAGCGTCGAGACCCTCCACCCCGAACGCGGCTTCATCGGCGCTCTCGCTGTTCAATCAGGAATATGAGTTACGAATCGCCCTGGATCAACGAAGACGTGCGCATCTTCCGCAGGACGGTGCGCCAGTTCGTCGAGAAGGAGTTCGTGCCGCATCAGGCGCGCTGGCGCGCGCAGCAGGGGCCCGACGCCGCGGCCTGGACCGCGGCCGGGCGCGCGGGAATCCTGCTCGCCGACGTTCCCGAGCAGTACGGCGGCGGCGGCGGCAGCTTCGCGCACGAGGCGGTGGTGCTCGAGGAGCTGGCGCGCGCCGGGGTGCACTTCGGCTCGGCCATCCAGAGCACGGTGGCGCACTACATCCTCGCCTACGGCAACGAGGAGCAGAAGCGCAAGTGGCTGCCGCGCCTGGCGCGCGGCGAGCGTGTCGCCGCCATCGCCATGACCGAGCCCGGCGCGGGCTCCGACCTGCAGGCGCTCAAGACCGCGGCGCTGCGCGATGCCGAGCACTACGTGGTGAACGGCTCGAAGACCTTCATCACCAACGGCGCGCACGCCAGCCTCGTGTGCCTCGCGGCGAAGACCGACCCGAAGGCCTCCGGCATGCGCGCCATTTCGCTCCTCATCGTGGAGACGGAAGGCCTCGCCGGCTACCGCGTCGGCCGGCCGCTCGAGAAGATCGGGATGCACGGCCAGGACACCTGCGAGCTCTATTTCGACGGCGCGCGCGTTCCCGCGGCCAACCTGCTCGGGCCCGCCGAGGGACGCGGTTTTGCCCAGATGATGGAGCAGCTTCCCTACGAGCGGCTGCAGATCGCGCTGGGCGCGGCGGCCTCGGCGGAGCAGGCGCTCGCCATCACCACGCGCTACGCGAAGGAGCGCAGGGCGTTCGGCAAGCCTCTGTTCGACCTGCAGAACACGCGCTTCAAGCTCGCCGAATGCCGCGCCAAGGCGCAGATCGGCCGCGTGTTCGTGGACAACTGCATCGTGCGCTACCTCGCCGGCGAGCTCGACGAGCCGAGCACCGCGGTGGCCAAGTACTGGCTCACCGAGGCCCAGTGCCAGATCGTCGACGAATGCCTGCAGCTGCACGGCGGCTACGGCTACATGAGCGAGTACCCGATCGCGCGCATGTGGGCGGACAGCCGCGTGCAGCGCATCTACGCCGGCTCCAACGAGATCATGAAGGAGTTGATCGCCTGGTCGCTATGAACTGCCTGCACCACCTGATCGACGCCCAGTCGGCCCGCACCCCGGGCGCCGACGCGCTCGCCTTCGAAGGCGAGCGCCTGACCTACCGGGAGCTCGAGCGGCGCGCGAACGCGCTCGCCGCGTACCTGCGCCGCCTCGGCGCCGGGCCGGAGGCACGCGTCGGGCTCTACCTCGAGCGCTCGCTCGAGATGGTGGTTGCGCTCCTCGCGGTGCTCAAGGCGGGCGCGGCCTACGTGCCGATGGACGTCGCCTTCCCGCGCGAGCGGCTCGCGTTCATGCTCTCCGACGCCGGGGTGAAGCTCGTACTCACGCAGTCCGCTCTGGTGACCAAACTTCCCTCGAACGGCTTCGAGCTCGTGCGCGTCGACGAGTTCCATTGGAAGGACGCCGATGGCGCACCCGGCGAGGTCGGCGTGACGGCGGAGAACCTGGCGTACGTCATCTACACCAGCGGCTCCACCGGGCAGCCGAAGGGCGTGTGCATCGAGCATCGCAACATCGTGCACTACGTGCGCGGCGTCGCCGAGCGCCTGCAGCTCGAGCCCGGAATGGCGCACGCGACGGTGTCGACCCTCGCGGCCGACCTCGGCAACACGGTCATCTTTCCCGCGCTCGCTACCGGCGGCTGCCTGCACGTCGTCGCCCAGGAGCGCGCCGAGAGCCGCGCGCTCTTCGCCGAGTACCTGCGGACGAACCGCATCGACGTCCTGAAGATCGTGCCGTCGCACCTCGCCGCGCTCGCGAGCGGAGGCCGGCCCGAAGAGGTCATGCCGGCGCGGCGCCTCATCCTGGGCGGCGAGGCCTCGCGCCTGGAATGGATCGAGCAGCTGCGCGGCGCCGCGCCGCATTGCACCATCTACAACCACTACGGCCCCACCGAAACCACCGTCGGCGTGCTCACCTATCGCGTCGGCGCCGAGCTGCCGCGCACGCCCTCGCTCAGCCTGCCGCTCGGCCGGGCGCTCCCCGGCTCCGAAATTCATCTCCTCGATGCGCGCGGCCATCCGGTCCCGGCCGGAGAAAAGGGCGAGATCTGCATCGGCGGCCTCGGGGTCGCGCGCGGATATCTCAACCGCCCGGAGCTCAGCGCCGAGCGCTTCGTGCGCGACCCGTTCAGCGCGGACCCGCAGGCGCGCATGTACCGCAGCGGCGACCTCGGCCGCATGCTGCCCGAGGGCGACATCGAGTTCTGCGGCCGCGGCGATCACCAGGTCAAGGTCCACGGCTACCGTGTCGAGCTCGGCGAGATCGAGGCCGCGCTGCGCGAGGACGACCGGGTGCAGGACGCGGTGGTTCTGCTCCGTGAGGAAAAGCTGGTCGCCTTTGTGGGTTCGAAAGTCATGGGGCCGTTCATGGATCCCTTGACGGTCGCGGCGCTCAGGGAAAACGCAAGGATGCTGCTGCCGCAGTACATGGTGCCCTCGGCGATCGTGCTGCTGGAGAAGCTCCCGCTCAGCGCCAACGGCAAGATCGACCGGCAGGCACTCGCCGCGCTCCAGGTCGAGGCCCAGGGGCCTACGGCCGATTACGTGGCGCCGCGCACCGAGACCGAGCGCTCGCTCGCGGCCATCTGGGGCGAGCTCCTCGGGCTCGACCGGGTCGGCGTCGACGACGACGTGTTCGACCTCGGCGCCCATTCGCTGCTCGCGATGAAAGCGCTCACGCGCATCCGGGAAGCGTTCCGCATCAACCTGGTGCTGCGCAACCTCTTCGAGCAGCCCACCGTGGCGCAGCTCGCGCCGATGATCGACGGCCTCGCTTCGCTCGCGTCGCCGCCGGGGAGGCGCGGCGGCGAGCGCGAGGAATTCGTGCTGTGAGCGCGGTGACCCTGCTCTCGGAGCTGCGCCGCCGCGACATCCAGGTGCGGGTCGTGGGCAGCGAGCTGCGCTGCAGCGCGCCCGCCGGCGCGCTGACGCCGGAGCTGCGCGCCGCGTTGCAGCGCCACAAGAACGACGTGCTCGAGCTCCTGTCCTCGGCGCAGGCGCTCGCGGCGCAGGCGCGGGCCCTGGTCCCGCTGGAGCGCGGCGGCAGCCGCGCCCCGATCTACGGGGTGCCCGGCCATAACGGCGACGTCTTCTGCTATCGCGCTCTGGCGCGTGCCCTGGCCGGCGAGCAGCCTTTCTTCGGGCTGCAGCCGCCCGGGCTCGACGGCGAGCGCGCGCCGTTCACGCGCGTCGAGGACCTGGCCGGCTATTTCGCCGGGCAGATCCGCGCCTCGGGAGAGCAGGGCCCGTGCATCGTCGCCGGATTCTGCGCCGGCGGCACGGTCGCGTTCGAGCTCGCGCGCGAGCTCGCGCGCGGCGGCATCGAGGTGCGCTTCCTCGCGCTCTTCGGCGCTCCCTACCCGGTGTACTTCACGCGCCGCGCGCAGCTCTGGAGCAGGCTCTCGCGGCAGGTCGAACGCCTTGGCTGGCACGGCCGCAGGCTCGCGGCGCAGTCCTGGCACGAGCGCCGGCGCTACCTCGCAGGCGAGCTCGCCGAGCGCCGCGCGCGCCTCGACGCGGAGCGCCAGCGCGCCGCCGACCCGGTGCTCGCGCGGCGCTTGCTGGTCGAGCGCGCCACGCTCGCGGGGGTGCGCCGCTACCGGCCGCCGCCTTTCGAGGGCCGCGTCAAGCTCTTCCTGCCCGGGGTCGAGTGGCAGCGCTCCGGCGTCGCTGCGCTGCGCTGGTGCACGCTCGCAGCGCACGCCGAGACCTACTTCGGTCCCGACAGCGCCGACGGCTCGGACATGCTGCTCGAGGGCCACGCAAGCGCCTTTGCGGCGCTTTTTCGCAGCGCCTACGGAGAACCGCAATGAACGTAGTGGACGCTACCCGCCATTTCAAGCGCGCCGCCGACCGGGTGCCGACGCCGTCGTTCGCGGCGCGCTACCTCGGGCGCACGGTGCTCGCCATCGGCGCGCACCCGGACGACATCGAGCTCGGCATCGGCGGCACCGTGGCGCTGCTCGCGAACGCGGGCATCCGGGTGCTCACCGCCATCGTTTCGGTGCCGGCTGAATACGAGCTGCGCTCGGCCGAGGCGAAGGAATCGGCGGCCATCCTCGGCAGCGAGCCGCGCATCCTCCTCGACGGCGCTTGCCGGCGCATCGAGGACCTGAAGAACTACCAGCTCGTCGGCCTGCTCGACGCCCTGGTGCGCGAGGCGAAGCCCGCGGCGGTGCTCACCCACGGCCCGACCGACTTCCACCACGACCACGTCACCGTGTACCACGCGACGGTCGCGGCGCAGCGCGTCACGCAGTTCGACCTCTTCAGCTACGTGCCCACGATGACGCGCCCGGTGCCGGTGCCCTTCCAGCCGAACGCCTACGTCGACATCTCGAGCACCATGGACAAGAAGCTTGAGGCGATCGCCGCGCACAAGAGCCAGTTCTACTCTCGCGGCCTTGCGTTCGAGTTCTACCGAGACCTCGCGAGAGTCAACGGCCGCATGGTGGGCGTCGACTTCGCCGAGGCCCTCGCGGTCGACAAGATCGTCTTCGCCTAGCGCTCGACGTATTTCACGGCCGGCCTTTCCACGCCGTGTAGGGACTAGACCGACACGCTTGTAGAGATCACGCTACATCGCTGATTTTCCCTCGAAAAAGTTGTAGTCGCGGGGGTGTTCTTTTCGGGTCCGCATGCCTATACTTTCCCGCACAGGGAAGCTGGATTCCGAGCGGCCAAACTCAAAAGAGGGCGAAAGACACACTTATGCGAATCCTCATAGCGGACGATCACCCGATCGTGCGACACGGACTCAAGCAGATGCTGGCGAACGATCCTTCGGCCATGGTCGTCGGTGAAGCGACAAACGGCGACGAGGCGCTCGAGCTCGCGCGCAAGGTCGATTGGGACATGGCGATCTTCGATTTCTCGATGCCGGGCCGCAGCGGGCTCGATCTCCTCGGCGACATGAAGAAGGAATTCCCCGGGCGCCCGGTGCTCATCCTCAGCATGCATTCGGAGGACGTGCACGGGTCCCGCGTGCTGCGCGGAGGGGCTGCAGGCTATATCACCAAAGACTCGGCGCCGCAGGAGCTCTCGACGGCGGTGCGCAAGGTGGCGAACGGCGGCAAGTACGTGTCGGCTTCGCTCGCCGAGATCCTCGCCTCCGAATGCTCGAGCGATCCGCAGAAGGCGCTGCACGAGAAGCTCTCCGACCGCGAGTACCGCGTGATGTGGCTGCTCGCCTCGGGCAAGCAGATCAGCGAGATCGCCAAGGAGATGGGCCTCTCGCCCTCGACCGTGAGCACCTACCGCACACGCATCCTGCGCAAGCTCGGCCTCACCAGCAACGCGGCGTTGGTGCACTACGCCGTGCGCCACCAGCTCGTAGGGTGAACAGCGTCGCCGAGTCCGTGACGAGCGCGGTCGACCCCGTTGCCGCGCTGCGGCCCGACACGGCCGCGGCTGCGCAGGCGTCGGCGGCCAACATCCTGCTCGTCGACGACGAGCCGAAGAGCCTGTTTGCGCTGCAGGAGCTGCTCTCGACCCTGGGCGAGAACCTGCTGACCGCGGCATCCGGCGAGGAGGCGCTGCGCCACGCGCTGAAGAACGACTTCGCGGTGATCCTGCTCGACGTGCGCATGCCGGGCATCGACGGCTTCGAAACCGCGCGGCTGATCCGCAACCGCGAGCGCTCGAGGCTCACGCCGATCATCTTCCTCACCGCCGCCGCGGACGAGATGACCTCGATGTTCCGCGGCTACGAGGTCGGCGCGGTCGACTACCTCATGAAGCCGGTGGTGCCGGAGATCCTGAAGTCGAAGGTCTCGGTGTTCGTCGAGCTGCACCGCAAGAGCGAGCGCCTGAAGGAGTCGGAGGACAAGCTGCGGCGCCTCGCCGCGCACCTGATTTCGGTGCGGGAAGAGGAAAGGGCGCACATCGCCCGCGAGATCCACGACGAGCTCGGGCAGGTGCTCACCGGCATCAAGATGGAGGTGGGCTGGCTGCAGAAGCGCCTGAAGGAGCCGCAGCTCCTCGAGAAGACCGAGTCGATGTCGAAGCTGATCGACTCGACCGTGCAGACGGTGCGCAAGATCGCCACCGGGCTGCGCCCGGAGATGCTCGACGACATGGGGCTGGTCGCGGCGATCGGCTGGCAGGCGAAGGACTTCCAGAAGCGCACCGGCATCCGCTGCCGGGTCAAGCTGCCGCCGGAAACGGTGAAGCCCGACATCGACGTCGCGACCACCTCGTTCCGCATCTTCCAGGAGATCCTCACCAACGTGGCGCGGCATTCGCGCGCCACCCGGGTCGACATCGACCTCGAGGTGAGCGACGCCGAGGTGCGGATGCAGGTGCAGGACAACGGCGTGGGGATCGCCGAAAGCGACTTGCACGGCCGCAAGTCGCTCGGACTATTGGGCATGCACGAGCGGGCCCTGCTGTTCGGCGGCGAGGTGAGCATCAAGGGCGCCCCCGGGCACGGAACTCGCGTGGCCGTCGTCATTCCAACCAGAAACAGGGCATAGAGGCGGCGCCATGAAAGTGATCATCGCTGACGACCATCCCGTAGTCCGCCAGGGCCTGCGCCAGATGCTGGCAGTGGAATCGGACCTCACCGTGGTGGGCGAGGCGCGCAACGGCCAGGAAGTGGTCGACCTTTCCCGGCGCGTGCCGTGGGAAGTGGCGGTGCTCGACTACAACATGCCGGGCAAGAACGGGCTGGAGCTCATCAAGGAGCTGCGCCAGCGCTACCCGGGCCGGGCGGTGCTGATCCTCTCCATGTACCCCGAGGATCGCTACGCCGTGCGCGCGCTCAAGGCGGGGGCGTCGGGCTACCTCACCAAGGAGAGCGCGCCCGAGGAGCTGGTGAGCGCCATCCGCAAGGTCGCCGGCGGCGGCCGCTACGTCACCCCCACGCTGGGCGAGAAGCTTGCGCTCGAGCTCGAGGACAACCGCGGCAAGCCGCTGCACGAGACGCTTTCCGACCGCGAGTACCAGGTGATGTGGATGATCGCCTCGGGCAAGACCGTGCGGCAGATCGCCGACGAGCTGTTCCTTTCGCCCAATACCGTGTCGACTCACCGCACGCGCATCCTGCGCAAGATGAACATGAAGTCGAACGCGGAACTGATGCACTACGCGATCGCCCACCACCTGGTGGACTAAGCAGTTTTTCCTCAAGAAAGTCGGGAAAAATCGGGGGTCAGACCCCGATTTCCCTGATTTCTCGCTGTAGTTGAAATGACGACAAAAGCCAGCAGCCTATTGGGATACCCGGGTGTCGGGATCGCACCTACGATCCCACTGGATTTCCCTTTCTCTTCAGAAGAATTGCTATGGAAACGATCCAGGCCGGCCTGCACATGATGCTCGACCGCGGCGAGCTCCTCAAAGCGCTGCGCGCGTTCAAGCGCGGCGACTTCTCGGTGCGCATGCCGCTCAACCTGACCGGCATCGACGGCGAGATCGCCCAGACCTTCAACGACGTGGTCGAGCTCGAGGAGGCGAAGGCGGCGGAAATCGCGCGCGTTGCGGACCAGGTCGTGCGCGAAGGCCAGGTCGGCCAGCGCATGAACGTGCCCGGCGCCACCGGCTCGTGGGCCGAGGTGGTCGAGTCCATGAACATGCTCTTGAGCGACATCATGTACCCGCTCACCGAGGTGGCGCGGGTGATCGGCTCGGTCGCGAAGGGCGACCTTTCGCAGACGATGGTGCTCGAGGCCGAGGGCCGGCCGCTGCGCGGCGAGGCGCTGCGCCTGGGCACCGTCGTCAACACGATGGTGGGCCAGCTCAATGCGTTCGCCGGCGAGGTCTCGCGCGTCGCGCGGGAAGTCGGGACCGACGGGAAGCTCGGCGGCCAGGCGCGCGTCCCCGAAGTCGCGGGCGTCTGGAAGGACCTCACCGACAACGTGAACTCGATGGCGGCGAACCTCACCGGCCAGGTGAGGAACATCGCCGAGGTGACGACCGCGGTCGCCAAGGGAGACCTGTCGAAGAAGATCACCGTGGACGTCAAGGGCGAGATCCTCGAGCTGAAAAGCACCATCAACACGATGGTCGACCAGCTCAATGCCTTTGCCGGTGAAGTATCCAGAGTGGCCAAGGAGGTGGGCACGGAGGGCAAGCTCGGCGGCCAGGCGCAGGTGAAGGGCGTCGCCGGCGTGTGGAAGGACCTCACCGACAACGTGAACTCGATGGCGGC
>JBIOYV010000061.1:0-28017 GCA_044870335.1 Burkholderiales bacterium | reverse complement strand
ATGCCACTCGCACGGCGCAGCGCCGCATCGGGCGCACGTCGGTGCTGATCGTGGAGGCGGGCACGGCCAGCTCGCAGCGCACGCGCGAGGAGCCGAACGCGTTCAACCTGCTGCGCGTCGCGCCGGGGCGCATCGAGGTCGACCACTACACGCTGCGCGGCGACAATTTCATGCGCTCGGATGCGGAAGCGTTCGAGCGGCTGGGCGAAGGCTGGCAGCGCGTCTAGTCGACGATCGCCTGCTCGACGAGCGCGTTCACCAGGTAGCGGTAGTGCCAGCGGATCGGCCCGGGGGTCTGCGCCATGAACACCACCGCGAGGCTCTCCTTCGGATCGGCCCACCAGCTCGTGCCGTAGGCGCCGTTCCAGGAAAACTCGCCGACCGAGCCGACCTTGCGCACGATGCCGGGCGTGGTGCGCACCGCGACGCCGAGGCCGAAGCCCATGTCGGCGCTGGTCGGATCGGCGTTGGCGATGAGGTTGACGGTGTTGGGTCCGAGCTGGTTCGAGAGCATGTACTCGACGGTCTTGCGCGAGAGGACGCGCTTCCCCTCGAGCTTGCCGCCGTCGAGCAGCATCTGCGCGAACCGGATGTAGTCGCCCGCGGTCGACGCGGCGCAGCCGCCGCCGCACTCGAACTTGAGCGGCTTCGTGAGGTCGAGCACGAACTGCGGCTTGCCGGTGTCGGGATCGTTGGCCAGGGCCTTCGCGTAGCGCTTCGCCTTCTCCGGGGGCACCGCGAACGCGGTGTCCTTCATGCCGAGCGGCTTGAACACCTGCGCCTCGAGATACCGGCCGAGCGGCAGCCCCGACACTTTCTCGATGACCAGCCCGAGCACGTCGAGGCCGAAGCCGTAGTCCCAGGTCGATCCCGGCTGGTGCAGGAGCGGGAGCGCCCCGAGCTTGTCGACGAACTCCTTGCCGGTCATGCCGGTTCCCGCCGAGCTCGACGAGGCCGGGTAGAGCTTGTGCACCGGCGTCGCGCCGCGGCCGCCGTAGATGATCCCGGAGGTATGGCGCATCAGGTCCTGGATCGTGACCTGGCGCTGCGCCGCCACGGTGTCGAAGCCCGCCCCGCCGTCGGCCGACTTAAGCACCGCAACCTGCATCTTGGAGAACTGCGGCAGATGCGTGGCGACCGGCTCGTCGATCTGGAGCTGCCCGCGCTCGAGCAGCGTGAGCGCGCCGACCGCGACGATGGGCTTGGTCATCGACGCGATGCTGAAGATCGCGTCGTTGGGCATCTTCGTGCCCGCGTCCTTGTCGAGGTAGCCGAAGGACTGGTAGTAGACGAGCTTGCCCTTGCGCGCCACCGCCACCACCGCGCCCGGCAGGCGGCCCTTCTCGACGTCGGCGCGCAGCGCCTCGCCGATGCGCCCGAGGCGCTCCGAGGACATCCCGACCGACTCGGGCTTCGCCCTCGGCAGCGGGTCTGCGGCGAAAACCCCAATGGAAATGAGTGAGACTGAAACGACACAAGCGATGCGGGCGCGCATGGGACCTCCTCCCAGAGGTAAGGCGCTCATTCTAGGCCAACAAAATCGGGGTCAGACCCCGATTTCTGCTCTCAGGGCTTTAACGCTCTGTAAAGGAAGGGCAGGCTGACGTCCATCCGGTAGTCGATGTCGGAATGGTTGTCGTCGAACTCCTCGTAGCGGTGCTCTACCTTTGCAAGTGAAAGCTGCTTGGAGAGGATACGAGCCCCGTAGTGGATGTGGTACTGGTCGCGCCAGCCGCAGTCGATGTAGATCCCGCGCAGCGTTTTCAGATTGTTCCTGTACCGAGGGACAAGATAGATGGGATCGTTCTTGCGCCACTCGCGCCAGCGCTCCTCGATCGGCTCGCCCGACTCGAGGTTGAACGGCAGCCGAAAGCCGTTCGGCGCGCGCGGGTCGGGGTCGTAGGTCGCCGCCATGCAGAGGTTCATGATGCAGTGGGTTTCGGCAGTCGAGAGCTTTTCTTTCTTCCACACTGCAGTCAGAAAACGCCGAATGCGGCCGTCATCCACGCCTTGACTCAATTTCTTTTGTTTTGCTTCGCGCAGGGCGTCATACCGCCCCGGCCTGCGTAGCGGCACGCGGTGCTTGGCGAGCTCGTTCAGCGTGTTCGGCCAGTCGTGCCGGTAGACGAAGTCGAAGTAAGCGTCGCCCGAGTGATCCGCGATCGCGCCCCAGTGCCTCGCGTGCTTCATGCCGTGAATGATCGCGCCGTAGCCGCCCGAGGACTTGCCGAAGCAGCCGCGGTGCTCGCGCGAGGCGAGGGTGCGGAACTCGCGGTCGACGAACGGGATGATCTCGCGCGTGAGGTAGTCGGCGTAGTTGCCGATCGCCGAGGAGTTGACGTACTGGTTGCCGCCGAGCGCGGTGAAGCAGTCGGGGAACACGATGATCGCCGGGCCCATCTTGCCTTCTTGGATGAGCCGCGCGGCGCGCTCGGGGACGTTGTCGCCGAACGGCTTCCAGCCGACGTGCGAGAGCCCCGAGCCGGTGAAGCCGACCAGATCGTAGAGCACGGGAAAGCGCCGCTTGCCGGAATGGTCGTACTCGGAGGGCAGCCAGAGCGCGAGCTTGCGCACGTGCGGATCGCCGAGCGGATTTCCCTTCAGGATCTCCGAGACGTGCTCGAGCACGAGGGTCGTGCCCGGAGCGCCTTTGAATCGTCTGAGGCTCATGTTTGCCCAATGATCAAGAGGCGTTGCGCCGGGTCCAGTTTCAAATGCGCGCCGTTCGGCACCAGCGAGGTGATGTCGCCGTCGAAGCCCGCGAGCATCGTGATGTCACCGAAGGCTGCGCCCTGGACGAGGATCGGGTTCACGCTGTTGAAGACGAGCGCGAGCGGCACGACGCGGCGCGAGGCCATCTCGTGCAGCATCCACGCGCTCGCGACGCCGCCCTTCGCGGTGTCGAGCACGAGGATCCTGCCGACGTAGGACTGGCCGGCGAGCCGGTGCGTCGGGCGAGAGAAGACGCCGCGCGCGCGGTCGAGGTCGTAGCGCGCCGAGAAGCCGTCGCGCGCGACGAGCGCCCGCCCGGTCACCGGCGAGCCGATGGCATGCCGCGCGCGAAACTCGGTCAACCGAGCCGCCCGGTGCGCGCCGCCTCGACGCACTGCTCCATCGACGCGAGCATCGGCACGTAGCCGTAGCCGCCGAGGATGTTCACGAGCTTGGCGCTGTTGGTGGCGAGGCGCTTCCAGCCCTTCGCTTCGGCGATCTCGCGCGCGTACGACTGGTAGAAGCACATGCCCGAGAGCACCGTGCCGCCGGCGGCCTCGATCGTCTGCGTGTAGCCCATGCGGTCGGCGTCGGGCTTCACCTGGGGGCTGGTGACGGCGAGGAGCGGGATCGCGAAGCGCCGGCCGTCGCACTGCGCGGCGAGCTCGGCGAGCTCGAGGAGCGAGAGCTGCGGCGCCGAGAACACCACCACGTCGACCGCGTCGTCCTTGCGGTAGGACTTCGCGAGCGCTTCGACTTCGGCCCGCGTCACGCCCACCTGCGGCAGCGGGTCGGGGGCGACGTCGGCGCGGCGCCGCGCCTCGGGCGTCACGCCCGGCATGTGGAACAGCGCCACCGAGCCGAAGCTCGCCATCGCCGCGCCGAAGTGCTTGAGCGCGTCGGAGCCGGGCGAGGCTTCGAGGCCTTCGACGAGCGGCACCGCCCAGTAGTTGCCGGCCAGGCGGCCGAGCACGCCGCCGAGCGCGCCCCACTCGTCGAGGCGCCTCGGGGTGAAATCGACGCGCACGGCGAGCGTTGCGCGGCGCTGCGCCTCCAGGTGGAAGCCGTAGCGCGGCGTGCGCCCGGTCAGCCCCGCGGCGAGCGCCGAGGGCCCGCCTTCGAAGTTGGAGCGCGCGCCGCACACCGAGTTGGAGTAGATCACCACGCCGGTGTCGCCGAAGGCGACGTGCTCGTTCAGCGTCGCCGGCTGCACCGTCTGGTAGTTGATGCAGGTGTCGGTCATCATCACGCCGAGCTTCACGAAGGCGGTGATGGCGCGCTGCTCCAATGAAAGCATCGCCGGGGTCTGGCCGAGGAACGCCGCCTTGGCGAAGTCGGTGCCGCGCGGGTCGGTGATCGTCGGGATGCGCACTCGGCGGCGGCCTTCCTTCGCCGCGGCGAGGCCTTCCAGCCAGCGCACGCCGGCCTCGCCCAGGCTCTCGGTGTCGGCCATGACGTGGGCCTGGGTGACGGCGACGAAGTCCTCCGCGCCGAAGAACTCGCCGACCTTGACCTGGTGCTCGAGCGCGAGCCGGGGCACCGGGCCGAGCTTTCCGGCGAGGATGTCGCGCTCTTCCTCGCTCAGCCGCATGGCGCGCGCATCGTAGCAAGAAAACCGCTGCCGGGCTGGCGGAGGCCGGGCGACCGGAGTAGATTCTGCGGGTCTTCGTGGAGGAGGCCCTATGCGCATCGCCATCTGGCTCGCGGCGTTTTCGCTCGTCGTCTGGAGCGCAGGCGCGGCCGCACAGCCGGAGCTCGCGGGACTCGCCAGCGTTTCGGGAACCGTCAGCTCGTCCGCGCCGTTCAAGGCCGCGAAAGTGTATTTCCGCAGCAGCGAGCGCCGCATGCAGTACATGGTCTACACCGCAGGCGGCAAGTACCAGGCGGTGAACCTGCTGCCGGGCAACTACGAGATGCGCGTGGAAGCGCCGCATCTCGCTTCGAATGTTGTGAAAGTTGCGTTGAAAGGCGGAGCCAATCCGCCGGTCAACGCGGCGCTGCGCGAGAACAAGGACGACGCGCAGATCGTGACGCTCGACGAGATGTTCCCGCCCGGGCCGGGGCAGGAATACGTGAGGAACACCTGCATCGGCTGCCATAACCCGAATCTCTTCGGCGCCCGCCAGATGCCCGCGGCGGCGTGGGACCAGTATGTCGAGATGATGCTGAAGAACGGCGCGATCCCGCGCGGCTTCTCGTCGCCGCAGGAGCGCGCCGACCTGGTCGCCTACCTCGGCAAGCACTTCGGGCCCGACGCGAAGAAGCGCGCGATCCGTTTCGTGAAGGAGGTGCCGCTCGACGAGGCGAAGCTCGCGAAAGCGATGTACGTCGAGTATTACCTGCCGCCGAATGAGAAGAATGCGGCCGCCGGGACCGATCCGGCGCCGAAGCGGCGCGGGCAGGATCCGCATTTCGACCGCGACGGCAATGTCTGGATCACCGACCGCAACGTGCCCAACCGCCTGGCGAAGCTCAATCCGCGCACCGGAGAGTGGAAGGACTGGCTGATGCCGCACCCGCAGGGCGAGACGCACGGCCTCACCATCGACCGCGAAGGCGTGGTGTGGGTGCCCGAGAGGATCGGCAAGCGCACCGACAAGGACGGGCTGCACCTCGCGGCGTTCGATCCGCGCACCGAGAAGTGGGAGACCTTCCCGCTCGACCCGGACGGCAAGGTGAAGGAGCCGCTGCAGCCGCACACGCCGGTGGTCGACGCGCAGGGCAACGTCTGGTCGACCGTGATCCGCGGCGACCGCTTCTTCAAGTGGAACCGGCAGACGCGCAAGGTCGAGATGTTCGCCACGCCCTCGCGTCCGTCGGCGCCCTACGGCATCGACATCGACAGCCAGGGCAACATCTGGATGGCGCTCTTCCGCGGCGACGCGCGCGTGGGACGATACGACCCGGTGGCCGACAGGTTCACCGAGTACAAGGCGCTGACGCAGCCGGGGCGCATCCGCCGCGCGAGCGTCGACCTGCAGGATCGCGTCTGGTACGGCATCTACGACAAGGGCGTCATCGGCTGGATCGACGCAGGCAGCGGCAAGGTCACCGAGGCCAAGGTGCCGGTCGACATCTCGCGCCCGTACGACCCGCAGGGCGACTACGAGGGCAACGTCTGGTTCGGCGACGACGGCCAGGGCGGCACCACCGTGCGCTACAACCCGCAGGCGAAGGAGTTCTCGTACTACCCGACGCCGCAGATGACCGATCAGCCGAAGCTCGAGATCACGCGCGACGGCGCCGTGTGGTACTGCCCGCGCTCGAGCGCCGAGCCCGGTGTCGGGGTGCTCTATCCCGATACTTCAAGAATCAAGACCATGGCGGCGTATTACCACGACATCGATCCGATCACCTCGCGCAAGGCCTTGCGCGGGAAAGTGGTCGCGACATCTTCGGAGGGGAGACAATGAAGCAAGCGTTCGGCATCGCCATCTTTTTCGTTGGAGGCTTGTTCTGCGGGATTGCGGGCGCGCAGAAGTTGGGTGCGTCCGACATCGGCGGCGTGGTGAGCGGGCCGAAAGGCCCCGAGGCCGGCGTCTGGGTCATCGCCGAGACCACCGATCTGCCCACCAAGTACGCCAAGGTCGTCGTCACCGACGACGGCGGCCGCTATCTGATTCCCGAGCTGCCGAAGGCGAACTACACCGTTTGGGTGAGAGGCTATGGCCTCGTCGACTCGCCGAAGACCAAGGCCGCACCCGGGAAGACGCTGAACCTCAAGGCGGTTGCGGCCAAGAATGAAAAAGAGGCGGCGCACTATTACCCGGGCATGTACTGGTACTCGATGCTGAAGATCCCGGCGAAAGACCAGTTTCCGGGCACCGGGGAGAAGGGCAACGGCATCGCGCCGGTCATCAAGACCCAGGAAGCCTGGGTGGACGCAGTCAAGAACTCCTGCCAGTCGTGCCACGCACTTGGCTCGCTCGGCATCCGCACCGTGCCCAAGCAGTTCAAGGAAGGCGACGCCAGTTCGGTCGCCGTCTGGGGAAGGCGAGTGCAGTCCGGCCAGGCGATGCAGAACATGGCGCTCACGCTCGGCTACATCGGCGTCGACGCCGCGCTCAAGAACTTCGCCGACTGGACCGACCGCATCGCCGCCGGCGAGGTGCCGTTCGACAAGCCGCGCCGGCCGGAGGGCGTGGAGCGCAACGTCGTCGTCACGATGTGGGACTTTTCGACCCCGAAGTTCTACCTGCACGACGGCATCTCGAGCTACCAGCACGACCCGACCGTCAACGCGAACGGCCCGATCTTCGGCGCGCCGGAGGAGAGCACCGACCTCGTTCCGGCGGTCGATCCCGTGAACAATCGCGCGTTCACCATCAAGCATCCGGTGCAGCCGGGCACGCCCTCCTCGACCAGCCTGCCGATGCAGCCCTCTCCCTACTGGGGCAAGGACCCGCTGTGGGACGGCGCCTCGAGCCTGCACAACGCGATGATGGACGAGCAGGGACGCGTGTACTTCAGCGCGCGGTTCCGCGGTCCCAATAACCCGGACTTCTGCAAGAAGGGGTCCGACCACCCGTCGGCGAAGGTGATGCCGCTCGAGCAGAACGGCAGGCAGGTTTCCATCTGGGACCAGAAACAGCAGAAGTGGTACCACGTCGATACCTGCTTCTTCGCGCACCACCTGTACTTCGCGAAGGACGCGGACAAGACGCTGTGGCTCTCGCAGGGCGGGCCGGGCGCGAGCAACGGCGTGGTGGGCTGGATCAAGACCAAGACCTTCTTCGAGACCGGCGATTCGGCCAAGTCGCAAGGCTGGACGCCGATCGTCGTCGACACCAACGGCAACGGCAAGCGCGACGAATTCGTCGGGCCGAACGACCCGGTCGATCCCGCGAAGGACAAGCGCGTCATGGCGGCCTTCTACGGGATCATGCCGAGCACGGTGGACGACTCGGTGTGGGGCCAGACCATGGGCCAGGGCTTCGCGCGCGTGGAGCAGCCCGGCTATATCGTGCGTCTCATCCCGGGCGCGAACCCCTCCGAGACCTCGATCGCCGAGCTTTTCGTTCCGCCCGACGGCGCCTGGAGTCCGCGCGGAATCGACATGACCACCGACGGCTTGGTGTGGACTCCGCTCGCGAGCGGCCACATGGCGAGCTTCGACCGGCGCAAATGCAAGCGGCCGCAGAACGGGCCCGAGGCCGTCACCGGAAAGCTCTGTCCCGAGGGCTGGACGCTCATCCGCATGCCCGGGCCGCAGTTCAAGGGCATGGATCCGTCGGGCAGCGCGAATCACGCCTATTACGTGTGGGTGGACCGGTACAACACGCTCGGGCTCGGCAACAACGTGCCGATCTTTACGACCAACGGCAGCGAGTCGCTGATGGCGGTGGTCGGCGGGAAGGTGGTCGACCTGCGCGTGCCCTATCCGACGGGCTTTTTCACCAAGCTCGCCGACGGGCGCATCGACGACGCGAAAGCGGGCTGGAAGGGCAAGGGCCTGTGGACGATGTCGGGCACGCGCACCGTGTTCCACAACGAGGGCGCCACGGCGAACAGCCCGAAGGTCTACAAGCTGCAGATCCGGCCGAGCCCGCTCGCAAACTGAGAGGGTTTGTATGAAAAAAGCGCTAACCGCCCTCGCGGTAGGGGCGGCACTCGTTTGCGCCGGCTATGTCCTCGGGCAGCAGAAATCGCCGCCCGAGGTGCGGCGCGTGGTCACCAAGCTCGACGAGTCCGGAAAAGCGGTGGTGATGATCGACGAGCGCACGCGGCTCGCCGCGCCGCGGCCGCCCAACGCCGCCGCCAACGTCTGGGTCACCGACAAGAGCCTGCCGGACTTCTCGTGGACCGACGACCGCGGCAAGACCAAGATCGGGCTGGTGCCGCCGAAGTCGGGCACCGTGTTCCGCGTGGTCGACTTCGCGCCGGAGTCGGCGCCCGGCCACCCGACCGAAATGAACTACATGATGCGCATCGTGGGCGATGAAGCGCCGGCGAAAGGCCGGCCGCCGAGCCACCCGATGATGCATCGCACGCGCAGCCTGGACTACGCGATCATCATGTCGGGCGAGATCGACATGCTGCTCGACGACAGCGTGGTGCACCTCAAGGCGGGCGACGTGGTGGTGCAGCAGGCGACCAATCATGCGTGGGTGAACCGCGGCAAGGAGCCGTGCCGCGTCGCGTTCATCCTGATCGATTCTCGCGAGCCGTAAATTCCCCGAGGGAAACATGAAAACATCGAAGATCGCTTTCGCAGCCTGGCTTCTCACGACGGGTGTTTCCTTCACGGTGCTCGCCGATCCGCCGAAAGAGGTGATGAACATCTGGCGCTCGGAGGACGTGAAGTTCAACCCGAGTCCCATCGTCCCGGGCGCGGCGAACGCGGTGATCTCGGGCGACCCGAAGATCCCGGGCCAGCCCTACGTGGTGCGCAACCGCTTCTCGCCCGGCACCTTCAGCCCGCCGCACTTCCACCCGGAGACGCGCTACATCACCGTGCTGAAGGGCACCTGGTGGGTCGGTTCCGGTCCGGTGCAGGACAAGAGCAAGACCACGCCGGTGCCCGCTGGCAGCTTCGTGGTGCACCACCCGAACCAGATCCACTGGGACGGCGCCAAGGACGAGGAAGTGATCGTCCAGATCATGGGCATCGGCCCGAGCGCCACGGTCCGGGTCGACGAGTCGGGAAAACCGAAGAATCCGAACTAGGAAAAGGGGTCAGACCCCGATTTCCGCTCGGTTCAGCGCCCGACGCTGCTTATTACCGGGCAGCGCTGCGCGAGCGGCTCCAGGCTTTTGACCACCGTCACGCCGATGAGATAGCGGCAGTCGCGAGTTTTCAGCACGCCGGTGTCCGACGAGTACACGAGCACGCCGGTGTTCGTGACCCAAAGGCCGAGCCAGAGCAGCACTACCAATGCGACTGGCGCCAAGAGCTTCATGCGGCGCTCCTTTCTCGTTCAAGGAGAGCGCCGGCGCGGCGCGCGATTCGCGCGAGCAGCGCCAGCACGCATTCGTCGGGGGTACCGGGCTCGCGATGGTGAACCGAGAGCATGCCGAGCGGAACGCCGGAGGCGCTCAGGATCGGGCTCGACTCGACTGCACGCGCGCCGGCGGCGAGCACGACTTCGCCGGCCTGCGTGCCGCGAAACACCGGATGCTTTTCGACGTCCGGAACCGAGTATTGCCGCCCGAGGATCAGCGCCACGCCGCAAGCGGACTCGGCTTGCTTGACGCCTGCGAAGAATTCGAGGAACCGCGCCTCGAAGCCGCGCTGCGCCGCGATGCGCAGCGTGCCGCTCTCATCGAGCAGTTGCACGTTGCCGAGGTCGGTGCAGGCCACGGCGAGCGCCGCGTCGAGCGCCGACTCGCAGAGCTCCGCGCGGCTCGCGGGCGCGTAGCCCGGCTCGAAGAGAGCATGCACCGCTTCGCGCGTCTCCGACGCGGGCGCGCGCTCAAGCAGATCAACGAGCTTCAGAAACACTTTGGTGGGCACCGGCGCGCTGCCTTCGAGCCAGCAGCGCAGCTCCGACCACGATGCCCCGAGGAGCAGGCGCAGCTTGTCCTCGCCGCCGACCTGGCCGAGCGCCTTGTGGAAGAGAGGGGAATACGCACGGCGGGACATCACCGGCGAATCTACACCAAGGCAGACGAACTATCCGTCTCGCTTCGTCGCGCCGACCGCTTCCTTCGGTGCAGGAAGAAAACCGACTGCACTATTCCCGACTTCCCTGGTCGACTTTGTCGTCGATTTGCTACGATGGCCGCAGTTTGGAGGGAGGACTTATATCTCATCCACGGCGGGCTCTCAGGAGCTCGCTGACCTGATCCCTCGGCTGAGCCCTGCCGATCAGGTAACCCTGCATGCGTTCACAACGCAGAAGGGCGAGAACGTCGGCGTGCTCTTCGGTTTCGACCCCTTCCGCAACGGTCGAGAGCTCCAGGGCATGGGCGAGCGCGATGATCGTCTGCACCACCGCCATCGTCTCGTCGTCTTTCAGCATGCCTTGTATGAAGGTCTGGTCGATCTTCAATGAATGCACCGGCAACCTCGCGAGGTAGGCAAGGGACGAGTAGCCGGTGCCGAAATCGTCGATCGCGATCCGCACGCCGAGGCCGCGAAGCTGCTTGAGCTTCTCGATGTTGGCGTCGATTTCCTCCATGATGCGGCTCTCGGTGATCTCGACATCGATCATGCGCCGGTCCCCCAGCGCGTCGCGTACCAGATCGACGAAATCGGGCTGACGCAGCTGCATCGCCGACACGTTGATCGCGATGCGCGGGACGTCGACGCCGTCGGAGGCCCACAGCCTCTGATCCTGGACCGCCTTCCTGAATGCCCACTGCCCGACTTGAAGAATCATTCCCGTTTCCTCCAGCAAAGGGATGAACTGCTGGGGCCCAACCAGGCCGTATTCGGGGCTTTGCCATCGGATCAGCGCCTCCAGGCCACTGATCCGCCGCGTATCGACGTCGACCAGCGGCTGATAGTGCAGGACGAACTCTTCCCTATCGAGTGCCCTGCGCAGCCGCTCTTCGAGCGCCGGCTTTTCCGCAGCGGGCCCGGACGTGGCGGCCTTGTGGACGAAGGAAGGCTCCCTCTTCGCCTGCAGCTCACTCACGACGCTCGCCAAAGTCAGTCCCGTGGCCACCACCATGCTGATGAACGTGAGCAGCATGAGGAGCAGCTCGTTCAGCGGCAGGGAGGCAAATACCTCGCGCCGGTCGAGCGCATACCAGACGGCCACGCCGCATACCACTGCGACGGCGGTGGTCACTTCGCGTTGGCCGAAGCGGAAGGCTGCCCAGAGGATGAACGGCAGTGCGATGAACGTGAGCGAGAAAGGAACGAAGTGAGAGGCCGCTTCGCTGGAGATGGCGAGCGCCGTGACGACCAGAAGCAGCCCGAAGCAGGCTGCTTCGATTCTCTTCTGTGAGCTCCACGCTGCGCCCTGGGCCGAGCTCCAGCTCAGGATGAGCGGCGCTACGAGAATGATCCCGGCGAAATCTCCCTGCCACCAGGTCCACCAGTTCCTGAACGCCGAACCCGGAGCCAGCTCATGCCAGAGCCACATGGATGCCACGCCGAGGGTGGCAGCCACGCTCGCGCTCAATGCCGCCAGCAGGATGAATCTGAAAACGTCCTCGACCCGCTCGAGCGGAGCCCGCTCTGCGGCGAACCGGCGCGTCAGCGTTGCTGCAATACACGCTTCCAGCGCATTGCCGGTGGCAATGACGATAGCCGAAAGGACCGATGCCTCCACGCCGACGTTGGCGAGGAAGGCTCCGAGCCAGACGCCGGGCCAGATTCGATTGCCGAGGAGCAGCGCCGAGGCGACGGCGATGCCGGAGGGGGGCCAGACCGGAGTCGCATAACCCGGCGGGATGGCGAGGGCGAGAGACAGGCGCGCCGCTGTGAAGTACACGAGCGCTACCAGAGTCAGCTTTACCAGGAAGGACAGCCGTGGCCATGAAACCGCTGGGACGTGCACCGCTAAAGCGCCATTATTGTTATTTTGGTCATGGTACCACCCTCAACCGCCGAAGCCGTCGGCGACGCGAACGTCGACCACGTTGGGCGCGCCGCTCGCGAACGCCTCGCGCAGCGCGGGGGCGATGTCCTGCGGATCGGAGACGCGGCGCGCGGCGAGGCCGAAGGACCCGGCGAGGGACACGAAATCGATGTCCGGGTCGCGCAGGTCCATGCCGGTGAAGCGGTCGGTCTTGCGGAACGACACCAGGCGCTCCTTGATGATGCGGTAGCCGCGGTTGTTCGCCACGATGTACGTGATCGGCAGCCGCTCGTGCGCGGCGCTCCACAGGCCCTGGATGCCGTACATCGCGCTGCCGTCGCCGACCATCACCGCGATCGGCCGCCCGGGGAGCGCCATGCTGATGCCGACGGCGCCGGGGACGGCGAAGCCGAGCCCGCCGCTCGCGAGGCCGTAGTAATCCCTGGGTCCGCGGAGCGAAAGAAACTTCGGCAGGCTGTAGGTGCTGACGAGGCCCTCGTCTACCACCACCGCGTCGCGCGGCAGCGACTCGGTGAAGCGCAGCATCAGATACGCCGGGTCGATCGGCGAAGTCTCGGCCGCGAGCAGCGCATCGATGCGTGCCTGGTCGCGCTGCGCGCTCCAGTTCCTGGTTTTCAGCTCATTCAAGCGACCGGAGGCAGCGGCGCGGTCGCGTTTTTCCCGCAGAAGAGGGAGGAGGGAAAGAAGCGCTTGTTTGACGTCCGCCTGCACCGCGACATCGGTGCGGTAGTTCTTGCCGAGCTCGTGCGCGCGCTCGGAGACATGGATCACCGGAAGATTCCCGGGCAGCGGCTCGAGCGGGCTGTAGACCGACATGCGCAGCAGGTCGGCGCCGAGGCACAGGAGCAGGTCGTAGGGCTCGAGCGCGGCGCGCACCTGCTTCTGCTGGCGCGTGAGGGCGCCCATGAATGCCGGGTGCGCGGTGGGGAACTGCGCCGAGTAGGGAACCGACGACTGGTACACCGCCGCGCCGAGAAGCTCGGCGAGCTCGGCAGCCTCGGCAAAGGCGTCGCGCTGCGCCAGCTCCTGGCCGGCGATGATCACCGGGCGGCGTGCACCCAGCAGCAATTCCGCGACTTTCCTCAAGGCCTCACTCGAGGGTTGTGTTTCCGTGTGGATGCGCACTGCGCGGCCCATGTCGACGTCGACCTCTTCGTCGAGCACGTCGCCCGGCAGGCTGAGGAACACCGGGCCCGTCGGCGGCGTGAGCGCGATCTTCGCCGCGCGGTGCAGGATGCGCGGCAGGTCGGCGGCGCGCGTGGCTTCTACCGCCCACTTGACGAGCGGCTGCGCCACCGGCACGAGCGGCTCGTAGAGGAGCGGCTCGAGCAGGCCGTGCCCCTGCTCCTGCTGGCCGGCGGTGAGGATCACCGGCGAGCCCGAGAACTTGGCGTTGTAGAGCGCGCCCATGGCGTTGCCCAGGCCCGGCATCACGTGGACGTTGGCGGCCGCGAGGCGGCCCGAGGCGCGGCAGAAACCGTCGGCCATCGCCATCACCGCCGACTCCTGCAGGCCGAGCACGAACTTGAGCTGCGGGAAGTCGGGCACCACTTCCATGATCGCGAGCTCGGTGGTGCCGGGGTTGCCGAAGAGATGCGTTACGCCTTCGTCCACCAAGAGCTGCAGGAAGGCCCGGCGTCCGGTGATGCGCACTACTTTTGTTCCTTGACGAAGTCGGCGCAGACGCGGGCAATCGTTTCCTCGTGCGCTGCCCATTCCGGGAACGCGACGAGCGGCACGTCCTGGTCCTCGAGCGGGAGCTCGACCAGGCGGCTCCCGGGAATGAGGCGCTGGATGGCGCGCCCGCAGGGCATCGAATGGGTCTTGTCGTTGCCGGGGATGACGACCGAAGGCACGCGGATCGAGCGGAGTTGCGCGTCGGTCACGCCGTACATCGGCGCCACCGGGCCGCGGGTGAAGATGGCGAGCCAGTTCGACATCACCTCGATGTAGCGCTTCGGATCCATGCGCATCAGGCGCTCGCCGTTGCCCGGGTTGGCCGCGATGCGCTCCTTGTACTGCTCGGTGGCGCACACGGCGGCCATGCCGCCTTCGCGTGCGGCCTTGATGAACTGGCCGTAGTACATCTCGGGCAGCCGTCCGGCGGCGAACTCGCCGCCGGTGAGCCGCATCAGGAAGAGCGCGCGCACCGCGTCGGGGTGGCGCAGGTAGGTGAGGATCGACGTGCGCGCGCCGGAAGAGCCGCCGCCGACGACCGCCGGGCGAGCCTCGAGCCTGCCGAGGAGCTCGTAGAGATCGTCGGTCCAGATTTCTTCCTCTCCCACATCCCCGGAAGGGTCCGCCTCGATGACCACATCGGATGCTCCGGTATTGCGCCTGTCGTGGAGCACCACCCGCACGCCATGCGCCGCAATCTTCTCTGCGAGCGGCACGAACTCGTTGAAGCCGCGCCGGCCGCCGGTGATGAGCGCGAGCCACGGGCCCTCAGTCCCGGACACGCGGTAGTGGAGGTTGACGTCTCGGATCTTGAGATAAGGCATTGGTTTTCCCATTTTTACACGAGCACTAGTCGATGGTCGGACCGCCACTTCGCACGGTAACATTGCGCATCCATCGGCGTACACGGAAGGGGGGATATGCCGTCCTGGTCGCCGTCGCTTCGCGCGCTCGTGCCGGCCTTCGTGCTCGTGCTCGGCCTCACCGGCTGTGCCGCGTTCCGCAGCTATGACCGGGAGCTCACCGGCACGCTCAACTACGCCCTGGCCGGCAACGTCGACGGCGCGATCAAGACGCTCGACTCGAACAACCCGGTCAACGACCGCGACCTCCTCTACTACCTCGAGCTCGGCATGCTGCAGCGCCTGGGCAACCGCTACCCGGACAGCCAGAAGACCTGGATGGCGGCCAACGCGCGTATCCAGGTGCGCGACCCGCTCGCCCAGGCCGCGAGCCTGGTCCGCAGCAGCTCGAGCTACGTCCTGAGCGACAAGCTGCGCACGTACGACGGCTACGACTACGAAAAGGTCATGCTGCTCACCTATATTGCGCTCAACCATCTTGCGCTCGGCGACTACGACAACGCACGCGTCGCGATCAAGCAGACCCATGAGCTGGAGGCGGTGATCGCCGAGGAGCGCGCGAAGCAGCTCGCCGAGGTGCAGGAAGAAGCGAAGAAGCGCGGTGCGCGCACCAGCTTCAAGGAGCTGAACGGCTACCCGGTGCAAGGCATCGACAATCCCGAGGTGAACGCGCTCATGAACAGCTATCAGAGCGCGCTCTCGCACTACCTGGCCGGCTTCATCTACG
The DNA here is from genome assembly GCA_044870335.1 of Burkholderiales bacterium. GTDB lineage: Bacteria > Pseudomonadota > Gammaproteobacteria > Burkholderiales > SG8-39 > SCGC-AG-212-J23. Next base: position 12,547 of record JBIOYV010000061.1, on the reverse strand, counting down.
AGGCGCTCGGCGAGCTGAGCCTCGCCGCGCCGGGCTATCGCCTCGCGAACGAGCTTCATCCCGGCGTGCCGCTCCTTGAAGAGGCGCTCTCCGGTCTGGAGGAACGCTTGCATGCGCCTGACGATGGAAAGGTCGACGTGCTCTTTATCGTCGCCTCCGGCACGGCGCCCGCGATCCACTCCCAGCAGTTCAACCTGCCGGTGCTCTCAGGCTACAGGTGGGTGCTGGTGCCGATCTCCTTTCCGGTGATCACGCCGAGCGCCTGGGCGCCGCGGCCGACGGCGCTCGCGGTCGACGGCGCCGGCAGCGTGGCGCTGGCCAACATCACGAGCGTCGACCTCATGGCGCGCCGCCGGCTGAAGGACGACATGCCTTCGATCATGCTGCGCGCCTCGATCCGCGCCGCGGCGAGCGCCGTGGCGCAAGTCGGGACGCAGAGGCACGCCGACCGCGGCAACAATGCCGCCGGTCTCGCCTCGCTGATCGTGACGCTCGGCTCGGTGCTGATGGCGGGGGCCGACGATCGCACCTGGCGCACGCTGCCCTCGGACATCTCGATCGCGCGGGCGCGCCTGCCCGCCGGCGTGCACAGTGTCACGATTCAGACACCGCAAGGCCCGCGCAGCGCGCGCGTGGACGTCAAGGGACGCCACGCGGTGATAGACTTTTGGCTGCTGGGTAATCAGCTCTACGGGTATCACCCGGGAACACAGACAGGGGAGGCCGCAAGATGAGACAGGTATGGATATCAGCCGCGGTGCTCGCGACGGCACTTGGCGCAGGCTGCGCCACCAAGAAGGGGTTCGAAGTTCCGGGGCAGGCGTTCGGCTGCCCGATCGGCGAGCAGAAGATCGCCTCGATGGAAGACCTGGTCAAGGCCAAGGTGGTGACGGAGGGCTCGCGCACCACCGTCGTCCCGACTGAAATGCGCTGCAGCCGCAGCGGCGATCTCCTGAGGATCGACGCCAACCTCAACAACGACAGCAAGACGGTCAAGCGCGTTTCCTACAAGTTCCGCTGGATCGACCGCGAGGGCATGCGCGCGTGGGAAGAGGAAGCGTGGAAGCCCCTCATGATCTACGACAACTCCAACCTGCTCGTGAACACCGTCGCGCCGACCAACAAGGCGGCCGACTTCCGCCTCGTCCTGAGGAGCATGGAATGAACCGCTCAATACGCTGCCGGTTCGCCGTGCCGCTCGCCGCCGCGGTGCTGCTCGCCGGCGGCTGCGCCGCGCCAGTGACCCGCTATGGCGACGCCAAGGGCGTCGAGACCGTCACCAACGAATTCGGCTCGACCGACCTGCAGACGATCGCCGAGACGATGGCGCGCTCGATGCAGACGGCGCCGGTGATCGTAAGCGGCAACCTGCCGATCCTCACGGTGCAGGAGGTGAGGAACAGGACGAGCGAATACATCGACACCCGCTCGATCACGGACAGCATCCGCGCCGAGCTGCAGCGCGGCGGCAAGGTGCGCTTCGCCGTGGACCAGAGCGGCATGAAGCAGCAGACCGGCGAGATCGACCGCCAGCAGAGCGGCTACTACGCCCGCGAGCAGTCGGTGGATCGGGGCCAGATGGTCGGCGCGCAGTACCGCATGGAAGGCAACATCACGTCGATCGTGAAGCAGGTGAAGGACACGAAGGACGTCTACTACAAGTTCAACCTGCAGCTCTGGAACATCCGCAACGGGCTGCTCGAATGGTCCGACGAGAAGGAAATCAGGAAGACCACCACCAGGGGCTAGAACCTCGGGTACCTCGGGTTATCGACAAAAAACCGGGCCAGGCCCGGTTTTTTGTTTCTTGAGAATCTGGAATACTCGATGTGCCCGCATGTTAGCGGACGCATTCCACCCTGGAGGCCCCATGATCCGCCCAATCGCAGCCCTCGTCATCGCCGCATTGTCCGCGGCCGCTGTTGCCCAGGCACCGACCCGAATCCGAGCCACGCTCGAGAAGGTGGACGGCAACCTGCTCACCGTCAAGACTCGCAGCGGCGAAGTGATGAAGGTGAAGGTGCCCGACAACGTGCTCATCATCGGCATCGCCAAGGCGAGCATGGCCGACATCGGCAAGGGCAAGTTCATCGGCACCACCACGGTGGGCCAGAAAGACGGCGCCCTCGTCGCCGAGGAAGTGCACATCTTCCCCGAGAACATGCGCGGCACCGGCGAAGGGCACCGCGACTGGGACCTGCGGCCCGAGAGCAAGATGACCAACGCCAACGTCGCCGAGATCAAGAACATGGGCGACGGCCGGGTGATGACGGTGCAGTACAAGGGCGGCGAGAAGCAGGTGCTGGTCACGCCGCGCACCTCGGTCGTGAGCTACGAGCCGGCCAGCCGCAGCGACCTGAAGCCCGGCACCGGTGTGTTCATCAACAATGCCGAGCGCCAGCCCGACGGCACGTACACCGCGCCTCGCGTCAACGTCGGGCTGCGCGGCCAGAACCCTCCGATGTAGTTTTTTCCATGTACATGGTGACAGTCACCATTTTCTAGACTTCCAGCGCGAGTTCCGGAATGTCGGAGAGCGCGGCGGCGACCTCTCGCATGAGCCGCTCGGGCCGCTGATCGAGCTGCTCGGCGCTCCAGCCGCGCTCGGGCCGGGCGCGCGCCTCGATGTAGGCCCCCAGGCGCCGCGCGCGCGCCACGCAACGCCGCCCGAACTCGCCGCGCAGGCGCTCGTAGCGGGCCAGCGCCGCGTCCAGGTTTTCAGAATCAATCTGAATTGAACGATAAAGGCATAGCGCATCGAGCGCGGCCTTGGTGACGCCCATGCCCACGTGCGGGCGGGCGACGAACGCGGCGTCGCCGAGCAGGCACACGCGCTCCACCGCGATGCGCGGCGATTCGACGTCGAAGATCGCCTGGAAGAAGGGCTGCGAGCGCTCGAGGAGCTCGGCAAGAAGCGGCGCAAGGAGCGCACGCGCGTCGCGCTTGAGCGCCGCGATCACCTCGGGCCGCACCAGCGGCGGCGGGATCGACAGGCCGTGGTGCCGCCCGTGCGCGTCGGTGCACATCTCGCGCAGCGCCTGCTCGCCGACGATCGGCCGGTACCACACGATGTTCCAGTCGCGGTGGCCCGGCGCGCCGTCGCGCGAGGGCACGGGGTACGCGACGATCATCTCGCCCGGCGGCAGGCCGAACCAGTAGGTATTGCCGAGGCGCTGCCGCAGCTCCCGGGGCAACCTGTGCTCGTCGACGAGCGCGCGCCAGGCGACATAGCCGGCGTACGCGGGCTCGAGCCCGGGGTAAAGCTGCGCTCGTACCCCTGAGCGCAGCCCGTCGGCGCCGATCAGCAGGTCGGCGCGCGCTTCGGAGCCGTCGGAGAAACGGGCAGCGATCTCGCTTCCACGCCGATCCAATTCTTCAAACGACTTGCCGAAGTGATAGCGCGACGCAGGGAAGCGGTCCTTCAACGGCCGGTAGACGTTCGCCCAGCCGCTCATGACGTGGCCCCAGGGCACGCGATGGACCGTGTTGCCTTCGGGGTCGAGGCAGACCCGGTCGCCTACTTCGGCGCCGAGCCGCTCCTCCAGCGCGATCCCGAGCCCGGCGAGCACCGAGAGCAGCTCCGCGTGAGTCCCGATGCCCGCGCCGCGCGAGGCGAGGTCGTCGGGCACGCGCTCGTAGATCTCGACCTCCCAGCCCAGGTCGCGGAGCAGGTTGCCGGCGAAGAGGCCGCCGAGCGACCCCCCGACGACCAGCGCGCGAAGCTTTCCTATTTTCCCTTCCAAACCGGCTTGCGCTTGTTGAGGAACGCCTCCATCCCTTCGCGGAAGTCCTGGCTCATGTAGCACATGAGCACGAGGTCGTTGCCCTCGCCGTGCTCGACCTTGGGGCGCAGGCGCAGCAGCGCTTCCTTGGTGGCCTGCAGCGTGAGCGGCGCGTGGCTCGCGACGACGCGGGTGATCTCCTCGGCACGCTTCAGCAGCGTTGCCTGGTCGTCGGTGAGCTCCATGACCAGGCCCTTGGCCAGCGCTTCGTCGGCCTCGATGAGCCGCGCCTGGAACACGATGTCCTTCACCAGCGCCGGTCCCACGAGGTACACGAGCCGGTTGTAGCTCGGCAGCGAAAGGCAGTTGCCGAGCGTGCGCGCCACCGGGAAGCCGTACTTGATGCTGCGCGAGGCGATGCGCAGGTCGCAGCAGGCGGCGATGCTCGCGCCGCCGCCGGTGCAGGCGCCGTTGATCGCGGCGATCGTGGGCACGCGGCAGCGCTCGATCGCGTTCATCACGCGATCGATGCGCGCCTCGTAGTCGAGCGCGTCCTGCTCCTTGTCGAAGGCCCGGAACTGCGAGATGTCGGTGCCGGCGGCGAAGGCCTTGTCGCCGCCGCCGGTGATGAGGATCGCCCGGATCGAGCGCTCGGCGCCGGCCTGGTCGCAGATCTCGGCCAGGCGCTCGTACATCGCGAAGGTGAGCGCGTTGCGGGCCTGCGGCCGGTTGAAGGTCACGTACGCGACGCCGTCGCGCACTTCGTGGAGAAGTTCGTCCATGGGTTCGCTTTCAGGATTTTCGTGATGCTACCATCGCCGCCGAGGAGGTCCGCATGCCGGCCGTGACGCTGTACAACTGGAACGAGCTCGACAAGGATTCGCCGCGCCGCGGCATCGAGCGGGTGGCATTCAGGGGCGACAACGCCATGGTGGTCCTGAACTGGATCAGGCCGGATGTGCAGCCCGGCCCCCACAGCCATCCGTTCGAGCAGCTCGTGCTGATCCTGCAGGGAAGGACGCGCCTGCACGTCGGAGACGAAGTCCTCGAATGCGGCCCCGGGTCGATGGTCCGGGTGCCGCCCAACGTGGTGCATTATGCCGAGGCGGTCGGGGACGAGGTCTGCCTGAACCTCGACGTCTTCGCTCCCGTGCGTTCAGACTACCTTCATCTCGTGAACTACCAGGAAAAGCAAACCATAGGAGGAGATCCACATGCATAAGCTCATCGTCGGTGCAGTGCTGCTCGCGGCTTCGGCCGTGGCGGTGGCGCAGCCGAAGTATCCGCAGCGAAACGTGGAGGTGGTGGTACCGTACGCGCCGGGCGGCGGCACGGACAACCTGATGCGCATGATCACCGGCATCATGGACGAGAACAAGTGGTCGCCGGTGCCGATGAACGTGAACAACCGCGCCGGCGGCAGCGGCGCGGTGGGCTTCAGCTATCTCATCAACAAGAAGGGCGATTCGCACGTCATCGCGGGCGCCACGCCGATGATCGTCTCGGGCAAGATCGAGGGGCGCCTGCCGGGCGACCACCGCGACGCGATGACGATCCTGATGATCGTCGCGATCGACGAGCTGATGCTCTCGGTGCGCACCGAGTCGCCTTACAAGACGATCGACGACTTCGTCAAGGCGGCGCGCGCCAAGCCCAGCGGCCTCACCGTCGGCGGCACGGCGACGCTCACCGAGGACCATATCTTCACCTACCTGTTCGAGCAGGCGGCGAAGATCCAGGTGAAGTACGTACCGTTCAACTCGGGCGGCGAGGTCACCACGGCGCTGATGGGCGGCCACATCGACGCCGGCGTGATGAACCCGAACGAGATCGTGGCGCAGGTGGAGGCCGGCAAGGCGCGCAACCTCGCGGTCGCCTCGCAGAAGCGCCTCAAGGACGCGCCCGATCTGCCGACCTTCGCGGAGAACGGCTACGTCTTCTACTGGGAGCAGATGCGCGGCGTGGTCGGGCCGGCCAACATGGCGCCCGAGGCGGTGAAGTACTGGCAGGACGCGCTGAGGAAGGTCACGCAGACGAAGAAGTGGCAGGAGGACTACATCAAGCGCAATCTCCTCACGCCGACCGACTGGACCGGTGACCAGGCGAACAAGTACCTCGACAGCCTGCGCGACAAGTACGCGAAGGCGCTGCAGGGCCTGAAGGCAGCCCAAAAGTAGAAATGCCGACGTAGAAATGCCAACCTAGAAATGTCGGCGTAGGTGCGTAATCCCGACCGCATCACGGCGGTCCTGTTGCTGATCGTCTCGGCCGCGTTCGCGGCCGGGGCGCTCAAGTATTACAAGTGGTGGGGCCACGACGGGCCGGGCTCGGCGTTCTTGCCGTTCTGGCTCGGCGTGGTCATGGCCTGCCTCGCCGCCCTGATGCTCTTCAGAAGTTCCAGAGAGCGGATTGCCGGGTGGAAGCCCGAGGGCGAAGCCGGCAGACGCGTACTCGTGGTGCTCGGCGTCACCGCTGCGTTCATCGCCCTGCTCAAGGTGCTCGGCATGGTCGTCGGCACGGCGCTCTTCCTCGTCGTGCTGGTGCGCTACCTCGGCCGGCATCCATGGCGGGTCACGCTCGCAATCGCGCTTGCCGCCGCCGGGCTCAACTGGCTGGTGTTCGTCCGCTGGCTGCGCGTTCCCATGCCGGAGGGAATGTTCTGGACTTTCTGACGCACCTCGGGCTCGGCTTCTCGATCGCGCTCACGCCCTTCAACATCATGATGGCGGTGGCGGGCGTGCTGGTCGGCATGCTGATCGGGGCGCTGCCCGGCGTCGGGCCGCCCTCGGGCGTGGCGCTGCTCCTGCCGCTCACCTTCGGCATGGAGCCGACCTCGGGCATCATCATGCTGGCCGCGATGTACGCCGGCACGATGTACGGCGGCACGATCACCTCGGTGCTGATCAACACGCCGGGCGAGTCGGCCTCCGTCGTCACCTGCCTCGACGGCTACCAGATGGCGCTGCAGGGAAGGGCGGGACCGGCGCTCGGCATCGCCGCGCTCGGCTCGTTCATCGCCGGCACGGTCGGCGTGGTGCTGCTCATGCTGGTGTCGCCGCTGCTCGCGCGCTGGGCGCTCTCCTTCGGCCCGCCCGAGACCTTCGCGCTGATGCTCCTCGGTCTCACCACCGTCACCATGCTCGCGGGCGAGGATCCCCTGAAGGGCTACATCAGCATGGTGCTCGGCCTCATGCTGGCGATGGTCGGCTTCGACATCATCTCGGGCGACGCGCGCTACGGCTTCGGCGTGCCGGAGCTGATGGACGGCATCGACTTCCTGCCGGTGGCGATCGGCCTCTTCGGCCTCGGTGAAGTGCTGGCGGGTGCCGAAGCGAAGAGCTCTCAGGTGAAAATCAGCCTGCGCCTGCGCGACGTGTGGCCGAGCCTCGCCGACTGGGCGCAGAGCAAGTGGGCGATCGCGCGCGGCACGGTGCTCGGCTTCCTGGTCGGCGTGCTGCCGGGCGCGGGCCCGACCGTGGCCTCGTTCCTCTCCTACACCGTGGAGAAGAAGGTATCGAAGACGCCGGAGCGCTTCGGCAAGGGCGCGATCGAGGGCGTGGCCGCGCCCGAGTCGGCGAACAACGCCGCCGCGACCGCCGCCATGGTGCCGATGCTGACGCTCGGCATCCCGGGCTCGGCCACCACCGCGATCATGCTCGGCGGCCTGATGATGTGGGGCTTGCGCCCCGGGCCGCTGCTCTTCGAGAAGAACCCCGAGTTCGTCTGGGGCCTGATCGCCTCGCAGTACATCGCCAACGTGATGCTGCTCGTCGCGAGCACCGCGTTGATCCCGCTCTTCGTGCGCGCGCTGCGCATTCCCTACAGCATCCTGATGCCGCTCATCATCCTGTTCTGCGTCACCGGGGCGTATTCGCTCAAGAACAACGTGTTCGACGTCGGCCAGATGCTGGTGTTCGGCGTCGTGGGCTACTTCATGAAGAAGCTCGGCTACTCGCCCGCGGCGCTGGTGCTCGCGCTGGTGCTCGGGCCGCTCGCCGAGCGCGCGCTGCGTCAGTCGCTCATCATCTCGGATGCCGGCATCGGCATCTTCTTCATGCGTCCGATTTCCGCCGTCCTCATGGTGCTCGCGCTCGCCGCCATCGCGGTGCCGCTGGCGAAGTGGGGCCGCAGCCTGCTTTCCGCAAGAACCTGAACAGGGACAGACCACGTTTATGTCGAGGATTTTCCACCTGCTAGCAGCGGTCGCTGGCTTTTCGTTCTTGACTTCATTGCAAACGGAAGCGTTCGCACAGGGCTATCCCGCCAAACCCGTGACCTTCATCGTGCCGTTCCCGCCGGGCGGCGGCACCGACATCTCGGCGCGCACGGTCGCGGCCAGGCTGACGCAAAACTGGGGCCAGTCGGTGATCGCGGAGAACCGGGCGGGCGCCGCCGGGATCCTGGGCGCGGACGCGGCGGCAAAGGCGCGGCCCGACGGCTATACGCTGCTCATCGTGAACGTCGGCATCACCTCGATCAACCCGACGCTCTATCCGAAGCTGCCGTACGACCCGGACAAGGCGTTCGTGCCGATCTCGCTCATCTGCGAGCTGCCGTTCGTGCTGATGGCGAGCCCGTCGTTCAAGCCGGGCTCGGTGAAGGAGCTGGTGACGTTCGCGAAGGCCCATCCCGACAAGGTCACCTTCGCGAGCTCGGGGCAGGGCGGCTCGCCGCACCTCACCGCCGAGATCTTCCAGCTCGCTACCGGCACGCGTCTCACGCACGTGCCCTACAAGGGCGGCGGTCCGGCGATGACCGACCTGATGGCAGGACACGTGGACCTCCTGTTCGCCTCGGTGCTCGAAGGCTCGGGCCACATCAAGGCCGGGAAGCTCAAGGGCCTCGCCGTGACGCACGCGAAGCGCTCGCCCGCGCTTCCCGACGTGCCGACGCTCGCCGAAGCGGGAGTGAAGGACGCCGAGTCGGGCTCGTGGATCGCGCTCCTCGCGCCGGCCGCGACGCCCGTCGCGATCATCGAAAAAGTGGCGGCCGACGTGAAGGAAGCGGTGTCTGCGCCCGACGTGCGCGACAAGCTGATCGCACAAGGCGCCGTACCGCAGGCCAGCACGCCCAAGGAGCTCCAGGCGCTGATCGACAAGGACCGCAGCCGCTACGGGCGCATCATCCGGGAGAAGGGGCTGAAGCCGGAATAGGAGCGCCCTTGTTCACTGCCGCATGTCGGAGCCCGGCTCCATTCGCTTGAGCGCGTGGTCCAGGAATTCGGCGATCTGCGCGATGTCGGCGCGCGGGATGCGGGTGTCCTGGGTGGTGCCGTCCGGGAAATGCGCGCGCACGACTGCCACCTGGTTCACGGGATCGATGGCGGTCTCCCAGCTCGCCGCAGGCTTCTGTTTCTCGGCAATCGGCGGCAGGCCCGAGCGCGCGCGATCCTCCCGGATCTGGCCGCGCGCAGCCTCGAGCGCGGCGATGAGGCGCTCGGCGTCCTCGTAGGTGAACCGGATTTCAAGCGGTCCTTCGCTCGTCTCGATCTCGAGCGCGCCGCCTTGGCCGTCCGAAAGCGTATCGACCCTGCCAACCCGGGTCATGACGATGCGTTTCATGCCGGTGCCGCGAAGCAAGTTGCGATCCCGAAAAATTGGGAATCGGCGGGGCGGGCGCCCGCGCGCGCTAGGCGCTGATGCGGGTGAGAATCTGCCAGCCTTCGTCCGGGTGCTCCAGCTTGCAGCTACGCCCGTCCAGGAGGTTTGCGGCGCCACATCGCTCGCTCGGATAGGTGCATAGCGTGACGATGCGCCGACCCGAGAAGGCCTTCTGCACCAGGTCCTCGTACTCCATGAAGACCGGCCGCCGGCGCGCGCCTTCTCGACCGCCGTGCCGGTGACGGTTTCGAAGCGAGCGGCATCGGGCATGCCGCCGACGAGCACCGCTTCGACGGTGCGGCGCACGTCGTGCGTCGACAGCTGGCCGCGACCGACCGCCGCGTCGTAATCGACGTCCTTCGCCAGCAGCTCGCGGCGCACCGCGCGCAGGTGCGCCTCGGTTCCCGTAAGGAGCACTGCTTCGCCGCGCATGAGACCCTCGGCGGTGAAAAGCGCGACCCCCGACGCCACGAAATGGTCGCTGTCGTAGATCTGGAGGATGTGCGACGTCGCGGCGGGCGCGGCGAGCAGTTCCTGCCACGAAGCGTGGCGCAATTGATCTCTTCGCAAGGCGCGGATGTTAGCAGCCGAGGAACCTGGAACACGTGTAGTGCCAGTGGTGATTTCGTCGCCGCTGGTTCGTGCTGTCGTGAAATCCAATCAGTCGATTGCATAGCCTCGTAGAATTTCAACTCTATTGTTCGGAGCTAACCATGCCAACCTTTCCGAAGAAGCCGGGCTTTCGCCTCGGCATCTACATCTGCGAGGAGCTGGAGATCGTCGATTTCGCCGCACCGTACGGCGTGTTCGCGGTGGCGCGGCGCTTCGATCCCGAGCTCGACGCGTTCTTCATCGCCGAGGCGCTGCGCCCGGTGAGCGCGCAGGCGGGGTTCACCGTGCTGCCGAACTACTCGTTCGCCGAGCGCCCGCACATGGACGCCTTCCTCATCCCGGGCGGATTCGGCACGCGCGTGGAGATCAACAACGCGCGCCTGCACGCCTTCATCCGCGAGCTGCCCGAGAAGACACTGCTGGTCTCGGTGTGCACCGGCTCGTGGATCTACGGCAGGATGGGCCTGCTCGACGGCCTCGCCGCGACCAACCGCAAGGAGCCCGATCGGCTGGAGCAGTCGGCCATGGGCAAGGTGCCGATCGAACGCCTCGCCGAGATCGCGCCGAAGTGCAGGATCAGCCGCGCGCGTGTGGTCGACGCGGGCCGCGTCGTCACCGGCGGGGGCATCAGCTCCGGGATGGAAGTCGGCTTCCACCTGCTGCGCCGCGCCGGCTACGACGAGAACTTCATCTCCGAGGTGGCGCGGGTCATGGAATACTCGAAGGCGTACGAGCTTTATAAGGGCGACCTCGAGTACGCCGGCGGCGGGTGAGGGCGTTATCGATCAGCACCTCGGCGGCGGCGCGAGCCGAGCGCGCGAGCGACGGGTCGCCGCGCACCAGCGCCGCGGCGAGGGCGCCCTCGGCGAGGATCTGAAGCTGGGTGGCGAGCGCGTCGGCGTCCTTCACCGCCATGCGCTCGAGGAGCGCCCGGTACCAGAGGCGCCGCTGCTCCTTGAACTGCACCGCGATGCCGGCCGCCTGGTGCCTCGGGTCGCCGATCTCGATCACCGCGTTGACGTAGGGACAGCCGCGGAAGCTGCCGTCGGCGAGGATGCGCTCGAGCCGGTCGAACGCGCCGAGGATCTGGTTGCGGGCCGGCGCGTCCGAGGGCGCGATCTGGCGGAAGCGCGCCGTGAGATAGGCCGCGATCAGGGCGTCCTTGGACGCATAGTGGTTGTACAGCGTCCGCTTGCTGACGCCGGCCTCGGCCGCCACCGCGTCGACGCCCACGGCGCGGATGCCCTGCGCATAGAACAGCTTGTCGGCTGCGGCGAGGATGCGCTCGGCTGGGGTGCCGTTGGGGTACACAGGTCGGTGTAATCTGAGGGTTGACAGAAGTATACCGCCTCGCCGATGATAGGTACACCGATCGGTTTACCTGCCGGCTTATCCACTAGCCTACCTGCCAGCCATGTCCAGCCTTGAAAAGCGACGCGCGATGCTGCTGCTCATCGTGGTGAGCGGCCTGATCATTTCCCTGTGCATGGGCCTGCGCCAGAGCCTGGGCCTGTTCATGCGGCCGATGACCGTGGACCTCGGCATCTCGGCGGCGACCTTCGGCTTCTCGATCGCGCTGCAGAACATCGTCTGGGGGATCTCCCAGCCTTTCGTCGGCGCGGCAGCCGACCGCTACGGCGCGCGCCCGGTTCTCATCGTCACGGCGCTGGTCTATGCGCTGGGCCTCGTCCTGATGGGGTTCTCGAGCGTGTTTCCCGGCGCGCTTTACGTCGCCGGCTTCCTCGCCGGCATCGGCACGGCGGGCACCGGCTTCGGCGTGCTGATCGGCACCATATCGCGCGCCACGCCGCCCGAGAGGCGCAGCCAGACCGTCGGCCTCGTCGCTGCCGCGGGGTCGCTGGGTACCCTGGTGCTCGCGCCGGTCGGCCAGCACCTCATCGACGGCTTCGGCTGGCAGGCCGCGCTCGTGGGCTTTGCCGTCATCGCGTCTTCAATGGCCGTCCTGTCCCTGGCGATCCGCGAGCCGGCAGTTTCAACCGGAACATCACCGCAGGCCCATCTCAAGCTCGGGGAGGCGCTTCGCGAGGCGATGGCCCACCGCGGCTACCTCTTCATGACCCTCGCGTTCTTCGCCTGCGGCTTCCAGCTCGTGTTCATCACCACGCACCTGCCGAGCTACCTGGCGCTCTGCGGCGTGGCGCCCGGCGTGGGCGCGAGCGCGCTCGCCCTGATCGGCCTGTTCAACACGATCGGCACCTACATGTTCGGCCTGCTCGGCGCGCGCTACAGCCAGAAGCACCTGCTCGCGCTCATCTACCTCCTGCGCACGCTCTTCATCGTCGTCTTCCTGCTGGTGCCGGTGAGCGCGGCGTCGACCCTGGTGTTCGCCGCCGCGATGGGATTCCTCTGGCTCGGCGTCGCGCCGCTCGTCACCGGCATCATCGGCCGCGTGTTCGGCCTCACGCACTTCAACACGCTCTACGGCGTCGTGTTCCTCAGCCACCAGGTCGGCTCGTTCTTCGGCGCGTGGATGGGCGGCGTGGTATTCGACCGCTTCGGCAGCTACAGCTTCGGCTGGGGCGCGCTCATCGTGATCGGCCTCACCGCGTTCACCCTGCAATGGCTGATGGACGAGCGCCCGCCGCGCCAGCC
>JBIOYV010000060.1:0-64533 GCA_044870335.1 Burkholderiales bacterium | reverse complement strand
CTGTGGTACCGGTGGACTTCGTCCTCGGCGCGGCAAGCTCGGCCCTCAATGCCGGCGCGGCGGCACCGGTGTTCTCGGACTTCTTCCGCCTCGAGCGCCCGCAGGGCGGCGCGTTCGACCTCGGCGCCTTCGAAAGGCCCTAGCAGGAACAGCGCTCGCCATTCGACGGTATTAGCTCCTAAGAGCCCATTGGGCAACAACGCGCACCGATGTAAGGGACAGCATTAGCTCCTAGGAGTCCTTTCTCGGCAGTGGCCGGCAACGTATACCTGTCGGGTGAATTCGGCGTGCCCGCCGTTCGGGCCAATCGCCATTTGGTTGACAGGCAGCAATGCATAGTGAAGGGTCACCGTCGAGAGGCGCCACGCCGCCGGACTTTGAGCGCGACGTGCACTGCCTCCTCGGGCTGCCGATCGACGCGATCGACCTTGCCGGGGCCGAACGCCGCATCCGCGCCGCGGCTGCGGCGCGGATGCCGTGCTTCATGTCAACGCCGAACGTGAACTTCCTCATCGCGAGCCGCTCGGATGACGCGTTTCGCAACGCCGTCCTGCACAGCGACTTGAGCGTGGCCGACGGCATGCCGCTCGTGTGGCTTGCGCGCCTGATCGGCATCCCGATGCGCGAGCGCGTCGCTGGCGCGAACCTGTTCGAGGCGCTGCGCCGCGGCGAGGGCAGGCCGCTCGCGGTCTATTTCTTCGGCGGCCGCGACGGCGTGGCCGAGGAGGCGTCACGGCGGCTCGCGCGCGAGGCGAAAGGACTGGTGTGTGTCGGCTACGATTCGCCGGGATTCGGGTCGGTGGAGGAGATGAGCGGCGAGGAGACGATCCGCCGCATCAACGCGTCCAACGCCGACTTGCTGGTGGTATCGCTCGGCGCGCGCAAGGGCCAGGTCTGGATCGAACGCAACCGCCCGCGCCTCAACGTGCCGGTGGTGAGCCACCTTGGCGCGGTGGTCGACTTCAGCGCCGGCACGGTGCGCCGCGCGCCCGCTTGGATGCAGCGCGCCGGCCTCGAATGGCTGTGGCGCATCAGGGAGCAGCCAAGGCTATGGCGGCGCTATCTGAACGACGGAATCGCGCTCGCGGCGCTGCTCGTGACGCGCGTGCTTCCCCACGTGTGGTACGCGCGGCGGCACGCCGCCGCCGGCTCGGCCGGCGGGGGTAACGTCGAGGCGCGGGAGGGTGAGCGCGAGTACGGGATGGTGCTGCGCGGCGCCTGGACGCGCGCAAACCTCGCGCTTTTGCGCCGCTCTTTCACGCTGGCAGCACAGTCCGGCAAGGACGTGCGGCTCGACGTGACGGCGGTCAGCCACGTCGACAGCGCTTTCGTCGGGCTGATGATGCTCCTGCGGGGCTACCTGGAGCAGCGCGGCCGGCGCCTGACCATCCAGCCCGTGCCGCTCCCGGTGCGGCGCGTGATCGAGTACTGCTGCGCCGAGTTCCTCTGCCATACATGAGCCTCCCAATTTCGATGAAACCGCTGGCTTGCGTGGTGGGCGACCTCAGCCTGGTGCGCGCGCTGGGGCGCGACGGCGTCCCGGTCGCCGTCGCAGCGAGCGAGCCCGACTCCCGGATGGGGCGGTCGCGCTACTGCCGGGCGGTGGTGCACACGCCGAGCTGGATCGGCGATCCCGAGGCCGCGCTCGCGGCGCTGATCGCCTGGAGCAGCGAGCAGCGGGACGCGCCGGTATTGTTCTATCAGGGCGACCACGACCTGCTCGCGGTGTCGCGCGGCCGCAGCCGCCTCGCGCCGCACCTGCGCTGCGTGCTGCCGCCCGCCGAGCTGGTGGAAGCGCTCGCCGACAAGCTGCGCTTTGCCGCCCTGGCCGAGCGCGAGCGCCTTCCCGCTCCCTTCACGCTGACGTTGCGCCGGGGCAGCGCGCTCGCCGCCGAGCTGGCCCGCTGGGACCGCTTCCCCTGCGTCGTGAAACCGTGCATGCGCTCGCCCCGCTTCGCGCAGTTGGCGCAGAACCAGAAGGCAGTGCGGATCCGCGGCCGCGGCGAGATGGACGCGCTCGCTGCCGTCATCGAGAGTCACGGCACCGACTTCGTCATCCAGGAGGCGATCGACGGCGGCGAGGAGCTCATGGAGAGCTACCACGCCTACATCCGCCCCGGCGGCGAGGTGATCGGGGACTTCACGGGGCGCAAGATCCGCACCGCGCCGCGCCTCTACGGTTTCTCCACCCATGTCGAGATCACCGACGACGACGAGGTGCGCCGAGTCGGGCGCTCCATCCTCGAGCGCATCGGCTTTTCGGGTGTCGCCAAGGTCGATTTCAAGCGCGACCCGCGCACGAAGCGCCTTTACCTCCTGGAGATCAACCCCCGCTTCAACCTCTGGCACCACGCCGGCGCCGCGGCGGGAGTCTCGATTCCCGCGCTCGTCTACCGCGATTGCATCGAGCCGGGCTCGGCGCGGCCCGCCGGGCGTGCACGCGCGGGGGTGCGCTGGGCCAACGCGCACGAGGACTGGCGGGCGTTCGAAGGCTCGGCTGTACGCTGGCTCGCCGAGATGCTCACCGCGGACGTGAACGAGAGCTTCATGCTGCGCGATCCACTGCCGGGGTTGCACGACCTTCTCGGCATACTGCACCGCGGACTGATCAAGCTGCTTGAAGCTCGCCCTCGTTTCCGACCTGCACGCTAACCTCGAGGCGCTCGAGGCAGTGCTGGGCGACATCGATCGCGCGAGCCCTGGCGCGAACCTCGTGTGCGCGGGCGACATCGTCGGTTACGGCCCCGACCCCGAGGCGTGCATCGCGCGGCTGCAGGAGCGCGAGGCGCTCTGCGTGATGGGCAACCACGAGGAGATGGTGCTCGGCCGGCGCGACTTCTCGCGCTGCATCTACGCCGGCATCGTGGCAGCGGTATGGACCCGCCGCCAGCTCAGTACGCCTGCACGCGTCTACCTCGACGCCCTGCCGCCGTACCTCTGCATGGATTCGGTTGTCATCTGCCACGGCGATCTGACGAACGCGGACACCTACGTGAGTACACCCGAGCGCGCCGAGGCCGCGGCTGCGCAACTGCGCGCGCAGCACCCGTCGGCCGAGGTGCTGGTGTGCGGGCACACCCATCACGCCGCGCTCTACACGCGTGAGCGCGGTTTTCAGGTCGTGAATGCACCCTGCGACTACGAGTTGCTGGCCGGCACTTTTGTCATCAATCCCGGATCCGTCGGCCAGGCGCGCGGCGCGGCGCCGCTCGCTTCTTACGCGGTGCTCGACATGGAGCGCCGCAGGCTCTCGTTTCGCCAAGTGGCCTACGACTACCGCACGACGCTGCGCAAGCTGCGCGCGGCGAAGCTCGTCGCGCAGGTCGTGCTCGAGCCGCCGCGGGGCCTATGGCGGCGGGTGGAAAGGTACAAAACGCGTTGGGCACGATACTGGGCAGAACGGCAATAGCCTTATTGGTCGGCCTGCTCGCGTTCGCAGGCCTGCGATGGGGCCTCGACTCCACGGCCGCGCCGGCGGGCGGCGGCCCCGGGTTCCAGGAGCGGCTGCGCTCGCCGATCGGAACCAACCTGGAGCTGCTCTCCTACTGGTCGCCGCAAGTGCCGTTCGTCGACGTGATGAAGTCCTCGAGCGAATGGTTCTCGGGCGACGCGAAGGACTGGGGCGGGGGCGCGCCGCTCGATCTCGATGCCGACGGCTGGGTGCGCTCGCTCGCCCCGGGGCAGGTGGTGCGCAAGCTCATGCTGCGCGAGTTCGGCAATCGCTACCCGGGCGGGCGCTACCTCGTGCGCTACAAGGGCGAGGGCAGGCTCAACTTCGGCTTCGCCGCCAAGGTGGTCTCGCAGCGCCGTGGCGCAATCGTGATCGAGGTGACGCCGAACGACGGCGGCGTCTACGTATGGATCGACGCGACCAACCCGGCGAACCATCTGCGCGACATCGAGATCCTCATGCCCGGCGGAATCTGCCAGGGCGACCCGTTCAGGCATGCCCGCTCGGCGCAGGACTGCGGGACGCAGCGTTTCGTGCCCTTCGCCGAGGACCGCAGCATCGTCTTTTACCCGGTGTTCGCCGAGCGGCTGCGCGGCTACTCGGTGCTGCGCTTCATGGACTGGATGCACACCAACTCGAGCCCGGTCGCGACCTGGGCGCAGCGCACGCCGGTGACCTACAGCACCTGGGCGACGAAGAGCGGGGCGCCGCTCGAGGTGATGATCGCGCTCGCGAACCTGGTCGGCGCGCACCCGTGGTTCACCCTGCCGCACCAGAGCGACGAGGCCTATGCGCGCAGCTTCGCGCAGATGGTCAGGGAGAAGCTCGACCCGGCGCTCGGCGTGTACGTCGAGCACTCCAACGAGGTGTGGAACACGCTTTTCTCGCAGCATGCGTTTCTTTCCAGGCAGGCCAAGGCCCAGGGGCTCGAGCTTTCCAAATACCATGCGCTGCGGACGCGCGCGCTCGCGGACGTGTTCAAGGCCGAGCTCGGCGCCGGGCGCGTGGTCTCGGTGCTCGGCGGCCAGGCGGTGAGCACCTGGGCTTCGACCAGCGGGCTCGACTATCTCAAAGGCCGCTTCGGTGCCGCCGCGCTCGGTATCGATGCGGTGGCCATCGCGCCGTACTTCGGCGTCTCGCCCACGCCCGCCGAGGCCGGCCGGTTCACCGCCATGACCCCGGATGCCTTCATCGACCACGTGCGGACCACCATCTTCACCCGCGAGGGCGCCCATCTGCGAAACCACCGCACCGTGGCCAACAAATACGGCTTGCGCCTGCTCGCCTACGAGGGCGGCCAGCACATGGTGGGCGTGGGCGCAGCCCAGGACAACCAGGCGCTGAACGCACTCTTCGACAACTTCAACCGCGACCCGCGCGTCAAGCAGCTCTACCTCGATTACCTCGCCATCTGGAAGCGCGAGGGCGGCGAGCTTTTCGTGCACTTCAACGACGTCAGCCGGTACACGAAACACGGCCGCTGGGGCGCGCTCGAGTACGTCGCGCAGCCGCGCGCCGAGTCGCCCAAGTTCGACGCTCTGATGACCTTCATCGAACTCAATCCGGTGTGGTGGACAGCTCGCGCGCAAGCTGCTCGGCAATGAGCCGGTTGCCGAGCGCCGTCAGGTGGCCGTCGGGCAGGAAAAGCGAGCCGATGCCCGCCTCGCTCGCCCCGGATGCGAATGCCGGCGCGAAATCGAGCACCTCGATCGCGCGCGAGCGCAGCAGCGCGGCGAGCGGAAAACTCCCCGAGGCCTGCGCGTGCAGCAGCTCGCGCATCGGAATGAGGGCGACATAGGCGCGTGCGCCCAGGGCCTGCACCTCGTCCCTGAACGCCCCGGCGATGGCGGCGGCGAGCTGCAGCGCCTCGCCTTCCCGGTCGAAGTACAGCCCCTCGCGCGTCTCGCGGCGCTGGTAGGCGTTGTGCACGCTGAGCGCGGCGCGCAGGCTGTGCAGGTGATAGTACGGCGGAAAGCGCTGCTCGTCTTCGCGGTACCAGTAATCGAGCGCGAGCACCGGGGCGACGCGCTTTTGCAGCAGCGAGTCCAGGAACTCCTCGCGCGAGAGCACCGGCGAGTTGACGAGCACGAGAGCGCCGCCCGGGCCGAGGACGAAGCGCGGCTTCGAGCTGCTGAGATTCCCGCTCGGGGCGAGATAGAAGCGCGCCACGCTCAGGTTGCGCACCAGGTCCTCGGGCCAGATGGCCAGGATATGCACGCGCGCCGCGAAGCGGCGGCCGTCGCGGCGGAAACGCAGCAACGCCTGGTCGGTGGCGTAGGCCGGCACGCCGAAATTGAGCACCTCCACATCGGCGCGCAGCCGCTCGAGCTGCTCGGCCCAGGTGTCCTCGAGCGCCACGCCGTCGCCGTGCGTGAACGAGTCGCCGTAGACCGAGACGCGGATCTTTCCCGCCGGGACGGAGGCGCTGGTCGCACCGCCCGGCGCGCCGCGCAGCCCCTCGGCAGTCGCCGTCCACTCGCCGCTGCGGCCGTTCGGCTTGATCGACCAGCCGAGCTCCGGGTCGGGGACGAGGTAGGTGGAGCGCTGCGCGCGCTCCCAGGACGCACGGGCCGCCTGCGGCTCGGGGCGGTAGGGCAGCAAGGCCACCTTGCCGAACATGCGTACGCCGGTTTCCGGGTTGGTCGTGGTGATCGCGCGCGCGGCGATCTCGACGAGCGCCACGCTGATCGCCACGGCGAGAAGAAGCTTCATGCTCAGTCGAGCTCGAAGGCGTTCTTGTAGTCGAGCTTGAGCGCCGGGTCCTGCTCTTCCTTGCGCAGGAAGCAGTTCTCCACCACCAGCACCTCGATCTCCGAGCCCATGAAGCAGCGGAACGCGTCCTCGGGCGAGCCGACGATCGGCTCGCCGCGCACGTTGAAGCTCGTGTTCACGAGGACCGGGCAGCCGGTCTTGGCTTTGAAGCGAGTCAGCAGCTCGTGATACCTCGGGTTCGTTTCCTTGTGCACGGTCTGCACGCGCGCTGAATAGTCGACGTGGGTCACCGCGGGGATGTCGGAGCGCGGCACGTTCAGCTTCTCGATGCCGAAGAGCGCGCGCTCGTCCTCGGTCATTGAGCGGCGGCGGTCCTTGCGCACGTCGGCGACGAGCAGCATGTACGGGCTGTCGGCGTCGAGCTCGAACCACTCGGCCACGTCCTCGCGCAGCACCGAGGGCGCGAACGGGCGGAAGCTCTCGCGGTACTTGACGCGCAGGTTGAGCGTCTTCTGCATGCTGGGCGAGCGCGGGTCGCCGAGGATCGAGCGCCCGCCGAGGGCGCGCGGCCCGAACTCCATGCGGCCCTGGAACCAGCCGATCGCTTTCTCCGCGATCAACGCGTCCACGGTGGCATCAAGAATTTCATTCTCGGATAAGACCGAGAATCTGGCCCCGGCCTTGCGCATAACCCGCTCCACCTCGGCCTGCGGAAAATGCGGCCCGAGGTAGCCGCCGTGCATGGCGTCGCCGCCGCCGTTTACCGGCGCGCGCCGCTGGCGCAGGTCCTTGTGGTAGACGCCGAGCGCCGCGCCCACCGCGCCGCCGGCGTCGCCCGCCGCGGGCTGGATCCAGATATTCTTGAACGCGTTGTCGCGCAGCAGCTTGCCGTTGGCGACGCAGTTGAGCGCGACGCCGCCGGCGAGGCAGAGGTTGCGGATCCCGGTCCCGGCCGCGAGCGCGCGCGTCATGCGCAGCACCACCTCCTCGGTCACCTTCTGGATCGAGGCGGCGATGTCCATGTGGAACTGGGTCAGCTTCTCCTCGCTCTTGCGCGCCGGCTGGCCGAAGAGGGCCGCGAAGCGCGCGTTGGTCATGGTGAGGCCGGTGCAGTAGTCGAAGTAGTCCTGGTTCAGGCGGAAGCTGCCGTCGCGCTTGAGGTCGATGAGGTGCGCGAAGATCTTCTCGACGTGCTTCGGCTCGCCGTAGGGCGCGAGCCCCATCAGCTTGTACTCGCCCGAGTTCACCCTGAAGCCGGTGTAGTAGGTGAACGCGGAGTAGAGCAGCCCGAGCGAGTGCGGGAAGTGCAGCTCCTTCACCACCTCGAGGTCTTCGCCGCGGCCGATCGACACCGAGGTCGTGGCCCATTCACCCACGCCGTCCATGCACAGCACCACCGCCTCGTCGTACGGCGAGGCATAGAAGGCGCTCGCCGCGTGGCTGAAGTGGTGCTCGGAGAACTTCAGGCGCTGCCGGGCGTCGAAGCGCGGGTCGTACTCGCGCAGCTCTTTGCCGAGCAAATCCTTCTGGAACAGCTTCTCGCGCAGCCACAGCGGCACCGCCATGCGGAACGACTTGAAGCCGCGCGGCGCGAAGGCGACGTAGGTCTCGAGCAGGCGCTCGAACTTCAGGAACGGCTTGTCGTAGAACGCGACATGGTCGACTTCGGCGAGGCGGATGCCGCGCTCGGCGAGGCAGTAGCCGATGGCGTTCTTCGGGAAGCGCGCGTCGTGCTTCTTGCGGGTGAAGCGCTCTTCCTGGGCGGCGGCGACGATGCGGCCGTCCTCGAGCAGCGCCGCGGCGCTGTCATGGTAGTACGCGGAGATTCCGAGAACTCTCATTGTCTTTAGAATTGCCTGTCAAACGACCCGGGGGGCGGCCCGGGCGGCCGGCGCTCGATCCAGTAGCTGTCTGCCTTCTCGTCGTAGGTGAGGTTGAGCGGCCGCTTGCCGATGAGACGCATCCACAGCCCGATCGGGGTGAACACCGCGAAGAACATCACGCCCAGGATCACCGGCGAGACGATGCGATGCAGCAACATCCCGAGCTTGAACCACAGGATGTTGAGCGGCCGCAGCGCGCGCGAGTAGACAAGCGCGAAGCCGGCGAACAGCACGGCCGCGGCCAGCCAGCCCCACGCCGCGTTCGAGCCGTACCACAACTGCACGCCGGCGACGATGGCGCAGAAGACGGTGAAGACGATGCCGAAGCTGCGATCGGAGCCTGCCGTGACCGTGTGGGCACGGCTTATATCCTCGTGCGTCGCCATGGGTCTGCGCCTAGAAGAGCGTGTAGATGAAGGGCGCCACGGCCGAACCCTGCGCGAGCACGATGAGCGCGCCGAGCAGCGCCATGGTGACGACTACCGGCCACAGCCAGACTTTTTCGCGTACTCGCAGGAACGTCCAGAGCTCCTTGATCATGTCCATGGCATCTCCTAGAACTGGTGGTTCACGGAATGGATTTCCTCGAGCGCCCGCTTCTTGCCGAGGAGAAGAACGCGGCGCTGGTAGGCGCGCAGCGCGCGCCTGAATAGCGGATCGTCGAGGCGGCGCTTGCGCTGCAGGGCGCTGCTCAGCCAGCCCCACAGCGTCGCAGCCGCGCCCACCACGTACGGCTTCTGGTTCAGCCGGCTCGCCGCGCTCGCCGCCATGTAAAGGAAGCCGGTGCCCATGAAGTACTGCCCGGCGCCGTGCCGCATGCGGCCGACGTAGATGCTCTGCTGGCTCGATCCCATCGGGCGCAGGTGGACGAAGCGCAGCTCGGGCTCGTCCCAGCTGCACGCGATCCAGCCGTGCATCCGGCAGTAGTGGCAATCGATCCCGTCCCACATCACTTCGCGCACGAAGCCGCCGATCGCCTTGAAGCAGGACACGCGGTAGAACTTGGTCATGCCGAGCGACGTGTCGTCGCCGTGCCGCTCGGGCACGAGCCGCCCGCGCTCCTCGACGTAGGCCTTGCCGCTGCAGGTCGCAATGCGCGGATGGGCCGCCATGCGCTCGGCGAGAATCTCGAAGTAGCGCGGCGGCAGCCGCAGGTCGAGGTCGAGCTTGCACAGGTACTCGTAATCGTCCGGGTTGATTCGCCGATACCCGGCATAGAAGGCTTCGATCACGCCCGGTCCCACGGAGCGGCGGCCGCGATCGCGCAGTGTGACGATCTCGATCCACTCGTGGCGCCGGGCGTACTCGGCGAGGATGCTCGGGGTCTCGTCGGTCGAGCCGTCGTCGACGATGACCCACAGCGCGGGGCGCAGCGACTGCGCGATCACGCTCTCCAGCGTCTCGCGCATGTAGGCCGCCTCGTCGCGGCAGGGTGAGATGAGCACGTAGCGCGCGTTCACAGCGAGATCCGGTACTCGCGCCGCCAAAGCTCGAACAAGGCGAGGCCGAAAAGGCGCTCACCGTTCCGCAGCCCGCGCGCCTGCCCATCGAGCAGCATGCGCACCCAGCGCCGGTCGAACGGGCTCTCGCGCGCGCCATCAAGCAGCACGTCCTCGAAGAAGCGGCGCCACGGCCCCGCCGCGAGCCAGGAGTCGAGCGGAATGCAGAACCCCTGCTTGCGCTTCTGGTCGAATTCGGGCGGCAGCAGGCGCTGGGCGAGCCGCTTGAGCAGGATCTTGCGCTTCGAGGCCGTCGCCTTGAGGTGCGAAGGCACGCAGCCGAACGCGAATTCGATCATCCGGTGGTCGAGCAGCGGCGCGCGCACCTCGAGCGACGCGAGCATGCTTGCACGGTCGACCTTGACCAGGATGTCGTCGGCGAGATAGCCCATGAAGTCCGCGCGGGTCGCCTTCTCGAGCAGGTCCCCCGGGTGCGCGTCGCGCGCCGTCGTCTCCGCCTCGGCATCGAGCGGCAGCAGGTCCGGCAGCGCCATGAGGCGCGAGCGGGCATGCCGGTCGAAGCAGGCGGTGATGCGCGGCGCCGAGGGTGCCTCGAGGTCCGAGCCGACCGCGCGAAGCCATCGCCAGCCCTTGAAGCCCATCGGGACGGCGGCGGCCGCGGCGACTCCGAGCGCGGAGCGAATCGCGCCCGGTACCACCCGCAGCAGCCGCTCGGCGGCAAGCAGTCCGCTGTGATGCGGGTAACCGCCGAACAGCTCGTCGCCACCGTCGCCGCCGAGCGCGACGGTGCAGTGCTCGCGGATGGCGCGGGACACGAGATGGGTCGGCACCATGGAGGAGTCCATGATGGGCTCGTCGAACTGGCGCGCGAGCAGCGGCAGCAGCTCGACGTTCGTGGCGTCGGTCTCGAGCTCGACGTGCTCGGTGGCGAAATGGCGCGCGATCAGGCGCGCGTGCGCGGTCTCGTCGAACCGGCCCATGCCGGGGAAGCGCACGGTGAAGGTCTTCACTTTGCTGGCCGCATGCGCCGCGGCCGCGGTGACGAGGCTCGAGTCCACCCCGCCCGAGAGCAACACGCCGACGGGGACGTCGGCGACCAGCCGGCGCCGTACGGCGTCGCCCAGCAGCGCTTCGGCCTGCTCCACGAGCGCTTCCTCGTCGATCGGCCCGGCGGCTGCGGGCTCGGGCAGCCGCCAGTAGCGCCAGGTGCGAAACGCGCCATTGCGCAGATCGAACTCGAGCGCGTGCGCCGCCGCGAGCTTGCGCACGCCGCGCAGCAGGCACGCCTCGCCCGCGACAAACCCTTCGTAGAGATAGCGATCCAGCGCCGCCGAGTCCACGCGCCGCTCAAGCGCCGGGTCGGCGAGCAGGCCTTTCAGCTCGGAGGCGAAGCGCAGCTCGCCGCCGCGGATCGCGTAGAACAGGGGCTTTTCACCCGCCCGGTCGCGCGCCAGGAACACGACGCCGCGGCTCGAATCGTGGAGCGCGAAAGCGAACATGCCGTTCAGCCGCGCGAGGCACGCCGTGCCCCACTCGCGGTAGGCGGCAAGGATCACCTCGGTATCGCTGCGCGAAGCGAAGCGATGGCCTTTGGCGGCCAGCTCCTCGCGCAGCTCGCCAAAGTTATAGATCTCGCCATTGAAGACGATGCGCAGCGTGCCTGATTGATCGCGCATCGGCTGGCGTCCCGCGTGCGTCAGGTCGATGATCGCCAGGCGCACGTGCCCGAGGCCCACGCGACCGTCCTCCGACCACCACTCGCCTGCGGCATCGGGCCCGCGATGGCGCATGGCCCTCGCGCCGTCCGCGACCCAGCCGCGCGCGGGCGTTGGCCGGAGGCTAGCGACGCCGATGATGCCGCACATGCTGGTCGTCCGGCGCCCACGCGAGAGCCGAAGGCATCCCCGGCACGGTCTCGCTCGAAGCCTGCATGCCGGCCTGGAAGAGCCTGGCAAGCTCTCCAGCGGCCACGTCGATCGAATGGCGCGCCGCCGCGCGCTGGAAGGCCGCGTTCCCCATCCGCTCCAGCGTCTCCACCGGACAAGCGGCAGCCTCTTCCAGTGCAGCGCACAGCGCTTCCAAATCCCCCGCCGGGGCGAGCCAGCCGTTTTCCCCCGGCCGCACCAGCTCGGGAATGCCCGCCACGAACGTCGAGATCACCGCTCGCCGCAACGCCATCGCCTCCATGAGGACGACCGGCAGCCCCTCGGCGAAGCTCGGCAGCACCAGAGCGCGGGCGGCGAGGATCTCATCGCGCACCGCCTCGCCGCTGATCCAGCCGGTAATGGCGACCCGACCTTCGAGCCGGTGTCTTGCGATCGACGCCTCGAGCTGCGGGCGCATTTCGCCATCCCCGGCGATCACGAGCTCCAGCGCAACCCCGCGCGCCGCGAGCTTCGCCACCGCTTCCACGAGCAGGAGCTGACCCTTCTGCTCGCAGATCCGTCCCACGCACACGAAGCGCGCCGTGCCGGGGGGTGGGGCCGGCGGCGGGGCGAAGTAGCTCTTCTCGAGGCCGCAGTGCACCACCTTGACCTTGTCCCACTGCGCGGGATCGATCCACCGCAACAGCTGAGCGCGACCGTAGGAGCTGACCACGATGACGAAGGCGGCGTGCTGCGCCTTGTCCGCAAGCTTGAGCGCGAGCGGCTGGTCGAACTCTTCCGGCCCGTGAACGGTGAAGCTGTACGACGGGCCTCCGAGCGCGTGGGCGAGCATCGCAACCTCGGCGGCGTTGGTGCCGAAATGCGCGTGCACGTGCGTCGCGCCCGCCTCGCGCAGCCAGGGCAGGATGCGGCAGGCTTCGGCCAGGTAGGCGAGGTGATACGGCATGGGGCGCTGCGCGCTCCTGGACATGCGCAGCGCCAGGATGAGCGCGCGCACGAAACGGCGCGGGGACGCAGCCGCGGCTCTGGCCACCGCGGCGAGGAGCGCGAGCGGCCCGCCCTTCAGCACGTAGCGCGTGCGCCGCCGCTCCTCGCGGTCCGCGGGATCGGCGAGCGCGTCGTCCCAGCCGCGCAGCGCGATGCGCTGCACCGCAAGCCCGCGGCTCTCCAGGGCGCGGATCTCGCGCCGGATGAAGCTATGGCTGACCGCGGGATACTGGTTGACCAGGTACGCGATGCGGTTCATTTGTAGCGCTGCAGCCTGAACTTGAGCTGCCCGGCGAGCTCGGGGAACTTGCCCAGCACCAGAAACGCCGCATGCCGCCAGTTCTCGCCGGGCGTGCGAGCGCCGCGCAGCGCAAGCCGCGCCACCTGGAGCGGATAGGCCGCGAGCACGGCGAGCCCCCACGGCCCCGCCATACCCGCACAAGCGGTTGCCAGGATTGGCAATACAAACCCCCACAACCAGGCGCTGCGCGACTCGCGCACGCCGAGCCGTTCGGGTGGCGCGCCGTGCAGCGCGGCGCCCTGGGCGAAGGCGTAGCCGGCGCGCAGCGTGCGCCGCCACCACTGGCCGAAGCGCGAGATCGCGGCGTCGTGCGCCGCCATCTCCGCGTCGAGGCGCCAGATGCGCCATCCCGCGGCGCGCAGGCGCGCGCAGAGCTCCGGCTCCTCGCCGGCGACGAGGTCGGCGCGGAAGCCGTGCACGGCGGTCAGGGCGTCGAGCCGCATCATCGCGATGCCGCCGCAGGCGCGCGCCTCCCCGGGCGCGCCGTCCCACTCGATATCGCAGAGCAGGTTGTAGACCGTGCGCTCCGGATGCTTCTCACGCAGGCGGCCGCACACTACAGCTACATTCTGATGCTGGGAAAGGAACGCAGCCGCGCGTTCCAGCCATCCGGCGGCGAGCTCGCAGTCGCCGTCGAGAAACTGCACGTATTCAGCCTCGGGCAGGCGCTCCATGCCCGCGTTGCGCGCCCGCGCCGCGGTGAAGGGCGTCGCGCGGTCGAGCTCCACCACGTCGGCGCCCTTGCGGCGCGCGAGCGCGACCGAGCCGTCGGTGGATCCGGAATCCACGTAGACCAAACCACCATTTGGAACAGAGGCAAGACAGCGTTCCAGCCGCTGACCTTCGTTTCGCCCGATGACCACCACCCCGATCAATTGAACCTCCGGGCGCGCTCGAAGCGGCGCAGGGCCCTGAGCGGTAATTGCCATTCGGCGCGGGATTCGGCGAGGCGGCGCAGGCGTCGCGCGGCGGCGGCGAGCGAGGGCAGCTCCACGCACCCCTCGCGCAGCGGCGCGGCGCCGGTCATCAGGCTGTGCTTGTAGCGCGCGTCGCCCTTGCCGAGATCGATCTTGCCGCTGCCGAGCGTCGCTGCGATGCGTAAGAGAAGAATGATTCCCGGCGAGTAAGCCGCGTAGCGCGCGTCGTAGGTCGGAAACCACCAGTGCAGAACGCTGCGCGAGCGCATGCCGGCATGGACGGCGACCACTTCGTCGCCGGCGCGCAGCACCGAGCAGGTGCCGGCAAACCCGGCGCGCTGTACGCGCATGACCTCTTCAAGGAGGGCGCGCGTCCAGCGCACGCCGAAGGCGTCGGTCAGCCCGGTGCGGCGGTACTGCTCGCTTTTCCATACGAACATGCGCCCAAGGTTTTCTGGCGCGTGCAGGCTGAAGGAGAGCTCGCCGACCTCGCGCGCGAGCTTGCGCGCCTTGCGGGCGAAGTCCGGCGGCGGCGCGAAGCCCGCGAGCTCGATCTGCGGCGAGGCCCCGGCGCTCGCCGTCACGTACGGCGCGAACCGGCCGGCGGGATCGACGAGGTGATCGAAGCTCCAGACCGAAAGCCCCGCCGCACGCATGAGCTCGACCACGCTCCATTGGGCTTCCGGCGCGGCGATCACGCTGTGGTAGTCGGAGAGCGCGCCGCCGACCGGGCTGCCGCGCCCCCAGGCCGCGCGCTGGTGCGGGAAGAAGCCCGCCGGCCGGCCGTCGTTCTCGATCACCACGACGCGCACGTCGTCGCGCACGCTGCCGACCGCCTGGGTGAACTCGGGGCAGAAGTACGGGCTCTCGAAGCGCGGCTCGCGCTCCTGGATCGAGCGCCAGGCCGCGGCGAGGCCCGCATCGATCTCGTGGGGTGCAATTAAGCGGTAGCTAGCGCTCATCGGGCAAGCTCAAGAGCGCCGCCTGCAGCCGGGGCCGCAGGCGCTCCAGCCCGCGGCCGCGCAGCGTATCAACCGCCGATTCCAGGGTTAGGAGCATGAACTCGCCGACTTCGGCCGCGCTCGCCGCGAGCCAGCCGTGGTGCTTCGCCATGTAGTAGTAGCGGCTCTGGTAGTAATGCTTCGCCACGGCAGTGCCGAAGCGCGGGACGTCGCCGGAGCTCGCGCCCACGACATGTCTCGCGACCGCGGTGCCGAGCACCCAGTTCTCGTAACCGGCGTACTCGACGCGCCGGCACAGGTCGACCTCCTCCCAGTAGAGGAAAAAGCGCGGATCGAAGCCGCCCAGCTCGCGCATGAGCGCGGTGCGGATCATGAGCACCGCGCCGCATACCCAGCCGGTGCGCATCGGCGCCGCGCCCGGCACGATCGCGACCGCGCTCGAGCGCCGCCGCAGGACGGGCGCCACTTCGCGCACCACGCTCCACGGCGTGGGGTAGGGTCCGGTCGGCTGCAGCCCGCTCTGGTCGGCGCCGCCGCACAGGGTCGCGGGGCCGACGATGCCGGCGCTCGCGCGCGCTTCCATGAACTCGATGAGAGTGCAGAGCGCCGCGGGCTCGATCGCGGCGTCCGGGTTGAGGAACAGCGTATAGGGGCTCTCGACGTGCTCCAAGCCGATGTTGCAGCCGCGGCCGAAGCCGTGGTTTGTCGCCTCGAGCACGACGCGAGCCCAGCCCGCCTCGCGCGCCAGGATCTCGCGCGTGGCGTCGCGGCTCGCGTTGTCGACCACGAGGAGGTCGAGGAGGCCCGCGTCATGGCAGCGGCGCGCGGCGGCGAGCGCCCCGCCGATCGTCCGCGCCGACTGATAAGCGACGATGATCGCGGTGACCGGCTTGCTCATGCGAGCCCCAACAGGGCGAAGGCGCCGGGGTAAGCGCCGCTCGTCTTGAAGGCGAGCTGCGTCATCGAGCGCGGCGCTTCGACTCTGGGCATGGCGTAGCGGTCGCTCGCCGCCCCGATGCGCCGCGCGGCGCCGGTCGCGACGGCGGAGCGCCAGCCGGCGGCGATCACCGCCCGGCGCGTCTCGGCGCACCAGCGCCCGTAGGGATAGGAGAAGTGGCGCGCCTCGACGCCGAGGTCGCGGCGCAGGTCCTCGACGCAGCCCTCGATCTGCGCGCGCGCCTCGCCGGGATGCCTGGTGAGATCGAGGTGGTCGCGCGTGTGCCCGCCGATCTCGAACCGCGGATAGCGGCGCAGAAGCCGGCGCACTTCGTCCCAGTCGAGCATCAGGCGGGGAGCTTTGCGTGCAGCGGGGAATTGGTCGAGGAGGCGCATGCGTTCGTCGTGGCTTGCTTCGAGCAGTCGTGCGTGAAGACTTCTGTCTGCCACTGCGTGCAGCGTATCGGACCACTGGTTCTCGGCGCGCTCGATGTAGCCGGTCGCGAGAAAGAGCGTTGCCGGCAGCCGGTACTTCTCGAGGATCGGCGCGGCGACGGTCAGGTTGTCGCGGTAGCCGTCGTCGAAGGTGATGCACACGGTACCGGCCGGCGGCGTGCGGCCGCGCACGAGATCTTCGACCAGCGCCGAAAGGGCGACCACGCGGCGCCGGGCGCGCAGGAAAGCCATCTGCCGCTCGAAGTGGCGCGGTGCGATGCGGTTCGCCGGCTCGATGAATCCCGCCTCCTCGTCCCGCGCCACGCTGTGGTACATGAGGATGATCGCCCCGGCGGGACGGGTTGCGATCTCGAACGCGCGCCCGGCGCCCGACCAGTGCACCGCCGCGCCCACCGCGGCCCGGCCGAGCGCGCCGATCGTCATGCCGTCTGCCCTCCAAATCGGGGTATCCTTTTCGCGCCATGCCGTACCTCTAGCCCGGACGCGTGCGCATCACCTTCGTGCTGCCTCACGCCGGCATGTCCGGCGGCGTCCGCGTGATCGCCATTTACGCGGAGCGTCTGCAGCGGCGCGGTCATCGAGTGAGCGTCGTGTCGATCCCGCCGCCGCCCGACTTCGCGCGCAGGCTCAGGTCCCTGCTGCGCGGTCGCGGCTGGCCGGGCAGCGCCGCCTCGGAGCCGTCGTGGTTCGACGGCACCGGCGTGCCGCACCGCGTGCTCGAGCGCGTGCGGCCGGTGACCGACGCCGACGTGCCGGACGCGGACGTTGTGGTCGCCACTTACTGGACGACCGCCCCGTGGGTCACCGCGCTCTCGCCGGGCAAGGGCGCCAAGGCAATCTTCGTGCAGGGGTACGAGGCTGCGCCGGGGCGCTTCGACCCGGCGCTCGACGCGGTGTGGCGGCTGCCGCTCGCCAAGATCGTGGTCGCAAGCTGGCTCGCCGACCTGGCGCGCGAGCGCTTCAGCGACGGGCACGTGCACCTCGTGCCGAACAGCGTCGACACCGGGCAGTACAGCGCCCCGCCGAGGGGCAAGCAGGCGCGCCCGACGGCCGGCATGCTCTACGCGGCGAGCGTGACGAAGGGCGCCAACGTCGCGGCTGCGGCGCTCGAGCGCGTGCGCCGGCGGCTGCCCGATTTGCACGCGCTCGCATTCTCGAACGAGCGGGTTGGCAGCCACATGCCGCTGCCCGGCTGGATCGAGTTTCACTACCGGCCGGCACAGGACGAGATCCCGCGCCTCTACGCGCGCTGCGACGTCTGGCTGTGCGCCAGCGCGCGCGAAGGATTCAGCCTGCCCGCGCTCGAGGCGATGGCGTGCCGCTGCCCGCTGGTCTCGACGCGCATGGGCGGCCCGGCGGATTTCGTCGAGGAAGGCGTGAACGGGTTTCTCGTTCCAGTGAATGACGCGGACGCGCTCGCCGAGCGACTCCTCGGGGTGTTTCGGTTGGAGGAAAAGCAGTGGAAGCGCATGTCGGACGCGGCGCTCGCCACGGCGAAGGGCTACACCTGGGACGACGCCACCACGCGGCTCGAGCGCGCGCTCGCCGAGATCGCGCCAGTTACAGTACATAGGTGAGGGCCTGGCCCGCGCCCAACCCGGCGAGGAAGGCGGGAATCAGCGCAAGCTCCTGGCGCAGATCGAACAGCCTGTGCCGCACGACGAAGGCGAGCGTGGTGGGCAGCGTGGAGAAATAGGAGAGCACGATCGCCCAGAGCGCGCCGGGCAGGCCGAAGAAATGCCAGCCGAGCGGCACCGCCGCGCCCAGGGCAACGAGGCGGATCGCGCAGATCGCGCTCATCTGCGCCGGCTCGCCGAGCACGACGAAGCACTGGGTGGCGACGCGGAAAGGCAGCGTGACGAGCGCGATGGCGAGCGTCTGCAGCATCCAGCCCGCCTCGGCGTAGCGCGGATCGTAAAGCACGGCGACCAGCGGCTCGGCCGCGGCGACCAGCAGCCCCGCGGCGAAGCAGGCGGGCAGCCCGACGGCGAGATGAAAGCGGTAGTACGTCGAGCGCAGCGCGGCCGGACGCTCCCGCGCGACTTCGCTCAGCGCGGGAAACGAGACGTCGCCGACGATTTTCGCCAGCACCTGCTCGACCGCGCTGAACAGCAGAAACGCGATCGCGTACACGCCGAGCACGGCGCTCTCCACCAGCGCCCCGAGGATCAGCCGGTCGGCGCTGTTCACGAGGAAGCCGAGCACCGAGGCGGCCAAGATCCATCTTCCGACGGACAGGATTTCGCGCGCCGCGGCGCGGTCCCAGCGCCAGCGGTTCGGCGCGCCCGGCAGCCAGACGTGGCTCAAGAGCGCGCGCACCCCGGCGGCGCAGAGCGCGCCCGCGACCAGCGCCCAGATCGAGCGATCGACGAGCGCCCAGGCGATCATGCCGGCGAGGCCGACAAGCTGGCCGGCGAGCTCGACCTGCGTCACGCGAGCGAGCGAGAGCGTGCGGCTCGCCTCGTGCAGCCGCGTCGACTCGAAGCCGCCGATGATCGCCGAGAGCGCGAGGACCGCGATGACGGCGGGCAGGCTCGGGTCGGCGTAGACACTGCCCTCGGGCATTTTCAAAAACACAAAACCCAGGGCGAGCGCGAGTGCGGCGCCCCAGATCACGAACCCGCGAGCGATCTGGATCGCCCAGGCGGTGTTCAGGAAAGCGGCTTCCTGGCCGCGCCGGCTTTGCACCACGCTCTGGCGCAGCCCGACGTCGGAGAACAGCGCGAGGCCGTACATGACCATCATCGCGATCG
The DNA here is from genome assembly GCA_044870335.1 of Burkholderiales bacterium. GTDB lineage: Bacteria > Pseudomonadota > Gammaproteobacteria > Burkholderiales > SG8-39 > SCGC-AG-212-J23. The sequence goes on along the minus strand of JBIOYV010000060.1, from coordinate 45,829 downwards.
CCATGACGCCGAACATCTCGGGCACGAGCAACCGCGTCATCACGAGGTTGCCGGCAAAGCGGATCGCCTGGCCCACCGCGAAGCCGGCGACGGTCCAGCCGCCCGCGCGCAGCACGCGCGCGCGCAGCGCCGCCCCCGGGTGGGAGATCCTAGCCAGCGACGATACGGCGGGAGTGGCCATCTTGCTCAGGCAAACTCGTGCGGCGCCGCCTGCGGCGCCGCCTCCTCCGCGCGCACCACGACCTTTGAACGGGCGTACGCCTGGGCGAGGCCGGCGATCGACCAGTAGACCACCGGAATGAGCGTGAGGCTGCTCGTGCTGACGATCATCACCAGGATCCCGACGAGGACGCAGAAGAGCGCCTGGCCGAGGACGTAGGGCTCGCCGTCGCGCTCGCCGGCACGGCGCATCGCGCCGAAGAGCTCGATCAGCACCACGAGGAAAAAGCCGCAGAAGAGCGCGAGCCCGACGAAGCCGCTCGCCAGCGCGATGCCGAGATAGCTGTTGACGACGTCGATGATGCCCTCGCCCTGCCGCAGCTGCTGCATCACCGGGAGCTCGAGAAAATCCCACGCGCCGAAGAGCGGATGATCGAGCACCACGCCGAGCGAGATCTCGAACAGGCGCTCGCGGTAGGCGAGGTTCTGCGCTTCCACCGTGCCGACGAAGGGCAGGTAGTCGACGAGCTCCTTGCCGACGGACGACACCAGGAGGAGCGGAGCCAAGCACAGCCCGGCCGCGCCGAGCTTCAACAGGCGTGGCACGGCCTTCGGACCCGTGGCGACGAAGGCGACGACCATGACCGCCGCGCCGACCCACGGCCCGCGCGACATGGCGGCGACGAGCCCCGCAGCCAGCAGCGCGAGCGCGGCCTGGCGCAATGTCCTGGTGGGGATGAAGCGCCCGAGATAAAGCGCCACACCCAGAGCGACCGCGAGGACGTAGCCGAGGATGATCGGCTGCCCGGTGCTCGCCTGCGCGCGTAGCAGCCCGTCGCCGCGCTCGAGATAATTCAGCATGCCCCAGTCCACGCCGAGCGCCCCGTCGAGCGGCGCGTACAGCAGCCAGTGCCGCGCGAACTCGAAGAGCGCGATCGACGCGAGCACCAGGGCGCCGAGCGCGAACGCCATCAGCGCCTCGCGCAACGCCGCGCGGTCGCGAGCCGCGCGGCTCGCCACGTAGTAAGGCAGGAAAACATCGGTGAAGGCGTAAAACACCCCCCTGCGCAGGGCCTCGGTGAGCGTGGTATGCGGGAGCTGCAGAAAGAACTGCAGGAGGAGGTAGGCGAGCAGGAGCTTGTCGGCGCTCGAGCGGCCGAAAGGCTCGGCCTCGGGCCGGAGGCGCAGGGCGAGCCACGCCGGCAGCAGGATCGCGAGCGAGAGCAGCCGCAGGTAGTCGATCGCGAAGAAGTGCTCGACGAGGCCGAAGCCGGGGATCTCGGCGTCGATCGCGGGCACGGCAAAGAGCACGAAGAAGTACAGCGCGAGCTTGTTGCCTTCGGCCGGAAGCGCCAGCAAAAGCAGCGCGGCGGCGAACAGCACGAACAGCCAGAAGTTGTGGGCGAGGAAGACGGCGAGCGTGAGCGCGAACCAGACATTGCGCCGGCGCAGGAAGTCCTCGTCCTTCATCGCCGCCGCGCAGGCCGGCGCGCGCGCGAGCGCGAAAGTGCCGCCGGCGAGGACCAGGATCACCACCAGCGCTCTCAGGTGCTCGGGCATATTCGCTGCAACAGCTCGGCGCGCCGGCGGTGCATCTCGGTCTGGGTCGTGCTGCGCGCGCGCTCGAGCGCGTTCATGCCCAGGCGCGCGAGCTCGCCGGGCTGCGCGGCTGCCTCGAGCAGGCGCCGGGCGAGCGCGTGCGGGGACCCGGTCTGGAAAAGATAACCGCTGGCGCCGTCGATCACCTCGTCGCGGTTGCCCTCGGTGTCGGAGCAGATCACCGGCACGGCCTGGGAATAAGCGTCGTAGATGATGCGCGGCTGCTCGTCGCTCAGCGAGGGAACGATGACGGCGTGGTACTCGCGCGCGAGGCTGTAGAACGGCTCTCCGTAGGGCACCGGATCGAGCACGCGGACGAAGGGAAAGGCGGCCGCAGCGCGCCTGCATTCCGCCAGCAGCTCGCCTTGCCCGATAAAGTCGACCCTTGGCGGAGCGTCGCCCGCGGCGAGTTCCCGGATTGATTCAAGCAGCACCCGCACGCCCTTGTCGGCGATCAGCCGGCCGAAGAAGGCGAAGCGCGCCGGGCCTGCCTGCTTGCGCTGCCAGAGGCGCGCCGCCGCTTCGCGCGCCAGCAGGTCTTCCTCGGCCACCCAGCTCGCCGGCGTCACCGCCGTGATGCCGCGCGGATGGGTGGCGAGCGAGCGCAGGTAACCCCGGTGCGTGGCGATCACGAGGTGCGCGCGATTGGTGCTCCAGCGTCCCAGGGCCTCGGTCAGGTGATAGCGCAGGAGCTTGGCCGCGGTCTTGGGCGTCGAGGGCGTGAGACGCCAGAACGCCGACTCGATGACGAGCACGAGCTTGCGCTTTCGCGCAAGCGCGATCGGGTTCACGAACCAGCCGAGCGGGATCGGCCAGCCGGCGATGGCGGAGTGCACCGTGTCCGCGTCGCCCACGGCGCGCCAGAGCGCTCTGAGCGCGGTTGGTGACGCGCGCAGCGCTTCGAATTTCGAACGCATCGGGGGCAACGGCACGAACTGCAGCCGGCGGCGATCGGCGTCGGCGAGCGGCACCAGGTCTCGCTCGTCGCCCTTGCTCATTCGCGGTGCAGCCAGCATCAGGCGGGGCAGATAATCCAAATGCAGCACCAGGTCGCGGTGCCAGAGGCGGTCGAGCCAGACGCGGCCGGCCAGGTCCAGGTAATACGGCAGCCCGGTCACCAGGAGATAGCGCTCGGTGAACGGCGTCATCGCCGTCTCAGAAGTCGTTCAGCACCGCGCCCAGCACCGTGGCGCGCGCGCGCGCCACGCTCTCCGCGATTGCCTGCACGCGCCAGAGGCGCGAGTGATTCTTGCGCAGGACGAAGAGCGCCGAGCGCGCGCGGGCGGCGACCGTCTGCGCGTCCGCGCTTTCGGTGGCTGGCGGAGTGTCGATCAGGATGAAGTCGACATGCTCGGCGAGCCGCTCGAGCAGCACGCCGAACGTCGGGCGGGCGAGGAGCTCCTGCGGGTTCGGCGGCGCCACCCCCGCTGGCAGCACCGACAGGTTGCCGAGCTCGGGCACGCGCCGTACGGCGTCGGCGCCCGCGCGCCCGGCGAGCACCGCGGAGAGCCCGACGCGGTTCTCCAGGCCGAAGAGCGCGTGCTGCGAGGCGTTGCGCAGGTCCGCGTCGATGAGGAGCGTCCTGCCGCCGAGCTGCGACAGCACCACCGCGAGGTTGGCCGCGATGTGGCTGCGGCCGTCGCCGCGCGCCTCGCTCACCACGGCGAGCGACTTGTGCGCGGCGTCCTCGTTGAACCAGTGCAGCATGAGCTCGCTGCGCAGCGCGCGCAGCGCTTCGACCTGCGGGCTCGCGGGCTCGTAGGCGGCGACCACCGATTCGCTCACCCGGCTTTCGCCGCGCCGCAGGTACGGGTAGTCGAACTGGCGCGAGAGCGCGAAGTCGATGTCGCGCTGCTCGAGCAGGCCGAGCGCCTTGCCGGCGTCGCCGAAGCGCCCGCCTTTCTCACGCTGCAGCTCGAGGATGCGCTCGACGTCCAGGTGCGTGAGCGCGCCCGCGCCGACGAGGATCGCGCCGATGGTGCGCTCGGCGCCCTCGAATTCGGCGCGCTCCGATACCGGGGAAATTAGCTCGTTCACAGGGGCTCGTTCACGGCCTACGCGGCCTGCCTGGGAAGCGCGAGCGGCGCGTTACGCCGCTGCAGCGCGAGCATGCCCGGGCTCGCCTCGCGCTCGACCACTGAGAGCACCCGCATGCGCATGAGGCCCGCCACGTCGTCCACGCAGCGCACGCGCCGGTCGAGCGTCTCGAGCATATGCGCGGTGCACGCGCCGAGGAGCGCGCCGAACAGGATCGAGGCGAAAATGTAGAGCCTCGTTTTCGGGAACGAGGGCTCGAGCGGTTCGATCGCCTGGCGGATCACGAACACGTTCGACTGCGTCGCCTGGCTCTCGAGGTTGGTCTGGGTGAAGCGCCGCTCGGCGGTCTCGTAGGCCTGCTTGGCTGCCTCCGCGTCGCGCTCGAGCACCGCGAGCTGGTCGCGATCGGCGCGCATCGCGAGCAGCCTCCTGCGCTGCGCCTCGAGCGCGGCCTTCAGCTCCTTTTCCTTGTCGCCGGAGAGCGAGCGCGCCGCCGACACGCTGCGCACGACGTGGCGCGTCTCGGCTTCCAGGCGCGCCTTCAGCTCCGCGAGCTCGGCCTGCATCGCCCGGTATTGCGGGTGGTTCGCGCCGAAGTTCGCCCCGGCGTCGCGCAGCTTCGCCTCCAGGCGCAGGATGTCGCCGCGCAGCCCCTGGACCACGGCATTCTGCATCACCTCGGGCAGCGCGTCGCCCCCGGTGCGCAGCTTGCTCCTCGCGTCCACGGACTCGGTCTGCGCCCCGGTGAGCTGCGCGGCGAGGCTGGCGAGGCGCTCGGTCTCGGCGTTGAGGTTTTCGTCGCGGATGCCGATGCCTTTGTCGCGCTGGAACGCCGAGAGCCGCGCCTGCGCGGCCTCGAGCTCGGCGCGCAGCTTCTTGTTCTGCTCGCCGAAATAGCGCGCGTACTGCCGCGCGGGCTCGACCTTCATCTCGATCGCCGCTTCGGCGTAGTGCTTGGCGAAGGCGTTCGCCACCGCCGCCGCCTCCTGCGGCGAGGCGGATCGGTACTGGATGGTAATGATGTTGTCGCCGCGCCGGCTCGGGGTCACCGTCAGGCGCCGCTGCAGCCCCTCCGCCAGCCAGTCCTCGTAGCGCCCGCGGCCTTCGCTCGCCCGCTGCCAGTGTTCGCGCAGCTGCGGGTCGACGTCGAGGCCCAGGGTCTCGATTACCCTGCGCGTGACGCGCTCGCTGCGGATGATCTCCTCCTGCGAGGCGAGGTTGGTCGGCATGAGCAGCATGGTGATGGGGTCGGGCGACTTCGTCTCCACGCCGAGCGAGGTGGAGGCGGTGTACTGCTTGGGCAGCACGAGGATCAGCGGCACCGCGATCGCGACGGTGCCGAGCATGATTCCGAGCGCGAGCCGCCAACGCACCCGGAACATGAAGAAGTATTGCCGCAGGCTCATCTAGAAGATGCTTTCCCCGACGTACAACACGTCCTCGGCCCTGGCCGGCTCGTCGAGCCTGGGGCGGTCCATGACCTGCACATCGCCATTCGGGCCGCGGCGATGCACGCGCAGGTTCCTTTCGCTGCCGCGCTGCGTGGGGCCGCCGCCGTGCGCGAGCGCGTGCCTGAGCGTCATGCCGCGCTCGAGGCGATAGGCGCCCGGCCGGTTCACTTCGCCGTACACGTAGAACGTGGGCGCGCGCTCGACGTAGATCACGTCGCCGCCTTCCACCGCAATGTCGTGCTCGTGCCCTTTGGCCTGGAACAGCGCGGCGATGTCGATCTCCGCGCGGAAGGGCTTGCCCTGGCGCTCGCCGGTGAGGATCGCGCGGTCGCCGCCCGCGGCCGCGACGCCGCCCGCGATCGCGATCATCTCGGAGACGCGGACGCTGACGGTGTCGAGCGGGTAGCGCCCGGCGCGATTCACGAGCCCGAGCACCGACACCTGGGCGCTTCGCGTCTGCAGAAGAAGAATGCTGACCTGCGGCTCGCGGATGAAGTTGCCGGCTTCGAGCGCCCGCGCGATCGAGCGCTCGGCCTCGGCAATCGTGGTTCCGCCGACGGCCATCCGGCCAATGAGCGGATAGGTGATCGCCCGGTCCTCGCCCACCCGGGTCTCGAGCGTGAGATTCGGATTCTGGAACACCGAGATGCGGATCGAGTCGCCCGCACCGAGTCGATACTGCGCCAGACGATCCTGTTTCTCCTGGGCATTGGACATGGAGCAAACCATCGCGCCAAGCACCACCGCCCAAACGGTCGGTAATCTCATATGCGGTCCGCGAAATATTCGATGCGCGACTCGGAGCGCAGGCGCTTCAGCTCGGCGGCGAGCGCGTCGCTCGAGCGCCGCGCGGCGAGGAATTTCTCGATGAGCGGCGCGGCGGCGGCCTCGTCGAGCGGGGCGAGGCGCGCCGCGGCGAGGCGCAGCATCACCACGCCCTCGGCCCCATCGTCGATCAGGCACACCTCGCCCTGCTTCATCGCTTTCAGCCGCGGCAGCAGCTCGAGTGCCAGCTCGTCGGCGCCGCGCGTAAAGCGGCTGATGGTGAAGCGCGCCTCGTTCGACCCGAGCCAGTGCGCGATCGCCTCGAGCGGATCGCCCTTCTCGGCTCGGCTGCGCAGCGCCGGCGCGAGCTCGCGCGCGTGGATGAGCACCACCTCGTCGAGGCTGTAGATGCGCCGCTCCGCGAACAGCTCGGGGTGCGCGTCGTAGTACGCCGCGATCTCCTCGCGCGTCGGCCGCGGCTGCGCTTCGGCGAGGAGCTGGCGGTAGGCGCGCGCGAGAATCTCGGTGCGCGCCGTTTCGATCGCCTGCACGATCTGCGGCGCGCGGTCGAGGCCGCGCTCGATCGCCTGCTGGCGCGCGAGCCGCCGGTCGATCAGGCGCTCGAGCGTGTCGCCGCGCTTGCGCGCAAGCTCCAGCTCCTGTACGGCGATGGCCTCCGCGTTGACGCGCACCGCGATCTGCGGCGCAACGCCGCGTTCGCTCACGCCACAACCGGCCGCGACAGCGCAGCAAAGCACGATGAGCTCAGGCCGCAGCAGGGGCCAGAGCCTTGTTGCGCCGACGCCCAAGGTAGACGATGAGGCCGAGGCAGGCGAGCAGCATCGCTCTTGGCTCGGGCTTGCGCCGCGCCTGCGGCGCGAGAGGGCCAGGGAAACTTGCAGGGACCGAATAGGACGGCTCCTCAGCATCATTCGTGGTCGCATGGTCCCGGAACGACTTGCCCGCCGACAGGCTCGCCGGCGCCGCGGCCGGCGCGCCGGGCGCCGGATTTTCCGCCAGCCCTGAGCGCACGGCGAGCAGCGCCACAACAGTCATCACTGTGACCGAGACCTTCACGTATCGCGCCATCGTAGAGGGGGCCTCAGGGCGCGCCAATGACCCTTAAGGGCCAGCGAAGTCGAATAGAAACGACAGGCATTGGCTCCAAAGCGCTCTTACGCATCACGCGGCCTCACGCCTAGCATGCTCGCGTGAATCTCCTCAATCGTGCAGTTTGCCTCGGCGCGCTGCTTCTGGCGTTCGCAGTGCTGCCGCAGTTCGCGGCCGCGAAGACCATCCTCATCTTCGCGCCGCATCCGGACGACGAGTCGCTGATAGCGGCGGGTCGGGTGCGCGCCGCGGTGCTCGCCGGCGACACGGTGAAGATCGTCGTCGTCACCAATGGCGATGCCCAGACAGGTGGCGTCGACACCGGCCTGCGGCGTGAGGGCGAATCGGTCGCCGCGGCCCAGTTGCTCGGCCTCACCGAGCAGGACGTCATCTTCCTCGGCTATCCCGATGCCTCGATGCTCGACATCTACAACGCGGCCTCGCCCACCGCCGTCATCACCTCCGCCGCCGGCCAGACACGGACCTACGGCAACCGCGGGCTGGGCGGCAAGGATTTCCACAGTTTCCGGTTCGGCAGCCCCGCGCCATACAACCGCGTGAGCGTGCAGCAGGACATGAGCACGCTGTTGCAGGACTACTCGCCCGACGAAATCTACACGTTCACGAACTTCGACACCCACCCCGATCACCACGCCACCGCCCTCTTTGTCACCGACGCTCTGGTCGCGCTGAAGCGCTCGGGTTCGGCGCTCGCGACCAAGCTCTACCAAGGCATCGTCTGGGCGCCCACGGGGGACACCTGGCCCGACGCCGGCGGGTGTGCTCCCGACACTCCTTTCACAGCGCCGCAGATGCAGACCCAGCTCGAGTGGAAGCGGACGTGGCGCGCCGTCGTGGATGCGAACCTGAAGTGTCGGGCGATCGACACGTACGCGTCGCAGGTCACCACGCATTACCTCTCTTTTGCGCGCAAGGACGAGTTCTTCTGGATGTCTGACGTCGGGGCCAACCTGGCGATCACCGCCACCGTGACGGCCTCCTCCGAGAATAGCGCCGCCAATCAGGGCCGCCTGAAGGCGGTCGATGGCGTTATCGACGGCGCGCCGAACGATGCGGCGCGCGAGTGGGTGAGCGCGAATCAGCTCGCGGGAGCCTGGATCCAGCTCGATTGGTCGGCACCAGTCTCGGTCGCGCAGGTCAACCTGTACGACCGGCCCGACGCCAGCGAGAACGTGCTCGCCGGCACGCTTTCATTCAGCGACGGCACGAGCATCGCGGTCGGCGCGCTGCCGACCGACGGCAAGACCCTGCCGGTGACCTTTGCGCCGAAGACCGTGACCTGGGTGCGCTTCACGATCAACCAGGCGCAAGGCACGGCGACGGGGCTGTCCGAAATCCAGGTGCTCGGTCTCCCGGCGCAGTCGACTGCGAACGTGGCGCCGCACTTCCTCGAGGGGCCCGGGGACAACGGCGACAAGGCCATCACCAGCACGCAGACGGCCAACTTCTCCGTCCTCGCTAACGACTTGAATGGCGATGCCGTGCAGTACGAGTGGACGGCCGACGGCGGAACGATCCTGGGTAACGGCGCGACGGCCGTATTCACGCCGCCCGCGGTGGCCCACGTCACCGTGTTCACCATCTCCGCGCGCATCTTCGATGGCCGCGGAGGCAGCACAACCAACGTGGGCTTCGTGACGGTGACACCGGCCGCCGACGCGCTGTCCGTGAGCCCCAGCGCCGTAGTCGGGGGCAACAACGCGCAAGGCACGGTCACGCTCGCGAACGCCGCTCCCGCCGGCGGGCTGTCAGTACCCTTGTCGAGCAGCAATCCGGCCGCGGCGCAAATCCCCGCGAGCGTTCAAGTCCCCGCCGGCGCCACGAGCGCAAGCTTCCCGGTAAGCACTTCGACCGTCACCGCGAGGACTACGGTCACGCTGTCTGCGACCATCAACGGCACGGCGCGCACGGCGACGCTGGACGTGACCCCGAAGTCGAGCGCCGTGCCGTCCGGGAACCTGCTGCTCTCTCCGGACAGCATCGGCGACCCGAACTGGATGATCTTCGGCACGACTCTCAGCACGACGCTCAACTTTGCGTCTGCGGCCGACGGCACCCAGAACGCGACCCGTGCAGTGGCCACGCAGCCAGGCGGCCATGCGCTCGTGCAGCAGGTCGCGGTCGCCGCGAGCACGAGCTACACCTTGTCGTTCTGGGCCCGCAACAACGGCGGCACCGCCGCCGCCTACAGCGTGTTCTGCAACTCGAGCGGCACCGACATCATCGCGCCCACGTCCTACATCGGCAGCATCAACAGCACGGGCTGGACGCAGGTGAGCGCGACGTTCACCACGCCGGCGGGCTGCACATCGATCAATGTCTATATGTTGCGCGATTCCGGTGTGCCGGTGGATGTGCTTCTGTGGCGCGCGGTGCTCGTGCCGACCTCGGCGGCTACACCGGCGCTCTCGGCGCTCGCGCTGACCCCGGCGAGCGTGACCGGCGGTGCCTCCGCCAGCGGTACGGTAACGCTGAACGGCGCGGCTCCCGCCGGTGGTGCGCAAGTCACGCTTTCGAGCAGCAGCCCGGCAGCAGCCGTGCCTGCGAGCGTGACGGTCCCAGCCGGAGAAACTAGCGCGAGCTTCAGCGTGACCACGAGCACGGTGGCGACATCGACTACCGTCACCATCTCCGGGTCGCTCGGTGGCGGTACGCAGAGCGCCTCGCTGAGCGTGGTGCCGCCGAGCGTCTCCGTGCTCAGCCTGAGCCAGGCGAGCGTCACCGGCGGCAGTCCCGTCACCGGCACGGTCGTGCTCGACGGGCCCGCTCCTGCAGGCGGCGCGCAGGTCGCGCTTTCGAGCAGCAACCCGGCGGCGAGCGCGCCTGCCAGCGTGACCATTGCGGCCGGAGGGACGAGCGCGACGTTCAGCATTACCACTACCGCGGTTGCCACATCGGCATCGGTAAGCATCTCCGCCTCCTATGGTGGCCGCACGCAGACCGTGTCGCTGAGCGTACTACCCCCCGTCGTCTCGTCGTTGAGCGTGAGCCCGGCGAGCGTCACCGGCGGGACCGCCGCCACGGGTAGCGTGACGCTAAGCGGGCCGGCCCCCGCAGGCGGTGCGCAAGTGACGCTTTCGGACAACAGCGGCGCAGCCTCGGTGCCAGCGAGCGTCACGGTTGCCGCCGGGGCAACGAGCGCGAGCTTCAGCATCGGCACCAGCGCGGTCGCCGGCAACACAGTGGTCACTGTCTCTGCGTCCTCCGGCGGCGCGACCCGGACCGCCTCGCTCACCGTGCTGCCCGCGGTTCTCGTCTCGCTCACCCTGAACCCGACCAGCGTGGTCGGCGGCCCGCTCGTCGGAAATTCGACCGGCACGGTGAGGCTGAACGGGCCGGCGCCCGCGGGCGGCGCGGTTGTCGCGCTATCCGACAACAACGCGGCGTGCTCGACGCCCTTCACGGTGACCATCCCCGCCGGAGGCACCAGCGCGACCTTCACCGTGGCCACGGGCATCGTCGTAGTCACGACCACGTGCACGGTCACGGGTACCTACCTGGGCGCCAGCCAAAGCGCCAATCTGCAAATTTCGCTGTAGAACCTAGAAGAGAAGCGACGCGCCAGCGGTGAATTGGCTGCCGCGGAAGTTCGCCGCGGGATCGCTCGAGGACTGACGGTACCGCTGCGCTGCGGCATTCAGCCACAGCTTGCGCAACGCGCGCCACTCGGCTTGGACCTGGAACCTGCGTCCGGTGTCGCTGCGCGGGGTGCCGGCGAAGCCCGGCACGGGGTCGCGGAAGTCGCTTTCCGTGCGGCTTGCCTCCAGGCTCAGGGTAGTGCGCGCCCCCGGCTGCCAGGCCGCCCCGAGCGTAAGTCGGTCGTCTATTCGGTGGCTCGCCCCGTCGTCTGCCCACGCTTCTATTTCCCTGTTGAATTGCATGTTCAGGGAAATGTTTGCCGTGGCGATCCACAGGTAGCGCAGCCGTGCTGCGATGCCGGAAAAATCGCGCTCGGAGAAATGGTTCGAGCGGTAGTCGATCCAGGCGACGCGCGCCTCCAGGCTCGACTTGCCGGTGAAGCGCCAGGCGGCGAGCGCCTCGGTCTCGCGGCGCTGGAAGCCGTCGTCGACCAGCGCGATCGGGTCGAGCGCGCGGTCGGTGTAGCGGCCGTCGAGCGAGCGCAGGTTGAAAGCGAGCCAGTTCTCGGAGGGCGCGACCCAGCGCGCGCCGGCCTCCGCACCGTCCGCGCGGTAGCTGCCTTGGTGTGGCATCGGCACCGAGTAGCGGTTCCCCACGCGGCTCAAGCCGCCGGTGAGGTGCCAGCCGCCGAAGAGCCAAGCATCGGCGGTGGCGAGGAAGTTCTCGGTGGTGCGCACACTGAGCTCGCCGGGGTTGCGGAACTCGCTGTAGTCGGCCAGCGACTCCGCCCGCGCCGCCCTGAGCGAGCCGCCGATGCGCGGGCCGAGCTGCCAGGCCCATGCGCCGACATAGTCGAGCGCGTCGAAGTCGAGATGACGGAAGTTCTGGTAGCGGTATGCGGTCTTGGTGACGTCGAGCCGCACGCGTTGTTGCGCATACGCCTTGTCGACTTGCAGCCCTATGTAGGCCGTGCCGATGCGCTCTTCGCTCGCGCTCGGCTGGCGAAAGATATTGCTGTCCCAGCTTAACGAGCTGCCGGCGCGCAGCATCAGCGGGCGGTCCGGCAGCGTCGCGTCCTTCGCCGCAATTACCCCCGCGTCGACCTCGAGCCGCTCTTCCTTCGTCTCAGGCGGCGCGGCATCCTCCGGCGACGGCACCTGTGCCGCGACCGCCCCCGTCAGGGCCCAGGCGAGCGCGATGCGCAGGCTGGATAAAACAAGGGGTTTCACGAAAGAAACGGCCGCGGTTGGGCTTGTGGAGATGGATATTGCCGCCGCCCGAGCCGTCGCCGCCCAACGTGTCGCTTTCGGTCTTGTTCGATCGCCAACGCTCGCCACGCCGAGATGGCGCGCGTGGCTATTTAGGAGGCGCGCCGCCCATGGGTCAATGACTCGAAAGCGCCAATTGGCTCCAAGGACTATGGCAGGGCACCCCAGCTTCCGGATCTAGATCCAAGGTTGCAACCGTAACAGCGATGTATTATGTTCGCCGCCGTGGGTCGGCGTCGCCGCCGGCCGACAACAGGTGTGACGATTTGTCGCAGGTAACGGCAAGGAAGGGTCGGCGATGAATGTCGAATTCAGTGTAGCAAGCGTCGATCGGGATAGCCTTGTTGCACACGCCGGCAGGGCGCACGACGCGGACTCGACAGCGGCCGAGCGCGCGCCGAACAGCCGTCCGGAGCTACTGCTCGTGGACGATCACCAAGCGCAATGCATGATCATGCGGCGCATGTTCGAAGCGCGCGGTTACGCCGTGCGCGTCGCTCATTCCGTAGAGCAGGCCTGCGCGCTGCTCGATACCTGGGCGCCGGGCTATGCCCTGGTTGACCTGCGGATGCCGAGATCGTCGGGGCTGGAACTGATCCCGCGGCTGAAGGCCGCCAACGGGCAGATGCGCATCGTTGTGGTCACCGGCTACGCAAGCATTGCGACCGCGGTCGAGGCTATCAAGCTGGGCGCCACGCACTATCTCATCAAGCCTGTCGACGTCGACGCGGTCGAGACCGCGTTTCGGCGCGCTGCGGGCGACGAGACCGTGCCGGCGAGCGAGCAGCCGCTTTCGGCGGACCGCGTCGAATGGGAATACATCCAGCACATGCTGGTGGAGCATCGCGGCAACGTTTCGGCCGCCGCGCGCGCCATGGGCATGCACCGACGCAGCCTGCAGCGCAAGCTGAGCAAGCGCCCACCCAATAACCGCGGCCGCCGGCATTGAAGGTCGTCGGCGGATGAATTCCAGCAAGAACGCCAGCGATGCGCTCGACCGCGAAGCGCTCCATCGCCTGCTCGATGAGCTCATCTTTTTGCATGTGGCGACGGCCTGGATGCACGCGAGAACCACCGGGCGAAATGTCAAGGCGAGCGAGCCCGAGCTCGAGCGGCTCGCCAAAGAGCTCGCCCGCCAGGCGACGCTGTACTCGGTTTCCGAGGATCGCAAGTCCATCGTGGCGCTCGGCTCGCACGACACGCACCGCGGCCGGTTCAAGATGGCCGGAAGAGTGATGGAGTTCCGCGATGGCAGGAGTGCAATCACCGGTCTGGCCGTGACGCTGACATCGCTCAATGCGGCGATCCATCGATTGAACCCCGGAACAGCACGCTAGCCCGATGCGAGATTCGGAACTCATGGAGGGTGGCGCACTAGCGTAACCATCGTCAGAAACGCAGAGCGTCCTCGATCCCGGTGAGTGGTTCGGGCGGTGAAGGGCAAGGTGGTCCTCACCACTGGATAGCCTCCGACAGGGAAACTCGATGCAAGACGCGATGTGACGACGGCACTTTCGCTTCCGGGCTACAAGATCGTTCGGACCCTCGGAGTAGTGCGGGGCCTGACTGTCCGCTCGAGATCGATCATCGAAATTTCTTCGGCGGCATCCAATCGATCTTCGGCGGCAACATCACCATCTACACCAACCTCTGCGAGCAGGCGCGCGAAGAGACTTACAGGCTCATGTGCGAGCACGCTGAGAAGCACGGTGCGAACGCAATCATCGCCATGCGCTACGACGCCACCGAGCTCATGGTCGGGCTTACGGAAGTGCTCTGCTACGGAACCGCAGTGGTCGTGACGCGCGATTCCAGCCAGGCGTAGACTGGCCAAAGCGGGTCGTTCGGCCTCGCCGGGGAGGACCAATGCAAGTCGATCTTCGCTTTTTCGTGCGGCTTCTTGTGCTTGCCCTCGTGGTCACGGGGTCGGCATCGGCGGCTGACGTGTTCATCATGACGCCGAATTGATAATGCGAAGGCTCTTTCGCTTGCGCAGAAGGAGAAGCCGGCGCTCCTCGAGACGCTGAATGAGCTGACGGCGATCGAATCCGGCAGCCGCGAGCTCGACGAGCTCGACCGGATCGCCAATCTACTCGCCGGCAAATTCCGCGCGCTGGGCGCGAAGGTCGAGCTGATCGAGCCAGCCGAGAGCGACACGCAGCGCCTGTCTGACACGCCGAAAAAGTCGGCAGGATGGTGCGCGCGACATTTAGGGGTACCGGCACTCCCTGCACAAGGCGGCCGAAGCGCTGAAGCGGATGGCCGCGCGGCAGGTGAAGGGCAAGCTCGTGCTGACGCCCGAGTGAGGGTGTCGATATACTGAGGCGGCGGGTAAACCTGAACGCCGAAGCCACGATGCGAGCGCCGATCGATCATTCGTCCACACGCCGGGATGGAGCGCACCCGATCGCGTCCGAAGAACTACTGCAAGACTGGCGCAGCCGCGCCTTGCGCGTAGAAGAGGAAGTCGCCAAGGCGGTCATCGGCCAGCAAGGCACGCTGCGGCTCATCAGCGTGGCGCTGTTCGCCCGCGGGCATGTACTGCTCGAAGGCGACGTCGGCATCGGCAAGACCACGATCTTGCGCGCCTTCTCGCGTGCCGTCGGCGGCAGCTTCGAGCGCGTCGAAGGCACGGTCGACTTGATGCCGGCCGACCTCGTTTATCACACCTACGTCGATGCGGACGGCAAGCCGCGCATCGAGCCCGGTCCGCTGCTGCGACACGGGGGCGAGCTCGTCACCTTCTTCTTCAACGAGATCAATCGCGCGCGCCCACAGGTGCAGTCGCTGCTCTTGCGCGCGATGGCCGAACATACCGTCTCGGCCTTCAACCGCGAATACCGCTTCCCGCACATGCTGGTGTTCGCCGACCGCAACCGCGTCGAGAAGGAGGAAACCTTCGAGCTGCCATCGGCCGCGCGCGACCGCTTCATGTTCGAGCTGCGCATGCCCACCCCGGCCGAGGCCGAGGTCCGGCGCTCGCTGGTGTTCAACCCGGATTTCCACGACGTCGACGAGCTGCTGCAGCGTGTCGCGCCCGGGGTGCTGCCGTGGCAGGAGCTCAACCGGATCGGCGCCGCGATTCAACGCAGCATCAAGGCAAGCGAAGCGCTCGAGCGCTACGTGCTGGACCTCTGGGACGCGAGCCAATCGCCGCAGCGCTTCGGTGTGCGCATCGATGGCGTGGACATGGACAAGCTGATTCTCGCCGGCGCCAGCCCGCGCGGCATGATGACGCTGGCGCGCGCCGCGCGCGTCGTCGCCTGGCTCGCGGGCCGTACCTATCTGGTGCCGGAGGATGTGCAGAGCATCGTGCCCTCGGTCCTGGGGCATCGCGTGTTCTTCACGCCGGTCTATGAGCTGCGGCGCTCGCAGATCGCCGACGCACTGGTCGCGCAGATCCTGGAACGCGTCCCGACACCACGCTAGCGATGGACGCGCCGCAGGAGTTCCACTACCGGCTTCCCTACCGCGTCGGCGGCTGGCGGCCCGGCGCGCACCCTGGAATGCGCCTGGGCGCGGGACAGGAATTCGTCTCGCATATGAGCCTGTACGATCGCCCCGACCCGCGCCGGCTGGATTTGCGCGCAAGTCTGCGCGACTTGAGCGGCAACTGGCTGGTGCGCGTGCATCGGCAGCGCGCCAGCGTGCAGGTGCACGCGATCGTCGATGTCTCGGCCTCCATGGCGTTCGGGGCGCGCAAGACCAAGCTGCAAGTCGCAGCGGACTTCGTCGAAGCGCTCGGCCAAAGCGCCGGGCGGGTGGGCGATGCGCTCGGGATGGTCGCCTTTGACGCCACGGAGCGCGCCGATTTGTTCGTGCCCGCGGTAGTGAGCCGAGGTATCGGCGCGCTCATGGCGTCCATGCTGCGGCAAGCCGAAACCACTGCACGCGGCTTCGAGGGACTCGAAACCGCCGCGCAGCGCATCGCCGGGCGGCGGGGTCTGGTCTTCCTCGTCTCCGATTTTCACTGGCCGCTCGAACGCCTGAACGCGATCCTCGACCTGCTCGCGCACGCCCATGTCGTGCCGATCATCGTCTGGGATCCGGCCGAAATCGAGCCGCCGGCGCGGGATGCGCTCGCGCCGCTGGGCGACGCGGAGTCCGGCGCGCGTCGTACGTTGTGGCTGCGTCCCAAGCTGCGCAGCCAGTGGCGCGACGCGGTCGCGCGCCGGCGGAAGGAGCTCGACGGGCTGTTCGCGGCGCGCGCGATCCGTCCGTTCTATGTCGTCGGCGCGTTCGACGCCGAAGGGATGTCGCAGTATTTCTTGGAGGCGGGCGCTTGATAGCAGCGCCGCGCAGCGCGTGCGCCATGGCCGCGATCATCGTCGCGACCAGTGCTTACCCGGCATCCACAGCGGTCGTCGAGCAACCGCGCCCGTTCGGCTACGTCGTCGGCGATGTGGTGACGCAGCGCGTACTCCTGGAGATCGGCGGGCGCGGGTTCGCGCCTGCCGCGCTGCCGAAGGCGGAGCGCGTGAACGTTTGGTTGGAACGCCGCCCGGCCAGGATCGAGTCGCTGCCCGACGGGCATCGCTGGCTCGCCCTCGACTATCAAGTCATCAATGCGCCGCAATCTCTGACGACGGTGAATCTGCCGGCCTTCGAGCTGCAGGGCGCGCCCGACGATGCGACGCTCAGGATCGCCGCATGGCCGATCAGCGTGAACGCGCTCACGTCCGGCGGCTCGGTCGAGCTGCGGCCCGACCGCCCTGCGCCAGCGATCGCCACCGCACCGATCCGGCGGCAGATCGCCATCTGGTCGAGCGCGTTCCTGGTGGTTGTCGCCGCTTGGCTCGGCTGGCTCGCCTGGCGCAATTGGCGCGCCGCGGCGGCGCGGCCGTTTGCGCACGCGCTGCATAAAATGCGGCATCTCGACGGCACCGCCCCGGAAGCGTGGCGAGCGTTGCATCGCGCCTTCGATCAGACCGCCGGCCGTGTCGTGCAGACCGCGACCCTCCCCGCGCTGTTCGAACGCGTGCCGCAGCTGCAATCGCTGCGCCCGGAGATCGAGCAGTTCTTCGCTCAGTCGAGAAAGCTGTTTTTCGGTGGCGGCTTGCCGGCCGATCGGCTCTCGGCGCGCGCCCTGTGCGCGCAGTTGCGGCGTATCGAAAGGCGGATCGAGCGATGACCCTCGGGGTGGAGCTCGCGCAACCCTGGGCGCTGCTGCTGCTCCCGCTGGCCGTTCTGCCGCTGTTGCGCCAGCGACGCGACACGTTGACCTTCTCGCATCTCGCATGGTTGCCGCGCGATCGCCTGGGTCAGCTCGCCGGCTTCCTCTGGCGCGCCTTGGCGGTGATGGCCATCGCAAGCATGGCGATCGCGCTAGCCGGCCCGGGGCGGCCCGAGACGCAGGTGACGCGGACCGGGTACGGCGCCGAGATCGTCGTGCTGATGGACCGCAGCCGCAGCATGGACCAGCGGATGCTGCCGAGCGACTGGCGGACGATCGATGCGCTCAACCTGGCCTACCAAGCGCGGAGCCGCGGGCCGGTCAAATCCCAGGTCGCGCGCGATCTGCTGGCGCAATTCGTCCGTCAGCGCCCCGCGGATCGATTCGCGGTGATGTTCTTCAGCACCAACCCATTGAATGTCGTTTCGTTCACCCAGCACGACGAAGTGGTGCTGGCGGCGATCGAGGCGGGCGGCGTCGGCCGCGGCCTGGGCGATACCGACGTCGGTCGGGCGATGCTCGCGGCGATCGGCGAGTTCGAGCCACGCCCGTACTCCGGCAGCCGGATCATCCTGCTCGTCTCCGACGGCGGCGCTCATCTCGACGACGCGACGCGCCGTCGCATCCGCGCCGGCATGCTGCGCCATCGCATCGCGCTCTATTGGATCTACCTCCGATCGTTCAACAGTCCGGTCCTCGATGCCCAAGATCGCGGCAGCGAGGTGGTCCCGGAAATCGCGCTGCACCGTTTCTTCCAGACATTGGCGACGCCGTATCAGGCTTATCAGGCCGAGCTCCCCGAGGACCTGGCGAAAGCCGTCGCCGATGTCGGCAAGCAGCAGAACCTGCCGCTCGATTTCGTCGAGCGCATTCCGCGGAAAGACTACAGCCGCTACTTCGTGGCGGCGGCGGCGCTCGCTTGTCTGCTGTTGCTCGCCTATCGGTCGGTGCTCCTCCGGAGCTTGGTGTGAAGCGCCGCACGATCCATGTCGCATTCGCTGTCGCGACCGTCGGGCTCGGACTGGTTGCGGCATACCAAGGCTTGCGCTTGCACCGGGCCCAGCGGATCAACGACGCCATCGCGAGCGTCGCCAGCATCGATGCGAACGTAGCAGAGGCGCGTTTCGCGCGCGCGTTGGCGCTCGCCGACTCGGGCGACTCCGGAGCTGCGCTGGAGATCTACAAGGCGTTGATCCGGAGCGGCCGCGTCGACCTCGAGCGCGCGGCGCTGTACAACGTGGGCAACCTGCATCTGCGCGAGGCCATGAAGAGCGGGCCGGACGAGGCGGCGCGATCGCTGCCGCTCATCGAGCTCGCGAAGCAGAGCTATCGCGATCTGCTGCGGATCGACCCGAGCGATTGGGACGCGCGCTACAACCTGGAACGCGCGCTGCAGCTTGCCCCGGAGATCGAAGAGCCGGCGGCGAACGAGCCGCCGGAACCGCCGCAACGCGCGTTCAGCACCGCGCCCGGAAGGACCGAGCTGCCATGAGGGCGAGCGCGCTCGCCGCGGGTGCATTCGACAAGCACTCGCGCGCGATCACGCTGGCGCTCGCGTTGCTGCTGCTCGCCTGGGCAATGCCGACTTTCAATCGCTCGCGCGCGACCTACGACTACCTCGTCGTCTTCGACATCACGCAGAGCATGAACGTCGCCGACTACGAGCTCGGCGAAGCACCCGCCAGCCGCCTCGCGTATGCGCGCGAGGCCACCCGACGCGCGCTGCGCGATTTGCCGTGCGGCTCCCGAGTCGGGTGGGGCGCCTTCGCCGAATACCGCACCCTGCTCCTGCTCGCGCCGATCGAGGTCTGCGCCCACTACAGCGACTTGCTCGCATCGCTCGACAGGATCGACGGCCGCATGCGCTGGGGCGAAGCGAGCGAGGTTTGGAAGGGCGTACTTTGGGCGATCCGCGCGGCGAAGGAAACGAGCGGCGCGCCGAACGTGATTTTCCTGAGCGACGGACACGAGGCGCCGCCGCTCGGCACCGGCGCGCACCCGCTGTTCGACGATGTGAAGCCGGGCGACGTGCGCGGATGGCTAATCGGCGTCGGCGGCTACACGCCGCAACCGATTCCGCGGACGGACGACGAGGGCAAGCTCATCGGCTACTGGCGCGCCGAGGATGTCATGCAGACCGATGCCAGCGACGACGGCGGGGCGGGCCGCGAACACATGTCCGCGTTGCGCGAGCGCCATCTACGTGCGCTCGCGAAGGAAGTCGGCTTCGAGTACGCACGCCTCGCCGGGCCGGCGTCGCTGAGCGATGCAATGCGCGATCCGCGATTTGCCCGGCCGAGATCGGTGCCGATCGATCTCTACTGGCTGCCGGTGGCGGCGGCGCTGCTCCTGCTCGCGCTGCGCTTTCGGCCCGATCTGCGAATGGGCACGAATAAGGCCGCCACCGCGCGCTACCGGCACTTAGAACGCTAGAGCGCCTTGTGCGAACCCGCCCTTCGGAGAGAGGATGAGAGGGGACAGCTTGGATGTACAGGGAGGGGGAATGGCGAACTCAAGCCATCGTGCAGCTATTGCGGTCGCGATCATCGGCGTCGTCGGCTCCCTGGGGCGCCGAACTAGGCGCAACTCGAGGTAACCCCGACGACTTGGATTCTGTTCACGAGGAGACTCGATGCTAGACGCGATGGTTACGACCGCGCTTTCGCTTCCAGGCTACAAGATCGTTCGGAGCCTCGGAGTGGTGCGGGGGCTGACGGTCCGCTCGAGATCGATCATCGGAAATTTCTTCGGCGGCATCCAATCCATCTTCGGCGGCAACATCACGATCTACACCAACCTGTGCGAGCAGGCACGCGAAGAGACTTACAGGCTCATGTGCGAGCACGCGGAGAAGAACGGGGCGAACGCAATCATCGCCGTGCGCTATGACGCCACCGAGCTCATGGCCGGACTGACGGAAGTGCTCTGTTACGGAACAGCAGTGGTCGTCGCGCGTGATTCCAGCTAATACTTGCCTCTTACTCCGGGGGCCCGCCGTCCCCCGCGCCTAGCGGGCGCTGCATGAGGACGCTGTCGACCCAGCGCCCGAACTTGAAGCCGGCCGAGCGCAGCGTGCCCACGCGCAGGAACCCGGCGCTCGCGTGCAGGCCGATCGACGCGGCGTTCGCGCTGTCGCCGATCACGGCAATCATCTGCCTGTAGCCGAGCGCTTCGCAGCGCCGGATGAGCTCGGCGAGGAGCGTCTCGCCGACGCCGCGTCCCTGGGCGTCTGGGCGCACATAGACCGAATCCTCTAGGCTGTAGCGGTAGGCCGAGCGCGCACGGTAGAGCGCGCAGTAGCCGTAACCCGCGACCGTGCCGCCGAAGTCGGCGACCAGGTACGGCAGGCCGCGGCCGGTGACCTCGTCGTAGCGCCTGCGCAGCTCGGGCGCCGACGGCGGCTCCTCCTCGAACGAAGCGAGACCCTTCAGAACGTGGTGGGCGTAGATCGCGTGGATCTCGCCGATGTCGTCCGGCGTCGCCGGCCGCACCTGCACCAGCTCACCGAGAATAGTCCGGCTCCTCGCGCTCGAGAATGCGCTTGAGCGCGCTGAAGTGCGCGCCGGCGTACTTCGGTGCGTCGGCGAGCAGCAGCCGGTAGGTCGTGCGCACGACCTCGGGCCGCACCGCGCGCAGCTTTCCTCCCATCGACCTTGCGAGCACCTGCAATCGACAGGCGCGCTCGAGGTAGTACATCAGGTCGAACGCTTCCGCGATCGAAGGGCCGACCACGATGACGCCGTGGTTGGCGAGGAACATCACGCGCTTGCGTCCGAGCGCGCGCGCCAGGCGATCGCCCTCGGCGTTGTCGACCACCAGCCCGTTGTAGGTGTCGTCGTAGGCGATGTCGTCGTGAAAGCGCAGCGCGTTCTGTTCGACCATCTCGAGGCGGCCGTTCTCGATCAGCGTGAGGGCGGTCGCGTACGGCATGTGGGTGTGAAGCACGCAGGCCGCGGCGGGGTTGGCGAGATGGATGCGCGAATGGATATGGAAGGCGGTCTTCTCGAATTCGCCCTCGCCCTGAAGCACCCTGCCCTCGGCGTCGAGCATGAGCAGGTTGGAGGCGCTGACTTCGCTCCAGTGAAGTCCGTAACGGTTGAGGAAAAATCTCTTGCCGTCGGGCAACATGTAGCTGAAGTGGTTGCAGACGCCTTCGTGCAGGTCGAGCCGCACCGCGAGGCGGAAAGCCGCCGCGAGGTCGATCCGCGCAGCCGCGACGTCCAGCTCGTCCATCGTTCCCATGCGGCGATTATAGTGTGGAGATGAAAAAGACCTTGCTCATGCTTCTCGCGGCGCTCGTCCTGGCGGCGTGCTCGAAGGTGAACCAGGAGAATTTTCTCAAGGTCCAGGAGGGGATGAGCGAGGAGGAGGTGATCTCGCTCCTTGGCCGGCCCACCGAGTCGAACAGCATGAACTTCCTCGGGATATCCGGGACGGCCTCGCGCTGGGTCGCCGGCGACACGGTCATCACGGTGCGCTTTGTGAACGGACAGGTCGCGTTCAAGAGCTTCGACAGGCCCGGCGACAAGGGCAAATAAAAGGGCGCCCGGGGGCGCCCTTTGTTTTCAGGCCGGGGACTGCTTACTTGCGATTGCGCTCGTCGTAGCGCTCGCCGACCTCGTTGCCGATGACGCCGCCGAGCACCGCGCCGCCAACCGTGCCGACGGTGCTGCCGCCGGTGGCTGCCGACCCGGCCATGCCGCCGACGGCCGCGCCGCCGACCGTGCCGACGGTCTCGCCTTTGCCGGTCGGATTACCGCCGCACGCGGTCAGGCCCGCCAGCGCGATACCCAGAACGAAAAGGAACTTGCTCATGTTGTACGCCTCCGGTGTAAATTGGGAAACCACCGCTAAACCCGCTTCGGAGCCCGCTCGCTGCTCAGTTGCAGCCGCGCAGCAGGAAGATTGCGAACAGCACCGGGATCGGCACGCCAAGGGCCCATAAAAGGATGTACCCGAGCTTGCCTTCCTGCTTCCGGCGCCATTGCTGCAGCTTCTCCATATCGCCTCCAAACAAAGTGAGCGGGACAGGAGAAGGGCAGCAATGGCCGTGCCAGCGTCAATCGCCGTTGTCGGGAAAGGCCCTACTCGGGCTGGAGTTGTGCCGCCTTCATGACGCGCTCGGTATTGGCGACATCCTGCGCGAGGAATTTGCGGAACTCCTCCGTATTCCCCGGGAAAAGATCGGCGCCCTGGCCGGCAAGGCCCTCGCGCACCTCGGCGGCGGATAACGTCTTCGCCAGCGCGGCCTGTACCCGCTCGATCACCGCCCGGGGGGTGCCTTTCGGCGCGATCAGGCCGGCCCAGCCGTTGAAGTCGTATCCGGCGACGGTCTCCGCGATGGCCGGTATGTCGGCGAGAAGGGCCGAGCGCCGCGGCAGGCTGTGCGCGATCACACGCAAGCGCCCTGCTTTCACCTGCGACATGGCGGCCGGCGCGGGCGTCAGCGTCCAGTGAGTTTGACCGCCTGCCACCGAAGCCACCGAGGGGCCGCCGCCCTTGTGGGGGACGTGCAGCGACTCAAAGTGGCCCATCGCCATGAGGAGCGCCCCGGCGAGGTGGCTCTGCGAGCCGACGCCGGCGGAAGCCATGTTGATGGAATCGCGGTGGGCGCGCGCGTAGTCGATGAGCTCCTTTACGCTGCTCACCGGAAGCTGCGGATTCACGACCAGCACGTTGGGCGTGATCGCGAAGGTGCCGATCAGCTCGAAGTCCTGCGCCGTGTCGTAGGGCCGGACCTTCTTGAGGAGCGGCGCGATCACGCCCGAGCCGTTGGAAACGGTGATCAGCATGTAGCCGTCGGGGGCGGCCTTCCTGCCGACGTCCATGCCGATCAGGCCGCCGGCGCCGTCGCGGTTCTCGACCACGACGCTCGCCCCGCCCAGTGCTTCGCCGAGGCGGTTGCTGAGGATCCGGGTCATCGTGTCGACCGAGCTTCCCGGCGCGTTGGGAACCAGGATGCGGACGGGTCGGTTGGGATAGTCCTGCGCCCACGCGCCCAAGGCGGCAGCCGCGAAGAGAAGGCCAAAAAACTGCTTCTTGGTGGTATTCACGTTTTATCCTCCTGCCAAAATAGTGCCATGGAACCGAACGCGCAGAAAATCGAATCGCTGGTGCGGCAGCTCCTGGTGGAGCTGGGCGAAGACCCCGACCGCGAAGGCCTGCAGAAGACGCCGCTGCGCGTCGCCAAGGCGCTCGCCTTCCTCACGCACGGGTATCGCACCGACCCGGGGACGGTGATCAACCAGGCGCTCTTCACCCAGACCACGAGCGGAATGGTGATCGTGAAGGACATCGAGCTCTACAGCCTTTGCGAGCACCACATGCTGCCCTTCTTCGGCCGCTGCCACATCGGCTACATTCCGAGCGGCAAGGTGTTCGGCGTGAGCAAGCTCGCGCGACTGGTGGACGTCTTCGCGCGCCGGCTGCAGCTCCAGGAGCGTCTCACCGACCAGATCTCGCAGGTCATCATGGAGTCGGTCAACGCGAAGGGCGTGGGCGTGATGATCGAGGCGCGCCACCTGTGCATGATGATGCGCGGCGTGGAGAAGCAGAACTCCACCATGCTCACCTCGTCGGTGCTCGGCGTGTTCCGCGACCACCTCGCGACGCGTGAGGAGTTTCTTTCTCTGGTGGGTCGAAGATAGAAGCCGAGAACAGAAAAATGGTGACCGTCACCATTTTTCACCATTTATTTCGCAATTCCCGAAGCTTGAGAAAAACCGTGCGCGGGTCGGGCTGTTCCGGAAGGTCCGGGAACGCCTCGCGCAGCTTCGCGATCACGCTCGGGCTGGTCAGGCGGAAGAAGGTGTTGATCTCGCGCTCGACCGCCAGCGTGGACACGTAGGCGCGGCTCGGATCCTGGCCTTTCAGCTTCTCGAGCATCTCCTGCGCGCGGCGGTTGTCGGGCTCGCGGCTCAGCGTGAAGCGCAGGTTGTTCTCGATGTAGTCGTGCCCCGGATAGATCAGGGTTTCATCCGCAAGCTTTGCCAATTGCCGGGAGAACGTGTTGTAGAGCTCCTCCGGATGACCCCCGTTGTGGCAGTTGCCGGCCCCCGCGTTGAACAAAGTGTCGCCCGAGAAGAGCGCCGGTTGATCGCTATGAGAGAGAACGCACACGTGGCTCATGGTGTGGCCGGGCGTGTCGAGGGCTTCGAGCTCGACCGTCCTGCCCACCTTGATCACGTCGCCGGCGCTCAAGCCGCGCGCCATTTCGGGAATCCTGTCCTTTGCGTTCTTGTGCGCGATGACCTTGGCGCCCGTCTTCTGCGCGAGCGGCACGTTGCCGCCGGTATGATCCCGGTGCTCGTGGGTGTTCAGGATCTGGGTGATCTCCCAGCCCTCGCGCTTCGCCGCCGCGAAGCACTTTTCGTGGTCGAGCGGATCGATCGCGAGCGCCTCACCGGTCTCGGCACAGGCGATGAGGTAGTTGAAATTGCGGTAGGCGTTGCCGGTCCAGACTTGTCTTACGATCATGCGCGCTATTTAAGCAGCTTCCGCAGCACGTGGCGGCGGTTGCGGGTAAAGGGCCGCACTTGCGACGGCCAACGGCCCGCCTCGACCGCCTTCGCCCAGGCCTCGCTCGTCAGGACCTCGGCGCGCTCGAGCTCGTAGTACGCGCTGTAGCGCGGCTCGCCTTCCGCGACGATGGTCTTCTTCTCGCCGCCGAGGAACATGGTGAGCGGCTCGCTCACTGCGCGCCGTACCGACAGCACGCCGGGCACCTTCAGAAGGGCCGGGACGTGCTCGGTGTCGTAGACCTCGTTGAACAGCGCGTCCTTGGCCGGGTCGACGTCCATGCTCGCGATGAAGAGGTACTTCGCTTTTGCGGGCATCCTTTCTCTCCTCTGTTCAGTCCTGACCTACTATACGGCAATGACCAAGGTGGACGCGCAACCCTACGAGTTCGAGTTCGAGCCGACAAGCACCGCACTGGTCATCATCGACATGCAGCGCGACTTCGTCGACCCGGGCGGCTTCGGCGAGGCGCTCGGCAACGACGTCTCGCTGCTGCGCAAGGCGATCGCCCCCACCCGCAAGGTGCTCGACGCCGCGCGCCACCGCGAGATGCTCGTCATCCACACGCGCGAGGGGCACCGCCCGGACCTTTCGGACCTGCCCGCGAGCAAGAAGCTGCGCGGCAGGCTGAAGAACGGCATCGGCGACCCCGGACCGATGGGGCGCATCCTGGTGCGGGGCGAATACGGCCACGACATCATCGACGAGCTCAGGCCGGCGCCGGGCGAGCCGGTGGTCGACAAGCCCGGCAAGGGCGCCTTCTACGCGACCCATCTCGACTCGATGCTGCACAACCGCGGCATCCGCCAGCTGGTGGTATGCGGCGTCACGACCGAGGTGTGCGTGAACACCACCGTGCGCGAGGCGAACGACCGCGGCTACGACTGCCTGGTGCTCGAGGATTGCGTCGGCTCGTATTTCCCCGAGTTCCAGGCCGCGGCGCTCGCCATGATCAAAGCCCAGGGGGGCATTTTCGGTTGGGTCAGCGACTCGAACAAATTCACAGAAGCGCTGAAAGGGAGAACATGACCAACGCAACGGCCGCAAGGGGAGCGACGGCAGGCCAGGTCCGGTGGTGGGTCGCGGGCGACTGGAACGGCTTTTTCGGGTTGTTCACCAACGTCGTACTCAACGTGATCGTGCTTACGGGCCTGTGCCTGGGCGTGGTCAACCTGCCGGCGGACACGGTCTTCGGCCGCATCCTGCCGGCGCTCGGCATCGCGCTGCCGATCGGGAACCTCTACTACGCGTACCTCGCCTACAAGCTCGCGCAAAAGGAGGGGCGTACCGACGTCACCGCGATGCCCTACGGCCCGAGCGTGCCGCACATGTTCATCGTGGTGTTCGTGATCATGCTGCCGGTCTACCTCAAGACGAAGGACCCGCTGCTCGCCTGGCAGGCCGGCCTTGCCTGGGCCTTCATCATCGGCGTCATCGTGCTCGCCGGGATCTTCTTCGGCCCGTGGGTGCGGGCGCACACGCCGCGCGCGGCGATGCTCGGCACGCTCGCCGGCATCTCGATCGCGTTCATCTCGCTGCGGCCCGGGTTCCAGATGTGGGAAGTGCCCTGGATCGCCTTCATCTCGCTCGCCATCGTGCTCATCAGCTGGACCGCGAACACCCGCCTGCCCTTCGGGCTTCCCGGCGGCCTCGCCGCGGTCATCGTCGGCGTCGTGGTCGGCTGGATTGCGTACTTCGCGGGCTGGAGCGACGTGGTGAAGGCCGAGCAGGTGCGGGCTTCCTTCGCCCAGTTCGGGCTGCACCTGCCGTTCATCGGCACCGAAGTCTGGCGCGGCCTCGCCGACGTGGCGCCGCTCCTCGTCACCGCGATTCCACTGGGCATCTACAACTTCACCGAGGCGATGAACAATGTGGAGAGTGCGTCGGCCGCGGGCGATTCCTACGACCTGCGCAAGATCCTCGCCGCGGACGGCATCGGCGCCATCGCCGGCGCGATGCTCGGCAGCCCGTTCCCGCCGGCCGTGTACATCGGCCATCCGGGCTGGAAGGCGGTCGGCGGCCGCATCGGCTACTCGCTCGCGACCGGCGTGGTGATCGGGCTGGTGTGCTTTCTCGGCCTCACGGCGCTCCTGCTCGCGGTCGTGCCGCTCGTAGCGATCCTGCCGATCCTGCTCTACATCGGCCTCGTCATCGGTGCCCAGGCCTTCCAGGCCTCACCGCAAAGCCATGCGCCCGCGGTGGTGCTGGCGATCATTCCGAACGTCGCCGCGTGGGGCCAGCTCCAGGTGGACAGCGCGCTCAATGCGGCCGGCACCTCGGCCGCCCAGGTCGGCGCGGGCAAGCTGGCCGGCTCCGGGCTCGTGTATCACGGCATGGAGCTCCTCGGCGGCGGCGCGGTCCTCGCAGGGCTGGTGCTCGGCGCGCTCGCCGCGTTCATCATCGACCGCAGGCTCAAGGAAGCGGGCCTGTGGGCATTCGCCGGCGCGGTGCTCGCGTTCTTCGGCTTCATCCACGGCTCGCAGCTCGGATGGGCAGTGTCGCCGCAGGTCGCGCTCGGTTACGCGCTCTTCGGCGCGGTGTGCCTTGCCGCCAGCCTCCAGGGAAAAACGACGCCACCTGAAACGCTTCGCCGATCCCACTAGTCGATGCCGATGTTCCGCGCGTGGATGAATTCGCGCCACGCCGCCGCTTCGCTCCTGATTTGGGACGCGAGCTCATGCGGCGCACTGCCCACCGGCACCATGCCGAGCTGCTCGTAGCGCTGCCTCACGCTCGACTCGCGCAGCGAGGATTGCACCGTAGCGTAGAGCTTGTCGACCACGCTCTTCGGCGTGCTCCGCGGCGCCGCGAGCGCCCACCAGGTGCTGATGTTCATGGTGGCCAAGCCGGCCTCCCGCGCAGAAGGCACGTCGGGATGCCGGCTCGTCCGCTGTGGTACCGCGGTGGCCAGGATGCGCAGCTTGCCTGCGTCGACCTGCGCCTGGGCTCCGGAGATGAGGCCGACGAAGAGATGCACTTCGCCCGCGAGCAGGGCGGCCACGGACTGCGCGTTGCTCTTGTACGGCACGTGGGTCATGCGGATGCCGGCGAGCTGGCTCAGCATCTCGCCGGCGAGATGCGGCGGCGTGCCGGCGCCCGAAGACGCGTAGTTCAGCTTGTCGGGGTTGGCCCTGGCGTAGGCGACGAGCTCTCCAAGCGTGCGCGCCGGGACCGCGGTGCTGGAGTACATCAGGAACGGAATGTCGAAAATCATCGTGATCGGCTCGAAGGCGGTGACCGGATCGAAGCCGATGCCCTTGTACAAGTGCTGGTTGATGGTGAAATTGTTGGTCGCGCCGAGGAGGAGCGTGTAGCCGTCGGCCGCGGAGCCCGCGACCGCGGCTGCGCCAACGTTGCCGCCGCCCCCCGGGCGCTGCTCGATCAGGATGCGCTGCCCGAGGCGAGCTTCCATCTCTGGGGCAATCAGGCGCAAGCCGTTCTCGCCGTTGCTGCCCGCGCCGTAGGGAACTACGATGCGAACCGGCTTGACCGGATAGTCTTGCGCCTGGAGTCCGTGGAGCGCCATCGCCAGCATCAGCGCCAGAGCAATTCGCATCTTCGTGGTCCTCCTCAGTGCCTGGAAATCCTGCGGCTCAACATCGCCTGGTGCGTGACCGGGCCTTCGAACGCCGGGTAGTTCGCGAAGTCCCTCAATCCTTCCTTCCGCTGGGCGGAACGGCGCATCGCAAGGAGTCCCTCGACGTCGTCGAACACCGCTTGCACCAGCTGCAGATAGCTCACGGCGTGCACTCCGGCGCGCGGCGTCCACGCGCACGGGACGTACCAGTTCAACGAACGGATGCCGGGCATCCGGTGCACGATGGGAACGTGGTGCTCGCGGTAATAGGCGTGAAACACGGCAGGCTCTTTCGCCGGCCCGTTGTATTGCACGAACCACGAGACCGCTTGCGGTGCCGCGTCGGGTTCGTCCGGCGCGCCAGGCGTGATGCGCTCGCAGGACATCGCCTGGTGGCCGACGTGAAGCACGCCCGGTACGGCCCTGGCCACCGCGTCGAGCCGCGCCGCATCGTCCGGCTGGCTGAGCTGGCAAAGGAGCAGGCGCGCGTCCTGCTCGACCGGCAGCGGATCCGTGCCGGGAAGCTCGATCGGCGTGTGCAGCACGCCAACCGTCGTCGCTTGCTGCAACGCCCGCTCGACGGCGGCCGCGACCACGGCGCGCGCCGTCGCCGCGCCATGGACGTGCAGGAAATAGCTCCCGGTCACCGCGCCGACTGGAGGAACGGAACCAGCGCAGCGTTGAACGCCTCCGGCTGCTCGATATTGCAAAGGTGTCCGGCGGATTCGATCATCTGCAGCTTCGCGCCTGGAATTCCCGCGGCCAGCTCGCGTGAAAGCTCCGGGGGCGTCACGCCGTCCTCGGTGCCGCAGACGACGAGCGTGGGGACTGCAACGGCCTTCAGGTCGACGTAGCAACTTCGCTCGCTGTAGCCCGGCAGCTCGCCGATGCGCGTGGTGGTGCGCAGCGCCTTGAGATAGGACTCCTTGTGGAGCGCCGCGATGCTCTCGCGCAGTTGCGCGAGCACGACCTCCGGCGCCGAGCGGCTCGCAAGCGTGGGTGCGAGATCGGCCGCGATGTCGCGCGGCGCGAGGCCGGCGAGCAGCGGCGCCTCCCGGCGCTTGAGAAACTCCGCTGCGTTGGTGCGCGCGTAGCCGTTGCGCGTCCCGGCCAGAACCAGCGAACGGACGCGCCTCGGGTGCCGCCGGCAAAAGTCCTGCGCGATCAGGCCGCCCATGGACACGCCGACCACGTGCGCCGCCTCGGCGCTGAAGTAGTCCAGAACCCGAATCAGGTCACGGCTGAACTCGGCGAAGTCGAGCTCGCCTTCGTAATCTTCACTGTCGCCATAGCCGCGCGCATCCCAAGCGGCGGCGTGGAACCCGCCGGCCGCAACCGCTTCCAGCTGGCGCTGAAAGTTGCGCCGGTTGCCGCCGATGCCGTGCAGAAAGACGACCAACGGACCAGCGCCGGCATGCTCCACGGCGAGGCGAGGCGAAGGTGGAATGTGAACGAGGCTCATGGCCTGTAAGATTAGCCTCGACCCCATGGCCTTCGCCACGATCAACGGTATCCGGATTCATTATGTGATCCAGGGATCGGGGCCGCACCTCCTCATGTTCGCGCCGGGCGGTTTCCGTTCGGTGATCTCGCGCTGGACGGCGCAAGGCGGCAAGCGCGAATGGAAGGAGATGGACGGCCTCGCTGCCCTCTCGCGCCATTTCACCTGCATCGCCTACGACCGGCGCGAGTCCGGCCTCTCCGGCGGGCGCGTCGAGCCGCTGACCTGGGGCCTGTACGTGCGGGAGGCGAAGGGGCTGCTGGATCTCGCCGGCGCATCCGAGGCCCACGTGCTCGGAAGCTGCATGGGCGCGGCGCTCGCGCTCGCGTTCGCGGTGCGCCACCCCACGGCGTGCAGGAGCCTGCTCCTGCACTGGCCGGTCGGCGGCTATCGCTGGATGATGAAGGGCCACACGTTCTTCCGGCGCCACCTCGACTTCGTGCGTGCCAACGGTCTCCAAGCCGTGGTCGCACGCGCGCGGGAGGGAGAGAACTTCTGGCTCGATCCCGAGATCGGCCCTTGGGGCTCGCCCGCCGCTGTCTATGCCGATTTCGCCTCTGACTTTGTCAAGCAGGATTTGAAGACGTATTTGGATGTGGCAGAGCGGAGCCGCGACGCCCTCTTCAACGACACCATGCCCTCGGGCGCGAGCGGCGCCGAGCTGACGAAGATCGGGACGCCGGCGCTCGTTCTTCCGGGCAACGATTGGTCGCACGCCTATTCGGCGTCCGTGGCGTTGAAGGAGCTGATGCCCGAGGCGACGCTGTGGGACCTTCTGCCCGAGCGGCAGAACGGCCGCAACACGCTCGAGGAAATCCTGCGCTTTACCGCCTATTTCGAGAGCCGGGCGAGCGCGCGCTCGTAGTACGAAAGGTCGAAGTACTTCTCCGGGGCCGCCGGCGCACCGCCACCCTCCATCTCTGCGCGCAGCGCCAGCATGTTGTCGAAGCCCTTGCGGTCGAAGCGCGCGTCGGGGGTGAAGCCGCGCGCCGGGTCGGCGAGCAGGCGCCAGGTGCGCTCGGCGATGTCGCGGGAGAGCTTGAGCTTCTCCATCAGCAGGGCGACCGATTCGTCGCGGTTCCCTGGCTGCAACGACCAGCGCAGCGATTCCACGTACGCGGCGATGAAGCGCTCGAGGAGCGGCGCATTCGCGTTCGCCCAGGCGCGCTGCACGAAGGCGCCGTTCGCCTGGTAGGGGCCGAGCATGTCGACCGTGCTGCCCAGGCTTTTCAGGCCGAGCTGCTCGGCCTGGATCGTGAACGGGAGGTTGAGGATCGCGGCAGCGTTCTCCTTGTCGCCCGCCATCGCCTTCAGGCGCAGCTCGCCGCGGCCGACCGGCTTCACCACGTAGTCCCCGCCGGCGAGGCCGTGCTTGAGGAGGATCTTCTTCGCAAGCAGCGCATAGGCCGTGTCGGGCGCATCCACGACCAGGATCCGGCCGCGCAGGTCCGCGAAGGAGCGCACGTAGGGCTGCACGAAGAACTCGTTCATGCCGCTGTCGCCGCCGGTCACGATGACGACGTCCTGCCTCGCCACCTCGACCATCGCGACCGCGTTGTCGACCGCGGCGAGCGCGATGTCGATGTTCCCCGCGGCGAGGCCCTCTCTCTGCCGAGTCGAGTTCTCGGTAAAGGAGAGCTCGATCGCGAGGTCGTGGCGGGCGAAGATGCCTTTGGCGACCCCGGCGTGCAACGGCAGCGCCTTCGCGTTCGGGAACGCGTTCACGCGCAGCGGCTGCGGCTCGGCTGCAGTTGCGAATGAAAAGAAGACAAGCGAAACGGCGAAAAGCGCGAGAAGGCGTGCCATGAACGACAGGGTACTAGAATTGGGCGATGTTGAAATTCATCGGCGTCATGGCGGCGCTTCTCCTCGGCGCGGCGCAAGCCGCTTCGCCGGACCCGAGCCCTGCTCCGGGGCCCGCGGGTTATCCCGCGCGTCCAATCCGGCTGATCGTGCCGTTCCCGCCCGGGGGCTCCACCGACATCCTCGCCCGCGCGCTCGGCGAAAAGCTCGCCCAAGGGCTGGCCCAGCCGGTGGTGATCGACAACCGTCCCGGCGCCGGCGGCTCGATCGGCGCCGAGGCCGTAGCGCGCGCGGCGCCCGACGGCTACACGCTCATGATGGGGCATCTCGGCACGCTCGCGGTGAATCCGGCGATCTACAAGAACCTTCCATACGACCCGGTCAAGAGCTTCGCGCCGGTCTCGCTCATGGCGATCGTGCCGAGCGTGCTGGTCGTAAACCCGTCGCTGCCGGTGGCAAGCGCGGCCGAGCTCGTCGCTTACGCCAAGGCCCATCCGGGCAAGCTCGCCTACGGCTCCGCCGGCAACGGCAGCACCTCCCACCTGACCACGGAGTACTTCAAGCTCGTCACCGGGACCGACATCCTGCACGTGCCCTACAAAGGCGTCGGCCCGATGCTCACCGACCTCGTCTCGGGGCAGCTCTCGATGGGCCTGAACGGCGCGCCGGCGGTCATGGCGCACGTGAATGCCGGAAGGCTGCGCGCGCTCGCCGTCACGAGCCTCAAGCGCCTGGAAGCCCTGCCTCAGATCCCGACCCTCGACGAAGCGGGCGTGCGCGGGTTCGACGCCTCCGGCTGGTACGGCGTAGTCGCGCCGGCGGGCACGCCGCAGGCGATCGTCGCGAGGCTCAACGCCGAGATCGGCCGAGCGATGCAGACGCCCGAGCTGCGCTCGCGCCTGGACAGCGAAGGCGCGCTACCGGCGCCGGGAACGCCCGAGGCGTTCGCCGCGCTCATCCGGGCCGAGATCGCGCGCTGGGATGCGGTGCTTAAGTGCGCCGGCGTCCAGCAGCAGTAAGCGTCAGCGCACGAGCTTTACGCCGGCCTCCTGCAGGATGCCGCGCATTCGCCCGGTGAATTCATCGTAGAACTTGGCGAGGTCGGCCGCGTTCTGATAGCCGTCCTCGAACTGGTTGTCGGCCAGGAATTTCTGCCACGAGGCGGTCTTGGCAAGCTTCTGGAACACGTCTTCCCAGTAGGCGACGTTCTCCTTCGGGATCCCGGGCGGCGCCACCACGCCGCGCACCTGCGGCACCGCGGGGATGTCGAAGCCGGCCTCCTTCAGCGTCGGGACGTTCGGGAAGCCGGGAAGGCGCTTGTCGGTCACCTGCGCCAGCACGCGCATGCTGCCCGCGCGGATGTGCTCGCCCGCCTCGGCCGGCTCGATGACCATCATGTTGACGTGGCCGCCGAGCAGCGCGGCGATGCGCTCGCCGCCGCCGGGGAACGAGATGTACGCCCACTGCGCGCCGGTGCTCTTCTGCAGGAGCTGCCGCACGATGTTGTCGCGGCTCGTGACCGAGCCGCCCGACTGCTTGAGCTGTCCGGGGCTCTTCTTCGCCGCCGAGACGAAGTCCTGCAGGCTCTTGTAGGGCGCGTCGGCTTTGACCGCGATCACCGCGGGCTCGAGCACGAGGCGCGCGATCGGAGTCAGGTCCCTCAGGGTGACCTTGGCTTCGGCGCTGGTGAGCGGCCCCGTGAGCCACACGCCGGTGAAGAAGCCGATCGTGTTCTGGTCGCCCTTCTTCTCCGCGAGATGGGCTGCGGCCACCGCGCCGCCGCCGCCGGGCTTGTTCACGACCTGCATGCGCACCGGCAGCAGCTTCTCCTTCTCCATCATGAGCGCCACCGCGCGCGCCAGCACGTCGCTGCCGCCGCCCGGACCGGTGTGCACCACCGCTTCCACCGGACGCGTCGGCTTGAAGCCTTGCCCCTGCGCGGGCGAATGCAGGCCGCCGAGCGCGGCGAGCGCAGCGGCGCCGGCAAATACGATTCGCATTTTCATCGAGCACTTCCTCCTTTGGTTACTCGAGCGCCTGCAAGCGCCAGGCGTTGAGCTTGTTGAACAGCGGAACCAGCAGGATCAGCACGGTGAGCGCGAGCATCGCGGCGCAAATCGGCCGAGTGGCGAGGATCGCGAGATCGCCCTGCGACATCATGAGCGACTGGCGCAGCGCGCGCTCCATCCCGCCGCCCAGGACGAGGCCCAGGATGAGCGGCGCCGCCGGATAATCGAGCCTGCGCATGAGGTAGCCGAGCACGCCGAACGCGACCACCAGCGAGACGTCGAACAGGCTTCCCGAAACGCTGTAGACGCCGACGATCGAGATGCCGATGATCAGCGGGTAGAGCACGTAGTCCGGCGTGCGCAGCACCTGCGCGAAGACCGGCACCAGCGGCAGGTTGAGCACGAGCAGCATCACATTGCCGATGTACATGCTCGCCACCAGGCCCCAGAACAGCGCGGGATTCTCCGAGATGAAGAGCGGCCCGGGCTTGAAGCCCCACAGCACGAGCGCCGCGAGCAGCACCGCCGTGGTACCCGAGCCCGGAATGCCGAGCGTGAGCAGCGGCACGAGCGCCCCGCCGGTCTCCGAGTTGTTCGCGCCCTCGGGGGCGGCAACGCCCTCGACCGCGCCCTTGCCGAATTCGTGCGGGTGCCGCGACACCGCCTTCTCCACGCCGTAGGAGATGAACGAAGCGATGGTGGACCCCGCGCCCGGGAGAACGCCGATCAGGAACCCGAGCACCGAGCCGTTCAAGAACGCGAAGCGGCAGTCCTTCAGGTCCTGGAGCGTCGGCAGCAGGTTGCGCAGGCCTTTCGGCACGGGCAGCGCACCGGCTTCGGCGCGGCCTTCCATGCACGCCAGCACCTCGCCGAGCGCGAACACGCCGATGGCGACCACCACGAAATCGATGCCCGAGAGGAGCTCCAGGCGCCCGAAGGTAAAGCGCGAAGTGGTGCTGAAGGGGTCGGTGCCGATGCCGGAAATCCAGAGCCCGACCAGCATGGCAAGCAGCGCCTTCAGCATCGAGCGCCCCGCGAGCAGCACCACCATCGCCAGGCCGAGCGCCATGAGCGAAAAATACTCCGGCGCGCTGAACGCGAGCGCCACCTTGGCGAGCGGCGGCGCGACGAGCATCAGGCCGACCACGCCGACCGTGCCGGCGACGAACGATGCGATCGCCGCAATGCCGAGCGCCGCACCGGCGCGGCCCTTGCGGGCCATCGCATACCCATCGAGGCAGGTGACGACCGAGGCGGATTCGCCGGGGACGTTCAGCAGGATCGAGGTGGTCGAGCCGCCGTACTTGGCGCCGTAGTAGATGCCCGCAAGCATGATCATCGCGCCGGCGGGATTCATCAGGAACGTGAGCGGCAGGAGCATCGCGATGGTGGCGGGCGGGCCGAGCCCCGGCATGACGCCCACGACCGTGCCGAGCACCACGCCGACGAAGCACCAGAGCAGGTTCGCCGGCTGGAGGGCGACCGCGAACCCCTGCATCAGCCCGGAGAGAACGTCCATGCGCTACGGAAGGTTCACGCCGAGAAGCAGCGGGAAAACCAGATAGAACCCCCCGGCCAGGCCGACCGCAACGGCGGCGGCGAGCGGCCACGGGCGCCGATACATCACCGACACGATGAAGAAGACGAGCGCGGCGAAGCCGAGCGCGAACCCCACGAGCTTGAACAGCGCGACCGCGACTGCGAGCGCAGCC
Source organism: Burkholderiales bacterium (assembly GCA_044870335.1). Classification (GTDB taxonomy): domain Bacteria; phylum Pseudomonadota; class Gammaproteobacteria; order Burkholderiales; family SG8-39; genus SCGC-AG-212-J23. Next base: position 10,547 of record JBIOYV010000060.1, on the reverse strand, counting down.
GACACCGCGGCCGCCCGGCCGGCGCCGCGCCAATCCACGGCCTCGGGTTGCGCGCGCAGCAGGCTCGAGGCGACGAGGGCAGCCGAGAGCACCAGCATCGCGATGCCGTACCCGAGGGGGAAGAATCCCGCGCCGGGACCATCGGGCCCCGAGAAATCCCAGCCCGAGGCCTGGACGATGATGTAGGCCGCGAGGACGGCGAGCGCAAGCCCCGACCAGAGGTCGGTGTTGCGGGCCCTCATCGCTTCGACTTGGCTTTCTTCTTCGCCTTCTTCTGCGCGGCAGGTTTCTTCGCCGCAGGTTTTTTCGAAGCAGGTTTCTTGTATCTGCCTTTCGGCACGAGCTCGCAGACGGTCCCGCCCGGCGCGCGGAACTTCACCGGAATGACGCCGGGATCGCTGATGATCTCGCAGCCGTAGGACGTGACCTGCTTCGTCGCGGCGTCGACGTTGTCCACCTCGACGGCGAAGTGGTGGATGCAGGGCCCCTCGCCGGCGGCCTTGGATTCCGCCGATTCGGTGTCGGCATCGTACTCGATGAGCGCGACGTCGAGCACGCCGTCGGAGAGGTGGCGCGAGGTGTGGTCGCGCACTTTCTCGGTGTTCATTTCCTTGAAGCCGAACACCTTCTGGTAGAACTCGGTGGTGCGCTCGAGGTCGTCGACCTTCAGCGCGAGATGCACGATGCGGTTCATCGAATCTCCTCTCTAAACGCGAAGCAACGGGCGGAGGCTCCGCACGTCATCGATCTGGTCCAGGTTCCACACCGCGTCGCACAGCTTGCGAGCCCTGCCGCGGCCGATCGCCGGTGCGAGAAGATCGTAGCTTTTCGCGTCGACCTCGGCGCGCGTCATGGGATTGTCGGGGGTGCCGCGCACGGCGCGCGTGTGGTGCCGCAGGCGCCGGCCGTCGGCGAGCTCGAGCTCGACGATGCCCTGGCGGCTCGGCATGGCGGCCGACATCGCGTCGTCGCCCAGAAGCTGCACCTTCTCCCGGAGCGCGCCGACGCGCCGATCGCGCATGCGCTTCTCGTCGTGCGAGGACTTGAAGCTGACGGTGCCGTCGAGCAGCATCACCGCGCACATGTGCTGCATGCATATATCGGGCATGTCGCGATTGTCCACCGTATTCGCGCCTTGGTGCGCCACGCGGACCACCATGCTTTTCACATCCCCCGCCACAAACCTGTTCTCCTTGATTAATTCAATGAGCGAGTCCAGCGGTGCCTGGATCGGCGAGCCGACCGACCAGCGCTTGATGCTTGCGTTCAGGATCTCGAAAGTTTCGCCGAGGCCGCGGATGAGCGCCTGCGCCTCGCCGGGGTAGGCGACGAAGAAGCTGCGCTCGCCGGAGAACACGTCCTCGACGCCCGAGAGGCCGTGCGCCGCCATCGCGGCGGCGGTGACGCCGTTGCGCGCAGGCATGCCGCCGAAATCGAACGCCTTCTCGATGTGCTCCGGGTCGCGCATCCAGCAGGAGATGCCGGAAGCCTGCTGCGCGGCGTACGACAGGGCGTGGCGCACCTGGGGCGCCTTCAAGCCTGCGAGCGCCGCGGCCGCAGCGGCCGCGCCGAACGTCGGGCCGAAGCTGTGCGTCGAGTGTCCCGCCTCGCGAAATCGATAGGGATCGAGCGAGAGCGTCAGCCGGCACCCCACGTCGTAGCCGAGCGCGACCGCGCGCAGCAGGGCGGCGCCGCCGCGCCTCTCGCGCTCGGCCATCGCGAGCGCCGCCGGCACCACGCCGCAGCCGGGGTGGGTGAGCGATGCGGCATGCGAGTCGTCGGTCTCGTCTGCGTGCGCGCACATGCCGTTCGCCAGCGCCGCGTTGACCGCGTTGGTGACGATGCGGCTGCCGACGACGCAGGCCTCCTTCGCTCCGCCGAGCGACTTCACATAGGAAATCGCCTTGCGGCCAGGCAGCAGGCGCGACCCGGACACCATCGCGGCCAACGTGTCGAGGACGTGATGCTTCGTCTTCTCGGCCACCGCGACCGGGAGCGCCTTGCGCGGCGAGCGTGCAATATAGGCGCTCAGCTCCGACATCAGCGGCGACAGCGACTGCCTGTTCATGGCATGAGGTTGCCGCCGTTCACGTGGATCGACTGGCCGGTCACGTAGCGCATGTCGGGGCCGCACAGCGTGCGCACCATGGCGGCGATCTCCTCCGGCTCGCCGCGGCGCCCGACCGGGGGCAGCGCGCGCCGGTGCTGCGGCCGCTCGGGTGCGCCGGGGAGGCCGCGCACCGTTTCGATGGTTCCGGGAACCACGCAGTTGACCGTGATGTGATGCGGCGCGAGGTCGAGCGCCAGCGCGCGCGTCAGGCCGGCGAGCCCGGCCTTCGCGGTGATGACGTGGGCGCGGCCATCCGCCCCTTTGTGAGCCGTGAGACCGCCGATATTGATGATCGTCCCTCCAGCGGCCCTGACCAGGTGCGGGAGCGCGGCCTGCGTGCAAAGGAAAGCGCCGTCGAGCACGATCGAAAGCACGCGGCGCCAGTCCTCGAAGCGAAGCTCGGCGAACGGCGTCTCGGCGCGCACCGCCGCGTTGTTGACGAGGATGTCGAGCCGGCCGAATCGGGCCACGGTCGCCTCGACCATCGCCGCGACCGCCCGCGGATCCGTGACGTCGGCCATGTGCACGGCGGCGCCGGCCCCGGCCGATTCGATCATGGCGCACGTGTCTTCGGCCTCCTTGCGCGAGGTGTTGGCGTTCACCATCACCGAGGCGCCGCCCGAGGCGAGCGAGCGCGCGATCGCACGCCCGATGTTGCGCGCCGCGCCGGTGACGAGGGCCACCTTCCCGGCCAGTTCGGTGCCGGGCGTCATTCCGATGGTGCTGGGCATTTCCTTAGGGTACTAAAATGCCATCCCAAGGAGGCGAAACAATCACGATGTTCCTGCGCCGGGCAATGATGGCGGCGGCACTGTGCGCCGCGACGCCTTCGTTCGCCCAGAGCTTTCCCGAGAAGCCGATCCGCTTCGTCGTGGGTTTCACACCGGGGGGCCCGAGCGACATCCTCGCGCGCGCGCTCGGGCAGAAGCTCGGCGAGCGCTGGAGCCAGCAGGTGGTGATCGAAAACCGTCCGGGCGCGGGCGGCAACGTGGCGGCCGAGGCGGTAGCGAAGAGCGCGCCCGACGGCTACACCTGGCTCCTGGGCAACAACAGCATCCTCGCCACCAACCAGAGCCTGTATCGAAGCCTCGGCTACAACCCGGTCAAGGATTTCGCCCCGGTGTCGCTGGTGGCGATGCAGCCGAACATCCTGGTCGTCAATCCGCAAGTGCCGGTTCACTCTGTCGCCGAGCTCATCGCTCTTGCCAAGAAAAGCCCGGGCAAGCTCAACTACGCGTCCTCAGGCGCAGGCGCGGCGGCGCACCTCGCCGGAGAGCTCTTCAAGACCATGGCGGGCGTCGACCTGGTGCACGTGCCTTACAAGGGCGCCCAGCCCGCCCTCACCGACGTCATCGCAGGCCAGGTGCAGGTCATGTTCGCGACCTCGGCGTCGGTGATCCCGTTCATCCACGCCGGCAAGCTGCGCGCCCTGGCGGTCACTACGGCCCGGCGCTCGGCCAGTGTTCCCGACCTGCCGACCGTGGCCGAGGCGGGCGTACCCGGCTTCGAGGCGATCACCTGGCACGGTGTAGTCGTCCCGGCCGCGACGCCGGCGCCGCTCGTCGAGCGGCTGAACCGCGACATCGTCGGCGCGCTCGCGCAAGCCGACCTGCGCGAGCGCCTGGCGGCGCTCGGTGCCGAGGTGCACGCCGGGACGCCGCGCGAGTTCGCGGACTACATCGCCAGCGAGATTCCCAAATGGTCCAAGGTGGTGCGGGACTCGGGCGCAAGGATCGAATGACAAGGAGACGATGTTCATGAAGACGAATCAACTTGCAGCGGCAATACTCGCCACGGTTGTTTTCAATGCCGCTGGCGCGGCCGAGGTCAAGGTTCTGAGCGCCGGCGCGCTCGAGCCCGGAATGAAGGCAGCCGCGGCAGAGTTTCAGAAAACGAACGGCCACTCGGTGAAGCTCACCTTCAGCACCGCGCCGCAGATCCGCAAGCGGATCGCGGACGGCGAGGTCCACGATGTGGTCGTTGCGCCGCCCGCCGTCATCGATGAATTCTCCAAGGCCGGCAAGCTCGGCCAGGACCGCGCCAATGTCGGCCGGGTCGGAATGGGCGTCGCCGTGAGACCTGGCGCGCCGGCACCCGACATCTCCAGCGCCGAAGCGCTCAAGAAATCGGTGCTCGATGCCGAATCGCTGGTCTTCAACCGCGCCTCGACCGGGATCTACCTGGAGAGCCTGCTGAAGAAGATGGGCGTCTACGATCAGGTCGAGAGGAAAACCGCGCGCTACGACGATGCGGCCGCGGTCATGGACCATGTCCTCAAAGGCAAAGGGCGCGAAATCGGCTTCGCGCCGATCACGGAGATCCTGCTGCATCGCGACCGCGGGCTGCGGCTGGTCGGTCCGCTGCCCGCCGAGGTGCAGAACTACACCAGCTATGCCGCCGGCATCATGACGGGCGCGCCCTCTGGCGCCGCCGCGCAGGAGTTCGTCCGCTACCTCGGGACGCCCGCGGCGAAGAAGGTGTTCGTCGCGGCGGGCATCGAATAGCTCCGCGCGCGAATAGCTAGGGGGAAAACTGCAGCACGTCGAAGCCGCTCACCCGGTCGACGATGTAGACCAGTCCCCTCGCGTCGACATCGACGTCGTTGGTTTGCGGCGCGGCCTGGCCCGGCGCCGGCTCCGGGATGAAGTGGCCGACTTCGCGCGGCGCGAGCGGGTCGGCGACGTCGACGATGCGCAGGCCGCCCGAGAACCAGGTGCAGTACACCAGCGTATCGCTCATGTGCTCTTGGAACTGGTGCGCGCCGAACCGGCCCGGCGCCGCCCGGCTCCAGGGCGAGTCGAGCTCGCTCAGCTCGTACAGAGCCAGCGGCCGCATGTTTGCGATGTCGGTCACGTCCAGGACCCAGAGGCAGGCATGCGGCCGGCCGCGCCGGCGCTCCATCTCGGCGGCGCTGTGCGCGTGGTCCTCCTCGTCGATCGCCACCGCGATCGAGCGCCCGCCGCGCTCGAAAGGCACCGGCATGAAGGTGTGCGACGGCTCTGGAAACGGCGGGTGGTAGTTGTATTCGCCCACGGTCCGAGGCGCGCGGATGTCGGAAATGTCGATGACGCGCAGGCCGGCGTGCCAACAGCCGGCCCACAGGCGCTCGCCGAAGCGCAGCGCGTGGTGCAGCCGGTTGCGCCGCCCCGGCCAATGCGGCTTCTCGCCTCCGGCAACGTACTGGCCCGGCAGCCACCAGCGCGACACTTCCTCCGGCCGCGCCGGGTCGCGCAGGTCGTAGATGACGAGGATGTTGCCGACGTAGCCCGCCATCTCCGTGGAGATGTAGGCGTAGCGCGCGTCCACATCGAAGCGGTGCACGCCGCGGCCACCGGTTTTCTGAAAAGCAACCAGCCGGGGAGCGTCTTTCCTTGTTACGTCATAAATTTTGAAGCCGCCGCCGTCGTAGGCCTCGGCATGCGCCTGCAGATCGGCCTGCTGGCGGTTGGGGCCGTTTTGCTCGCTGTTCACGAACATGAGATCGCCGACCACGCGCGCCTTGTGGCTGTGCGAACGCGGATCCTCGAGATGGATCTGCGAGACCACGCGCGGCTTGCGCGGGTCGGACACGTCCAGGATCGAGGTGCCGAGCTGCGCGCGGTTCGGGATGTGGCCGACGTAGGCGTAATTGCCCTCGACGCGCACCTGCCCGGCTCCCGGCAGGTCGAGCCGCCCGAGGCGCCGGACGTTCCGAGAAAGCGAGGCTTCCAATACGCTAGTCGTCGGCAAGCAGTCCGACCAGCAGCGTCTTGCCAACGAGCACGGCGGTGATGGCGTGCCCGGCGCGCGTGGGATGGATGCCGTCCCAGAAGAGATGGCGGTCGGGCTGCTGGCACTGGAACGGCGGCACGCTGGGCTTGATGCAGGCCGTGCTGACGTCATTCAAGCCGAACTTGGCCGGGTTTGCGACGATGCTGTTGATCTCGCTAAAGGCGTCGAAGCGCACGATGTCGATGCCGGGCAGCACCGCACGCAACTGCGCAAGCGTTGGATCTAGCCCCTGCCTGAAGCCGAAACTCAATGCCGTGGCCGCTCCGAGGACGTCAACACCGGGGGTCACCGCAGCGACCGCGCGTACCGCGGGCGTGACCGCGATGTTCGGCGAGTTCCACACCAGGAAGTTGCGCGCGCCGGCGCCGTAGAGGATCTGGATGTGCTGGGCGATCGAGCCGATCGCGGCACCGATGACGCCGGGGTCGGCCAGTTGCAGCGCGTCGCGCACATCGTTTCCACCCAGCGCGATGACGTAGAGCGCATCGGTTGGCGCGTGGCTGCGCACGTCGCCGAGGAATTCGCTCACCTGGATCGCGAGATGGAAGTCTCCGACTGGTCGCGCCCGCGCCCCGCCCACGGCGTAGTTCGACGCGTTGGGATGGCCCGGGGCGAACGCCGGACCCACGCTCGCGCCGAGGCCGATCGCTCTTCCGAGATCCTCGATCCAGGTCGGGCCGTTGCTGAAATGGTTGCCGCCTCGCGCGTAGGGTGCGTCCGGAATGAGCGTGAGCAGATCTTCCGGCGTGGTCATCCCGTACGTGGGCGGGGTGAGATGCTGTCCGGTCAGCGCGAAGGCATTGCCCGGATCCGAGAGGCTGTCGCCGAACACCACGATCCGGTCGAACGGCCGGCGCAAGCCATCGGCCGCGGACCAGCCGGGCGCGAAGGCCACGAAGGCGAGCAGGATCGAAACGAGCCAGGACTTCGCGCGTGCTGAGTGAACGTTCATGGTTGCCCTCCCCCGGGCGGAGTGTCTTCTTGCGAAGGTCGAAGCCAAGCTACAGAACCGAGATTGCAACGTCAATCCCGGGCCTGGGTGTAGAACCGCAGGCCAAAAAAAAGGCGTCCAAGGACGCCCTTTTGAAAGCTGCGCGAAAGCGCCGCTTAAGGATTGCCTGCTGCAGCAGCCTGCTCGGTGGGCGCGGGCTGCGGCTCGGGCGCGGGAGCCTCGGGCGCGGCGGCGGCCGGGATGTCGGCCAGCACCGGCTCGGCGGCCTGCGCCTTGCGGATGTTGTGGTACGCGAGGCCGGTTCCCGCCGGGATCAACCGCCCGACGATCACGTTCTCCTTCAGCCCCCGCAGCTCGTCGCGCTTGCCCATGATTGCCGCCTCGGTGAGCACGCGCGTGGTCTCCTGGAAGGAAGCCGCGGAGATGAACGAGTCCGTGGACAGCGACGCCTTGGTGATGCCGAGCAGGATGTTGCGGAAGGTGGCCGGCTGCTTGCCCGCCTTCAGCGCCTTCTCGTTCTCCTCGAGCAGTTCGGCGCGCTCGACCTGCTCGCCCTGCAGGAACGGCGTGTCGCCCGGACTGTCGACCTCGATGCGCCGCAGCATCTGCCGCACGATCACCTCGATGTGCTTGTCGTTGATCTTCACGCCCTGCAGGCGGTAGACGTCCTGCACCTCGTCGATGACGTAGCGCGCGAGCTCCTCGATCCCCAGCAGTCGCAGCAGGTCGTGCGGATCCACCGGGCCGTCGACGATCGACTCGCCCTTGTTCACCACCTGGCCGTCGTGCACCAGCAGGTGCTTGTCCTTGGCGATGAGGTACTCGTGCTCCACCCCGTCGAGGTCGGTGATGACCAGGCGCTGCTTGCCCTTGGTGTCCTTGCCGAAGCTCACCGTGCCGGTGACCTCCGCCAGCATGCCCGCGTCCTTCGGCGAGCGCGCCTCAAAGAGCTCCGCGACCCGCGGCAGGCCGCCGGTGATGTCGCGCGTCTTCGACACCTCCTGCGGAATGCGCGCGAGCACTTCGCCGACCTGAACCTGCTGGCCGTCGCGCACGGCGATCACCGCGCCAACCGGGAAGCTGATGTTCACCGCATGGTCGGTGCCCGCGATGCGCACCTCGTCGCCGGCTTCGTTGACGAGCTTCACCGACGGGCGCTGGCCCTTGCTCGCGGCGGTGGTGCGCCGCTTGGCGTCGATGACCACGAGGGTTGAGAGGCCGGTGACGTCGTCGATCTGCTTGGCGACGGTCGCGCCTTCCTCCACGTGCTCGAACTTCACCGTGCCGGCGTACTCCGTGATGATCGGGCGATGGTGCGGGTCCCAGAGCGCGAGCTGCTTGCCCGCGCGCGCCTGGTCGCCGTCGGAGGCCTGCAGCGTCGCGCCGTACGGCACCTTGTGGCGCTCGCGCTCGCGGTTGTTGTCGTCGGCGATCATGACTTCGCCCGAGCGGCTGATGACCACCTTGTCGCCCTTGGCGTTCGAAAGGTAGCGCATCGTGGGCGTAAAGCGCACCGTACCTGCCGATTTCGCCTCGACGTGGCTCTGCACCGCGGTCCGGGAGGCCGCGCCGCCGATGTGGAAGGTGCGCATCGTGAGCTGCGTGCCCGGCTCGCCGATCGACTGCGCGGCGATCACGCCGATCGCCTCGCCGACGTTCACCAGCGAGCCGCGGCCGAGGTCGCGGCCATAGCACTTGGCGCAGACGCCCCAGCGGGTGTCGCACGAAAGCGCCGTGCGCACCTTGACCTCGTCGATGCCCAGGTTGTCGATGGCCTCGACCGCGTCCTCATCGAGCAGCGACCCGGCCTGATACAGCACATCCTGGGTCTCGGGGTGCACCAGATCGGCGATCAGTGTCCGGCCGAGCACGCGCTCGCGCAGGGCCTCGACCACTTCGCCGCCCTCCACCAGCGCCTTCATCGAGACGCCGTTCTGGGTCTCGCAGTCGTCCTCGGTGACGACAAGGTCCTGCGTCACGTCGACCAGGCGCCGCGTGAGGTAGCCCGAGTTTGCGGTCTTGAGCGCAGTATCCGCCAAGCCTTTGCGAGCGCCGTGCGTGGAGATGAAGTACTGCAGCACGTTCAGGCCTTCGCGGAAGTTCGCGGTGATCGGCGTCTCGATGATCGAGCCGTCGGGCTTGGCCATCAGTCCGCGCATGCCGGCGAGCTGCCGGATCTGCGCCGCCGAGCCGCGCGCGCCCGAGTCGGCCATCATGTAGATGGAGTTGAACGCCTCCTGCTTCACGTTCTTGCCGTGGCGGTTGACGACGTCCTCCTGGCCGAGCTGCTCCATCATCACTTTTCCGACCTGCTCGCCGCAGCGCGACCAGATGTCGACCACCTTGTTGTAGCGCTCGCCCGCGGTGACCAGGCCCGAGGTGTACTGGTTCTCGATCTCCTTCACCTCGGTCTCGGCGTCCTTGATGAGCTGCGGCTTCTGCGTCGGGATCTGCATGTCGTTCACGCCGAAGCTGATCCCGGCGCGGGTGGCGATGCGGAACCCGGCTTGCATCAGCTTGTCGGCGAAGATCACCGTCTCGCGCAGCCCGCAGCGGCGGAAGCCCGTGTTGATGAGGCGCGAGATCTCCTTCTTCTTGAGCGGCTTGTTCAGCAGATCGAACGACAGCCCGGCGGGCAGGATCTCGGAGAGCAGCGCGCGGCCCACGGTGGTCTCGTAGCGGGTGATCTTCTCCTTCACCTCGCCGTCTTCCGCGAGCTCCTTCTCCTTGATGCGCACCCAGACCCGGGCGTGGATGTCCGCCTGGCGCGAGTCGTACGCGCGGTGCACCTCGGCCAGATCCGAGAAGCTCATGCCCTCGCCCTTGGCGTTCACGTGCTCGCGCGTGGCGTAGTACAGGCCCAGCACGATGTCCTGCGAGGGCACGATGATGGGCTCGCCGTTGGCGGGCGACAGCACGTTGTTGGAGGCGAGCATCAGCGTGCGCGCTTCCATCTGCGCCTCGAGCGACAGCGGCACGTGGACCGCCATCTGGTCGCCGTCGAAGTCGGCGTTGAAGGCCGCGCACACCAGCGGGTGGAGCTGGATCGCCTTGCCCTCGATCAGCACCGGCTCGAACGCCTGGATGCCCAGGCGGTGCAGCGTGGGCGCGCGGTTCAGCATAACCGGATGCTCGCGGATGACTTCTTCCAGGATGTCCCAGACCTCGGGTACTTCCTGCTCGACCAGGCGCTTCGCGGCCTTGATGGTGGTCGCCAGCCCCAGCAATTCCAGCTTGTTGAAGATGAAGGGCTTGAACAGCTCGAGCGCCATCTTCTTCGGCAGGCCGCACTGGTGCAGCTTCAGCTGAGGGCCGACCACGATCACCGAGCGGCCCGAGTAGTCGACGCGCTTGCCAAGCAGGTTCTGGCGGAAGCGTCCGCCCTTGCCCTTGATCATGTCGGCGAGCGACTTCAGCGGGCGCTTGTTGGCACCCGTCATCGCCTTGCCGCGGCGGCCGTTGTCGAGCAGCGAGTCGACTGCTTCCTGAAGCATGCGCTTCTCGTTGCGCACGATGATCTCAGGCGCTTTCAGCTCGAGCAGGCGCTTCAACCGATTGTTGCGGTTGATGACGCGGCGATAGAGGTCGTTCAGATCGGAGGTGGCGAAGCGCCCGCCGTCGAGCGGCACCAGCGGCCGCAGGTCGGGCGGAATGACCGGCACCTGGGTGAGGATCATCCACTCCGGCTTGTTGCCGGACTGGATGAACGCCTCG
>JBIOYV010000059.1:0-6098 GCA_044870335.1 Burkholderiales bacterium | reverse complement strand
TCGGTCTGCGCGCAGAAGGTGCGCGTGGCGCTGGCGGAAAAGGGCCTCGAATACGAGAGCCACCTGATGACGCTGCGCGGCGACCAGTTCGACCCGGCGTACATGAAGCTCAATCCGAACGCCGTGGTGCCGACGCTCGTCCATGACGGCCGGATCGTGATCGAGTCGTCGGTGATCCTGTACTACCTGGACGAGGCGTTCCCGAGCCCGGCGCTCATGCCGCGCGATCCGCTCGCGCGGGCGCAGGTGCGAATGGTGAACAAGCTGATCGACGAGTACGTGCACAACTCTTGCACCATCCTGACGTTCGCCACCGCCTTCAGGCCGTGGTTCGCGGGCCTTAGCGGCGAGCAGATCGACCAGAGGCTCGCCAAGTCGCCGCTCAAGAAGCGCACCGAATACAAGCGCGACGTGGTCCTCCACGGCCTGGAGTCGAAGTTCGCGCGCGAGGCGCTCGAGCACCACGCCAAGCTCCTGAAGCTGATCGACGCGGCCGGCGGCGGCTGGCTCGCGGGTCCGGAGTTCTCGCTGGCCGACATCGCGACCGTACCGTACCTGCTGCGGCTCGAGCTCCTGCGCATGGCGCCGCTCTGGGACGCGCATCCCGGCGTCGCGGCATGGTACAAACGCGTCCTGGCCCGGCCTTCGGTGAAGCAGGAGATCCTCGACCGGATGACGCCCGAGGATCATGCGCCGTTCAAGAAGCTGCACGAGCAGCCCGATCCGTGGCCGACGGTCGCGGCAATGATTTCCTGAGGAGGAAGCAGCATGATGAGAACGTTCCTGGCAGCCGCGGTCGTGTCGCCGCTTCTGTCCCTCGCGACGGCGGCATGGGCGCAGAACTATCCGAATCGCCCGGTGCGCGTGGTGGTGCCGGCGGCAACCGGCGGACCCGACATCGTCGCGCGCGTGGTCGCGGCGCAGCTCCAGGCCCAGCTCGGCCAGCCCTTCGTGGTCGAGAACCGTCCCGGCGCCAACGGCATCGTCGGCGCCGACGTGGTCGCGAAGGCGCCGCCCGACGGCTACACCCTCATGGTGTATTCCTCGGGATTCGTCATCAATCCTTTCGTGCACAAGAGCCTGCCCTACGACACGGAGAAGGACTTCACGCCGGTCACCAACCTGGTGAGCAACGGCGGACTTTTCCTCGCGGTGCATCCTTCGGTGCCGGCGCAGAACCTGCAGGAATTCATCGCGCTCGCGCGCAAGCCCGATGCCAGGTTCGCCTACAGCACGCCGGGGGTGGGCAACACCTGGCACCTCGCCATGGAGGTATTCAAGAACGTCACCGGGACACACATGACGCACATCCCGTACAAAGGCGGCGGTCCTGCCGCCGCGGCGCTGGTGGCGGGCGAAGTGCAGGTCATGTTCACCTCGCCCGCGCCGATCATGCCGCACTACAAGAACAACCGCGTGCGCGTGCTCGCCTACACCGGCGGAAAACGGCATCCCTCGGCACCGGAGGTGCCGACCACTGCCGAGGCCGGAGTGCCGCAGTACAGGCACGACGGCGGCTGGTTCGCGATGTTCGCGCCTGCCAACACGCCGATGGACATCGTCGAGAAGCTGTATCGCGAAGTGCGCACCGCGATGCAGAACCCCGGCGTGCGCGAGAAGCTCGCGGGACTCGGAGTCGAGCCGGTCGCCGATACGCCCGCCGAGTTCAAGAAGTTCGTCGCCGCCGAGCTGCGCGCCTACGCCGAGCAGGTGCGCCTCGCCGGAGTGACGCCGGAATAGCGCGAGAGGGAGGCCGCATGCCGCAGGTCGACACCAACGGCATCAAGATCGAGTACCGCTTCGACGGGAAAGAGGGCGCGCCCTATATCACCTTCGTCACCGGCATCGCCAACGACCTCACCATGTGGGACGCACAGGTCGAGGCGCTCGGCAAGGACTACCGCACGCTGCGCTACGACCTGCGCGGCCACGGCGACACCCTGGCGACCGAAGGCGACTACAGCATGGAGCTGCTGGTGCGCGACCTTTCGGGGCTGCTCGATGAGCTCAACATCCAGAAGACCCATCTCGTGGGCCTTGGGCTGGGCGGTGCGATCGTGCAGCGCTTCGCGATCGAGCATCCGCTGCGCGTGAACGCGCTCGTGCCGTGCTGCTGCCGCGCCAGGATGACGCCCGAGTTCGCGGCGATGTGGCACAAGCTGCGCGAGGCGGTGGCGAACGAAGGCGTCGAGGTCATCGTCGAGCCGACCGCGCAGCGCTGGTTCTCCGACGAGTTCAAGGCCGCGAACCCGAAGGTGCTGCAGAACGTGCGCAACATGATCCGCGGCACCACCACGCTCGGCTACCTCGGCGTCACCGCCGCCTTTCTCACCCTGGACCTCGAGGACAAGCTGCCGCAGATCAAGGCGAAGACGCTGTACCTGAGCGGCGCCGAGGACAAGGTCGGCGGGCCGCCGGCGCTGATGGCGGAGCTGGCGAAGAAGGTGCCCGGCGCGCAGCACCGCTCGGTGCCCAACGCCGCGCACATCGCCAACATCCAGAACCCGGCGGGCTTCAACAGGGAAGTCGGCGACTTCCTCAAGCGGCTGATCTAAGGCCGATGAAAACACTGTTCGGGTTGTGCGGTCTTTTGTTTGCCGCTTTCGCGCTGGGGCAGCAGTACCCAAGCAAGCCGGTGCGCTGGATCGTGCCCACCGGCCCCGGGAGCGCGGTCGACGTCACGGCGCGGCGCATCGCGCCGAAGCTTTCCGAATCGCTCGGCCAGCCGGTGATCGTCGAGAACCGTCCCGGGGCGAACAGCATGATCGGCGCGCGCGAGGTGGCGCGCTCCGCTCCCGACGGCTACACCCTGTTCCAGGGCGTGGTGAACAACGCGCTCAACGATCTCGTCACGCCCGACGCGTGCTGCATCCTGAACGAGAAGCTCGTCGCCGTGACTCGGCTCATCTCCACGCCGCTCGTGATGGTGGTGCACCCGTCGGTGCCGGCGAATTCGGTCAAGGAGTACGTGGCGCTCGCAAGATCGCGCCCCAGCCAGCTCACCTACGCGTCCGGCGGCACGGGCGCGATCACGCAGATGGTGGGCGAGCTCCTGAAGTCGACCACCGCCATCCAGGTGCGCGAGGTGCCGTACAAGGCGATCGGCGCCGAGCTGCCCGACCTGACCGGCGGACACGTCAGCACCGCGTTCCTCGCCTCGGTGGTGATCCGCGACCATCTCCGGTCCGGGAAGCTGCGCGGCCTCGCCGTCGCCGGACCCGAGCGCGTGAGCATCATCCCCGACATCCCGACGATGGCCGAGGCCGGCTTTCCCGCGGTCGAGGGAATCGGCTGGAACGGCATCTTCGTGCCGGCCGGCACGCCGCGAGCGGTCGTCGAGCGCCTGCAGCAGGAGATCGCGCGCGTGCTGCGCACGAAGGAAATGCAGGACGACGCCGTGACCATGGGGTCGCAGACCGGCGGCGAGCGCCCCGAGGAGTTCGCCGCCTACGTGCGCTCCGAGATCCAGAAGTGGGGCAAGGTCATCAAGGACGCCAACATCAAGGTCGAGTAGGAGTTTCGATGAAGAGTTTTCTTGCCCTCCTGGGCCTCGCTTTCGCCACCTCCTTATGGGGCCAATCGTGGCCAACCAAGCCAGTGCGCGTGATCGTCAACGTGGCGCCGGGCGGCGTAGCCGACGTGACCGCGCGGGTGCTCGGCGCGCGCCTGACGGAGACGCTCGGGCAGCCGTTCGTGATCGAGAACCGCGCCGGCGGCGACGGCTACATCGGCTTCGAGGCGGTGGGCCGGGCCGACCCGGACGGCTATAGCTTCCTGTATTCACCGGGCTCGAGCATGATGATCGCGCCGCACATCGTGAACCGCGCGGATCTCGATCCCACGAAGATTCTCACGCCGGTCGTTCCCACGGGGCGCGTTTCGCTTTACGTGCTCACGCATCCGAACGTCCCGGTCTCGAACTTCAAGGAGTTCCTCGCCTACGCGCGCGCCAACCCGGGCAAGCTCAACTACGGCACGCCGGGGAACGGCACCTCGCCGCACATCGCGACCGAGGTCTTCAACCGCGAAGCGAAGGTGAAGATGAATCACATTCCCTATAAGGGCGCGGGCCCCGCGCTCAAGGATCTTCTGGGCGGCGTGATCGACCTCGCCTTCGACCCGGGCGTGGGCCTCGCGCAGGCGAAGGCCGGGAAGCTGCGCATGATCGTGGTGGCGGGGCCGAACCGGCACCCGGATTTTCCCGGCGTGCCGACGCTCGAAGAAAACGGCATCCGCGGCGTCGACGGCGGTCCGCATTTCGCGTTCTACGCCACCGCGGGCGCGCCGCGCGAGGCGATCGAGCGCCTGAACCGCGAGGTGATCCGCCTGATGCAGGAGCCGCAGGTGCGCGAGCGGTTCAACTCGCTCGCGGTGGAGCTCGCCGAGCCGATGACGCCCGCCGAGTTCGCGGCGTACGTGAAGAGCGAGTACGACCGCTACGCCAAGCTCATCCCCGAGCTCGGCATCAAATGACTCGACGATGATCGGCGCCGAGGCGATCCTCGGGGCGCTCGGCGCCATGGGCGTGGAGCGCATCTTCGCCTCGCCGGGCTCCGATTGGGCGCCGCTGTGGGAAGCGCTTGCACGGCCGCACGCGGCCGGAGCGTTCCCGCAGTACGTCTCGGTGCGTCACGAGGAGACGGCGGTCGCGATGGCGAGCGGCTATGCGAAGGCGACCGGCAAGCTCCCCGCGGTGGTGCTGCACACGACCGTCGGCACGCTGCACGCGACCATGGCGCTGCGCATCGCGAAGCACGAGCGCGTGCCGATGGTGGTGATGGCGGGGGAATCCGCGAGCTTCGCCGAAGCGCCCTCCTTCAAGGTCGGCCGGCAATGGCTGCGCCTCCTGACCGACCTCGGCGGACCGGCGCGCCTCGCCGAGCCCAGCGTGAAATGGAGCCTCGGCCTCAATTCCAGCCTGCTCCTCGCGCAGACGGTGCAGCGCGCCTGCCAGCTCGCGGTGGGCGCGCCGCGCGGCCCGGTGTTCCTCTCCGTGCCGATCGAATACCTGATGGAGACGATGGCGAATGCACTGCCTCCGGCGCCCGCGCTGCCGTCCCCTCCCGCGGCCGATCCGTCGGCGCTCGACGCGCTCGCGGGGCAGCTCGGCGAAGCAACGCGCCCGCTGATCATCACCGAGGAAGCCGGGCGCGACCCGGCGACGGTGGGCGCGCTGGTCGCTCTGGCCGAGGCGCTCGGCGCGCCGGTGGCCGAAGCGTGGCAGCCGTATTACGTCAACTTTCCGCGCGAGCACCCGCTCTATGCGGGCGTCGCCGTGGAAAACATGAAGTCCTTGGTCGATGAGGCCGATGCCGTGCTGCTCGCCGAGTGCGTGATTCCCTGGCACCCGCCTTCGTCGCTGCCCAGGCCGGGCACGAAGGTTTTCGTCCTCGGCGAGGATCCGCTGCGCTCGAACCTGCCGTACTGGGGCGTGCGCGCCGACATGGTGGTTCCGGGCGAGCTGCGCACGACGCTCGAAGGGCTACGCACCCGCCTGAAAAATCGGGGTCAGAGCCCTATTTCGAAAAATCAGACCCTGAACCCCGCGTCCGAGGGGATGAACAACGCCTGGATCGCCGAACGGCTGAACGCGGCGATCTCCAGGGACGCGGTCGTAGTGAACGAGACGATTACCCATCGGCTCGAGCTGGTGCAGCGGCTGACGAAGCTCGCGCCCGGCGGATTTTACGAGGCGAGCTTCGGCGGCCTCGGGATGGGGCTCTCGCTCGCGCTTGGCGTAAAGCACGCGCTGCCCGGACGGCCCGTGGTCGCCACCATCGGCGACGGCGCCTTTCACTACAACCCGGTCCCGGCCTGCTTCGGCGCGAGCCAGGAGCTCGGGCTCCCGATCATGGTGGTGCTGTTCGACAACGCCGGGTATCTCTCGCAGAAGACCGACGTCGTGACCTACTACCCGCAGGGCTCGGCGGTCCAGACCGGCAGGTTCGCAGGCACGGCCATCACGCCGCGCCCGGAATATGCGAAGCTCGCCGAAGCTTACGGCGGCTACGGCGAGAAGGTGAGCTCGCCTCGCGACGTGGCCGCGGCCCTCGAGCGCGGCCTGGAGCAGGCACAAAAGCGGCTCGCGCTGATCCACA
>JBIOYV010000058.1:0-2069 GCA_044870335.1 Burkholderiales bacterium | reverse complement strand
GAGCCGGGTCTAAAAGCCGGCCTCCACATGCCCTGAGTCCTGAGCCCTACCCGCGGCCACCGGCGGCGCGGCGCGGCGTCCGGTAGTCCTCTTCGCGGCCGATCTTCGGCGTGAGCCGCTCGCCCTTGTACAGCCACACTTTCACGCCGATTGCGCCGTAGGTCGTGAACGCCTGCGCGAAGCCGTAGTCGATGTCGGCCCGAAGCGTCTGCAGCGGCAGCTGCCCGTGCAGGTACCACTCGGAGCGCGCGATTTCGGCGCCGTTCAACCGCCCCGAGACCCGGACCTTGATCCCGCGCGCGCCGAAGCGCAGCGCCGATTCGACCGCCTTCCGCATCGCGCGGCGGAACGCCACGCGCTTCTCGAGCTGCATCGCGACGGACTCGGCGATCAGCTGCGCGTCGAGCTCCGGCTTCTGGATCTCCTGGATGTTGATGAAGACCTCGCGGTTGGTCCGCTTCTGGATCTCCTGCTTCAACTTGTCGACTTCCGTCCCCTTGCGGCCGATGATGATCCCGGGGCGCGAGGTGTAGATGTCGATCTTCAGCTTGTTGGCCGCGCGCTCGATCTCGATCTTCGACACGCCCGCGTGCGCGAAGCGCTCCTTCAGGCTGTCGCGCAGCTTGAGGTCCTCGTGCAGCAGCTTCGAGTAGTCCTTGTCGGCGAACCAGCGCGAACGCCAGGTCTTGTTGAAGCCGAGCCGGAACCCGTGCGGATGGACTTTCTGTCCCATAAAAGCTCTCAGTCTCCAGTAACCGCCGTCAGCGGTCAGCTCTCGGCTATACCGCCGCCTTCTTCGAGCGCGGCTTGCTCGCCGCACTCGCCTTCTTCTTCGGCGTGCTCGTGCCCTTCGGCTTCGCGCCGCGCGCCCGCTTCGGCGCCGACGGCGTGTCAGCCACCGGCCTGGCGACGATCCGCTCGGGCCGCTCGGCGACGCGCACCGTCAGGTGCGCGGTGCGCTTGACCACGCGGAACGCGCGTCCCATGGGGGCCGGGCGGATCCGTTTCTGCGACGGACCCTGGTTCGCGTAGCACGCGGTCACGAACAGGCGGTCGACGTCGCCGGCGAATCCTTCCTTCTGCTGCGCGTTCGCGATCGCGGATCGCAGCACCTTCTCGATGTCGCGCGCGATCCCCTTGCGCGCGAACTTCAGCGTCGCGAGCGCATGGTTGACGTCGCGGCCGCGGATCAGATCCATCACGAGCCCCGCCTTCTGCGCGGACGTGCGGACGTACTTCGCGGTGGCGTGCGCCTCGATCGCCATTACGCGCCTCCCTTGGCGGCCCCGGCGCCCGCCGCAGGCGCGACCGCCGCGGCCTTGTCGGCCTTGGTGGTGTGCCCCTTGAACTGGCGCGTCGGCGCAAACTCGCCGAGCTTGTGCCCGACCATGTTCTCGGTCACGTAGACCGGGATGAACTTCTTGCCGTTGTGCACCGCGATGGTGTGCCCCACCATCTCCGGCACCACCGTCGAACGGCGCGACCAGGTCTTGATGACCTTCTTGTCGCCGCCACGGTTCATCACCTCGATTTTCTCGAGGAGCGGCACGTCGACGAAGGGTCCCTTTTTGAGCGATCTGGACATATGTCAGCTTTTCTCAATGCGCGGGGCCCCACCCCCACGCGCTTTACGCGCTTCGCGCGACGCCCTTCGGGCTTGCCGCCGCTGCGCGGCGGCCTAAACCGCTATTTCGGGCGCCTCTGAACAATGAACCGGTCCGTTGCCTTCCGGTTGCGCGTCTTGTAGCCCTTGGTCGGCACGCCCCACGGCGACACCGGGTGACGGCCGCCCGAGGTCTTGCCTTCGCCGCCGCCCAGCGGGTGATCGACCGGGTTCATCGCGACGCCGCGCACGTGCGGCCGCTTGCCGAGCCATCGGCTCCGGCCCGCCTTGCCGATCGACACGTTCTCGTGATCGAGGTTGCCGACCTGGCCGATGGTCGCGAAGCACTCGACGTTGATCTTGCGGATCTCCCCCGAGGGCATCTTGACCGACGCGTACTCGGCCTCGCGCGCGACCACCTGGACGCCCGACCCCGCGCTGCGCGCGATCTGGCCGCCGCGCCCCG
>JBIOYV010000057.1:0-2076 GCA_044870335.1 Burkholderiales bacterium | reverse complement strand
AATTTGCAAAGTCAGCCCAAAATTCTAGCATAATCAGACGAATGGCCGTAGTCCTGAAGAGCCCGGAAGAGCTGGAGCGCATGCGCATCGCCGGCCGGCTGGCTTCCGAGGTGCTCGATTTCATCACTCCGCACGTTCGGCCCGGCGTGACGACCGGGAAGCTGAACGACCTGTGCCACGAGCACATGGTCAAGGTGCAGGGCACCGTGCCTGCGCCGCTCAACTACGCGCCGCCGGGCTACCGCCCCTTCCCCAAGTCGATCTGCACCTCGGTCAACCACCAGGTGTGCCACGGCGTGCCCGGCGAGCGGGTGCTCAAGGCGGGCGACATCCTGAACATCGACATCACCGTCATCAAGGACGGCTTCCACGGCGACTGCAGCCGGATGTTCTACTTCGGCGAGCCCAGCATCCAGGCGAAGCGCCTGGTCGAGGTCACCTTCGAGTGCATGTGGCGCGGCATCCGGCTGGTGCGCCCCGGCGCGCGGCTGGGCGACGTCGGCGCCGCGATCCAGAGCCACGCCGAGGAGCACGGCTTCTCGGTGGTGCGCGAGTTCTGCGGCCACGGCATCGGCCGCAAGTTCCACGAGGAGCCGCAGGTCCTGCACTACGGCAAGCCCGGCGTCGGCCTCACGCTCGAGGCGGGGATGACGTTCACCATCGAGCCGATGATCAACGCCGGCAAGCCCGGAATCAGAGAGCTGGCCGACGGCTGGACCATCGTCACCAAGGATCACAGCCTGTCGGCGCAGTGGGAGCACACCGTCGCGGTCACCGAAACCGGGCACGAGGTCCTGACACGATCCAACGGCACGCTGGCGCCGCCATGAAATTCGACTTGCGCGGCGAGGTCGCGGTAGCGCGCCAGGCGCTGCGCGACTCGTACCTGCGCCGTCCGAGCCCGCGCATCCTCTTGCGCCGGCACACGCAGCTCGTCGACCGCACCATCAAGGCCGTCTGGGGTGAGACCGGCGTGTCGAGCGAGGCCACGCTCGTCGCCACCGGCGGCTACGGCCGCGGCGAGCTGTTCCCGAGCTCGGACATCGACTTGCTCATCCTGCTTTCAGTCGAGCCGAGCGAGCTGGTGCGCGAGGCGCTCGAGCGCCTGATCGGCCGCTTCTGGGACATCGGCCTCGAGATCGGCCACAGCGTGCGCACCGTCGAGGGCTGCGTCGAGGCCGCCGCCGGGGACATCACGATCCGCACCACGCTCCTCGAATCGCGTTTCCTCGTGGGAAGCAAGGAGCTCTTCCGCCGCCTCGGCAAAGCGCTCGATGCGGCGTCCGATCCGGTGTCGTTCTTCAAGGCGAAGAAGCTCGAGCAGGAGCAGCGCCACGCCAAGCACCAGGACTCGCCCTACTCGCTCGAGCCGAACCTGAAGGAAGCGCCGGGCGGCCTGCGCGACCTGCAGACGATCCAGTGGATCGCGCGCGCCGCAGGTATCAATTCGGACCTGGGCACGAGCTGGAGCGACCTCGTCAGCCACGGGCTCATCCAGCGCGACGAGGCGCGGCAGCTCGCCAGGCTCGAGGCGCACCTGCAGGACCTGCGCATCCGCCTGCACTACCTCGCCGGCCGGCGCGAGGACCGCCTGGTGTTCGACCTGCAGAGCGCGCTCGCCGCCCAGCTCGGGCACAAGGACACACCGGCGCGGCGCGCGAGCGAAGCGATGATGCAGCGCTACTACCAGACCGCGAAAGGCGTGACGCAGCTCAACACGATCCTGCTGCAGAATCTCGAGGCGCGCCTCGCGCCGCGCCCGGACACCGAGCCGCGCGCGCTGAACGAGCGCTTCGAGGTCCGCAGCGAGCTCCTGCACATCAAGCAGGAGAACACCTTCGAGCGCACGCCGACCGCGATCCTCGAGTGCTTCCTCCTCATGATGCAGCACCAGGAGCTGCGCGGGATGACCGCGCGAACGCTGCGGGCGTTGTGGCGCGCACGGCAGTTCGTCAATTCCGAATTCCGGAAAAACGCCACGGCGAAGCTCCTGTTCCTGCACATCCTGCAGCAGCCGCGCGGCATCGTGCACGAGTTCCGCCGCATGAACCAGTACGGCATCCTCGGCCGCTACCT
>JBIOYV010000056.1:0-11460 GCA_044870335.1 Burkholderiales bacterium | reverse complement strand
CCCGCCTACGCGGGGACGACGATTAAATCTCCCTATTGATGCCCCGCGATGCGCGCGACGAACTCGCCGACGCGGGCATGCTTGGGCCGCGAGAAGATCTGCTCCGGCCTGCCGCTCTCGAGGATGGCGCCGTGGTCCATGAACACCACGCGGTCGGCGGCCGCGCGCGCGAACTCCATCTCGTGGCTCACCACCACCATCGTCATGCCGGACTCGCGCAGCTCGCGCATCACCTTGAGCACGCTGCCGACGAGCTCGGGGTCGAGCGCGCTGGTGGGCTCGTCGAACAGCAGGATGCGCGGCTCGAGCGCGAGCGCGCGGGCGATCGCGACACGCTGCTGCTGGCCGCCGGAAAGCTCGTTCGGGTACGCCTTTGCCTTTTCCGCTAACCCCACTCGGGTCAACGCGCGCAGACCAAGCGAATCGGCTTCCGCACGGGTTTTTCCGACGACTTTTCTCAAAGCCAGAGTGACGTTGCCCAGGGCATTGAGATGCGGATACAGGTTGAACTGCTGGAACACCATGCCGATCTTCTGGCGCACGCGGTTGATGTCCACGTCGGGCCGCGTGATGTCGGTGCCGTCGACCACCACCGAGCCGCTGGTGGGCTCCTCGAGCCGGTTGCAGCAGCGCAGCAGCGTCGACTTGCCCGAGCCCGAGGGCCCGATGATGAAGACGAGCTCGCCCTGCGCGACGGCGAGGTCGATGCCCTTCAGCACCTCCGCGGTGCCGAAGGACTTGTGGAGCTTTTTGATCTCTAGGATTATTTTTTCACGAACACTTCGGCGTTACGGGCGTGGGATCGTAACCCTCCATTCCCGGAACGCCGTGCCCGGGCGCGACCTTGTAGACCCACGAGTCGGCGGCGGGCTTGATGGCGAACCACTTCTCGTACAGGCGTGCCACCGTGCCGTCGAGCTTCATGCACTTGAGCACCATGTTCACCTGCGCGCGGCCCGCCTTGTCGTCGAGGCGGAAAGGCATCGCCCAGACGAGGCCGGTCTTGTAAGTGTAGGTCGCCTTCACCGCCGGGTTTTGCTTCGCCGCCCACAGCACCACGGTATGCCCGGCCATGTTGGCGTCGGCCCGGCCGGACAGCACCGCCTGCACCGCGTCGGCGTTGGTGCCGTAAACGTCGTATTTGAAGCCGTACTTCTCGGCGTTCGCCTTGGCCCAGGTCTCGTACGCCGAGCCCTTGTTCACCGTGATGGTCTTGCCCTTCAGGTCCTCGAGGCCCTTGATGTCCTGGTCCGACTTCTTCTGCAGGAACATGTAGTCGGTCTCCATGTAGCCCTCGGAGAAGAGCATTGCCTTGGCGCGCTCGGGCGTCACCGTGGTCGGGGCGATCAGGAAGTCGTACTTCTTCGCGTTCATGCCGGGGATGAGCGCCGAGAACTCGGTGCCATCGATGGTGATCGGCCGGCCCATGCGGCGCGCGAGCTCGTTCGCGAGATCGATGTTGAAGCCCTCGAGGCCGCCGCCGGCCTTGGGCATGGCGTGCGGCGCGAAGGTCGCGTCGATGCCGGTGCGGATCGGCTGCTGCGCCAGCGCCGTGCCGGTTGCAAAAAGAAGGACGGCGAGGAAAGACGATCGCATCATTGCGCTCTCCAAAGAGAAATCAAACGCGGCTGTTCACGCGGTAGAACGGCTCGCTCACCATCTGCTCGTGCCAGCCACTGTACCATTTCTGCGCATACGGCTTGATGCGGGCGAGCATGTCGGCGCGGGCGCGATGCTCCTCGCTCAGGCCCTTGGCGCAGAACTCGCGCACCTCGGCGAAGAGCGCTTCCACGTCAAGGAGCTTCAGCTCCCGATCCTCCATCACCACGCGGCCGCCGACGACCACCGTGTCGACGTCGGTCCCCATGGCGCGCTGCACGAACGCCTCGACGATGTCGGAGCGCGGATCGAGCCACGGCTGGTTCTCCACGCGCTCGAGGTCGACCAGCACCGCGTCGGCCTTCATTCCGGGGGCGAGCGCCCCGGCCTCGCCCTCGAAGCCGCAGACGCGGGCGCCGTTCAGGGTGGCGATCTCGAACGCCTCGTAGGCGTCGAGCGGCGGCTCGGACAGCTCGAAGCTGCCCAGGCGGTGCACCTTGTGCATCATGCGCAGCTCCATCACCGCGTCCTCGTCGTCGTTGATGGTCTTGTCGTCGAGGCCCATCGCGACGTTGACGCCGGCCTTGCGCATCTGCATCACCGGGGTGATGCCGTTGCGCATGATGAAGTTGCAGCTCGGGTGGTTGGTGACCGAGGCGCCGCGCCGCCCCATCAGGTCGATGTCGGCCTGGGTGACGTGGATGGCGTGGCCGTAGGTGACGTTGCGCGCCACCAGGCCGACCTCGTCGAGCCATTGCAGGGTCGGCTTGCCGTGGCGGCGCAGCCCGTAGGCCTTCTGCACGGGCGACTGCAGCGTATGCATGTGGATCTGGATCCTCCCCGCGGCAACGTCGACCACCCTGCGCGCGAAGCGCTCGGTGAGGCCGTGCGCCCAGGAGGGCGACAGCAGAATCCGGGTCTCTCCGCCATTATGTTTGCCGTAGAGCTCGGCGAACAGCGCGAAGTAGTCCTCCTCGATCCGCCGCTTGTCGTAGTGCACCCGCGGCCTGGCCCAGTCCTTGAGCTCGGCCGGCAACGTCTCGTAGAACGCGAATTCGTCGAGCGCGAGCTTCGATTCGTCGCGCACGCCGGGCGAAAACGCGAGCCGGATCCCCGAGTCGAGATAGATCCGGATCGCGGCATGCGCCCGGCTCGCGCCGACCGCGCCGTCGTCGTCGAAGCCGTTGTGGTGCAGCAGCGTGGCTCCGGTGCGGATATGGTGGTACGCGGTCATGCCCGCGCAGAGCTCGGGCGGCAACTGGTGCATGTAGGCCCAGTCGAAGAGCGCGTTCTCCAGAAAATCGTTCTTTACACCCTTCTGGATCGGCGACATGCCGCGGCCATGGCTGTGGGCGTCCACCAGCCCGGGCATTAGCAGCTGTTTGCCGTTCCCGAGGATCTTCGCCCCCGGTTTTTGCTTTTTCAGGTTGTCAAAAGAGTCTACGGCCGTGATGCGATCGCCCTCGATCGCGATCGCGCCGTCCCGGATCACGCCCTGCTGCCTCCTGCGCGGATCGGTGAGGACATGCTTGCCGCGAAGGATCAAGGTGTCGGCCATCTCTTTCGCTCCAAAATCGCCTGGTTTCTTGCAGAATACAGGATATGCGCGCGCTGCTGCCCGCCTTGCTTTGGATTGCATTCAATGCAAACGCGCAGCCGTTGCCCATCTTCGATGCACACCTCCACTACAGCCACGACGCCTGGGAGCTCGTGCCGGTACCGCAGGCGATCGAGATCCTGCGCAAGGCGGGCCTGAAGCGCGCGCTGATCTCGAGCGCCGGCGACGACGGCCAGCAGCGCCTGTACCAGGCGGCGCCCGACCTGGTCATCCCCGAGCTGCGGCCGTATCGCACCCGCGCCGACGTCGGCACCTGGTTCCGCGACGAGAGCGTCATCCCCTACCTCGAAGAGCGGCTGCGGAAATACAAGTACGCCGGCATCGGAGAGTTTCACTTGTACGGCGCGGATGCCGATCTTCCGGTGCCGCGCCGCATGGTCGAGCTCGCGCGCAAGCACAACCTCTTCCTGCACGCGCACTCGGACCTCGACGCGGTCGAGCGGCTGTTCCGGCAATGGCCGCAGGCGCGCATCCTCTGGGCGCACGCCGGCTTCGACCGCCCCGAGCGCGTCGCAGAGATGCTGAAAAAGCACAAGAACCTCTGGGCGGACCTCGCGTTCCGCACCGATCACGCCTCGAACGACAAGGTCGATCCCGCCTGGCGCGCGGTGTTCCTCCAGTTTCCCGACCGCTTCATGGTCGGCACCGACAGCTACACGCCCGAGCGCTGGCACTACATCCAGGGCCACGCCGACTGGTCGCGGCGCTGGCTCGCCGACCTGCCGCGCGACGTGGCCGAGCGCATTGCATGGAAAAACGGCGAACAGGTTTTTGGTTCCTTGCTTCAGCCGTACTGAGCGGTCCGGCCTGGCCGTGCACTGTTCCGGCAGACTGGACTCGGATCGAATCGACACGCTATGTCGTCGCCTACAAGGCTGAAGCGGTCGAGGTCGCGAAGCACTTCTCGCTCGACGTAGCGACCTGTCCGAAATCCGACCGTCCACCGGCCGAGGCGCTGAAGGTGGATGCGCAAATGCCGGAGCACCGCCACGGCATGAACTATGTGCCGACGGTGAAGGCATTGGGGCCGGGACGCTGGCGCGCCGAAGGCCTGATGTTCCACATGCCCGGGCGCTGGGAGCTCGCCTTCGAAGTGACGGCGGGCGGTGCCACCGACCGCCTCGTCACGACCTACCAGGTGGGATCGATTGACTTCTCCAAGGAGGAGATCGCGAAGATCCTGCGCCACGGTCCGTGGCCGCCGCCGCTCGCGCCCGATCCGTCGAACCGCGTGTCGGGCAAGCCCGAAGCCGTGGCGCTCGGCGAGAAGCTCTTCTTCGAGCCCCGGCTCTCGGGCACCGGCTCGGTCCTGTGCGCG
This sequence comes from Burkholderiales bacterium, assembly GCA_044870335.1. Taxonomy (GTDB): domain Bacteria; phylum Pseudomonadota; class Gammaproteobacteria; order Burkholderiales; family SG8-39; genus SCGC-AG-212-J23. The sequence continues at coordinate 6,925 of JBIOYV010000056.1, read as the reverse complement.
ACCTGCCATGCGCCGTTTCGCCACTTCCAGGATGCGAGGGCGCGCGCCTTCGGCCTCGAGCTCGTCGATCGCAACACGCCCACGGTGGTCGACGCGCGCTTCCACCGCTGGTTCGGCTGGGACGGCGCGCAGGACAGCCTGTGGGCGCAGAGCATCCGCCCGCTCCTCGACCCGAGGGAGATGCGCGCCACGCCTTCTCATATCGCCGGGACCGTCAGGGCCCTCTTCCCCAAGGCCTACGCGCAGGCCTTCGGCCGGCCGGTGCCGCAGAACGACGAGGAGGTGCTGGTCGACGTCGGCAAGGCGCTGGCGGCTTTCCAGGAGACGCTGGTGAGCGGCCGTACGCCCTTCGACGATTTCCGCGACGCCTTGCAAAGGGGGGAAAGCGATCCGGCGTATCCCGCGGCCGCTCAAAGGGGGCTCAGGATCTTTGTCGGCAAGGGAAACTGCAGCGTCTGCCACTTCGGCCCGCAATTCACCAATGGAGAGTTCGCCGACACCGGCGTGCCGTTCTTCGTCGCGCCGGGGAAGGTCGACCCCGGCCGGCAGGGCGGCATCGAGAAGTTGAAGCAGAACCCGTTCAACCTGCTCGGCCGCCACAACGACGAGCGCTCGGGCGCATCGGCGGTGAAGACGAAGCACGTAGAGGTCCAGCACCGCAACTTCGGCGAGTTCCGCGTCCCGGGCCTGCGCGGCGTCGCCCGGACCGCGCCCTACATGCATAACGGCAGCCTCGCGACGCTCGCCGACGTGGTCAAGTTCTATTCCGAGCTGAACGAGGAGCGGCTGCACGCCGATGGCGAGAAAATACTCAAGCCTCTTCACCTAACCCCGCGGGAATCCGAGGATCTGCGCGCCTTCCTCGAATCGCTCTCGCCGAGGGAGCCGGGTCACACGGCTGAGTAACAAAGGGCCCGGTAGAATTGGGCCCGTCAAGGAGGTCACCATGCTTAAACAAGGCACGTTCCTCGGCGTGCTTGCCGCGCTTGCGCTGAGCATCGCCTTCCCGGCGACGGCGCAGAACTCGCGGCAGCTCGTCGAGCGCTACACCGAGCTCGCCGGTTCGACGCAGAACTCGACCGCGCTCGTGACCGGCCTGCGCGACGGCAGCACCATCAAGCTGGCGAGCGGCAATACCGTCACGACGATCGATCCGCCCACGCAGAAGATGGGCTTCGGCAACGTCGACAATGCGCTCGCGCTCAGCCAGGCGTCGCTGGAGAAGCAGGGCATCACCAACGCCACGCCGGAGCAGCTCAAGACCGCGCTCCTGGGCGTGCTGGATCTGCGCGCCGCCGGCCAGGGCTGGGGCGAGATCGCCCATTCGCTCGGCCTCAACCTCGGCGAGATCAAGAGCGCGCAGAACCGGCCTCAAAAAATGGAGCGCGTGCAGCAGGCTCGGGCCGAGCGGCCGGACCGGGCCGAGAAGCCGGATCGCGTCGAGCGCATGGAGCGGCCGATGCGCCCGGAAAGACCCGACCGGCCGCAGAAATAGGCCCCGACTGAAAGTTAACGCCTGGAGGACCATCGCATGCTGAACGCATCACGCGCCGCAGTGCTCGCGGCACTTTTGCTCGCGCTGCCGCTTCTCGCGCCGGCCCATGAACGAGACGCCGGCCAGGCCGACGACCGCCTGGTCGACAAGTTCGCCCGCTTCGCCGGCTCGAAGTCGAACGCCGAGTCGCTGGTGAACGGCCTGCGCAACGACCGGGAGGTGAAGCTGACCTCGACGACCCAGGGCTCCGCGACCTTCACGCCCAAGACCGACAAGATGGGCTTCGGCAACGTGAACATCGCGCTCAGCCTCGCCAAGGCGACGCTCGCCGAGCAGGGAATCACCCGGCCAACGCCGCAGCAGATCGAAGCGGCGCTGAACGGCGGCACGATCACCAACCGCTCGGGCAAGCAGGTGGTGCTCACCGGCATCCTCACCCAGCGCGCGAGCGGCATGGGCTGGGGCAAGATCGCCCAGGCGAACGGGTTCAAGCTCGGCGAGCTGATGCGCCATCACGGCGACTTCAAGCACCACCGCCGGCACGCCGAGTTCAAGCACCATCGCCACCACGCCGAGTTCAAGCATCACGATCGGGATGATTTCCACAAAGTGCGCTTGGAGCGCAACGACCGGCCGCATCGGTTCGAGCGCCACGAGCGGCCGGAGAAGTTCGAGCGCGCCGAACGTCCCGAGCGTCCGGAGCGGCACCGCCGCGGCTAGGCGGGCGCGGCGCGCAGGAAGCGCTGGCGCGCGGCGAGGAGCAGCAGGCCCGCGCCGGCGGCCACGGCGGCATAGATCAGCCACGCGCCGGACCAGCCGATCGAGTCGCGCAGCAGTCCCGAAACGAAAAGCGCGCTTCCCATGCTGAAGGAGCTCACCAGGGTCCATGCGCCCTGGTAGGCGCCGCGGCGGCCGGGAGGCGCAAGGCGCGCGACGGCCGCCGGAACCGCCGAGCTGAACAGCAGCTCGCCGAAGCTGAAGACCACGGTCCCGGCCACGAGCGCCGCAGCCGCATGCGGCACGGCGCCGAAGCAGGCGAGCGCGGCCGCGACCACGAGCGCCGCCCATCCGAGCCACCTGAACGGGCCGGCGCGCTCCATGCGCGTCGCCACCGGAACGGCAAGGAGCGCCACGATGACGCTGTTCAGGCCGAGGACCAGGCCGATGAAGCCTTCGCCGAGCCCAAGGTCGGCGCCGAAGAGGGGCGACGCATAGACGACGCAGCCCATGCTGAAGGGAAAGACGAAGGCGATCGACGCGAAGGCGACGAGGACCCGGTCGCGGAACACCGAAGCGAGACTCTTGTAGAACCCTTCTTCGCCCGATGCTTGCTCGATCGGAAGCCGCCCGCGCAGACCGACGGCATAGAGGATGGGCACCAGCAGGTAGCTCCCGGCGCTCAGCGCCGCAAGCAGCCCGTAGCCCTGCTCGGCAACGTAGCCGGCGGGCGTCACGGCGAGCGTATAGGCGACGCTCACGACGGTGTAGTTCACGGCCAGCACGGACTGGCGCCGGTCGACCGGCGCGAGGTCGAGCAGCAGCGCGCTTCCGACCGGCATGGTCACGGCGCTGGCGATGCCCATCGCGAGGCTCCAGGCAAAAAGCGTGAGCGGGCCCTGCACCAGGAGAAAGCAGGGCAGCACCGCGGCGGTGAGGAGCGACGCGCCGAGGATCAGCGGCCTGCGCCCGGTGCGATCCGAAAGCGCGCCGAAGAGCGGCGCGAGCAGGCCTCGCAGCAGGTTTTCGCAGAAGAACGCCGCGCCCACCGTGGCGAGCGCGATGCCCGCCTCGTGCACGAAGTAGATGCCGAGGAAGGTCACCAGGCTCATCCGGGCGGCGACCGAGATGAAGTTCGCCGCCAGGACGACGGTGATTTCTTTGCCTAGAAACCCCAGTAATCGAGCCCTTCGGGCAGCGGCTCGCCGATGGTGAGCGAAGCGAGCTTGGCGTACTGGCCTTCGGAGTACAGCAGCGCCTTGCCCTTCTGGCCGAGGAGCATCTGCTCGACCTGGCCGAGAAACACGGTGTGGCTGCCGTGCGCCATCTTCTTCACCACGCGGCAGTCGAACGACACCAGCGCGTCGACGAGCGCGGGCGATCCCGTGGCGAGCCGGGTCCAGTTGCCGTTCTTGAAGCGCGCCTCGCCGCTCTGCGCGCCGCTGAACGTGGTCGAGAGCTGCCAGTCCTCGGCGCGCAGCACGTTCACGCAGAAGGCGCCGGTTTTCGACACCGCGCCGTGCGTGCTGGCGAGCTTGTTGATGCAGACGAGCACCGTGGGCGGCTCGGCGCTGGCCGAGCACACCGCGGTCGCGGTCATGCCGTAGCGGTGCCCGGCGTGCGCGCTGGTGATGATGTTGACCGCGCCGGCGAGCGAGCGCATGCCCGCCTTGAACTGGCCGGCGTCGAGCGGCTTTGCTTCCATGCGAACATTCTAAACATGGAAACGCACAGCTTTCTGCAGCAGGCTCTCGTCCTCCTTGCCGCGGGCGTCCTCGCCGTGCCGATCTTCAGGCGCTTCGGACTGGGCTCGGTGCTCGGCTATCTCGTGGCGGGCGTGGCGATCGGCCCCTGGGGACTCAGGCTCATCGCCGATCCGCAAAGGGTTCTGCAGTTCTCCGAGCTGGGCGTGGTCCTGCTGCTCTTTCTGATCGGGCTGGAGCTCAACGCGCAGCGCGTCTGGTCGCTGCGCCGCGCGATCTTCGGCCTCGGCGGCGTGCAGGTCGCGGCGACGATCGCCGCCGTCGCCGGGATCGCGGCCGCGCTCGGGCAGCCGCTCGCCGTCGGGCTGGTCGCGGGGATGGGAATCGCGATGTCCTCGACCGCCATCGGCCTCGCCACGCTCGGCGAGAAGAACCTGCTGCAGACGCCCGGCGGCCAGGCTTCCTTCGCCGTGCTCCTGTTCCAGGATCTTGCCGTCATCCCGCTCTTGCTCGTGCTCGGCGCGATGGGCGGCGAATCCGAGGAGTGGCATCTCGCGGACCTCGCGAAAGCCTTGGGCATGATCGCGCTGCTGATCGCGGCGGGGCGCGTACTGGTGCGGCCGGTGCTGCGCTTCGTCGCCGAGGCGCGGCTGCGCGAAGTGTTCGTCGGCTTTTCGCTCCTGGTGGTGCTCGGCACCGCGGCGCTCATGGAGTGGGCCGGCCTGTCGCAGGCCCTGGGCGCGTTCCTCGCCGGCGTGATGCTCGCCGACAGCGAGTACCGCCACGAGCTCGAGCTCGACATCGAGCCGTTCAAAGGGCTGCTGCTCGGGCTGTTCTTCATCGCCGTCGGCATGTCGATCGACCTGGGCCTGTTCCTGCGCGCGCCGTGGCTGGTCCTCGGCATCGCTTTCGGCATCGTGCTCCTCAAGCTCGCGATCCTCTTCCCGATCGCGCAGCTCTTCGGCTACTGCAACCGCGCCGACGCGGGCACTTTCGCGCTGGCGCTGTCGCAGGCGGGCGAATTCGCGTTCGTGCTGTTCGGCGCCGCCGGCAGCATTCTGGCGGGCGACACCGCGGCGGTGCTGAACGCCGCCGTGGCGGTCTCGATGCTCAGCACGCCGTTCCTGTTCAGAATCCGGGAAAAATTGAAGCTCGAGAAGCCGCAAGCGCGTGCCGCGGATACGATCAGCGAGTCGAACCCGGTGATCGTGGCGGGCTTCGGGCGCTTCGGCCAGGTGGTGGTGCGCGTGCTGCGCGGCCTGGGCGTCGGCGCCACGGTCATCGACCACGACCCGACGCAGATCGACACCGTGCGCCGCTTCGGCTGGAAGGCCTACTACGGCGACGCGACGCGCATGGATCTCCTCGAGTCTGCGGGCGCGCGCGGCGCGAAGCTGCTGCTCGTGGCGATCGACGATGCCGAGGGGGCGATGCGCCTGGTGACGCGCGCGCGCCGGTATTTTCCGGACCTTCCGATCGTGGTGCGCGCGCACAGCCGCACCGACGCTTATGAATACGCCGAAATGGGCGTGCCGGCAGTGCGCGAAGTGCTTGGCTCGGCGCTCGACGCCACGGGCCGCGTCCTCGGCGCCCTGGGCTATTCCGGGACGGAAGCGCAGAGCATCCTGCGAAGGTTCAAGGAGTACGACGAAAAGCAGATCGTGCAGAGCGCGCCCCATCGCCACGACATGAAGACGCTGATCGCGCTCTCCGAGCAGGGCCGGCGCGACATCGCCGAGCTGCTCGCGGCCGAGGCGCGCTCAGCGCCGCAGGTTCACCAGGACGATGCCCGCGGCGACGCAGAGCGCGGCGGCCACGAACGTGCCGCTGATCGGCTCTGAGAGGAACACGGCCCCCGAGAGCACGCCGAACATCGGCGTGAGGAACGACAGCACCGCGAGCGGCGCCGCGCGGTAGCGGGTGAGGAGCCAGAACCAGGCGAGGTAGCTCGCGAACGCGACGATCGCGCCCTGGTAGGCGAGGCTCGCGGCCACGACCGGAGTCAGTGCGCCGATGCCTTTCTCGCCGAGCAGCACCGAGGCGAGCGGCAGGGCGAGCGCCGACACCCCGAGCTGGTAGAAGAGCGTCTTGGTCGCGGTGGCGCGGGAGAGCCGCGTGGCGCGAATCACGACCGTGGTCGCCGCCCAGAGCGCCGCCGCGATCACGCCGCAAAGGTCGCCGAGCCAGGTCGCGCCGCCGCTGCCGAAGCCCTCGGCGAACGCGGCCACGATGCCCGCAAAGGCGAGCAGCACGCCCGCCCACTGCCGCAGGCTCAGGCGCTCGCTCGGCACGAACCAGTGCAGGCCGAGCGCGGTGAGCGGCGGCGCGAGATAGATGAAGACCGACATGCGCGAGGCGTTGGTGTGCGCCAGGCCCGCGTAAATGAACACGAATTCGCCGGCGAAGAGCAGGCCCGCGGCGAGCCCGGCGCGGACCGTGCCGTCGGCGCCGAAGAGCGCCACGCCGCGCAGGCGCGCCCAGCCGAGGAGCAGCACGGTCGCGATGATGGAGCGCAGCGCGGCCTGCATCACCAGCGGGACATCGGCGGCGATCCACTTGACGGTGACCTGCTGGAAGCCCCACAGCGCCGTGAGCAGCACCATCACGCCGATCGCGACGCCGTCGAGCGGCCTTCTCTCCTCGCTCATTGCAGTTGACTCATCGCGGCGATTTTGGCGTAACATCAAACGATGGCACGGCGGAAAAAAAGCTCGGTTTCGCGCGACGAAACCGGCGCGGAGCCGATTCTCAAGCGCCCGGACGGCTTCTACTGGCAGGGCAAGAGCGGCGAGCTGCGCGGCCCGTTCGTGACCCGCGGCGAGGCCGAGGCCGACCGCCTCGCCGGCGGCTCGCCCGAGGGCGATTTCGGCGCCGGCGAATCGCTGCAGGAGGCCGAGTCCGAGATCGGCGTGTCCGAATGGATCGATCCCGATACCGGCGGCCCCGCCGAGGACAACGTCCCGCGCCTCGAAGACCACTGAAGAAAATCGGGGTCAGAGCCCTATTTCCA
>JBIOYV010000055.1:0-2594 GCA_044870335.1 Burkholderiales bacterium | reverse complement strand
ATGCCATCGCCGGCACTGTGTTCCGCGGTGCCTATCTCGAGACCGACTATGCGAGCCTCTTGGCGTGGCGGCACTGGGATCCGCCCGACACCGACGTCAGGAATTGCTTCGCCATGGGCGCCTTGCGCGGCAGCGACGGGGCGTTCGTGCTCGGCGTCATGGGCGCGCACACCGCCAATGCGGGGCGTATCTATTTTCCCGCCGGGCTGCCCGACCTCGACGACATCGACGGCGAGCGCGTCGACCTCGCGCGCAACGTCATGCGCGAGGTCGCCGAGGAGACCGGGCTCACGGGCGAGGATTTTGCGGCGGAGCCGGGCTGGACCACGGTGCTGGCGGGGCCGCGCATCGCGCAGGTGAAGCTCTTGCAGGCGCCTGTGACCGCCGCCGAGCTCTCCGAGCGCATCCGCGCGCATCTCGCGCGCGAGCGCGAGCCCGAGCTCGCCGACGTCCGCATCGTGCGCACAAGCGCCGACTTCGACCCGATGATGCCGGTGTTCGTCACGGCGTTCCTCACCCATCTGTGGAGGCGAGATGCGCAGCGCTAAGATGGCCGGGCCAGTCAACCGCGCGAGGAGGAGCCATGTCGCGAATTGCAGGATTTTCAACCGCTCTCGTCACCGCAACCTTCATCGCGCAGAGCGCGGCGCTGGCGCAGGGGCTGGAGGTGAAGCGCTACAACCCCTCGGAATGGACCAAGGGACGCTTCAGCGAGGTCGTCACCGTCAACGGCCCGGGCAAGACCGTCTATCTCGCCGGGGTCGGCGCCGAGGACGAGAATGGTCCCGCCGGCGCCAGCGCGCCCATCCGGCACCTGGGCAACCCTTATGAGCAGTGCCGCTATGCCTACGACAAGATCAAGCGCCTGCTGGCCGCGCACGGCGCGACGCTGGCCGACGCGGTGAAGCAGGTCGTCTACGTCACCGACATTCGCTACCAGGCCGACGTCGCCAGGTGCCGGCGGGAGGCTTATGGCGCGGGGCCGATTCCAGCCAATACCTTCCTCGTCATCAGCGCGCTGGCGATCCCGGGCATGCTGCTGGAGATCGACGTGACCGCCGTGGTCGCGAGCAAGTAGCCGCGGTTCGCTGTGCCAGCCGAAGGGTCAATCTCACTGTCCTAACCCTGCCGGCAATTCGTTCTTGCGAAGCAGGCGGCTCTTCCGCTAGAAACCGACGATCCCGCTGCGATCGCGTTGCACCTGACTGCGATCCGGCGCGGCCATGACGAGGGCGAGACGTGATGCCGACGCGCTGCGATGTCCGCGCGATGACCCGGGGGGCTCAGGCCGCCCCCGGCGGCGCCCTCATTCTCGGCGGGCTCCTGCTCCTTACCCTCCCCTGAGGGCCGGCTGGGCGTTTGCGCCTGGGCACTCGGGGGTCGCGGTCGGAAAACCCAGGAGCGCCCGATCGAAGGGCGCAAGCCACGAAAAGGATCACATCATGACCACGCCAGCGAAGTCCGAGCAGGACCGCGTCGTCATTTTCGACACCACCTTGCGCGACGGCGAGCAGTGCCCGGGCGCCACCATGACCCACGAGGAGAAGCTCGAGGTCGCCGAGCTGCTCGATCAGATGGGCGTCGACATCATCGAGGCCGGCTTTCCGATCGCCTCGGACGGCGACTTCGCCGCCGTGCACGAGATCGCCAAGCGCACCAAGAACGCGGTCGTCTGCGGGCTCGCGCGCGCCGCGTTCAAGGACATCGACCGCTGCGCCGAGGCGGTCAAGCCGGCCGCGCGCAAGCGCATCCACACCTTCCTGTCCACCTCGCCGGTGCACATGAAGTACAAGCTGCAGAAGGAGCCGCACGAGGTCTACGAGATGGTGATCGCGCAGGTCACCCGCGCGCGCGGCTACACCGACGACGTGGAATGGTCGAGCGAGGACGGAACGCGCACCGAGCACGACTTCCTCTGCCGCTGCGTCGAGGCCGCGATCAATGCCGGCGCCACCACCATCAACATCCCCGACACAGTGGGCTACACCGTGCCGGAGGAGTATTTCGCGCTCATCAAGATGCTGCGCGAGCGCGTGCCCAACGCCGACAAGGCGCGCTTCTCCGCGCATTGCCATGACGACCTCGGCATGGCGGTGGCGAACTCGCTCGCCGGTGTGCGCGCCGGCATCCGCCAGATCGAATGCACCATCAACGGCATCGGCGAGCGCGCCGGCAACGCCTCGCTGGAAGAGGTCGTGATGGCGATCAAGGTGCGCAACGACGTGCTGCCGTACTGGACCAATGTGGACTCGACGCTGCTCACCCGCGCCTCCAAGCTGGTCGCCGCCGCCACCTCGTTCCCGGTGCAGTACAACAAGGCGATCGTCGGGCGCAACGCGTTCGCGCACGAGTCCGGCATCCACCAGGACGGCATGCTCAAGCACACCCAGACCTATGAGATCATGACGCCCGAGAGCGTGGGGGTGAAGCAGACCTCGCTGGTGATGGGCAAGCACTCCGGCCGTCACGCCTTCGTGCACAAGCTCGAGGAGCTGGGCTACCGCCTCTCCGGCAACCAGCTCGAGGACGCCTTCGTGCGCTTCAAGGCGCTCGCCGACAAGAAGAAGCACGTCTACGACGAGGATCTGGAGGCG
>JBIOYV010000054.1:0-2484 GCA_044870335.1 Burkholderiales bacterium | reverse complement strand
GCGGCGGCGAGCGGATGTCGAGCGGCCGCTGCGCGCGCTCTCGTCCTTCGCAGTGGGGGCGCCGGCGAGCGCAGGCTCGCGACGTGCCTTTCGTCCCGCCATTCCGCTCCCCCTGGATGACCCCGGGAGAGACCGTAGAGAGCGCGATTTAAGGGGGGGTTACTGGCTCGTCGCAGCGCGCGCGGCGCTTGCCGGGGTGGCGCTCTCGGCCGCGGGGCGGGGCCGCCGTGCCCGGGCGCCGGCGGTATCGATTGATTAACCAGTCCGAGGGTTTTCAGCTGACCGCCGCGGCGGTCTTGGCGGTCTTGCCGCCCGGCTCCTGGCTCGACGACAGCAGGCCGATCAAGGCGCGCTTGATGGTCGCCTGCCGCGTCGCCGCGGTGATCTTCGCGCCGAACAGGTCGGTGACGTAGAACACGTCGACCACGCGCTCGCCGAAGGTCGCGACGTGCGCGGACCCGATGTTGAGGTTGAGCTTGGACAAGGTCGCGGTGAGCTCGAACAGCAGGCCGGGCCGGTCGAGCCCGGTGACCTCGACCATGGTGTAGCGGTTCGACCAGCCGTTGTTGATGGTGACTTCCGGCACGATGGCGAAGGCCTTCAGCCGCGCCTTCGCGCTCGCCCGCTTGGCGACCACCTCCGGCAGCCGCAGGTCGCCACGCAACGCCTTCTCGATCGACTCGGTGATGCGCGCGGCGCGGCGCGCTTCGTCGGCGTCGAGCTCGAACTCGCGCGACACCGAGATGGTGTCGAGCGCGCGCCCGTCGGTGGTGGTGAAGATCTGCGCATCGACGATGTTGGCGCCCGCGACGGCGCAGGCGCCGGCGATGATGGACAGCAGCCAGGGATGATCCGGCGCCACCACGGTGAGCTCGGTCACTCCGCGCGCGGCCGGGAACGAGACGGTGGTGGCGAGCGACTTTCCGGCCTGCGCGGCGGAACGCAGGAAGCGCGCATGCGCGATCTTCTGCGGCAGATCGACCTTGAGCCAATAGGCCGGGTAATGCAGCGCGATATACGCGTCGATCTCGGCCGGCGTCCAATCCTTAAGTTCGGCCCGGAACTCGCCCTGGGCAATGGCGACGCGCTGGGCGCGGTTGACCTCGGAGAACCCGCCGGTGAGCACCGGCTCGGTCTCGTAATAGAGCGTGCGAATGAGCTGCGCTTTCCAGCCGTTCCACACGCCCGGTCCCACCGCCTTGATGTCGGCGGTGGTGAGGATGGTAAGCAGCTTCATGCGCTCGACCGACTGCACCACCTGGCTGAAGTTCTCGATGGTCATGCGGTCGGAAAGGTCGCGCGACTGGGCGACCGACGACATCACCAGGTGCACCTCGATCAGCCACGCGACGGTTTCGGTCTCCGCCGGTGAGAAGCCGAGCCGGGGACAGAGATGGCGCGCCACGCGGGCGCCGGCGATCGAATGGTCCTCGATCCGGCCCTTGGCGATGTCGTGCAGGAACAGCGCGACGTAGAGCAGCTCGCGATGCCGCGGCTGAATCGTTCGCATCAGCTCGTTGGCGAACTTGGTGTCCTCGGTGCGGCCGGCATCGATGTCGGAGAGCACGCCGATGCAGCGCAGCAGATGCTCGTCCACCGTATAGTGGTGATACATGTTGAACTGCATCATCGCGACGATGCGGCCGAAGGCGCGCACGAAGCGGCCGAGCACGCCGGCCTCGTTCATCCGCCGCAGCACGGTCTCGGCGTCGTTCTTCGAGGTCAGGATTTCGAGGAAGAGCCGGTTCGCCTCCTCGTTCTCGCGCATCGACTGGTCGATGAGCTTGAGCGAGCGGGTCGCGATATGCATGGCGTCGGGATGGAACGCGAGATTGTATTTCTGCGCGAGATGAAAGATGCGGATCAGGTTGATCGGGTCGCGCTTGAACACGTTCTCGTCGGCGAGGTTGATGCGGTTGTAATCGACGACGAAGTCCTCGGTCTCGCTCAACGTGCGCCGCGGCCGCGGGCGGAACTTGGCCATCATCCGGCTCAGCACCGGCATCGCCTTGGCCTGATTGTCCTCGAGCTTGGCGCAGAGGATGGCGGTGAGATCGCCGACATCCTTGGCGATCAAAAAGTAGTGCTTCATGAAGCGCTCGACGTCGCGCAGACCCGGATGCTCGGTGTAGCCGAGCCGCACGGCGATCTCGCGCTGGATATCGAAGGAGAGCCGCTCTTCCGCCCGGCCGGTGAGGAAGTGCATGTGGCAGCGCACTGCCCAGAGAAAATCGCCGCAGCGACGAAAGCGGCGGTACTCGCGCGGATCGTAGACGCCGAGCGCGATGAGCTCCTCGCGCTCGCGCACGCGGTAGACGTATTTGGCGATCCAATAGAGCGTATGCAGGTCGCGCAGCCCGCCCTTGCCGTCCTTGACGTTGGGCTCGACCAGGTAGCGGGACTGGCCGGCGCGCCGGTGGCGCTCTTCACGCTCGGCAAGCTTGGCGGCGACGAATTCCGCTCCGGTGCCCTGCACCACCTCCT
>JBIOYV010000053.1:0-20362 GCA_044870335.1 Burkholderiales bacterium | reverse complement strand
TACGTCGAGCGCGTGGTGGAGCGTGCGCGAGCTCTCGAGCCCGACCTCGTCGCGCTCACCGGCGACATGGTCGATGGGCCGGTGGAGCGGCTCGCGCCGCACGTCGCGCCGCTTGCGGCGCTCGCCGGAGCGGGCCGCGCCTTTTTCGTGCTTGGCAACCACGACTGTTATTCCGGTGCAGACGCGTGGATCGCGCACTGGCGGGAAATGGGCGTGCGCGTGCTGATGAACGAGCATGCCGTGCTTCGCCGAGGGGCCGCGACGCTTCTGATCGGCGGTGTCGTCGACCCGGCCTATCGCGCTCGGCGTCCGGAGATCTCGCTCCAGGATGCGCCGGGCGCCGATTTCCGGCTGCTGCTCGCGCACAACCCGAAGCTCGCGCCGCTGGGCGCGCGCGCGGGCTTCGACCTGCAGCTCTCGGGCCACACCCACGCGGGGCAGTTCTTTCCCTGGACCCTCGCCGTGCGCCTCGTTCACGCGCCTCACGTCGCCGGCCTCTCCCGCGAGGGCCGGATGTGGGTCTACGTCAGCGCCGGCACGGGCAGCTGGGGGCCGCCCGTGCGCTTCGGTACCAGCCCCGAGATCACCGTCATCACGCTCGCTTCCGCGTAGCTCGTTTCTACCTACAGGGCAGCCGCGTACTCTCTCTCGAGCCGCGCATGCGTCGTCCAGAACAAGCGCGGCTCGACGCCCTTCAGCACATCCTCGAGGATGCCGGTGTGGACATCCCAGCCGCCCATCACCGAGGCCGTGAGGTCCTTGCCGAGGCGGCGGTGCACGATGGTGAGCAGCACGTCCTTGCCCTTGGGCGTGAGCTCGTACGTGACCTCGGTATCGCCGCCTTTGAACTCCCAGGTGTGCGCGAGGGCGCGCATCGGCTCGAGGCGAGTGATGACGCCCTCGGACGTGCTCGTCTGGCGGTCCTTGTATTTCTCCGGGGCCGTCTTGTCGGAGGAGAGCCTGGAGTTGTCGAACTCGAGGCGGACCTTGCCGCCGACGCGCAGGTCGAACTCGCCGGCGGCGAGCCACTTCGCGCGCTTGTCGGACTCGGTGATGTAAGCCCAGACGCGCTCGAGCGGCCCGGGCAGGAGGCGCTCGAGGCGGACGGTGCCGGGCTCGACGAGTATGACGCGTGCGTTCATTGCTTTCTCCTTCGCTTGGGATGGGGAGGGGTAGAGGATTTCTGACGTGCCGCTTCGATCGCGTCCTCGGCGCGCAGGGCCGCTTCCAGCGAATCGAGGCGCGAGGACCAGAACTCGCGCGTCTTCAGCATCCACTGGGTGAGGTCGTCGAACGGCTTGGGCTCGAGCGCAAGGAAGTGATCGCGGCCGGCGATGCGCCGGCGCACCAGCCCGGCGCGCTCGAGGAGCCGGATGTGCTTCGACACCGAGTTGAGCGAGATGTCGAACGGCGCCGCGATCTCGGTCACGCGCGCCTCGCCGGAGGCGAGGTGCTTGAGGATCGAGCGGCGGGTTTCGTCCGCCAGCGCGATCAGGGTATCGTCCAGCGCCATGGCGAGATATTCACCCAAAAGGGTGAATATGTCAAGGCGCCGATGACGCCAGGAAAATCAAGGGACGCGCGCGCTCCCCTGTGCACGCGCGCGTCCCCGTTTGCTGCGCCGCGCCCCCAACCCTCACGGCGTCTTCCAACGTAAGACTTGAGAACCGCCGTGTCGAGCGGTGGCGCGAACCCTCACGAAGGTTTGCGATTTGGAAAGCTAGTGAGCGGGCTCGAACAGCTCGAGCGGATTGCCGTCCGGATCCTCGATCTGAACCTGCTTTCCGCCGGGGCCGGCTTCAAGCTGGTTGCGAAAACGGATTCCGTTCTTCTTCAGAGCCTCGATCCGCAGCGCAAGATCGGTCACCTGAAGGACCACGCGGTTCCAGCCGCCCGGCTCTTGGTGACGTCCGTCGGGCATCTGGCGCGAACCGGAAGCGCCGGGCCCGCTGAGAATCAATTTGAGATGAGGAATCGAAAGCTGGGCGAAAGCAGGCAGGTGCTTGTTGTCCAGCTTGAACCCGAGCTGATGGGTGTAGAAGTCGATCGCGCGACCGACATCCTTCACCTGATACCTGACGCCCCATGAGCCGACAATGACGTTTCCCGAGGAACCTGTTTGCATGCTCATCTCCTTTCGAGCCATGCAGCAAGCGCTGTGCCGCCCTCCGGCGCGACGACCACCTGAAAGCGCGTGTCGGTGCCCGCGGCAGGCTTGCCGTCCACATAGAGCTGGCTCTTCACGGGATAGACGCCCTGCGGCACGCCTTGCGGCAGCGAGAACTTGAACGAGGTTTCGAAGGCGCCGCCGCCGGCGCCGGTTTGATTGGCGGGTTTTCTAGCCTTGCCCGCCTGCGCACCGTCGGGACTGAAAAGGGTGATCTCCTGCTCGATGTTCGGGCTCGGATTGCCCGTGCCCGGCACGACTTCGATGTTGCTCGCAACGTTGACCGCGTTGCCGGCCTGGACCTTCGCGGTCGGCGCGACCTGCACGTTGAATCGGGTCACGGTCGCGCTGGCGGGCAGCGTTCCCTTGTTCTTTGCCTTGTACTCGTTGGTCACCTGCTGCGAGGTCTTCGTCTGCTTCGCGTAGTAGTTGTACGCGACGCAGGCGAGCGCGCCGATTGCCGCTCCGGCGGCCGCACCGGTTCCGCGATTCTTGCTGCCGCCGGCGAGGGCGCCGATGGCGGCGCCGATGCCGCCGGTGACGAGCGGATTGCAGTCGCCCGAAAGTGTGTCCGCCGCCGGCGCGCTGCCGCCCTGTTGCGTCGCGCAGCCGCCTGCCAGCGCGACCGACGCGAGGATGGCCGCGGGCTTGCGTCCCAATCGAAAGTACCGCATGGCTGGTCTCCCCCTCCCAGGGAAATCTACTCGATCTTGATCTGCCGGAGCGCGCGCTGCTGTTCGTCGGACGCCGCGGCCTTCAGGCGCCGTGCCTGTGCGCTCGCCGGTTCGACCTGCAGCGCGTCGTTCGCCTTCGCGATGGCGCAATCGTATTGCTTGGCCTGGAAGCACTTTTCGCCGTCCTGCAGGAACGTGGCCGCGAGCGCGGCGAGCCTGTTGTCCGGGCGCGGCGGTTCCTCGGCTGCAGGGGCTTTGGGCTGCTTCCGCACTGGGGCACTGGCCGATTTGGGCGCCTGCTTCGGTGGAGGTTGCACATCGATGACTTGCGGCGCCGGGGCGTTTTCCGGTGCAGGGGTCGGGATTGGCGCCGGAGGTGCCGGAGGGGGTGCGATCGACGTCGCGACCTCCGGCGGCGGTGTCGGTGGTGTCGGCGTTCCCGACTTGAGAACCGCCAATACAGCGATTGCCGCGACCAGAACGACTCCGATGCCGGCATAGACGCCCAGGCGCAGCCAGTCCCTGCCGCCGGGCTGCGCGGTCTGAGCGACTGCGCGCGGTGCCGTGCGCGCGAGCTGCCCGAGCTCGAGCAGCGAGCGAAACGCGTCGACGCTCTGCGGCCGATCGGCCGGATTCACCGCGAGCGCTCGATCCAGCGCGCGCAGGAACTGCGGGCTGTAGCGCCCAGAGGCGGCCTTGCTGAGCGGCACGACCGGGTCGGTGATGGTGCGCGTGACCGCCGCAGTGGGCGCCGCGCCGGTGATCGCGAAATGGATGACCCCGGCGAGCGCATAGAGGTCGGTCCAGGGTCCCTGCTTCAGCGACGGCGACTCGCCGTACTGCTCGATCGGCGCGTAGCCGGGCTTCAGGATCGCCGTGAGCGCCTGCGTCCGGTCGGTGATCACCCGGCGCGCCGCGCCGAAGTCGAGCAGGACCGCGTTGCCGTCCGGCAGGATCAGGATGTTGTCCGGCGCGATGTCGCGATGCAGGGCTTGCGCGCGATGCAGCACCTCGAGTGCGTCGAGGAGCTGCGCGAGAAGCTGCTTGAGGCGCATCTCGTCCGGGGGCGCTCCGGCGCTGCGCAATGCTTCCTTCAGCGTGATGCCCTGGTAATACGGCATCACCATGTAGGCGGTGCCGTTCGCCTCCCAGAATCGGTAGACCTTCACCAGGGCCGGATGGTCGAACTGGGCGAGCATCCGGGCCTCGTTCATGAAGCTGCGCAGGCCGATCTGGAAGGTCTCGACGCTCCGGGTCGACGTGGGCGCCACGGTCGTGCCCGGCCCGCGGCTCGCGAGCGACGCCGGCAGGTATTCCTTGAGGGCGACCTTGCGCTCGAGGACGCAATCGCGGGCGAGGTAGACGATCCCGAAGCCGCCCTCGCCGATCAGGTCGACGATCTCGAACTCGTGCAGGCGTGCTCCGGCGGAAAGGGCGTTCGCGCCGAGCGCGGACTCCGCTCCTCCCCGGATCGCCGGAGCGGCTACGGTCCGATCGTCATCCGGCGGCTGTGACATGCCGTGCCAAGGGGCGTTGGTGAGCGAAGTTGGTTTTCGAAATTCAGTTTGCCACCGGATCCACGGCGCGTCCATAGCGCCGCCGCGTCTCTGCTACCCTGCTGCCGGAAAATGCGGGCCAAGCTTCTGGTTGCGGGCATGGTTGCCTGCTCGAACGGCGCGCCGGCATTCGTGGCTGCAGCGCCGAACGAGATCAAGGTATTCACCGACGAGCTGGCTCGCTATCGGGAGCATACGCTCGAGATCCATGTCAACCAGGCGAGCAGCGCCGGGCCGAAGGTCGAGGATCGCAGCACGCCGCTCCAGATCATGCCGGAATACTCCTACGGCATCCGGCGCAATTGGGAGCTCAGCTTCCAGCTCCCGCTCGCCATCGACCAGGGCTCGAGCGGCCTGGACGGGTACCGGGCCGAACTCCAGCACGTGGCGCCGCACGACGAAGACGAGGGATTCTATTGGGGCTTCAACGTCGAGCTCGCGCGCAACGAGCGCTCCGGCGAGGAGCCGTTCTGGAGCGCGGAGCTCATTGCGATCCTGGGATACCGCGCCGGCCGCTGGCACTTCGTCGCGAATCCGGGCGTGGACAAGCAGATTTCGGGAAGTTCGCGCGCCACGAATTTCCAGCCCGCGGCAAAGGTCGCCTATCAGGCGTTCGGCTGGAATTCCTTTGGCTTGGAGTATTACGGCGGCGGCGAGAGCCGCGTCCTCTACGTGGCTTGGGACGGCAAAATCCGGAAGTCGGAGTTGAACGTGGGAATCGGCCGCGGATTCACCGACGCGTCGGATCGATGGGTGCTCAAGATGATCTTGGAGTTCACCTTTCGCTGATCCAGCGCGCCCGCCTGCTACGGGGCGCCGAGGTTGCCGCCGAGCCACTTGAGCAGGTGCTCGGCGACCTGGAGGTTGTTCTTGTCCATCATCATCATGTGGCTGTTGCCCTTGATGCCGGCGTCCGGGAGAAGGACGAGCGCGGCACGGCCGCCGGCGGCCTTGATCGCGTTCACCGCCGCGAGACAGGTATCGCGCCGCTTGTCGCCGTTCACGCTCTCCTTGGCGCCGACACTGTTGTCGCCCCAGAGCGAGAGCATCGGCACGGACTTGAACCGAGCCGCGTCCGCAGGCCGGAACGTGTCGCATCCACCCTCCACGCTCACGAGCGCTCGCACGAGGTTCGCGCGCTTGCGCACCACGTCGAGCCCATAGACGCCGGACTGCGAATGCACCATCACCACTGCCGGGCCGATCTTGTCGAGCAGCGCAACGAGCCCGTCGACGGTGTTGGCGCCGACGCCGGCGAGCGTGGTCTCGGCGTTCGGCACGAGCTGCGCCGTATATTGCTCCATCGCCTCCACCGGGAATTGCAGCCCGGGGAACGGGACGCCGTACGACGGCCCGAGCCGGAAGTTGAGCCACGCGCGCTCCTGCGTGGCGAGGAAAAGAGTGGGCAGCGATGCCGGATTGGCGCCCTGTTGCTCACGGACCAGGTTGACCGGGGTAGGATCGAAGCCGGAGCGCCCGCGGCCCGAGTGGTCCACGACGTAGACCGGGAAGCCCTTGCGCAGGAAATAGGTTGCCCAGCCCTCGCGGCCGTCGGGCGTAGTCTCGTAGGTCACGCCGGAATGATTCGAGCCGTGCACCAGCACGAGCGCGGGACCTTTCCTCGATGCCGGGATGCGGTACTGCACGTACATCTGGTTCACGGTGATGCGTCCAGGCGCGGCCGGGCCGGTGACGAGCGACGCCCCCGGATGCTGCGAGGTCACGACCTTGCCGTTGACGAAGAAGCTGCCCTCGTCTTCGAGCGTGAGCGGGCCGCCGAGCGTGCCGGCGGCTGCGCCGTACGAAAGGGATGCGGCAAGGACCGCGAAGCAGGCTTTCATGGCTGGAGACCTCCCTGGGGTGGCGGGAAAGCCTACCAAGTTTTTCTCCGCGGCGGTGTCGATCCGGCGCCGCGGCGTTCGACTGGAGGATACGGACCTACGAAAGGAGAAGGACCATGTCAGGAAACACCATCCGGCTTCATCGCGTGCTGCGCGGCACGCCCGAGCGCGTCTATCGCGCCTTCCTCGAGCCCGCCGCCATGGCGAAGTGGCTGCCGCCAAACGGCTTTACCGGGAAGGTGCACGAGCTCGACGCCCGGGTCGGCGGCGCGCACAGGATGTCGTTCACGAATTTCGGCACGGGCGCGAGCCACTCTTTCGGCGGGCGCTATCTCGAGCTCAAGCCGAACGAGCGCCTGCGCTACACGGACAAGTTCGACGACCCCAACCTGCCGGGAGAGATGACGGTCACCGTGAGCCTGAAAGCGGTCTCCTGCGGCACCGAGCTCAACGTCGTGCAGGAGGGCGTTCCGGAGGTGATCCCGGCCGAGGCTTGCTACCTCGGCTGGCAGGAGTCGCTGGATGCGCTGGCGAGGCTCGTCGACCCGGAAATTCCCGGCTAGAGGTTGAGGTTGCGCTCCTGCAGCACGTCCACGGCGCTCAGAAAAACCGCCTCCGGAACGAGACGTTCGCCCGCCAGCCACGCCGAAAGCGTGGCGGCGGGAACGTTCAAGCGCCGCCTGAGCCGCTCTTCGCCGAGCATCTTCGCCGCGCCATGAAGTGCGCTGACGTAAAGCGCCTGCCTGTCCATGGCGCCACCCGCCCGGTCTCGCTCATCCAGTGACCTCGATGCGCCGCGGCTTCGCGCGCTCGGCTTTCTGGATGCGCAGCTTGAGAACGCCCTGTTTGAGCTCGGCGCTGAGCTTGCCCGGGTCGAGCTCCTTCGACAGGCTGAACACGCGCCGGTAGCGCGGCAGGTTCACCTCGACGTGCGTCGCCTCGAGCTCCTTGGGCATCTCGAGCGCCATCTCGCCGTCGATGATCAGCGTTTCGCCGTCGGCTTGCACGGTGAGCTTGTCCTTGGGCACGCCGGGAAGGTCGGCGTACAGCGTGATGCCGGAAGCGTCCTCGATGACATCCACCGGCGGCAGCAGCGCGGGCTGCTCGATGGCGGTGTGATCGTCACCGCGGCTGACAGCGGTTTGCTCGTTCATGATCTCTCCTCGCTCAATTCACGTTGATGCGGCGCGGCTGCGCCGATTCGAGCCGCTTGATGCTGACGTGCAGGACGCCTTCGCGGTAGGCCGCACGCACCTCGTTCGGATCCAGGTCGTCGGAAAGCGTGATGACGCGGTGAAAGCGCCCGGCGAAGCGCTCGTTTACGTGCACGGTGGCCTGCTCGCGCTCGCCGGGAAGCGCGGGCTTGCGTTCGCCCGCGATGCTGAGCACGCCGCGCTCGAGCTGGACCTCGATGCTCTTCGGCTCGAGCCCCGGGGCGAAGGCGTAGATCTCCACCGACTGCGGCGTGCTCGCCACATTGAGCGCGGGAAAGCCGCCGCGCGCGAAGCCCCGGATACTGGGAGAAAATTCAAACGCTCGTTGGACCTGACGCTGCAGGCGGTCGAGCTCCGCGAAAAGGTCGCGGGGAAATAGCGAGAGTTCCATGGTCCTGTCCTCCACAAGGATCGTGTTCGGGCCGGAAATAGGAGCGGCTGCGCGGTTTTCAAGGGTCTTGAAATCGCGCGCCGCCGCCCGGAGCTAGAACCGTTTTCCGCACGGCTTTGGAGTAGGCTAGCCGGACAGGGGGGACTACCCGTGGCATACCAGCTCACGATCGAAGAACGGCCGACCTACGTGTACGCGCGGGTCGACGGCGACCTCAACGCGGCGAATGCGCTCAGGTTCCTCGAGGAAGCCTATGCGGCCTGCGTGAGGGCCGGACGCTCATCCCTGTTGCTCGACATGCAGCTCCACGGCCCGGACCTGAACACGACCAATGTCTATGAGGTCATCTCGCAGCGCGCCAAGGACGGCAGCAAGCTGCGCAAGATCGCTTATGTGCCCTTCCAGCGCGACGATCGGTCGATGGCCTATTTCGCCGAGACTGTCGCGGTCAACCGCGGCGTGAACGTGCGCCTCTTCGAAAGCGTCGCAGCCGCCGAGCGCTGGTTGTCGTAACCCTAGTCGAGCTGCAGGCCGAATTCGCGGGCGATGCGTGCGGTCTGCTCGAAGGTTTCATGCAGGATCTGAGCCAGTTCCTCGGGCGTGGAGGAGAGCGCCACCGAGCCCGCCTTCTCGATCAGGTCGCGGTATTCGGGGGATTTCACGATCGCGCCGACCTGCCGGTTGAGGAGCGCGATCACCGGCGGCGGGGTGCCGGCGCCGCCGCAGAGGCCGAGCCAGCCGAAACGCACGAAGGCGAGCCCCTTCTCGGTGAGCGCCGGTATTCCGGGCGCGGCGGCAAGGCGCTCGGCGCTGGTGACGCCGAGGACTCGCAGCCGGCCGGCCTTGTACTGCGGCAGGACCGTGAGGGTCGGCGAAACATAGAGGTGCAGCCGGCCCGCGATCAGGTCGTTCAACGCCTCGGCGCCCCCCTTGTACGGAATGCCGGTCAGGCGGAGTCCGGCGGCCTTCGCCAGCTCGAGCGCGAGTACCTCCTGCGCCGAGCCGCGGCCGATGGTGCCGTAGTTGAGCTTGCCGGGGTTGGCGCGCGCGTAGGCGATGAACCCTTCGAGATCCTGCGCCGGCACCTCGTTGCTCAGAGCGACCGCGTAGTAGTAACGCGAGATCTGGGTGATAGGCGCCAGGTCGGAAAGCTTGTAGGCGACGTTCTTGTAGACCGCCGCGTTGATGGACTCGAAATGCGTGCAGAGGAGCAGGTTGTAGCCGTCCCTCGGCTTGGAGAGGACGTCCTGCGTGGCGATCTGTCCGCCGGCACCCGGACGGTTCTCCACGATCACTCGCTGGCCCAGGGCGGTCCCGAGCCGATCGGCGATGAACCGCGCCGGCAGGTCGGTCGGTCCGCCGGCACTGAAGCCGACCACGAGCCTCACGGGCTTGTCCGGATAGCCGGTTTGCCCGTGGAGCACTCCGGACACGGCGAGCAGCAAGACGACGATTAATATTCGCTTCATCGGAGGAGCGACGACGATGAAGCGTAGCACCGATCGCATTCGCACCACCCATACCGGGAGCCTGCCGCGGCCCGCCGACATGCTGGCGGCGCTGCATGCGCGCTTCGAGGGCGGACGCGTCGACGAGGCGGCGTACGAAATGGCGCTCGCGCGGAACGTGCGCGAGATCGTGCGCAAGCAGGTCGAGGCGGGCATCGATATCGTGAGCGACGGCGAGTGCGGCAAGCCGAGCTTCATGGCTTACCGCGCCGAGCGCATCGGCGGCTTCGAGCCGCGCATCCCGAAGGGCGGCATGCCCGCGCCGGGACCGGTCGACCCGAACGGCCGCGACGCGACCCTGTTTCCCGAGTACTACCGAAACGTGCAGGAGCACAGCCCGTTCGCCAATACGGTGCGGGTTGCGCCGCGGGTGTGCGTGGCCCCGATCCGGTACGTCGGCCAGAAATTCCTGCAGCGCGACCTGGCCAATCTGAGGCAGGCCATGGCCGAGGCCGGCGCCGAAGAGGGGTTCATGCCTTCGGCGAGCCCGATCCCGAGCGACGCGAACGAGCACTACCGGTCGCAAGCCGAGTACTTCGAGGCCCACGGCGAAGCGATGCGCGAGGAATACAAGGCGATCCTCGACGCCGGCCTCTACCTGCAGATCGACGATCCGAGGATGGTGAGCTCGTGGGATTCGCGCAAGGACATGGACCTGGCGCAGTACCGCGCGTGGATGCAAAGGCGCATCGAGCATCTGAACCACGCGCTGCGAGGATTGCCCATGGAGCGCATCCGCTACCACACCTGCTATGGCGTCAACTTCGGGCCGCGGCTCTCGGACCTGCAGCTCGAGCAGGTCCTCGACCTCATCCTGACGATCCGGGTCGGGGCGTACTCGTTCGAGGCCGCCAACCCGCGCCACGACCACGAGTGGCGCGTCGCGCAGAAGCTGAAGCTGCCCGAAGGCAAGCTCCTCATTCCGGGCGCGGTCACGCATTCGAACGTGACGATCGAGCATCCCGAGGGCGTCGCCGACCGCATCGAGCGCTGGGCCAGGGCGGCGGGACGCGAGAACGTGATGTTCGGCAACGACTGCGGCTTCGCCTCGACCGCGGGCAACACCGAGATCCCGGAAGCCGTCGCCTGGGCGAAGCTCAAGGCGCTGGGCGAGGGCGCACGGATCGCTTCCCGGCGCCTATGGGCTGATTAAGCCGCGAGGCTTGCGTTCGTCAGGTCGGTGACCAGCATGTGGCCCGGCGAATGGGTGATGCAGAGCGACGGCCGGGCCTCGAGCACCACGGACTGCGGCGTGATGCCGCAGGCCCAGAAGAGCGGCAGCTCGTCGGCGCGCACCTCGGTCGGGTCGCCGGCCCAGGGCTGGTCCAGGTTTTCGATTCCGATCATTTCCGGAAAGCCCACGTGGATGGGCGCGCCGTGCACGCGCGGGTAGCGCGAGGTGATCTCGATCGCGCGGATCGCATCGGCCGGCTTGAAGGGGCGCATCGACACGACGAGCTTGCCGCGGAAGCGGCCGGCGGGCACCGTATCGATGCTCGTGCGGTACATCGGCACGTTGGTTCCCTGCTCGACGTAGCGCAGCCGCAGCCCCGCTTCCATCAGCGCTTCCTCGAAGGAGAACGAGCAGCCCAGCACGAACGTGACGAGGTCTTCGCGCCACAGGTCGCGCAGATCCGAGACATCGCCTTCCTGCCTGCCGCTCCGGAAAATCCGGTACGCGGGAACATCGGTCCGGATATCCAGGTCCTCGCCGAGCTCGGGCAGGCGCGGATCGCCCGGCTTGGAGACCGCGAGCAGAGGGCAGGGCTTCGGGTTCGCATCGCAGAAGGCGCGAAAGTCGGCGGCGTATTCGCGCGGCAGGATGCACACGTTCCCCTGCACGTAGCCGCGGGCAAGCCCGGCGGTGTTCCTGCGGTGCCGGCCCGCGCGGATGGCCCGGCGCACGTCACCAGGGTTTTGCATGATTCCTTTCTTTACCAGACTTCGTTCAAGGCAAAGCCTTGGCCCTGCGGCGCCGCCGCGCGCAGGTGAGGCGAGCGCTTGTGGAACTTGCCGTCCTTCATGATCACCGCCAGCTTCGCCTGGTCCTGCAGCACGCGAACGTCGCGCGTCGGGTCGCCGTCGACGAGAAGAAGGTCGGCGAGATAGCCGGGCTTGAGCTGCCCGAGGAGCTCGCCGCGCCCCATGAGCTCGCCGCCGAGCTTGGTCGCGGCGACCAGCGCTTCGGTCGCGCTGTAGCCCAGGAGCTCGACGAACCACTGCAGGTCGCGCGCGTTCCGCCCGATCGGGTTGTAAGGGAAGCCGTAGTCGCCGCCGGGCAGCACGCGGATGCCGCGCTTGCGCATCTTCGGGTAGAGCGTCTGCATGCGCTCGAGCGTGAAAGGCGCGCCGAGCTTCTCGGCGACCGCGCGGGTAATGCCGAAGTCCGCCGCCTCGTAGGTCCGGGCGTACATGAGCCCGATCGCCGGTGCGACGAAAAGCTGGTCTTTCTTCGCTTCCAGCAGGTCGAGCGCCTCCTCGTCGGCGTGGCTGCAGTGGTACAGGATGCGAAAGCCGTGCTTCGCGCCGAGCTTCACCGCCTGGGCGGCTTGCGCGTGGCAGGCGAGGAACAGTCCGCACGCGCGAGCCTCGTCACCGATCGCGGCGACCTCTTCTTCGGTATAGGTGATCTTCTGCGAGCCGCCCGGCGTGAACGCCTCGTCGCTCGACAGCAGGAACTTGATCGAGTCGACGCCCGCTTTCGCCATCTCGCGCACGTAGGCGCGCATCGCCGCGGGGCCGCGCGGATGCTGCGCGCCTTCCTCGGCCTTCAGGCCGAGCGCGCCGTCGGGTAGCCGCTCGAGCGACGAGGCGCGCAGCCTCGGTCCGGGAATCCAGCCGCCGTTGATCTCCTCGCGCAGCGCGATCTCGAAACGCGGCCCGAGCGACCCGGCCGAATAGGCGCTGGTGAATCCGGCGTCGAGCGTGACTCTCGCGTTCCTCGCCGTGACCAGGAGGTGCTCCTCGGGCGGCAGGACCATGGCGTCGATGATGCGGCCGACCGACGAGGGCCACGAGAGGTGCGCGTGTGCTTCGACGAGGCCCGGCATCAGTGTGGCGCCGCCGCAATCGATGACCTCGGCGCGCTGGCGATCGAGGGGCGCGTTCGCCTCGCCGACGGCCTCGATGCGGTTCCCCTTGACGAGGACCTCGCCGGAGAACGGTGGCCGGCCGGTGCCATCGAAGACTTGCGCATGGGTGAACAACATGGCCGCGGTCATGGGTCTCTCCGGAAAAGCGCTTCGGTTAATATATTCGATCCAAAGGAGGAGAGAGACATCATGAGCTTCAGGAACAGGCTGGCGGTCGCTTTGATCGCGGCCGTGGCCGCAGCGGCGGCGACGAGCGCCGCGGCGCAGAACGTCAAGATCGGCATCGTCGCGTTCATCTCGGGTCCGGCGGCGGCGCCCTTCGGGGTGCCGGCGAAGAACGCGGCCGACTTCGTGATCGACGAGCTGAACGCGGGCAGGGGCCCGGCGCCCTACGACAAGAAGGGCTTCGGCGGCGCGACTATCGAGACCGTGGTGGTCGACGAGGCGGGCAGCACCACGACGCAGGTAACCGAGTTCCGCAACCTGGTGCAACGGCACAACGTCGACCTCGTGATCGGCTACATCTCGAGCGGCAACTGCCTCGCCATCGCGCCGGTCGCCGAGGAACTGAAGAAGTTCACCAACTTCTTCGACTGCGGCACGCCGCGCATTTTCGAGGACGCATCCTACAAGTACGTGTTCCGCACCTCTTCCACGGCGACGAAGGACAGCGTCGGCGCGGCGCTCTACGTCAGGGATACGAAGCCGAACGTCAAGTCGATCGCCGGCCTCAACCAGAACTACGCCTGGGGCCAGGACTCGTGGAGCGACTTCGAGCTGGCGATGAAGGTGCTGGTGCCGGCGATCGAGGTGAAGACCTCGCAGATGCCGAAGCTCTTCGCCGGCCAGTACAACGCCGAGATCTCCGCGCTGCTCGGCGCGAAGCCCGACGTCATCCATTCGAGCTTCTGGGACGGCGACCTCGAGGCGCTCATCCTGCAGGGCGGGCCACGCGGCCTGATGAAGTCGAGCTTGACCATCCTCACCACCGGCGAGACCGCCATGCACAAGCTGGGCAGCCAGATTCCCGACGGCACGGTGCTCGGCGCGCGCGGCCCCTTCGGTCCCTACGCGCCCAACAACGCCTACAACCAGTGGTTCTCGAAGGGCTTCGAGGCGCGCTTCAAGGCGCCGCCCAACTACGCCTCCTACCAGATGGCGCAGGCGATCCTCGGCGTCAAGCTGGCGTGGGAAAAGGCGCAGGGCGCGGCCAGCGGCAAGCGCCCGACCAACGAGCAGGTCGGTGCGGCGCTCGAGAACATGACCTTCGAAGGACCCGGCGGCACGGTCCGCATGGCGATCGGCAAGGGGCACCAGGCGATCATGGAGACGGCGTACGGCACGACCAAGCTCGTGAACGGCAAGCTCACGCTGGTCGACGTGAAGCGCTACCCCGCGGAGAAGGTCAACCCGCCCGAGGGCATCAAGTCGGCCGACTGGATCAAGAACGGCTTCAAGCAGAACTGAGCCAGCTCCTTCCCGTCGCGGTAGACAGCGTCATCTACTCGGCGTGGCTGTTCATCGCCGCGCTGGGCCTCACGCTGATCTACGGGGTGATGAAGATCGTGAACGTCACCCACGGCAGCTTTTACGCGATCGGGGCCTACGCCGCGGCCTCGATGACCGCGGTCTGGCTCGCGCACGGCTATCCGCCGATGCTGTCCTACGCGGTGCTGGTGATCGCCGCGATCCTCGTGGCGGCGCCCTTCGCGATCCTCATCGAGCGCGCGATCCTGCGGCCGCTCTACTCGCGCGACGAGGTCGTGATCCTGCTGGTCACCTATGCGCTGTTCCTCATCCTGGAAGACGTGGTGAAGCTGATCTGGGGCGTGAATCCGTATTTCATCGCCGAGCCGTACGCGCTCCTCGGCAGCTTCCAGGTGGCGGGCATGGCGTATCCCACCTACAACCTCATCCTGGTCGCGGTGGCGCTCTTCTTCGGCCTGGGGCTGGCGTGGCTCCTGCATAGCACGCGCGCAGGCAAGCTCCTGCTGGCGGTGATCCACGATCCGGAGGTGAGCCGCGCCATGGGAGTCAACGTCGGCCGCTACTACCTCGCCACCTTCGCCCTCGGATCGCTGCTCGCCGCGCTCGCCGGGGCGTTCACCGCTCCCACCGTCTCGGTCGTCCCCGGCCTCGGCGTCGAGGTGATCGTGCTTTCGTTCGCGGTGGTGGTGATCGGCGGCCTCGGCAGCCTGCCCGGAGCCGCGGTTGGCGCGGTGATGGTCGGCCTGGTGCGCTCGCTCTCGGTCCACTACATGCCGCAGGTCGAGCTCTTCGTCATCTACTTCGTCATGGCGGCGGTGCTTGCGGTGCGGCCGCGCGGGCTCTTCAGCCTGGCCGAGCCGAGAAAGATATGAATCCCGCGGCGAAGAGGCGCGACCGCACCGTCGCTCTGCTTCTGGCCTTATTTTCGCTCTTGGTAGTGACAGGCCCGTGGCTCCCGCAGTGGGCCATGTTCATCATGACCGTCGCCGTAGCTCGCGGGCTGGTGGTGCTGGGCCTGCTGCTCCTGCTGCGCGCGGGGCTCGTCTCCTTCGGCCAGGCACTCTTCTACTGCCTCGGCGCCTACTCCGCCGGCGCGCTCGGCCGGTTCTTCGGCATCTCGGACATCTTCGTCGAGATGCTGGTCGGCGGCGCGGTGGCCGCGGCGACGGCGTTCGTGCTCGGTTTCCTGCTCGCGCGCTACCGCGGCATCTTCTTCGGGCTGCTCAGCCTCGCGCTCTCCATGATCCTCTACGGGCTGCTCGTGAAGAGCGAGGCGCTCGGCTCCACCGACGGCTTCAACATCCTGCCCTCGACGCTCCTCGGCATCCGGCCGGGCGCCGAGTGGGTGCGCTACGCGGTGCTCGTGTCGGCCGCGGCGGTGGCGCTCGCCGCCGCGCTCCTCGTGCACCGCTATCTCGACACGCCGCTCGGCAGGCTCGCGCCGGCGATCAAGGACAACGAGATCCGCGTCGAGTACATGGGCGCCTCGGCGCGCCGGGCGGTGCACGTGAAATACGTGATCGCCGGCGGGCTCGCCGGCGTCGGCGGCGCGCTCGCCGCGACCGCGGTCGGGCACATCGATCCCGAGATGGCCTACTGGACCACCTCCGGAGAATTCATCTTCATCGCGATCCTCGCCGGCACCGGCAACGTGGTCGCGCCCTTCGTCGGAGCTCTGATCTACGGCGCGATCCACACGATGGCCTACGACCTGTCGCCGAACACCTGGCAGATGACGCTCGGCGTAGCGCTTCTTCTGCTGATTGTGTTTCTTCCCAATGGACTCTGGTCCGCCTTCTCGCGTTTCAGATGGCGATAATTCTCGACGCGCGCAGTTTGTGCAAGGCGTTTGGCGCGGTCGTCGCGGCGAGCGAGGTGAGCGCGGCCATCGAGAAGGATTCGATCGTCGGGCTGATCGGCACCAACGGCGCGGGCAAGACCACCTTCATCAACATCGTCACCGGCTACCTCAAGCCCGACCGCGGCAGCATCGCCTACGAGGGCCGCGACATTACGCGCCTGCCGCCGCGCGACATCACGCGCCTGGGCATCTGCCGCTCGTTCCAGATCCCGCAGCTTTACGGCTCGCTCTCGGTGTTCGACAACATGATGATCGGCATCGGCATCGTGCTGCGCAACGCGGGCCTCGCCGGCTACTTCTCGCGCGGCGCGGCGCTCGTGCCGGGCTACGGCGAGCCGGCCGAGGCGGTCGCCGAGCGCATCCTCGGCCGCTTCGGCCTGCTCGAGTACCGCGAGCGCAACGCGCAGGTCCTGCCCGGCGGCGCGCGCAAGCTCCTCGATATCGCGCTAGCGATGGTGGCGCGGCCGCGCATCCTGCTGCTCGACGAGCCCACGAGCGGCGTTTCCGCGCAGGAGAAGTTCGGCATCATGCAGATGGTGCTCGAGGCGGTGCGCGCCGAAGGCGCGACGGTGCTCTTCGTCGAGCACGACATGGAGGTGGTGAGCCGCTTCGCGCAGCGCGTGCTCGCGTTCTACGACGGGCGCATCATCGCCGATGCGCCGCCTAGAGATGCGCTCGCGCATCCCGAGGTCAAGCGCTACGTGGTCGGAAGCCGGGATGTGAGGCACAACGGCAGTGCTTAAGATCGAGAACCTGAGCGTCTCGATCGCGTCGATGCAGATCCTGCGCGACGTTTCGCTGCAGGTGCCGACGGGCTCGATGACCGGGCTCATCGGCCGCAACGGCGCCGGCAAGACCACCGTGATCAAGACGGTCATGGGGCTGCTCAAGGCGGGCCGCGGTTCGGTGCGCTTCGAGAGCCGCGACCTTCTCGCTATTCCGACGCACCAGCGCGCGCGCCTGGGAATCGGCTACATGCCCGAGGACCGGCGCCTCATCCCCGAGCTCACGGTGGAGGAGAACGTGCTGGTTCCCGCCTGGGCCGCCGGCCTGCCGGACGCGCGCGCCCGATTGCAAAGAATCTACGAACTTGTTCCGGAAGTGAAGGCGTTCGCGCCGCGCAAGGGCTTGCAGCTCTCGGGCGGCCAGCAGAAGCTCGCGGCGCTCGCACGCGCGCTGATGTGCGGCACGCGCCTGCTGCTCCTCGACGAGCCCTTCGAGGGGGTCGCGCCCGCGCTGGCGCAGCGGCTCGCCGAGGTCGTCGCCGGGCTCAAGCGCGAAGGCCTGTCGGTCCTGCTCTCGGAATCGGACCTGCAGCATTCCGAGCGCCTGGTCGACCGCGTGATCGCCATCGATCGCGGCTCCATCGCCGCGGGGCAGTAATGCAGACCGACGTGCTCGTCGTCGGCGCGGGCGCGGCCGGCATGTACGCGGCCATCAGCGCCGCGCGCGCCGGCGCGCAGGTCGTGCTGGTCGACCGCAGCCTGATCGGCCGCGGCGGCGCCACCGTCATGGCGCAGATGACCGTCGCCGCTGCGCTCGGCGAGGAAGCGCCCGACCACTGGGAGCACCATCTCGCCGACACCCTGAAAGCCGGGCGCGGCCTGTGCGACCCGGCGCTCTCCCGGCTTCTCTGCGAGGACGCGCTCGAATGCATCCGCGAGATGGACCGCTGGGGCGTCGGCTGGGCGCGCAACGCGAAGCACATCAGGCAAGTTCAAGCCCCGGGACACGACCGCCCACGCTGCGTCTACGTCGACTTCGTCAACACCGGACCGGCGGTCTCCAAGACCCTGCGCGCGCAGCTGAACCGCATCCCCGAGATCCGCCGCGTCGGCGAGCTCCTGGTCACCGATCTCGCCGTGCAGGACGGCATCTGCGTTGGCGCTCACGCCGTCCATCTGATTTCCGGTGAACTTCTTACGTTGAACGCAAAGGCGACCATCGTTGCCACGGGCGGCCTCACGCGCCTCTACGCGCGGAACAGCGCATCGATCAACATGGGCGGCGACGGCTACGCGCTGGCGCTGCGCGCCGGCGCCGAGCTCGTCGACATGGAGTTCGTGCAGTTCTTTCCCATCGGCCATCTCGCGCCGCGGCTCGTTGGCATGGATCCCATCATGTGGGACCCGTTCCGCTACAAGCTCGGCGGCAAGCTGCTGAACGCCGAGATGCAGGAATTCCTGAACGAAGACGGGCGCTACGTCTCGGTGCGCGATCATGCAACCCATGCCATCCTCGAGGAAGTCGCGGCGGGCCGCGGCACGCCGCACGGCGGCGCGTGGCTTTCCTTCCGGCACTGCAGCGAGGCGGAGCTGCGCTCCGCGTTCGGTCCGATCATCGACCGCCTCGCCGCGAACGGCATCGACCTCACGCGGCAGGCGATCGAAGTGGCGCCGATCGCGCATTACCACATGGGTGGCATCCGCTCGGACACCGACATGCAGACGAGCGTGCCGCATCTCTTCGCGGCTGGCGAAGCCG
This sequence comes from Burkholderiales bacterium, assembly GCA_044870335.1. GTDB lineage: Bacteria > Pseudomonadota > Gammaproteobacteria > Burkholderiales > SG8-39 > SCGC-AG-212-J23. The sequence continues at coordinate 2,086 of JBIOYV010000053.1, read as the reverse complement.
TCGGCGGCGCCAACGGCGCCAACCGGCTTTCGGGCAATGCGATCACCGAGGCCTTCACCTTCGGCAGGCGCGCGGGTCTACGCGCCGCTGCGCTCGCCGCCAAGACCGCAATGCCCTCGACGAAACCGCCTCCCCCTTTAGGGGGACGAGGTTTCGGGTTCAACCACGCAGCTGAAATCGCAAAGCTCCAAGCGGTGATGAGCAGGGATGTCGGTCCCTTGCGCACCCGCGCGGGTCTCGAGCGTGCGCTCGAGCACATCACCGGCCTCTCCGTGGAATGCGCGGAGCTTCCGGCGCCGCGAGCCGGACTCGATCCCGAATGGCTCGACCTCCACGACCTGCGCAACATGCGTCTGGTCGCCGAGTGCATTGCCCGGGCCGCTCTCGCACGCGAGGAGAGCCGCGGCGCGCATCAGCGCCAGGATTTTCCCGAGACGAGCGAGCGCTGGCAGAAGCACCAGAGCCTTCGCCTCGGCGCCGATGGAGTGCGGCTTGAACGCTAGGCTGAGGATCCGGCGCGGCAGGCCTGGCACGGCCGGGCGCTTCGAGGTCCACGAAGTGCCGTTCGAGCCCGGCCAGACGGTGCTCGATGCGCTGCGCTGGATCCGCATCCACCGCGATCCGAGCCTCGCGATTCGCTTCTCGTGCATCAACGCTAACGCCTGCAAGGAGTGCATGATCAGCGTCGACGGCGAAACCGTCTACGCCTGCACCACCCGGCTCACCGAGAACGAAACCACACTGGAGCCGCTGCCGAACAAGGCGCTGATCGCGGACCTCGTCACCGAGATCGCGCCTCCCGACGAGCGTCTCGCTAGCGATCGATGATGCCGGCCTCGGCGGCCTTGATCTGGAGCCCGAGGTATTTGGAGTAGATCCGGCACTGCGCGAAGCTGCCGGCGATGAACCACAGGCCCGGCTGCGGCGTGCGCTGGAACATGTTGCGCAGCTCCTGGCCTTCGCCGAAGCCCCAGACCGGGCCGACGCGGGCGGCAACCTCGGATCCGAAGAGCTTTTCGACGAGGTGCGCCTGGCTTTTCCAGCCCGTGGCGAGCACCACCAGATCGGCATCTTTCAGCAGCTCGCCCAGCTCGTCGAATTGGGCCAGGCCGATCTTGCCGTCGGCGATGAGATCCGAGCAGCCGACGTTGAAGTAGTAGCCGCCGCCGCGCGTGAGGTACATGAACTGCCAGCCGGTGCCGTCCTCGCCATAACACAGCCTGAAGCCTTTCCGCTCGAGCCGCTCGAGGAGATCCTTGTCGAGATGCTTCGCGTGCTGCGTAGCGAGCTTGTGACTCTCTCTGGAAATTTTCAATGGGATGGAAGCGGTGATGAGATCGCAGTCCTCGAGCGGCGGCCCCTCGCTGTAGAGCGAGTAGACGAGCTGCGCGCTCGGGTCGCAGTTGGTGATGAGCGTCGGGCTGCGCTGCACGATCGTGACCTTGGCGCCGGCGGAGTAGAGGTCCTGCGCGATGTCGTGGCCGCTGTTGCCGGTGCCGATCACGAGCGCGCGCCTGCCTTTCCAGGCCTCGCCGTCCTCGTAGCGGCTGGAGTGAATGACCGTCCCCGAAAAATCTCTCAGAAGGTCAATGTTTGGGATGTGCGGAATGCCGCTCACGCCAGTAGCGAGCACGACATGCCTCGGATGCAGCTCGCGCCTGGAGCCGTCAGCGCGCCGCACCGTTACCGACCAGCGCTGGTCCTTTTCGTCGTGGCTGCCGCCCTCGAATTCCGTGCCGCTCCAGTAGTTGAGCTCCATCGCCTCGGCGTAGGCCTCAAACCAGTTCGCGAGCTTGTCCTTCGGGATGTAGACCGGCCAGTTCGGCGGGAACGGCATGTACGGCAGGTGGTTGACGTGCACCTGGTTGTGCAGCGTGAGCGCGTGGTAGCGCCGGCGCCAGTTGTCGCCGACGCGCGGCCAGCGATCCACGATCAGCGTATCGACCTGGAGCTGGCCGAGTCGCGCCGCCGCCGTGAGCCCGCCCTGTCCGCCGCCGACTACGAGCACGGCCGGGTCCCGATCGTCGTACGTCGAATTCCGTTGCCGGAGGTCGAGCCAGTTCGGTCCGGCGAAATCGCGCGAATA
>JBIOYV010000052.1:0-93312 GCA_044870335.1 Burkholderiales bacterium | reverse complement strand
CACCCCGATGGCGAGGCCGATGAACGTGGACCACAAGAGCAGGAACGGCCGCGACAGGATCTCCCACAGCACCTTCAGGTGGCTCACCGCGAGGTTGACCCCCTCGTCGACCTTCCCGCTCACGCGCGCGAACCCCATGCGCTCGACGTCGCCCATGATCTGGGCGAAGGCGAACACGCCGATCAGCACCGGCAGGAAGTCGATGCCGCCGCGCAGGAACGGGACGCCGAGCGTGAGCCGCTCCTGGCCCATCACCGGATCGTTGCCGAGCACCGTGACGATGAGCCCGAGCGCGCCGGCGATCAACCCCTTGAGGAGCGACGCCTCGACCAGGCCCGCGACCATCGACAGAGCGAGCACGAAGAGCGAGAAGAACTCCCACGGCCCGAACTCGAGCGCGAGCTTCGCGAGCGGGCCGGTGGCGCCGATGAGGAAGACCCCGCCGAGCAGGCCGCCGAAGAACGAGGCCCAGATACCGAGCCAGATGGCGCGCCCCGGCTCGCCTTTCTTCGCCATCGGGTGGCCGTCGAACGTGGTCGCGATCGCCGAGGGCGTCCCCGGGAGGCCGAGGAGCACGGCGGTGACGAGGCCGCCGGCGGAGCCGCCGACATAGACGCCGGTCATCGCCGCGAGCCCCTGCAGCGGATCCAGGCCGAACGTGAAGGGCAGCACCACGATGATCGTCATCGTGATCGTCACGCCCGGCAGCGCCCCGCCGACGATGCCGACGAGCGTGCCGAGAAAAAGGGGCAGCAGGTACTTCGCCTGCACGATGTCGACCAGCCCGGCGCCGAGGAGCTCGTACATGGCCTAGAAGCCGGTCCAGCCGCCGCGCGGCAGCAGGACCGAGAGATAGTGCTCGAACACGAGGTAGACGACCGCGGTGGCGACGAGCGCGACCGCCGTCACGCGCAGCCATCCGTTCGCATTCCGCGGCCAGGCGAGGAGCGCGTTGGTCGACGCGATGTAGGCGAAGGTCGCCACGCGAAAGCCGAGCCACGGCAGCGCGACGACGTAGAGCCCGAATACGGCGAAGTGCAGCACAACGGCGCGGTAGTCCGCCTTGGGGAGCGGCCTGGGCCGCGCTTTCGTGACGAGATCGATAACCAACATCGCGGCAGCGAGGACCGCGCTCAGCCCGAGGACGATGCGCGGGTAGAAGCCGGGGCCGACCGGCACCAGCGGGCTGTCCTTGAGGCCGAGGGTCAGCGCAAAAAGAAAAAGGCTCGCGGCGAGCACCGCGAGCCCTGCCCCGCCATCGCGCGAGAGCTTCAACGCTTCAGCAGGCCGAGGTCTTTGGCGATGGTGCGGTTCTCGTCATCGGCCTGCTTGAGCCACTTCCCGTACGCCGCGCGGTCCATGTAGCGCACATCGGTGCCCTGCAGCCGCATCGCCTTGGCGAACTCCGGCTCTTTCGCCGAGGCGGCGCAGGCCGAGGACAGCTTGTTGATCGCATCCGCGGGCGTGCCCTTCGGCACCATGATGCCGCGGTTCACGTCGAACACCACGTTCACGCCCAGCTCCTTCAGCGTCGGCACGTTGGGCATCTCGGGATGGCGCTTCTCGGTGGCGATGGCGAGGAACTTGAGCTGGCCCGCCTCGACCTTGCCCTTCTGCGTGAGGTTCGAGTCGGTGAGGTCGACGTGCCCGCCGAGGATCGCGTTCATGCGCGGCGCGAGGCCTTCGTAGGACACGTACTTGAACTTCGTCCCGGTGGCCTTCTCGATCAGCGCCGGGAAGAAGTGGCTGGTCGAGGCGAGCGTGGCGCCGACCGTGATCTGCCCGGGGCGCGCCTTGGCGTCCTGCAGCAGATCGGGCAGCGTCTTCCACGGTGTCTTCGGGCTCGCGGTAAGCACCGAGGGCGTCGACGAAATCATGCAGATCGGCTCGAAGTCGGTGTACTTCACGTCCGCCACCCCGGCCCAGTAGGTGGAGTGGATGTAGTCGTGCACCGCGTAGAGCGTGTAGCCGTCGGCCGGAGAGTCCTTCGCCTCCTTGGCGCCGCGCGTGCCCGAGGCGCCGCCGACGTTGGCGATCACCACGGTCTGGCCCAGGTGCTTCTGGAACTCGTGCGCGTAGGGTCGGAAGATGTTGTCGGTGTCGCCGCCCGCGGCCCAGGGCACAATCATCTTGACCGGCCGGTCGGGATACGCCGCCTGAACGCCGAGCGACATCGCCGCCAGCGCGAGACCTGCAATGAATTTTTGCATTGATATCCTCCTCCAAAGGAAGCGCGATGATAATTCACTTCGTCGCGTGTCCGCCATGCTGCGATACGATACTTAAGGAAACCTTAAGCCTTCGGCGCGTTCAGCGACCGGAGCCACTTCCGGTCGAGGTGGTTCTTCCACCACCAGACCCACCAGCCCTGCGCGCTCCAGCCAGCGCGGTGCGCGAGGGCGTAGCGACGGCCGCACGACACCAGCACGAGCGCGTGGCGCTGGGCCCGGAAGGCGACCGGCGCCTCGCCCCGCGCCATGCTCCTGAAGGTGGTGACGAGCGCCTCGCCCTGGCGCACCGAATAGACTCCCGAGCGCGGCAGCGGCTGCGAGCGCAAGGTGGCGCAGTCGCCCGCGGCGAACACGTCCGGATGGGCCACGCTCCTCAGCGTGTCGTCGACCAGGAGGAACCCGCGCTCGTCGCACGGCAGCCCGGCCACGCGCAGCCACGGTGGCGGCGCCGCGGGCGTCGCGAGGAGCACGAGATCGAACTCCTGCGTCGAAGCGCCGACGATGACGAGCGGCCCGCGCTCGATCTCTTCGACCGCCATGCCGGGGCGCACGTCGACGCCCTCGCTCCGCAGCGCCGGCAGCAGCGCCGGCGGCCAGAGCTCGGCCTGCTCCGAGTACAGCGTGACCGCGGCGCCGCGGTGGCGCAGCGCCATCGCGATCTCGGCGCCGCTCAGCCCGCCGCCGGCGATCGCCACGCGGTTGAGTTTCGCGGTCCTCAGCTTGTCGTAGAACGGTTCGTGCGGCTTCACCGAAAGCGCGAATTGGGCGCCGGGGATGGTGCGCTCCGGGAGCGCGCCGACGTTGATCGAGACCTGGTCGTACTCGAGCTCGTTTCCGTCGGCGAGCCGCGCCAGCTTCTGCGCCGGGTCGAGCTTCACCACTTCGCCCTGGATGAACTCGGCCGACACCGCGCCGGCGAGGCGCGCGACGTCGATCTCGGCTTCGTCGCGCCGGTAGTGGCCGGCGATCACGCCAGGCAGCATGCCGGAGTAGATCTGGCTCGCGCGCGGCGCGACGAGGGCGAGGCGCGCGCTCGCGAGCGGCTCCTTCTTCAGCGCGCGCAGGATCGCGAGGTGCGCGTGTCCCGCGCCGATCAGCAGGATGCGCTTCACGCTTTCAGGTTCGCTTCTTCTCTTTTGCGCAGTTCCTTGCGCTGGACCTTGCCGGTGGTGGTCATGGGCAGGGCGTCGATGAACTCGATCTCGCGCGGATACTCGTAGGGCGCGAGCCGCCCGCGCACGTGGTTCTGGATTTCCTCGATCAGCCTGTCCGAGGGGCTGTTGCCGGGCTGCAGGACGATGAACGCCTTTACGATCGAGCCGCGCACCGCGTCGGGCTTGCCGATGACCGCCGCGTTGGCGACCGCGGGATGCTTCACCAGGCAGGTCTCGATCTCGGCCGGGCCGATGCGGTAACCGGCGCTCTTGATGACGTCGTCGGAGCGGCCCTGGTACCAGAGATAGCCGTCGTCGTCGCGCTTGCCCTGGTCGCCGGTGCACGCCCAGTCGCCGACGAACTTGTCGCGCGTGGCCTGCGGATTCTTCCAGTACTCGAGGAAGAACACCGGATCGCGCTGGTCGCGGAAGTTGCGGTGCACCGCGATTTCACCCAGCTCGCCGGCCGGGAGTTCCCCGCCTTTCTCGTCGATAACGGCCACCCGGTGCCCGGGGTACGGCCGGCCGATCGAGCCCGGCTTCACCGGCCAGGCCGCCTGGCAGTTGCCGACGACGTAATTGATCTCGGTCTGGCCGAACATCTCGTTGATCGTGACCCCGAGCTCGGCGCGCGCCCACTCGATCACCGTCGTGCCCACCGACTCGCCCGCACTCATGACCGACCGCAGGGCGAAGTCATACTTCTTTTTCGGTTCCGGCTCGGCCTTCATCATCAGCTTAAGGGCGGTCGGGAACAGGAACGAGTTGCGGATGCGGTACTTTTCGAGGAGGTAATAGGCCTTCTCGGCGTCGAAGCGGCCGCGGTAGCCGAGGATCGGGATGCCGAAGAACCAGCTCGGCAGCAGCGCGTCCATGAGCCCGCCGGTCCAGGCCCAGTCGGCGGGCGACCAGAAGAGATCGCCCTCTTTCGGGAAAAAGTCGTGCGAGTGCACGAAGCCCGGGACGTTGCCGAGCATGACGCGGTGCGCCTTGAGTGCGCCCTTCGGCGGGCCGGTGGTGCCGCTGGTGTAGATGATGAGCGCAGGATCGTCCGCCCCGGTCTCCACCTGAGAAAAAGAGCTCGACGCGCGCTCGAGGAGCGTCTCCCAGGCCTGCAACCCGGTTTCCATCGCGCCGCCGACGCCGATCACGTGCCTCAGGTGCGGCAGGCGCCCGCGGATCGCGCACAGGTTTGCGAGGGTGGTCGGCTCGACCAGGGCGACCGAGGCTTCCGCGTGGTGCAGGCGGTACTCGAGCGCGTCGGGACCGAAGAGGTGGGACAGCGGCAGCGCGATCGCGCCCATCTGGAAGATCGCGATGTAGGCGATCGCGGTCTCGGGACGCTGCGGCAGGATGATCGCGACGCGCTCGCCGCGCGTCACGCCCAGGGCGGCGAGCGCGTTGGACAGGCGGTTCGCCGCGGCCTGGATGTCGTGGAAGGAATACGCCGCCTGCGCGCCCGACTCGTCCTCCCAATCGAGCGCGCGGCGCGAGCGGTCGGCGGCCCACTGGCCGCAGCAGGCCTGCGCGATGTTGTAGTGCTCGGGGACTTGCCAGCGGAAGCCGTCGTAGAGTTCGGCGTAGCGGTCCATCATGGTTTAATTTGAGTTTACATGACACTCGACGCCTTGGTGTTCGACGCGTACGGCACGCTCTTCGACGTGCACTCGGTGATGCGGCGCTGCGAAGATCTCTTCCCGGGCAGGCACGCCGCGCTTTCCCAGCTCTGGCGCGCAAAGCAGCTCGAATACACCTGGCTGCGCAGCCTGATGCGGCGCTATGCGCCCTTCTCGAAAGTGACGCGGGAGGCGCTCGCCCACGCCTGCGAGGCGCTCGGCCTGGAACTCACCGCCGAGCGCATGGAAGCCCTCATGGCCGAGTACACGATGCTCGCCATGTACCCGGAGGTGCCGAAGGCCCTGGCTTCTTTGCGCGGGGTGAAAAAAGCAATTCTTTCCAACGGCTCGCCCGACATGCTCGAGCCGTTGGTCGCGCACTCGGGCCTCGAGCTCGACGCGCTCATCAGCGTGGACGAGGTCAAGATCTTCAAGCCCGCGCCGCAGGTCTACGAGCTCGCGCCGAAGAAGCTCGGCGTGGCGAAGGAGCGAATCGGGTTCGTGTCGTCCAACTGCTGGGATGCGCTCGGCGCCAAGTCGTTCGGCTTCACCGTCTTCTGGATCAACCGCGCGCGCGCCCCGCTCGACCGGCTCGGCTTCGAGCCCGACCGCGTCGTCGAGCGCCTGGATGAAATTCTGCTCTAACTGCGCCGCGCCGCTCGCGCGCCGCGTGCCCCCGGGCGACACCCTGCCGCGCTGGGTGTGCGACGCGTGCGGGATGATCCACTACCAGAACCCGCTCATGGTCGTCGGCACGGTCCCCGAGCACTCTGGACGGGTCCTGCTCTGCCGCCGCGCGATCGAGCCGCGCTACGGCTACTGGACGCTGCCGGCGGGCTTCATGGAGAACGGCGAGACCGCGGCCGCGGCGGCGGCGCGCGAAACGCTCGAGGAGGCCGGGGCGCGCATCGAGCTCGGCGAGCCGTTCTCGCTGATCTCGGTGCCCTACGTCAACCAGGTGCACCTTTTCTACCGCGCGCACCTGCTCGACCTCGACTTCAAGGCGGGCGAGGAGTCGCTCGACGTCGCGCTGTACGAGGAAGCTGCGATTCCGTGGAAGGAGATCGCGTTCCGCACGGTGGCCGCGACGCTCAGGCACTGGTTCGCCGACCGCGGCCGCGGCGCCTTCGGCTTCCACGCCGAGGATATCGTCGCCCGCTAAAAGAACGGAAAAGGGGTCTGACCCTTTTTGCGGTTTTTGGTTAGAGTGGCGGCCAGGGAGGAGTCCAATGAAGAAGATACTGCCGCTGCTCGCGCTCGCCGTTCACGTTCCCCTCGCTTTCGCCGCCGAACCGCCCAAGATCGACGGCGCCAACACCGCGTGGATGCTGACCGCCACGGTGCTGGTGCTCTTCATGACGCTGCCGGGGCTCGCGCTGTTCTACGCCGGCCTGGTGCGCGCGAAGAACGTGCTCTCGGTCCTCATGCAGTGCTTCTCGATCACCTGCATCGTGACCCTCGCCTGGGTGTTCGCGGGCTACAGCATCGCGTTCGGCGACGGCAACAACTGGTGGGGCGGCCTCGGCAAGGCGTTCCTCGCAGGCATCGACGTCAAGACGGTGAAGGGGAGCATTCCGGAGACGGTGTTCGCGATGTACCAGCTCACCTTCGCGATCATCACGCCCGCGCTCGTGATCGGCGCCTACGCCGAGCGCGTGCGCTTCGCCGGCATGCTCGTCTTCAGCCTGTTGTGGCTGCTGATCGTGTACTGCCCCGTGGCGCACTGGGTCTGGGGCGAGGGCTGGCTGCAGAAAATGGGAATCATGGACTTCGCCGGCGGCACGGTGGTGCACCTGAACGCCGGCATGGCCGCGCTGGTGTGCGCGCTCGTCCTCGGCCGGCGCCGCGGCTTTCCCGACACCGCGATGCCGCCGCACAACATGACGATGACGGTCACCGGCGCCTGCATGTTGTGGGTGGGCTGGTTCGGCTTCAACGCCGGCAGCGCGCTCGCCGCCGACGGCTCGGCCGGGATGGCGATGCTCGTGACGCACATCGGGGCGGCCACCGGCGCCGCGGCATGGCTGGTGTGCGAGTGGCTGCGCTACGGCAAGCCCTCGGTCCTCGGCATCGTCACCGGGATGGTGGCGGGCCTGGGCACCATCACGCCGGCCTCGGGCTTCGTCGGACCGATCGGCGCGCTCGTAATAGGAGGGGCGGCAGGAGTGATCTGCTTCTTCGCCACCAGCTACATGAAGCGCGCGCTCAACGTCGACGATTCGCTCGACGTGTTCCCGGTGCATGGCGTGGGCGGGCTGCTCGGCACGGTGCTCACGGGGGTCTTCGCCTCCGCCGCCTTCGGCGGCGTCGGCTACGCGGAAAAGGTGACGATGGGCGGGCAGATCACGACGCAGCTCGTCGGCGTCGTCGCGGTCGGCGCCTGGTCCGGGATCGCGACCTGGATCCTGCTCAAGCTCACCGACGCGGTCGCGGGCCTGCGGGTCGCCGGCGATGAGGAGACCGAGGGCCTCGACACCGTTCTGCATAACGAAAAGGGCTACAACCTCTAGCCGCTAAAATGCGGCGGATGGAACGCCGCGAGTTCGTCAAGTTCTGCGCCGCCTCGGCCCTCGCCTCCGCGGGGCCCGGGGCGGTCGCAGCCGATTCCCAGCCGCGCCTGTACACCCGCGCCAGGCTCGTCGACGAAAAGGGCGCGCCGCTGCACGCCGGCGCGGTTCCCGCGAACCAGAACCTGATCTTCCACTACCCGTTCGCGGCCACGCCCTGCTTCCTGCTCAACCTGGGCAAGGCCGTGGCGGCGCCGGTGCAGCTGAAGACCGCCGAGAACCAGGCCTATGAGTGGAAAGGCGGCATCGGGCCCGCCCGCTCGGTCGTCGCCTATTCCGCGATCTGCGCCCACAAGCTCTCCTACCCCACGCGCGACATCAGCTTCATCAGCTTTCGCACCGAGAAGAGCGCGCGCAACCGCCACGCCTCGGTGATCCATTGCTGCTCGGAGCACAGCCAGTACGACCCGGCGGCGGGCGCCAGGGTGGTGGCAGGCCCCGCGCCGCAGCCGCTCGCCGCCATCCTGCTCGAGCGCGATGCGGGAACGGACGAGATCTACGCCGTCGGCACGCTCGGCGGGGAGATGTTCAACCAGTTCTTCGAGAAGTACGCCTTCAGGCTCGCGCTCGAGTATCCGACCCCCAAAGATCAGATTGCGGGCTCCTGCGTCGTGCACCCGCTCGACAACTACTGTCGACAACAGGTGAAGTGCTAGCCTGGCTTGAGCGCGGCGACCCTTTCCCGAGCGTCGAACGGGCGCTGAAGAATCCGAACGGCCTGCTCGCCGCAGGCGCCGATCTCTCGCTCGAGCGGCTGCTGGAAGCCTACCGGCGCGGCATCTTTCCCTGGTACTCGAGCGGCCAGCCGCCGCTGTGGTGGTCGCCCGACCCGCGCATGGTGCTCGAGTGCGAGGCGCTCAAGGTGAGCCGCTCGCTCTCGAAGAGCATCCGCAACAAGGGCTACGAGGTGCGCATCGACACCGCTTTCCCCGAGGTGCTGCGCGGCTGCTCGGCGCCGCGCCGGGACGGGCCCGGCACCTGGCTCGGGCCCGACATGCGCGCGGCGTACGCGCGGCTGCACCGCGCGGGGTACGCGCACTCCTTCGAGACCTGGCGCGACGGCGAGCTCGTCGGCGGGCTCTACGGCGTGGCTCTCGGCCGGATGTTCTACGGCGAGTCGATGTTCTCGCGCGTCACCGACGCGTCCAAAGTGGCCCTGGTCGAGCTGGTACAAGTGCTCAGAAGCCGCGGCTTTCCGCTGATCGATTGCCAGGTTCGCACGCCGCTGCTCGAATCGCTGGGCGCGCGCGAGATTCCGCGGCGGGAGTTCTTGCGGGCGCTCGCCAGCTTGGTAAACTACCCCGAGCCGCCCATGAAGTGGAACGTGACAAGCAGTGTCCAAACTTAACGATCTGCCGCATGCCGTCCTGCAGTTCTACGTGACGGCGCCCTACCCGTGCAGCTACCTGCCGGACCGGATGGCGCGTTCCCAGGTGGCGACCCCGAGCCACCTGATCAACACGGACCTGTACGGGGACCTCGTCAAGGCGGGCTTCCGCCGCAGCGGCATCTTCACCTACCGGCCGCACTGCGACGCCTGCCGCGCCTGCGTCCCGGTGCGCATCCCGGTCGGGGAATACGGCGCCAACCGCTCGCAGCGGCGCGCATGGAAGCAGCACGAGAACCTGGTGGCGCACGCGCAGCCGCTCAAGTTCCGCCTCGAGCACTACGCGCTCTACCTGCGCTACCAGTCCAAGCGCCATTCCGGCGGCGGCATGGACAACGACAGCCGCGACCAGTATTCGCACTTTCTCCTGCAGAGCCGCGTCGACACGCGCCTGGTCGAGTTCCGCGAGAACGGCCAGCTCGTGATGGTCTCGATCGTCGACTACCTGCCCGACGGCCTGTCGTCGGTCTACACGTTCTACGAGCCCGACCGGCGCGGCGCGAGCTTCGGCACCTACAACGTGCTCTGGCAGATCGAGTCGTGCCGGCGCCTGGGCCTGCCGTACCTCTACCTCGGCTACTGGATCCGCGAGAGCCCGAAGATGGCGTACAAGTCGAAGTTCGAGCCGATCGAGGGCTTCATCGGCGGCGCCTGGCGCCGGCTGGGGAGGCGGGACGCGGGCTAGCATGCTGTATTCGCTGGCGCGTCCGCTCCTTTTCTCGCTCGATCCCGAAACCGCGCATGAAGTGACCCTCCGCCTCGCCGGGGCCGCTTCGTTCTTTTCCCGGTCGATTCCCGAAGCCCCGGTTCGCGTGATGGGCCTGGACTTCCGCAACCCGGTCGGCCTGGCAGCGGGGCTCGACAAGCACGCGGAGCACGTCGATGCTCTCGCCGCCTTCGGCTTTGGCTTCGTCGAGCTCGGCGGGGTCACGCCGCGGCCGCAGCCCGGCAACCCGAGGCCGCGCCTTTTCCGCCTGCCCGATGCGTGCGCCATCATCAACCGCTACGGCCTGAACAGCGTCGGCGTCGAGGCCTTCGCGGAGAATCTGAAGCGCGCGCGCGCCAAGGCGATCATCGGCGCGAACATCGGCAAGAACAAGGACACGCCCAACGAGCGCGCGGTGCAGGACTACGCACGCTGCATGGAGGTGCTCTACCCCCACGTGCACTACCTCGCGCTCAATGTCTCCTCGCCGAACACCAAGGGATTGCGCGACCTCCAATCCAGGCAGTACCTGAGCGCACTATTCGCTTCCCTGAAACAACAACGAGAAGGGTTGCGCGAGCGGCACGCACGCGACGTGAAGCTCGTTCTCAAGATCTCGCCCGACCTCGACGACGCCGCGATCGCCGACATCGCCGAGGTGGCGCGCCGGGAGCGCGCCGACGCGCTCATCGCCACCAACACCACGGTGTCCCACGCAGCGATTTCGCATCTTCCCCACGGCACGGAGGAAGGCGGCGTGTCGGGCGCCCCGCTCACCGCGCCTTCCACAGAGGTGCTGCGCAAGTTCGCGCGCCTGCTGAAAGGCGAGATTCCCCTCATCGCCTGCGGCGGCGTGATGAGCGCGGCGGACGCGCGCGCGAAGTTCGACGCTGGCGCCTCGCTGGTGCAGCTCTATTCCGGACTGGTGTACCGCGGGCCGCGCCTGGTAGCAGAATGCGTCGATGTAGCGCGGACAAGCCGCGCTGGCCCATGAAGCGCGAAAAAGCCGCGCTCATTGACGAGGCGCGCTGCATCGGCTGCGCGCGCTGCATCGCCGCGTGCCCGGTCGACGCCATCGTCGGCGCGCAGGGGCTGATGCACACCGTGGTCGAGCCCTGGTGCATCGGCTGCGCCCTGTGCCTGCCGCCCTGCCCGGTGGACTGCATCGACATGGTGGCGCCGCGCGGCCGCTGGAGCGAGGCGCTCAGGCGCGCGGCGGGCCGCCGCGGCACCCTGAGAACGAAACGGTTGAAGAACGCCGCTGCAATGCCGGCCCGGACCGCGGAGGAGCGCAAGCGCATCCTCGCCGGTGCGCTCGCGCGCAAGCCGCGATGAATCCGCAGAAGCGCCGTGAGATCTTCGAGCGCCTCGCCAAGGCGAACCCGACTCCCACCACCGAGCTCCAGTACGGCACGCCGTTCGAGCTCCTCGTGGCGGTGGTGCTGTCGGCGCAGGCGACCGACAAGTCGGTGAACCTCGCCACGCGCAAGCTCTTTCCGGCCACGCCGCAGAAGATCGTCGACCTCGGCGTTTCAAGCCTCGAAAAACACATTCAAACGATCGGCCTGTTCCGCACCAAGGCGAAGAACCTGGTCGCGCTCTCCGAGATCGTGCTGAAGGAGCACGGCGGCGAGGTGCCGCGCAGCCGCGAGGCGCTCGAGCGCCTTCCCGGCGTCGGCCGCAAGACCGCCAACGTGGTGCTGAACACCGCGTTCGGCGAGGCCACGGTGGCGGTCGACACGCACATTTTTCGCGTCGCGAACCGTACTGGCCTTGCCCCGGGGAAGGATCCTCTCGCGGTAGAGCAGAAGCTGGTGAAATTTACTCCGCCCGAGTATCTCCAGAACGCGCACCACTGGCTCATCCTGCACGGGCGCTACGTGTGCCTCGCGCGCAAGCCCGGCTGCCCGCAGTGCCTGATCCGCGACCTGTGCGAATACCGGCAGAAGACGAAGGACGATGTTCAATCCGTCGCGCGATGAAGTGCGCGAGATGTTCTTCGGCGCCTGGCGCAAGTACCGCGAGGGCGTGCCGCTCGCCGGCATGGAGGCGGCGGCGCTCGACGTGATCCTGCTGCATCCCGAGTACCACGCCGTGCTCGATGCGCCCGGGCGCTCCCTCGACCGCGACTACACCGACGAGGCGAACCCGTTCCTGCACATGAGCCTGCACCTCGCGCTCGAGGAGCAGCTCTCCATCGACCAGCCCCCGGGGATTGCGCACCGCTTCCAGGCCCTGCTTTCGAAGTTTCATGACCACCATGAGGCGCTGCACCAGGCGCTGGAGTGTCTCGCCGAGACGCTGTGGCGCGCGCAGCGCGACGGAACGCCGCCCGACGCGGCCGCATACCTGTCGTGCCTGGAGCGACGGGCGGGCACTTAAGCTGAGCGGACTAGAGCGCCGCAGCGCGGCGCAACGGGGCGGCGCGGCATGATGGTCCGGACAAACCGTTCCGGAGCCGCACATGAAATCGTTCCTGGTTCTCGCCGCCGCCCTCTTCGTGACCTTCCCGGCGGCCGCCGCGGACCTCAGCGCTCCGGTCATCCTCGTCGCGAAGCGCCAGCTCCAGGACCGGCTCTACGGCGCCAGCATCCTGGTCGCGCGGCCGATCGGGCAGGACCAGCACATCGGCTTCATCCTCAACCGGCCGACCCAGATGACGCTGGGGCAGCTCTTCCCGCAGCACGCGCCCTCGCGCAAGGTGCCCGACCCGGTGTTCCTCGGCGGGCCGATCAGCTCCGAGTCGATCTTTGCGCTGGTGCAGACGAGCAAGAACCCCGGCGGCCGCAGCGTGAAGCTGCTCGACAATCTGTTCGCCGTGATCGACGGCAAGCTGGTCGACGACGTGATCGAGAAGGACCCCGCGCACGCGCGCTTCGTCGCCGGCCTGGTGGCGTGGCGTGCGGGCGAGCTGTCCGAGGAAGTGAAGCGCGGCGCCTGGTACGTCCTCGCCGCCGACCCCGCTGTGGTGCTGCGCAAGCCCGATGGCCTGTGGGAAGAGCTGGTGCGCAGCGCCGAGCAGCAGGCCAACGGGATTTAGACAGAAAAAAAATCGGGGTCTGACCCCGATTTTCAGCGCTGGTCGTGCAGGCTCGACTTCTGGCTCGAGAACCAGGCGGCCAGGTCCTCGATGTCCTGCTTCGAAAGCTGTCCCGCGAAGCCCTTCATGATCGGGTTGGTGCGGCGGCCGATCTTGTAGTCGGTGAGCGCGCGCACAAGGTAGTCGTAGTGCTGCCCGGCGAGGATCGGCTGGTCGGCAGCCGAGGGCTTGTTGCCCTCCTCTCCGTGGCAGGTGGCGCAGCCCTTGCCTTTGTTTTTCTCGGCCTTGGGATCGGGGTTCAGCGCGAGCTGCTTGCCGTTGTCGGCGTTGCCCCCGGCCTGGACCGCAGCGCAGGCGAGGAGCAGGCAAACTCCCAGGGAGATGCATTTCATTTCGCGGGCGCCCCGTAGTACTCGGCGAGCTTCTTCATGTCGTCGTCGGTGAGACTCGTCGCGATGCCCCGCATCGACGGGTGCGAGCGCTCGCCCGACTTGTACGCCTTGAGCGCGTTCACGATGTAGCCGGGCTGCTGGCCGGCGATCTTCGGCACGTGATAGGTGCTGGGAAAGGCGGTCTTGTATCCCGGAATGCCGTGGCAGCCGATGCACATCGCGTGCGCGTTCTCCATCCCCAGCTCCTTCACGCCGGGCGCGGCCGGTTTCTCGCTCGCGGGCGCCTTGGATTGCGAAAACGCCTGCCCGGCGGTGAAGGCGAGCGCCGCGCCGAGCAGCAGGTTCACGAGGTGGTGGGACATCCGCTCTTTTTCTGGGGGTTGGGCGGCGAAATTCTAGCGGAAAGCGACTGCTAGAATCCAATTTTCCCGGTCGAAAGCGCGAAATGCGGTTCAAAGGCTCGGCGAGCTACGTCTCCACCGACGATCTCACCCTGGCGGTCAACGCCGCGATCACGCTGCAGCGGCCGCTGCTCGTCAAGGGCGAGCCCGGGACGGGCAAGACCATGCTCGCGGTCGAGGTGGCCAAGGCGCTCGGCGTGCCGCTGCTCGAATGGCACATCAAGTCGACCACCAAGGCGCAGCAGGGCCTGTACGAGTACGACGCGGTAAGCCGTCTGCGCGACTCCCAGCTCGGCGACGAGCGGGTGCACGACATCCACAATTACATCGTCAAAGGCATGCTGTGGAACGCCTTCACGCAGGACAAGCCCTGCGTGCTGCTGATCGACGAAGTGGACAAGGCCGACATCGAGTTCCCGAACGACCTGCTGCGCGAGCTCGACCGGATGGAGTTCTACGTCTACGAGACGCGCGAGCTGATCAAGGCAAAGAACCGGCCGATCGTGTTCATCACCTCCAACAACGAGAAGGAGCTGCCCGACGCTTTCCTGCGCCGCTGCTTCTTCCACTACATCCGCTTTCCGGACAAGGAGACGATGGAGAAGATCGTCGGCGTGCACTTCCCGGCGCTGAAGAAGTCGCTGCTGCGCGAGGCGATGGAGGTGTTCTTCGAGGTGCGCGAGGTGCCCGGCCTGAAGAAAAAGCCCTCGACCTCGGAGCTCCTCGACTGGCTGAAGCTGCTGCTCGCCGAGGACATCCCGCCCGAGGCGCTGCGCTCCAAGGACCGCAAGACCATCATCCCGCCGCTGCACGGTGCGCTCCTGAAGAACGAGCAGGACGTCCACCTCTTCGAGCGGCTGGTGTTCATGACGCGCGCCAAAGGCGCATGAACCTCCAGCTCTACTTCGCCCCAGGCGCCTGCTCGTTCGTCCCGCACGTCGGGCTCGAGGCCGCGGGCGCGCCTTTCGAGCCGAAGCTCGTGAAGCTGCACAAGGGCGAGCAGCGGACGCCCGAGTATCTCGCCATGAATCCGAACGGCCAGGTGCCGGTGCTCGTGGCCGACGGCAGGGCGCTGGCCCAGATCGTCGCCATCTGCGATTTCATCGACCGCGCGTTCCCGGAGGCCGGACTGCTGCCGCGGGACTCGTGGGCGCGCAGCCAGGCGCTCTCGCAGCTCGCGTGGATGAACAGCACCCCGCACACCACCGCGACTCGGTTCTTCTTCCCCGAGCGTTATGCCGCAACTGAGCCGGCGCAGAAGGAAGTCCGCGCCCGGGCCGCGCAGGAGTTTCGGGGGTATCTGGAGCGAATCGAGCAGACCGCGCCCGAGACAGGCTACTGGCTGGGCGAGCGCTTGTCGTTCCACGACGCCTATGCCTTCACGCTGCTGCGCTGGGGTGGCTTTGCAGGCATCGACCCGCGCTCCATGCCGGGGTACCTCGCTTACGCCGAGCGGGTCCTGCAGGCGCCGCCGGTCGCAGTGGCGGCAGCGCGGGAACGAATCCGCCTCGACACCTACAAAGCCTAGTGGAGGTCACCCTCACCTTCGACAATGGCCCGGAGCCGGCGGTGACGCCTCGGGTGCTCGACATCCTGGGCAATGCCGGGATCCGCGCCACCTTCTTCGCGCTCGGCGCCAAGCTCGCCGTGCCGGAGCGCCGCGCCATCGCCAAGCGGGCCCACGCCGAGGGGCACTGGATCGGCAACCACACCATGACGCACAGCACCCCGCTCGGCAGGCTCGCCGACCCGGCCAAGGCGATCGGCGAGATCCTCGAGACGCAGGCGCTGATCGACGAGCTGGCGCACCCGGACCGCCTGTTCCGCCCGTTCGGCGGCGGAGGCGAGCTCGGCCGGCACCTGCTCAACGAAGCGGCGGTTCAGGTCCTCACAAGCGAGAAGATGACCTGCGTGCTGTGGAACGCGATCCCGCGCGACTGGGAAGACCCGCGCGGCTGGGCCGAGGTAGCGCTGGCGCAGTGCCTGGCGCAGCCCTGGACTCTCCTTGCGCTGCACGACCTCCCCACCGGCGCGATGGGAAGGCTCAAGATCTTCATCGAGCGGGTTCGCGACCACGGCGGCCGCTTCCGGCAGGACTTCCCGCCCGAATGCGTGCCGATCCTGCGCGGCGAGGCACGCGCCCCGCTCGAGCCTTACCTCAGCCCGGCTTAGGTCGAAGTCCGGCGGTTGGTGATCCGGGCAACGACCTTGGACGACCCGTAGTCGTTCGCCACCCGGCGGTCGTGCTCCGTGCGCTGCTGCTCCTTGCGGATGCGCTCGAAGGTCTTGCGGACGTCGGTGGACGCGGCGTTCCGATATTTGAACTCCGGGTCCAGGATGCTCTTGAAACTCATACTTCCCCCCAAAGACTCCCTTGCGCTGCTTTATCGGTCTTACGTGTTGTGTGGAGAAGTTAACGTCCGGCGGCTGATCTGGCAATAGTTCTCAGATAGTACTCATGCGCTGCACCAAATCAGGGCCGAACCGCCGGGGTTTCGAGCAGCATGCCCCTCGCCCTCCACATCAGGAAGAGCTCCAGCTCGACCAGCTCCGGGGCGCCGTAAGCCGGTGTTTCGGCACGGATTCCGACCATGCAATTGCGCAGCCGCCGCTCGAGCGACCCCATCGCCTCCCATTCCAGCCGGTAGATCGGATACCCGGTCGGATGCGCCTGGGGAATGACGCTGCCAGCCAAGCGCTTGCCCCAATTGTCGTCGTGGCATTGGGCGCAGGAGAGATTGAGCTGCCCCTGCCGTCGATTGAACGCCGCGCGCCCTGCCTCGAGGAAGGGCGCGGTGGCTTCGTTCCATTCGACGGCGATCGGCATGCCGCGCGACTGGCGGGCCACGTAGGCGGTGAGCGCGAGGAGCTCCCGGCTCTCGTAGGCCCAGGGGGGTGCGTTCTGCCGTCCGGCGCGGCAGACGTTGATCTGCTGCTCGAGGTTGACCACCCGCCCGGACTGGACCTTCGGATAGCGCACCGCGACACCCTTCATGCCGGCGTGACAGGAGGCGCACGCGACGCCGGCCTGCCCCTCCTTGCGGCTCCACAGCGCTTCGCCGTCGAGCAGCGAGAAAGCCGCCGGGCCGGTGGCCTCGTCGTCCTGCATCGCGCGCGTCTCGCGGCTCATGAACTCGTAGCCCGAGCGGCGCTCGGCGAGCGGGATGTCGCCTGCGGCAAGCGAGCTCGAAAGGACGACCAGAAGGAGGGGAAAAAACCTCAAACGACCGTGATCGACGCCGACTGCGTCGCGACGTACCCGTTGTCGCCGGTCCACTTGAGCTCGAGCGTACCGCTCTCGGTGGCGACCGTGGTGAAAGTGAGCAGCGGATTGGCCGCCATCGCCGGATGCAGCTCGGCGCGGAACACCTCGACACCGTTATAGGCGCACACGAGCTGCGTGATGATGTCGCGCGGGATCAGCTCGCCGGTCTGGGTGCGGCGAAAACCGGTCTCCATGACATGACCGGCGAGCGTCCTGATCTCGATCACTTCGCCGCGCTTCGCGCGGGCCGGCACGTTGACCACCACGCGAGCCATCAGATCGATCCGTCCATCAGATTAACCCGTCCTCCAAGCAGGCCGAAAGCGTCACCACGACCGACACGGTGTCCGACCAGAAGCTGCCGTCGGAGAGCCGTGCGATCGCGATCACCTTCCCGGTATCGGCGATGCGCGCGCGGGTCGCGATGCTCGCACGGCCGGCGCGCGGCCCCAGGTAGGCGCTGACGACGTACGGCTGCGGATTCTTCTCGGTGAGCACGTGGATCGCCGCCACGTGGTCGGTGGCCGTCATCGGACTGTCTACCGAGACCGAGAGCGGCACCGTGTTACCGTTGTCCACGAGCGGCGGCACCTGCAGCTTGACCTTCCCGGGCCGGACCGGCTTCCCGCCGGTGATCTTGCGGATCGCCGCCTCGAGCGCGGCCGCGCGCAGGGCCTGGATGTTCGGATCGAGCTGGGCCACGACCTCTCCGGCGGCGAGCGCACCCGAGACGAGGGCGAGGAATTGGCGACGCGTAGTGATCCGAGCGGTCATTTAAGCGTCACCAGATAGGCCACGACGTCTTCGATTTGCTCCGCGCTCAGGACGGGCTTGCCGCGATAGCCGGGTGCCACGCGCGTCAACCCCTCCTTCCGGTAGTAGGCCGGCATGATGGTCTTCGGATTGACGCGCGCGGGATCGACCAGCCTGAGGCGGATCTCGGCCTCGGTAAGGCGAGCCGCCTCGCGAAGGTCGGGCGCGAGGTTGCCCTGGAAGCGCTCCTCCGGGAACGGACCGGTATGGCACAGCAGGCAAAGGCCCACCTGCCGGTTGGCAATGATCGCCCGGCCCCGCGCCGGGTCGCCCTTGGCGCCCGTCAGCGAGGCCGGGATGCCTTCATCTCCCACAGCCTTCCCCGCAACAAGAAGCGGAAGGGCGAGGAGCAGGACCCTCACACCAGCTCGAGCCCGTGGTTCTTGAGCGGCACCGAGCGCACGCGCTTGCCGGTGGCGCGGTAGAACGCGTTCATCACCGCCGGCGCGGCGACGCAGATGGTCGGCTCGCCGATTCCGCCCCAGACCGGGCCGCCGCCCTGGAGCAGCACCGTCTCCACCTTCGGCATCTGCGCGATGCGCATCGAGTTGTACTCGTGGAAATTGGTCTGCTCGATGCGACCATCCTTCACGGTGCACTCCTGCATGAAGGCCGCCGACAGGCCGTACACGAACGAGCCCGCCACCTGCCTTTCGATCTGCGCGGGGTTGACGGCATAGCCCGGATCGCTGGCGCCGACGAGGCGATGGACCTTCACCTTGTTGCCGTCGGTCACCGAAATCTCGGCCGCGCCCGCCACGTAGCTGTTGAATGCCTTCAGCACCGCGAGCCCGCGATGGCGTCCGTTCGGCAGCGGTTTCCCCCAGCCGATCTTCTCCGCCGCGGCATTCAGCACCGCGAGGCCGCGCGGGTTCCCGCCGAGGAGCTTGCGCCGGAACTCGAGCGCGTCCTGCCCCGCGGCGTCGGCGAGCTCGTCCATGAAGCACTCGATGAAGATCGCGTTCTGGTTGATGTTGACGCCGCGCCAGAAGCCCGGCGGCACGTGCGTGTTGCGCATCGCATGGTCGATCAGCAGGTTCGGCACGCTGTAGCTGAACTGATGTTCGCCGCTCTCGAACACGCCCTGAAAGCTGAGCGGGTCGCGGCCCTTCTGCGCCTGCACCACTTCCGGACGCACCGCCGCCAGGATCGACTGCCCCGAGAGACGCATGTGCAGCCCCGTGAGGTTGCCGCTCGCGTCGAGCCCGCCCACGAGCTTGCACTGCATGACCGGGTGATAGCGGCCCTGCACCATGTCTTCCTCGCGCGACCACAGCAGCTTGATCGGCGTGCCGGGCATCTCCTTCGCGATGAGCACCGCCTGCGTGACGTAATCGTTCGGGTAGGCGCCGCGCCGGCCGAAGCCGCCGCCGAGCATGGTCTTGTAGACGTCGACCTTGTCGGCGGGCAGGCCCGAGGCCGCGAGCATCGCCGCGAACGCGCCTTCGCCGTTCTGCGTCGGGCCCCAGGCCTCGCATTTCTCCGGCGTGTAGCGCACCGTGATGTTCATCGGCTCCATGCAGGCGTGGTTCTGGAACGGGTAGGCGTAGACCGCCTCGACCTTCTTCGCCGCGCCGGCGAGCGCCTCCTTCGCATTGCCGTTCTGGTTGCCGACGAAAGCCTGCTCGGCGTCGAGGCCGGCTTTGAGCATCTCGGCGA
Source organism: Burkholderiales bacterium (assembly GCA_044870335.1). Lineage (GTDB taxonomy): Bacteria > Pseudomonadota > Gammaproteobacteria > Burkholderiales > SG8-39 > SCGC-AG-212-J23. Next base: position 74,081 of record JBIOYV010000052.1, on the reverse strand, counting down.
TCGTGGCGCTCGAAACCTTCACGTTTTCGCCCTCGTCCCAGACGATAGGCAGCGCATCGAGCGCGGTCTTCGCACGCCACCAGGTATCGGCCACCACGGCGACGGCGCCGTCGCCGACCTGGACCACCTTCTTCACGCCCTTCATGCCTTCGACCTTGGCGGCATCGAAGCTCTTCACCTTGCCGCCGAAGACCGGGCAGGCCTTGATCGCGGCATTGAGCATGCCCGGCAGCTTGAGATCGGAGCCGTAGACCATCTTGCCGTTGACCTTGTCGGCGGTATCGAGGCGCTTCATCGGCTTGCCGACGAGCTTCCACTGCTTCGGGTCCTTCAGCGGCACATCCTTCGGCACCTCGAGCCGCGCCGCGGCTTCGGCGACCTGGCCGTATCTCAGCCTGCGCTTGGTCGGACCATGCGTGATGACGCTGTTGGCCGCGCTGCATTCCGCGACCGGCACTTTCCACTGATTGGCCGCCGCCTGCGTCAGCATCATGCGCGCGGCGGCGCCGCCTTTGCGCACGTACTCGTGCGACTCGCGGATGCCGCGGCTGCCGCCCGTGGAGAAATCGCCCCAGGCGCGCTTGCGCTTGACGCTTTCACCGGGCGTCGGGTACTCGATTTTCACCTTGGACCAGTTGCACTCCAGCTCCTCGGCGACGAGTTGCGCCAGGCCGGTGATGGTGCCCTGCCCCATCTCGGAGCGCACTACGCGGATGTTGACGGTGTCGTCGGGGCCGATCGCGACCCAGACGCCGACTTCGGGCGAGCCGTCCTGCGCGCGCGCCACAGTGGGACCGAAAGGAAAGCGCAAGCCGAGCGCGAGACCGCCCGTGACGGCTGCGGAACCGACGATAAAGGAACGGCGATTCACTCTCATGGCGTCCTCCTCAGGCCTTGGCCGCGTTGCCTGCGGCGGCGTGGATCGCTTCCCGGACCTGCTGGAAAGTGCCGCAGCGGCAGATGTTGGTGATCGCGGCGTCGATGTCCGCGTCCGTGGGCTTGGGCTTCTGCTGCAGCAGCGCGGTGACCGCCATGATCATGCCCGACTGGCAGTAGCCGCACTGCGGCACGTCGTTCGCTATCCATGCCTGCTGCACTTTGTTCAGCTTGCCGCCCTGGGCGAGGCCTTCGATCGTGGTGATGCGCTTACCCTCGACCGCGCTCACCGGCATCACGCACGAGCGCGTGGCCTGCCCGTCGACGTGCACGGTGCAGGCGCCGCACTGCGCCACGCCGCACCCGTATTTCGTTCCCGTGAGTCCGACCTGCTCCCTCAGCACCCACAACAGCGGGGTGTTTGGCTCCACGTCCACCTGGACGGGTTTGCCGTTGACGACGAAGCGCGCCATTTTTTGGACCTCCTCTAGAGTGGCGGCAAAATTGTAGTCCCCCCCGCGACCGGCGGAGCGCGCTTTTTTCGAACCGCGCACCTGAATGAAAAGCTCGAGGGGAGGGTGCACCGCACCAGAACGTCGGTGTGTTCCGGCCGTAACGGTGCCTGGACCGGGTCTAGCACCCTCGCCCGATCAACGGTGGGGCAAGAACCGATAAAACCCCCGCGGTGGAACTTGCTCAAATTCGCGACTACGGGCCAATAACAAATCCCTTTGCTCGGCGCGGACCGGCAGGCTACCGTCCCCGGTCAAGTGATGCCACTCATTCGTGACCGATGAGAAATCTTCTGCTCGCTTCACTGATCGCATTGGTTCTATGCGCATGCGGCGCGGGTGGTGGTGACTCGGGGGACGGAACGCCCGTGGCCCAAGCGCCGTCGCCGTCGCCCACGCCCACGCCGACGCCCACGCCAACGCCAACGCCAACGCCAACGCCAGGCTCAACCGGGCTGGAATGGTCCGGCAACGAGAGCACGAATTTCGAGCGCCGCATCGTGTTCGCGAACCCGTTTCCGATCTACCCCGCGACCTATGTTTTCCGCGTGCTTCCGAGAAAGAAGACCACGGGAACGAACGAGCGCTACTACACGACCTTCTTCTGGGGCAATAACGGAACGTTCATCTGGGACGGCGGCAACGCCAACACGTATTACGGTATGCATCCGTATCCCATTCCGGCACCCAATGGGGCCGGACAATGGGAAATCTCGGTCGCTGCCAACGATTTCGTGACCGGTTCCGAGGTTCAGTGGGACCGCTGGTTCACGCAGGTCATCCGGGTGTGGCGCGAAAACGCCTCCACGACGCGACACGAGTTCTACTGGGACTGGCCCGACCAGACCCGGGTGCTGCAGCACACGGTCAACGATCCGGCTTGGGCGGCGAGGAATCCGCCGAGGCCGGCCATCGTCGTGGGCCAGGCGCCGAATGACGGGCGCGGTCTGTCGTGGGGCGGGTATCGCGGATTCGAGGAGTTCAAGGGAATCATCCGCGGGATGCAGTTCTACAATTCGCTTCTCACGCTGGCGCAGATCGATAGCGAGCTCGCGGCGCCGGGCTCGGTTTTGAGACCGTGGTATCTCAACCTCAACCCGACGCCGGCCGACATCGGCGACAAGTCAGGCAGCAACCATCATCCCGTCTGGGAAGGGGCGGACCGGCCGGCGCTGTGGACAAACTAGCCGAAACGCCGAAGTCGTAGCCCGACCATTGCACCAGATCGCTGCCGAACCATGCAGCGCTGCGGGCTTTGTTGCGCCGACGAAACAAGCCCGAAAATGATGCACGAATAGTTTGTTGTCCACGGACGACGCCCGCCTGATCGCACTCGAGGCCCGCGGCGCTCGTTCGCGAGAACTGCGCGCCGTTTTCACGCGCATTCGCGCGCCGTAGTGTTGTCGAGCGGCGACGCTTCCGACGCAGCGCTCGTGTGAATTGATCACGGTCGTTTTTTTCGCCGAAAGCACTACAGCTCCTTCGCGCGTTCCATTGTCACATGTCGTTTAGTGACGACGAATTTCGAGTGACAAAGGTCTCGACGGACCCGTAGTACTAATCCTTACACTCAATAACAAGTTCCTTTACGTGCCACAGAACGGCACGCTACCGTGCCCCGCCAATGATGCGACCCAGACGCTCGATGAGAATTTTTTCGCTCAAACGTCCGGTTCATGCGGACTCGATGAGGCTCGCGATGCGCACACCCCACTTGAAGAGTCGCCTGGTCGTCTCCGTTCTTGCCGCGCTGGCGATCGCGAGCTGCGGTGGCGGCGGCGATGCTCCTGGTACCGGGGCGCCGATTGCGGCCGGTTCGCCGACGCCCACTCCGACGCCTACGCCGACGCCGACGCCGACGCCGACGCCCACACCCACGCCGACGCCGACGCCGACGCCGACGCCCACGCCCACGCCCACGCCGACTCCAACCCCGACGCCGACACCCACGCCGACGCCGACGCCGACTCCAACTCCGACGCCGACGCCGACTCCAACTCCGACGCCGACTCCAACCCCGACGCCGACACCCACGCCGCTGCCCAACCTGCCTTCCTGGGTGAACGCGCTGGCAATCGGACAGTGGACTCAGGTTCCTAATACTGCGCTGTCGAACGTCGACCCGTCGCCCGTACCCCCGGGCAACACGGGCCCGCAGTCGAAGGTGATCGCGTGGACGTCGCTCGTCGTGGATACGCGCACCTCCAGGCTCTATTCGGTGGCGAACGGCGGCCACTCCGACTACTCGGGCAACGAGGTGGACGAGTTGAACCTGGAGGCGGCGCAGCCGGCTTGGGTGCAGAAGCTTGCGCCCACCCCGGGCAGCCAGGTGCAGCAAGGCCCCTACTACGCCGACGGCAGGCCGGCAGCCCGGCACACGTACTACGGCATGACGTTGAACACCTTCGACGACCGCATCATGCTGTTCGGCGGCTCGCAGTGGCAGAACGGCTTTTCGACCGACGCGGTCAGTTCCTACAACATCGGCGCGAACAGCTACAACGGCTCAGGCACGCACCCGAACATCCCGGGCGGCAACCTGGACTCTGCAGTTGCTTCGAACCCGCTCACAGGCGATGTCTACTACCTGATGGATTTCAGCCTGCGCCGCTGGAATCGCGCCACCAACACGTGGACGACGCTGAGCCCGAGCGGGACTTCCGGCAGCGGCCACCAATCGTTGTCGGCGATGGACACGAGTGCGCGCGGGCGAATTCTGTTCGTCGGCGGCTCGAACCCCGATCACCACCTCTACACGATCGCGTCGAACGCCTGGTCGACAGTCACGATCAGTGGCGCGAATGCAGGCGACGTTATGACGGCGGGCCAGGACGCCATGATCTATGTGCCCGAGCTCGATCGCTTCATGGTGCGAAAGGGCGGCTCGGGCAGCGCCGTTTACCAGATCAACCCGGCGACGTTTGAAGCGACAACGTTCCCCACCACAGGTGGAACTTCAGTCCCCGCGACCCAGAACGGCCCCTACAACAAATTCCTTTACGTGCCGCGTCTGAACGGTGTGGTCTATGTGCCCACCTACAACGGGAACGTGTGGTTCGTCAGGATCCGGTGAGGCTGCGATGCGCATGCCCCATGTGAAGACTCGCCTGGTCGTCTCGGTTCTTGCCGCGCTGGCGATCGCAGGCTGCGGAGGCGGCGGAGATGCCGGCACGGGAACGCCGATCGCGGCCGGTACGCCGACGCCGACGCCGACTCCCACGCCCACGCCGACGCCGACTCCCACGCCCACGCCGACTCCGACGCCCACGCCCACACCCACGCCGACGCCCACACCCACACCCACGCCGACGCCGACGCCCACGCCGACGCCGACGCCGACGCCCACACCCACGCCGACCCCGGTCTCATGCAGTCCGACCCAGGCGGGCTCGACCGCGGCGGCCGTTGACAACAGCCCCACGCCAGCCAACGCGGGTTCATTGCCGCTCGGCACGCTGGCGCACGACGGACCGGCGACGCCCGAGCAGATTTCGCTGGTCTTGCCGGTGACCGGCGCGCTTCCCGACACGGCGACGGCAACGGTGCGCTACAAGCAGAGCACTTCGTCGCAGTGGCTCGCGGCGCATCCGATGCATCGGGTGCGACCCGCATTCGCGGTCCCCAATCCGATCCTCGGCGGCCCGGTACAGGATGTATTCGCCTGGCCCATCATCGATCTCACTCCGGGCGCCACTTACAACCTCGAGGTCACCGTCCGAAGCAGCGGCAACGTCAATGTTCAAACGCTGACCCACACCACCCGCGCGCTACCTCCGGCGTCCGGAGCCGCCACCAGGACGGCGAACTCCGCGGCGAGCATCGCCAGCCAGCTGGCCAGCCTGAATCCGGGCGACGTGCTCGAGATCGCTGCGGGCACCTACAACGTCGACAACCTCACCGTGAGCCGTTCCGGAACCGCGGCCGCGCCGATCTACATTCGCGGCGCATCGAGAAGCGGCACGGTGCTGCGCGACACGAACGGCGCCATCTTGTCGATCCAGGCGAGCCACGTCATCGTCGAAAGAATGACGCTGCAGGGAGCGGGCAGCGACGGCGGAGTCAGCTCGCCACATACCGGGATAGCGCTCGGCGCCGCGGGCAACACGCGGATCACCGTGCGGAACGTGACCATACTCGGTACGGACAAGGGAATCGATTCCACGGTCGAGACCACTCAGACGCTGGTCTATAACAACAGACTGGTCGGGAACAACCTCTGGCAGCTCGGCCCGGTCAATTTCCTGGAAAGCAACATCACCTGGGACGATGAGGGCATCAAGATCCCCGGGCAGGGCAACGTCGCGTTTGAGAACACGATTCAGCGCTACGGCGACTCCTTCGCCTACGCGAGTCATAACTCGGGTGGCGAGACCAACAATTACAACATCCACTTCTACCGGAACGACGTCCGCAACTCAGGCGACGACCTGGTCGAGGTCGATCACGCCAGGAGAAATGTCACTTTCTACGACAACCGCAGCCACAATTCGCAGAACTGCGGTTCGCTCGATCCGCTCTACGGCGGACCGTATATCTTCGCGCGCAACATCTGCATCAATCCGTATCGCGTGAACACCCACAAGTGGAACAGCCCCAACACGGGCATGTTCCTCTACAACAACACCATCATCGGGACGAAGTCGCGCGGCCTATTCGACCCGGACGTGGCCAGCTGGTACCAACCCAACCAAGGCGGACAACGCGCCTACGGCTACCGCAACAACGTGCATATTTATTTCGGCAACGGCCAGTCGATCTGGCTCGAGAGCACCGGCCACGATCCGATCGACTGGACGAACAACTCCTGGTACCCGGACCGGCAGATCCAGTGGGCGGGAACGTTCGGCAGCCTGGCCTCGGCGCAGAGCGGGCTCGCGAACACCACTCCCCTCTTCAGCGGCAGCACTCGGCGCATGCAGAACGACAACATCACCGACCCGCAGCCGTGGACCACGACGATTACGCTCGGGACGGATAGCCTGACCCCGGTGCCCGATGCCACCGCCTTCACGCCGATCCCGAGGCCCGGCACGGCGCCAAAGAATTCCGGCGCGGTGATCCCGAATATCACCGACGGGTTCAGCGGCGCGGCGCCCGACCGGGGCGCGATCATCGAAGGGCGGCCGATTCCGCAGTACGGAGACTGTTCGCCCAACTAAAAAACGAGCAGTCGCATGAAGCTCTCCATTCTCACCTCCAGTTGCTGAGGCGGCTCAAGATGAAAAGAACAGCGGCTTCTACGGAAGCGTTCGACGCCACGCGTCGTGCGTTTCTGCGGGTCGTGACTACCACCACGGCCGCGCTGGCCGTGGCTCGCTGCGGCGGCGGTGGCAGCAGCGACGGCACGCCCGTCGCTGCGGCGCCGGCGCCGGGCACAGGACCGGCGCCGGCGCCGGGCGCTAACGTTGCGCCGGTCTGGGCCGCCATTCCGACCGTGACGTTCACGCAGGGCGTCGCGGCCAGCTTCTCGCTCGCATCCTTCGTCAGCGATCCCAACGGCGACGCGCTGGCCCTCACCATGAACAACGTCATTCTGCCCGCAGGTGTCAGCTTCGACGCCGCCAACAAGCGGCTCGTGTACAACGGGATCGGCGCGGCCGCCACGGTCGGCGGAGTGCAGATGACCGCAGACGACGGAAGACTCTGATGGCGAAGACCAGCTCCAACGCATTCACGGTCCGCATCGCGCCGCCGCCGCCTCCGCTAACCGCGTCGTTCCAGCTGACCTCCGCTGCAGGCGGAACGAACCAGCCTTATACGATCGGCTACGCGTTCGCGAAAGGGACGTTCCCCGCGGGAACAGCGCTCGCCGTCGATCAGGGCACCGCCCAGATCGTGGTGAAGCGGCAATGGAACGACGGCTCGCTCAAGCACGTCGTCGTTTCCGGCCACGTCAGTATTGCGGCCGGCGGCGGCAGCCAGGCGATCCAGATCGCCGCAGGGACGCCGACGGGCGGGACGGCGCTCACCAGCGCGAACATCTCAGCGGCGGCTCCTGCTGCGTCGGTGCAGTGCGGCGCCATCGGTACGGTCACGCTCAGCAGCCTGCTCGGGGCGGCGCCGTTCAGAACCTGGCTGAGCGGCCCGGAAATGGTCGAGTGCCATTACCGAGCGCCGGTTGGCGCCGACGCGACCCTGGTCGCTTGGTTTCACGTCCGGCTCTACCGCAGCGGAAGGATCTGGATCCGCGCGTTCTGCGAGAACGGATACGTGGACAAGGCGAACGTCACCAGGACCTACGTGCCCACGGTGTTGATCGGCGGCAGCGCCGTTTACAACCCCGGGACGGCCCTGACCCATTATGCGAACACGCGATGGGATGTCGAAGGCTGGATCGGCGGCGACCCGCAAATCACCCCTCAGCATAACGTCGCGCAGCTGATCTCGACGCGGCTCGTTCCGAACTACTGGAAGCGCACCCCGAGCGCGGCTGCACTCAACGCCCTCGGCCAGCTCTATACCCCGATGTCGGTGGTGGGCTGGAGCCCGAACGAAGCGGATACCGGCTTTCAGAACGCCATCGGGCTCCTGCCGCTGTGGGACGCGCTTTACTGCGCGACCAGCGATCCGCGCGCCTACAAGGCGGCCGTGGCCTCGTCGCGCTCGCTCGGCACCTACCCGATCGTGTGGCGCGACAGCGGCAACAATCTTCCAACTCAGCCGTCTCTGCGACCGACCTACACGTTCGACGGCCCCGGTGGCGGCGGTTCCAACGGGCGCGGCGCGGGCCCGAACTGGTGGGACCTCGCTCACCACGGCAGCGGCGGTTACTTGGCGTACCTCGTCACCGGCGACTACTACCACCTGGAAACGATGCAGCACCAGGCGTCCATCTGCTACCTGTGCGCCAGCTCGGGGCAGGGCTCCGGCACCTCGCGCAAGCTCATGGGCCAGTCGCGTGCGATGGCGTGGGCGCTGCGCACGGTGGGTCAGCTGGCGGGCATCGGCCCCTCCGACAGCGTTACGTCGGACTATGCGGCGCTCCTCGCCGGCAACATGACATTCTGGAGAGGAAAGCTCCCCGATCAGTTCGCCACGCAAAACCCCCTCGGCATCCTCTATAGCTACGAGATGGCGCAGAACGGCTACGGTCCCGGTATTGCCGCGCCGTGGCAGCAGAACTTCGCGGTCCAGACGCTGGGCTTCCTGAGCGACATCGAGCCGCTCGCGGATCTCACTGCGTTAAAGCTCGTGCGAGATTATTACTACCGCTGGCCGGTCGGGCTCCTTGGGGGCGATGGCCCGCCGAACTTCTGCTATACGCAGGCCGGCGCGTTCAACGTCAAGATCGCTCCGGACGTCCCGCCAAGCGATTCCGACATGTCGTCCTGCTTCACCTCGTGGGGCGCCGTGTTCCAGAATACCTTCGGGGCGGCAAACGGCACCTGCGGGACCGCGCTCCAGGGCACGAGCGGCAGCGACCCCTTGAATGCGGCCACTGGCTACTATGGCAACCTCATGCCGGCCATTGCGTACGCTGTCGACCACGGTGCCACCGGCGCGGCCGCCGCCTGGGCCCGCTTCTCCGGCGCATCGAACTGGAGCTCTGTCGAGAACAGCGGTTTCGGCGATGCGCCGATGTGGGGCATCGTGCCCAAGGGCTTCGGCGGTACATAGGCGAGATCGCAGGGCGAAGCGGCGCACTGAGCTTTCCAAAATAGCGCCGTTGCGTTACGGTCATAGAATCGTCGACAACGCGCGACGGTTCTATGGATTCAAGAAGCGAGGAGCACCTCTTGAAGAAACTGCTGCTCTGCGCCCTGCTCGCCCCGCTCTTCGCATGGGCCCAGGCGTATCCGTCCAAGCCCGTCCGGATGATCGTGCCGTTCCCGGCAGGCGGACCGGCCGATATCTTCGGGCGCGGCCTCGCCCACGGCATGTCGCACGAGCTGGGCCAGCCGGTGATCATCGAGAACATCGGCGGCGTCGGCGGCGTGCTCGGCGTCGAGCGCGCCCTGAAGTCCGCCCCCGACGGCTATACGCTGGGCTTCAACAGCGGCTCCACACTCTCGATCGCGCCTTACTCGTTCGCCAAGCTGCCCTACGACGTCAAGAAGGACGCCGCGCTGATCACGCTGGTCGTGCGCGTCCCGGAAGTTCTGGCCGTGCACCCGTCCCTCCCGGTCGCAAGCGTGGCCGAGCTGGTTGAGCACGCGAGGAAGAATCCCGGCAAGGTGAACTTCGGCTCGGCCGGCGGAGGCAGCATCACGCACCTCGCAGGCGAGCTGCTCAAGTCCGAGGCCAGGATCGATCTCGTGCACGTGCCTTACAAGGGCGCCGCGCCGGCGGTGAACGACCTCGTCGGCGGACAGGTGCAGATGGGCATCTTCGACGTGCCGGTTCTGCTCGGGCATATCCGCAGCGGAAAGCTGAAAGCGCTGGCGGTCACCAGCACCACGCGCGCGCCGACTCTGCCCGACGTGCCGACCACCGCGGAGGCGAACTATCCCAACGTCACCTCCGACAACTGGTACGGCCTGGTCGTGCCCGCGGCTACGCCGGCGGAGATCCAGAAGCGCCTGAACAGCGCCGCAGTCGCCGCGCTGAAGTCGCCCTCGGTAACCGAGCAGTTCGCGAAAGTCGGCGGCCTTGCTTCGCCGGGCACGCCGCAGGACTACGCCGCGTTCCTCGCCGGGGAGCAGGAGAAGTGGAGCCGGGTGGTCAGCGCGATCGGATTCAAGGAGCAGAACCAGTGAAAGCCTGCCTCAGGCGCCGCAGCGCTTCTGCGAGGAGCTCGTAGATCGCATAGTAGCTGCCGTGCAGCGCGTTCATGCTCGGGAGGAGCTCGCCCGCATGCTCCAAGGTGAAATCCTCCCCTGCGGTGGCGGTCGGCGCCGGCGTGACCTCGAAGCCTGCGGACGCGAATTGGCCGCTCGCCCGGGGCATGTGGAAGCCGTGCGTCACGAGGATTACGCGCCGGATGCCGGCGGGCAAGAGGATCGACGCCGTCTCGGCGGCATTAGAGCGCGTGTCGCGCGAGCGCTCTTCTGCCCAGCGCACCTCGACCTTGAACTCCTGCTCGAGGGCGCGCTTCATCAGCGCGGCCTCGGCCGTTCCCCCGGAGACCGAGCCCCCGCTCACGAGGACCGGAAGCCGGGTCGCGCGTGCGACCAGCGCACCGTAGCGCACGCGCTCGAGTGTAATCCGCGCGAGCGTGTCCCCGCCGAACTCCGCCGCATTGCGGCGCACGCCGCCGCCCAGGATGACGATCGCCTGGACGTCTCCGGTTCGCCGCAAGTCAAGCGCCGGCGGCTCGAGCGAGCGCAGCAGCGCATGGGAGACCACCGGCAGGGACAGGGCGAAGAGACTCCCTACGCCCACCCAAGCGAGCGCGCGCCCTAGTCGCGGCCGGCGGCCGAGCAGGGCGAGGCCGGCGAGCGCCAGGATGAGCGGTCCTGTCGGAGGCAGGACGAGCGCCGCGAGCGCCTTCCTCGCGATCAGAAAATCCACCCCTACGTCGCTTTGCTGCTACGGCGTGCCTTGGCGAGCACCTGCCCGGCCAACTCGAAGGCGACCGCAGCCCTCGAGAGCTTCTGGTTCTCCTGCATGATGACATCGAGGACGAAGAGAAGCGTCGCGGTGTTTGGGCTGACGAGACCGAGAGACCAGTCCATGACCTGTTCTGTGCGCACGCCCAGCCGCTGTCCCAAAGCCTCGTAGCCGCCGACGAGCTCGGCGGCGTGATCCACCGAGGACATGCAGACCGGCGTGCCGAGCGTCACTTGCACAAGCCGAGGATCTTCTCCTCGGCCGAGCATGCTGTTGCGGGCTTGGCAACCACCTTTTGCTGGCCCGGGCGGCAATTGCGCAGCTCCTTCGCCGTCGGCCCGTAGTAGGTCCAGCCGTCGTTGAGCGCCGGAAGGCTGAGCTCCACTTCGCGCCACTTCGGGTGGCCCTTCGCCTGCAGCTCGGGGAACTGCTGGCAGAGCTCGCGCGCGAACCTGGTCAGGTGCTCGACCGTGCCCTGCAGGGTGTAGTCGTAGGTCACGAGGAACGCGCCGACCGAGATCGTGGTGAAGTCCTCCTTGATCAGGTTGGGATAGCTGCCCGTGTGGACGGTCGCTGGCGAGTAGATCTTCATCGCCTGCTTGCTCGTCGGATGGCTGGGATCGAACTTCAGCAGCTTGATGAATTTCTGCGCCTCGGGCTTCATGTTGGCGATGATCGGCGCAGGCTGCCCGGCGGCCACCACCGCGACGTCGACCGACTTTTCGGTGATCAGCTTGAGCAGTGCCTGATCGTTCGGCAGGTAGCTCGCCGCCGCGTCGGGCATCGGGCCATCGAACATCATCCGGTACAGCGTGTGCGTGATGAACGCCGCGCCGCTGCCCACCAGGCCGCCGTTGATCTTCGCTTCCTTGATGTCGTGGAGGTAGTTCAGCTCCGAATCGGCGCGCGCGATGTAGTGGATCTCGGTGTTGTAGAGCGGCAGGATGACGCGCAGCGGCCGGATGATCCTCGCCGCCTCGGGATTGCGGGACGCTCCGCGGTCGACGAACGCCTGGTAGACGTCGGCCTGGACGATCGCGAGCTTCACCCCCGGCTCGTGCCGCAGCAGCTTGACGTTCTCCGCGGAGCCCGAAGTCGGCACGACCTCGAGGTCGATATTTGCCCGCGGCGCCACCATCTTGGCGAGGTCGTTGCCGATGGCGAAGTAGGTTCCGCGCTGGTCGGCAGTGACGATCTTGTACGGCGTGCCCGCCCAGGCCGGCGTCAGCAGCAGCGCCGCCGCTACAACGAATGCGATTCTCGACATGCATCCCCCCTTCGTGTTGTCACCTGCTCTTGCAAAGGCCGAGCGCGACCACCGCAGGCAGGCATCCGGCCGGCTCGTCGTTCCTTGCTTCGGCCGGGACCGTGCGTACCTGCGTGGCGGCAACTGGCGCCGTGGTTGTGACCGCCGACTCGGTGAGGTCGGCTTTCGTGTGAGTGATCGACGTCCGCCTGGGCTCCGCAACCGGCGCCGGCGACTCGCTTACCGGCACAATCCGGGCGTTTGCAGCCGGTACGGACGTGGCGGTTGCCGTCAGCGTTGTGGATACGGGCAGCGTCGTAACGGCCGTCTTGGCCGGCGCGTCGGCAACGGCGGCCCTGCTCGACGCCTCGGCGCCGGCGGCTCGCGTATGAGTCACCACCGCGGCCGTGCGCTTCGGCTCCGACGGGGGCGTGCTCCTGGCCGGCGCGGCCGCCGTCCTGGGAGCGGTGATCCTGCCGGACACCGCAGGCACCTGCGCGGGCTTCACGTCGGCCGTGTGCGGCCGGACGGGCTCCTTGGGAGCAGCCTCGGGATCCGGGGTCGGTCCGGATTTCTGGGCCGCTTCCCCTTTCGCGGCGACCTGCGGCGCCTGGGCCGGCTGGGACGCAGCGTAGAAGTAGTACGCCGCGCCAGCCGCCAGCAACGGCAGGACCGCCAGCACCGCGGCCGACCTGAAGCTGCGCTTGCGCGCATGGTCCGTGGCCAGCCGCCACACGGCCGGCAGGGCTTTACCAGCTGACGCTGCCGCCTCGACGGGCTCCACCGAAGGAGGAGCATCCATCTCGAAAGTCACGACCTCCGGCTCCATCCGGAACTCGGCGTTGCAGCTATGGCAGCGCTCGGCGTCGTTGGCGTTGATCGCCTCGCACGCGCTGCACAGCCTGAGATTCAGGGACGAGGAGCACGACGAGCACCACTCGTCACCGACGTTGTTGTCGTGCCCGCATGCAAGACATTTGAGCGTAGCCATAGTTGTAGTCGCGGCCGCCAAAACCGGGGCCCGTTTTAGAACCATTTTTAATCTCTGCCGGGGGGCCGGCAATGGCTATTTGGAGCTAGACGGCGAGCGCCTGCCCAAGGCGAGCGCCGGGCGCCCAAGACTTGAAAACTTCTCACCGATCTTAACAACAACGAACCGCAACGCGCCGAATGCCCCGTTTCACGCTGCCAGCCCGGTTTTCGATGCCGAATCAACCGCGAGTGCCGCGGGTTAGTGCTTAGAGACTATGTTTGCCGGGTCCGGCATGGGCTCGCTACAGTCGGCGCTGTTCCATCGGTCCAAGCTCGCCGCCCGTACAAGCGGGCCCAGCAAACGAACAAGACTATTACGGGGAGCCAGTGAGCAGCAGCACTTCGGTGGCCGTATCCACCACGCATCATGCTGCCGATTTCGGCGCGCAGCGCATCGTCACGCTGCGCATCTTCGACGGCAACATCCACCGCCTTGGCCTGCTCGCGCTTTGCGAGGCCGCGGTAGCCGTCATCGGCCTGTACGCCGCCATCTTCATCCGCTTCGCCGGCTCTTCGGCCACCCTCGCCGCTTTCGAAGCGTCGCGCGGGCCGTTCCTGCCGCGCGCCTTCTTGATTGCCGCGGTATTCATCGTCGCGCTCGCCGCGCTCGGCCTGTACCAGCTGCGCCAGCGCACACGCTTCACTGCAGTGTTCGTGCGCATCGTCATAGCGCTGGCGGTCGCCCAGTTCGCGCTCTCCCTGGTGTTCTACGCGGCGCCCGGGCTCGACGTGGGCCGCGGCGTGATGGGTCTGACGGGCGCCTTCACGCTGGCCGGCCTCGCCATCACCCGCTTCGCCTTCCTGCGGATGGTGGACGAGGAATTCTTCAAGCGGCGCGTGCTGGTGTGGGGCGCGGGAGCGCGCGCCCGCGCGATCGGAAAGCGGCTTCGGCGGCGGACCGACCAGCGCGGGTTTCGCATCGTGGGCTACGTGCGCGCGCCGGGAGACGGCGGCGACGTGCCCAGGGGACCGATGTTCCGCGCCAACACCGGCCTGGTGCGGCTCGCGCTGCGCAACCGCATCGAAGAAATCGTCGTCGCCATGGACGACCGGCGCAAGGGCTTTCCCACCGCCGAGCTCCTCGAGTGCCGCCTGCGCGGCATCCGGGTGACCGACATCCTGACCTTCCTCGAGCGCGAAAGCGGCCGCGTCAGCGTCGAGCTGATGCATCCGAGCTGGCTCATCTTCTCGAGCGGCTTCCGCTGCGACTTTCTGCGCCTCGCCACCAAGCGGGCCTTCGACGTGCTCGTCAGCCTCGCCATCCTCGTCGCGGCCGCACCGGTGGCGCTCGCCGCCGCGGCGGCGATCTGGCTGGAGGACCGCGGGCCGATCCTGTACCGGCAGCTGCGCACCGGCCAGAACGGCCGTGCGTTCCGCATGATCAAGTTCCGCAGCATGCGCGTGAACGCCGAGAGCGACGGCCGCGCGGTGTGGGCGAAGCTCGCCGACCCGCGCGTGACGCGCGTGGGCGCCTGGATCCGCAGGCTCCGGATCGACGAGCTGCCCCAGGCGGTCAACGTGCTGCTCGGCCACATGAGCTTCGTCGGGCCGCGGCCGGAGCGCCCGGAATTCGTCGCCCAGCTCGCCCACCGGGTGCCGTTCTACGAGGAGCGCCATTTCGTCAAGCCGGGCGTCACCGGCTGGGCCCAGGTGCGCTACAGCTACGGCGCCTCGGAGAAGGATGCGCAGGAGAAGCTCGAATACGACCTCTATTACGTCAAGCACCACAGCCTGGTCCTCGACCTGATCGTGCTCCTGCAGACGGTCGAAATCGTGCTTTTCCGGATCGGCTCGCGCTGAGCACCCGATGAGCGACCCCGCCGTCTTCGGCTACGGCTTCGCCGCGGCTGCGTTCCTCGCCTTCGCCGTCCACCTCGGCCTGGGTTGGCGCGGCGGGGCGAGAGCCTCGATCCTTCTCGGCGTGGTCGTCGCGAGCGCTGCCGCGGCGGCGGCCAATCTCGCCTTCTCGCTCACCGGGCTCGGCGTCCTGTGGGGCGTGCAGGGCGTGCTCGACGCGCTGCGCGCGGGCGGCTGGCTGCTCTTTCTTTGCGTGCTGCTGCAGGGCACGCGCGCCGGCCTCAAGGCGGCTGCGCTGCCCATCGCGCTGCCGGCCGCGGCCTGGTTCTTTTACCCGGAGGGTTTTCAGGCCTCCTCGCGGCTCGCATTCGGCGTGCTGCTCGCCGTGCCGGTGGCGGGGCTGGTCCTGACCGAGCAGGTCTTCCGCCGCGCGCTGCACCAGGCGCGCTGGGCGGTGAAACCGCTGTGCCTCGGATTGGGCGCGGGGTTCATGTTCGACGTCTACGTCTTCGCCGATGCGCTCCTCTTCGGCCGGATCGACGCGGGCGTCTGGGCGGCGCGCGGCCTGGTCCATGCGCTGGCGATCCCTTTCATCGCCATCGCGACGGTGCGGAACAGGCAGTGGTCCATCGACATCGCGCTGTCGCGCGGCGTGGTGTTTCACTCCACCGCGTTTCTGGGCTGCGGCCTCTACCTGCTGGCGGTCGCCGCGGCCGGCTACTACGTGCGCTACTTCGGCGGGAGCTGGGGCAAGACGCTCCAGGTGGGGTTCATCTTCGGCGCGCTGCTGGTTCTCGCCGGCCTGTTTTCGTCCGGCACGCTGCGCTCCAGGCTGCGCGTGTTCATCAACAAGAATTTCTTCTCCTACCGCTACGACTATCGCCATGAATGGCTGCGCTTCACCAGGCTGCTGTCGAGCCGCGATCCCGGCGTGAGCTCAGCGCAGCGCTCGATCCAGGCGCTCGCCAACCTGGTCGAGAGTCCCGGCGGCGCGATCTGGCTGCAGTCGGAGGGCAACGGGTATGCGCAGGCGGCGCGCTGGAACATGCCCGCGCTCGACGCTTGCGAACCCGCGCACGGCGCCTTCGCCGCCTTCCTGGCGCAGACCGGCTGGGTCATCGACCTGCAGGCACCGCAACCGACCGGCACGCCGGGGCTGCCGTCGTGGCTGCGGCAGCTTCCCGCGGCCTGGCTGGTCGTTCCGGTGATCGCGGAAGACGAGCTGACGGGATTCGCCGTCCTGGCGACGCCGCGCGCCAAGATCGAACTGAACTGGGAAGTGCGCGATCTGTTGAAGACCGCGGCTCGGCAGGTCGGCAGCTTCCTCGCCCAGGTGCAGGCGTCGGAGGCGCTGCTCGAGGCGCGCAAGTTCGAGTCGTTCAACAAGATGGCCGCGTTCGTGGTGCACGACCTCAAGAACCTGGTGGCGCAGCTCTCGCTGATGCTCAAGAACGCCGAGCGCCATCGCAGCAATCCCCGCTTCCAGGACGACATGTTCGCGACCGTCAGGCATGTCGAGGAGCGCATGAACAGGCTGCTCGCGCAGCTCTCGACCGGCAGCCGCGGCGAAGAGAACCTGCGCCCGATCCAGCTGGCCAAGGTGGTCGAGCGCGTGGTCGCGGCGAAGCAGGCCGCCGGCGCCGACATCGCCGTGCACGCCGGCGATGCCGCGGTGGCGACGCTCGGCTACGAGCAACGCTTCGAGCGCGTTCTCGGGCACCTGGTGCAGAACGCGATCGATGCGACCCGGCAATCGGGCGAGGTGCGCATCAGCGTCGGCGCCGAAGCCGGGAACGCGATCATCGAGATCGCCGATTCGGGATGCGGCATGAGCGAGGCGTTCGTGCGCGAGCGCCTGTTCCGGCCTTTCCAGACCACCAAGGGAAACGGCATGGGCATCGGTGCTTTCGAAGTCGCGCAGTACGCGAAGGACATCGGAGGGCGCATCGACGTCGACAGCCGGCCCGGCGCCGGCACGCGGTTCAGGCTGACGTTTCCCCTCGAGCAGCATGGAGCGATCGCGGCATGAGCGAGAAAACCCCCCTGCTGATCGTCGAGGACGATCCCGCGCTTCTCACCCAGATGACCTGGGCCTTCGAGCAGTACGCGCCGGTGTCTTGCGGCGACCGGGAAGATGCCCTGGTCCAGCTGCGGCGCCATCGCCCCGCCGTGGTCACCATGGACCTCGGGCTGCCGCCTCGTCCGGACGAGCCGGGCGAGGGTCTCCAGCTCCTGCAGGACATCCTGGCAACGGCCCCGGACACCAAGGTCATCGTGCTCACCGGGCAGAACGACCATGCCAACGCGCTGAAGGCGATCAGCCTCGGCGCCTACGATTTCTATTCCAAGCCCTTCCAGCCGGAAATGCTCTCGCTGATGATCGAGCGCGCCTTCCGCCTGCACCAGCTGCAGGCGGAGAACCGGCGGCTGAGCGCCACGCGCATTCCGGGGGTGCTGGGCGAACTCCTGACCCGCGATCCGCAGATGCTGAAGGTCTGCGCCACGGTCGAGAAAGTCGCCGCCACCAGCGCCACGGTGATGCTGCTCGGCGAATCGGGCACCGGCAAGGAGCTCCTCGCCCGCGCGGTTCACAATCTCTCGCCGCGCCGGGAAGGCCGCTTCGTGGCCATCAATTGCGCGGCCATTCCGGAGAACCTGCTGGAGAGCGAGCTGTTCGGCTACGAGAAAGGCGCCTTCACGGGCGCGGTGAAGCAGACTCCTGGCAAGATCGAGCTTGCGCACCGGGGCACGCTCTTTCTCGACGAGATCGGTGACCTGCCGGCGGCGCTGCAGGCGAAAATCCTGCGCTTCCTGCAGGACCGCAATATCGAGCGCCTGGGCGGCCGCCAGGAGATTGCCGTCGACGTGCGCGTGGTGTGCGCGACCCACCAGGACCTGCGCGCCATGATCGCGCAGGGCCGGTTCCGCGAGGACCTCTACTACCGCCTCGCCGAAATCGTGGTCGACATCCCGCCGCTTCGCAGCCGCAAGGGCGACGCCGCGCTCCTCGCCCACGCGTTCGTGCGCCAATACGCCGAGGAGCACAAGCGCGGCCACCTGACGCTGCTCGCGGAAGCGGCCGCCGCGATCGAGGCACACGCCTGGCCGGGCAACGTGCGCGAGCTGCAGAACTACGTGAAGCGCGCCGTCATCATGGCCGACGGCGAAGTCCTGCGCGCGGCCGACTTCGGCCTCGCCGCACGGCCGGATGAGCAGTCGCGCAGCTTGAGGATCGTGCGGGACGAAGCCGAGCGCGACGCGGTCCTGCGCGTGCTGTCGCGGGTCAATGGAAACCTGAGCCGCGCGGCCGAGATGCTCGGGATCAGCCGGCCCACGCTCTACGACCTGCTCAACCGGTTCGGCCTAAAGGAAGCAAGTCGATGAAAGCAGGAAGCCAGCCGATGAAAGCCTCGCGCACCGTTCTTGCCCTGGCGCTCGCCGCCTCGATCTGCGGGTGCCGCGGCGGCGAGGACCCCGCCGCCCTGATGGCCTCGGCAAAGCAATACATGCAGCGGCGCGACTTCAGCGCCTCGATCATCCAGCTGAAGAACCTGCTGCAGAAGAACCCGGACAACGGCGAGGCGCGCTATCTGCTGGGCGTCGCCCTGCTCGAGCAGGGCGACGCGGTCTCGGCGCAGATCGAGCTCGACAAGGCCGTGGGGCTCGGCTTGTCGTCCGACGCGCTGCAGGTTGCGCTCGCGCGGGCTGTGCTCGCCCGAGGGCAGCCCGACAAGCTTCTCGAGCGGTTCGCCTCGACGGTGCTCTCGGCGCCAAAGGCGAACGCCGAGTTGCGCGCCCTGGTCGGGACGGCGTACCTCGAGGGCGCACGGCCGCGGGAGGCTGCTCGCAGCTTCGACGAAGCCCTCAAGCTCGACGCTTCCAACGTAACCGCGCAAGTCGGCGCCGCGCGCCTGGCCGCGGCCCGCGCGGACCTGGCCGAGGCGCTGGCCCACGTGGAGCGTGCGCTCGGCGCTGCGCCCGGCAGCGTGCCCGCGCTCTTACTGAAGGCGGAGTTGCTTGCGCAGCAGTCGAAGCACGATGCCGCCGAAAGCACCTACCGGGGTGCCATCGATGCCGCGCCGGGCCAGCTTACGCCGCGGCTCTCCCTGATCCTGCATCTGCTAAACACCGGGTCGCCCGAAAGGGCCACGGCCGAAGTGGCGGCGATGGAAGCCACGGCACCCCGCGACCCCCGGGTGCTGTATGCCAAGGCGCTGGTCCTGGTGCGACTGCAGAAATTTCACGCCGCGAGGCAGGCCGTTCTCCAGGTGCTGAAGGCCGCCCCCGAGCACGTGCCGAGCCTGACCCTCGCAGGAATAGCGGCGCTCAACACGGGGGCGCTGGGCGAAGCGGAGAGCCACCTGCGCCAGGCAATATTCACTGAGCCGAACGCGCTGGGCGCGAAGCGGCTTCTCGCGACAACGCACCTGCGCATGGGCAAGACCGATGTGGCGCTGAGCGAGATCCAGGTTCTCCTCAAGGTCAGCCAGGACGCGAGCACCCTCGCTCTCGCAGGGGAAGCGTATCTCGCGAGCGGCGACGCGGCGGCGGCTGTGCGGCATTACGAGCAGGCGAAGGCGCTCGCGCCGAAGGACACCTCGGTGCAGACACGGCTGGGTCTCGTGCGCTTCGCCGTCGGCGAGCCGGAGCGCGCGATCAGCGAGCTCGAGGCGGCCTCAGCCGGCAACGCGAAGGACTACCAGGCCGACCTCGCCCTGATCGCGAACTACCTGCGCAGGCGCGACGCGGACAGGGCGCTTGCCGCCGTCCAGGCCCTCGAGGGGAAACAGCCACAGAATCCGATGACCTACAACCTCCGCGGCGCAGCGCTGATCCTCAAGAAGGATCTGGCGGGAGCGCGGGCGAACTTCGAGCGCGCGCTGGGACTACGGCCGACCTACATGCCCGCGGTCAACAATCTTGCCCGGTTGGACCTGCGTGAAAACGACCGCGCCGCCGCAAGAAAGCGCTACCAGGACTTCCTCGAGAGGGACCCGAACAACGAGCCGGCGCTGATCGGGCTCGCCGCGGTGCTGCGCACGACGGGCGCCGACGCGGGCGAAATCGAAGCGTTGCTGAAGCAGGCCGTGGCCGGCAATCCCGCATCCGTCTCGGCGCACAGCGCGCTCATCAATTTCTACATGAGAAGCCGCAACTTCAGCGCCGCCCTGGGCGCGGCACAAGCCGCGCACGCCGCGTTGCCCGACGAGCCGCGCATGCTGCAGGCGGTTGGCATGACCCAACTGGCCGCGGGCCAAACGCGCCAGGCGCTCGCCAGTCTCACTCGGCTCGCGGACATCCAGCAAGGCGCGCCGGAACCGCTGGTTCTGCTGGCCGAGGCTCACATGGCGGCGAAGCAGCCCGACGACGCCATCAAGGCGCTGCGCGCGGCGCTCGCTCTGCGGCCCGATTTCGACGCCGCGCAGCGCGAAATCGCCGCCGTCTATGTCGCCACCGGGCGCCACGAGGATGCCCTGCGCGAAGCCAAGGCGGTGCAGGCCCGCAGGCCGAAGGACGCCCTGGGCCATGTCCTCGAAGGCGAGCTCTACGTCGCGCAGGGGAACCTCGGCCTCGCCGCGCGGACCTACCGCGCCGCGCTGAAGAAATTCGAGCGCGCGGCCCTCGCCGTGCGCACTCATGCAATCCTCGAAGCGGCGGGCAAGTCCCTCGAGGCGGACGTGCTGGCCGAGGAGTGGATCAGGCGCCATCCGAAAGACCCGGCGATGCTCGCTTACCTCGCCGACCGCGACCTGGCCGCGAAGCGCTACGAGCCCGCGGAGGAACGCTATCGGAGCGCGCTGCAGCGCACGCCGGACAACCCTCTGCTCCTCAACAATCTCGCCTGGGTGAGCCATGAGCTCAAGCGCCCCGGGGCGCTGGAGTACGCCGAGCGCGCGCACGACCTCGCGCCCGACAATCCGGCCATCATGGATACCCTCGGCTCGATTCTCGCGGCAGCCGGACAGGTCGAACGCGGCCTCGAGCTGCTCGGACGCGCCGCCGACGCCGCGCCGGATGCCTACCAGATCCGCCTCAATTTCGCCAAATCGCTGATCAAGACCGACCGCAAGATCGCCGCACGCAAGGAGCTCGAGCAGCTCGCCAGGCTCGATGAAAAGCTCCCGCAGCGGCAGGAAGCGGTCAAACTGCTGGGAGGATTGTGATGACTACCGTCGCCGTCGTCGGCCTCGGCTATGTAGGCCTGCCGCTTGCCATCGAATTCGGCAAGAAATACCGCACCATCGGTTTCGATTTGTCGCAGGACAAGATCGACGCCTACCGCAAGAAGATCGACCCGACGGGCGAGGTCGGAGCCGGGGAGTTCAAGGCTGCCGCCAAGCTCGAAGTGACGACCAACCCGCGCTCCCTGCGCGAGGCCGATTTCATCATCGTTGCGGTGCCCACGCCGGTGGACGAGGCGCATAACCCCGACTTCGGCCCGCTGGTCGGCGCGAGCACCTCGGTCGGCCAGAACCTGGTGCGCGGCGCCACGGTGGTGTTCGAGTCGACCGTGTACCCCGGCGCGACCGAGGAAGTCTGCATCCCGGTGCTCGAGAAGCACTCCGGCCTCAAGTGGAAGCAGGACTTCTTTGTCGGCTACTCGCCGGAGCGCATCAACCCCGGCGACAAGCAGCACACCCTGACCAAGATCGTGAAGGTCGTGTCCGGGGACTCGCCCAAGACCCTGGAGCGCGTCGCGGAGGTCTACGGCAGCGTGGTCACGGCGGGGGTGCACCGCGCCAGCTCGATCAAGGTGGCCGAAGCCGCCAAGGTGATCGAGAACACGCAGCGCGACCTCAACATCGCGCTGGTGAACGAGCTGGCGCTGATCTTCAACAAGATCGGCATCGACACCACCGAGGTGCTCGAGGCGGCCGGAACCAAATGGAACTTCCTGCCCTTCCGCCCCGGGCTCGTGGGCGGCCACTGCATCGGAGTGGATCCGTACTACCTCACCTACAAGGCCGAGACCCTGGGCTACCATCCGCAGGTGATCCTGTCGGGGCGCAAGATCAACGACGGCATGGGCAAGTACGTCGCCGAGCAGACGGTGAAGCGCATGATCCTGCGCGGCTTCTGCGTCAACAAGGAAAACGTCATCGTGCTCGGCCTCACGTTCAAGGAAAACGTGCCCGACACGCGCAACTCGCGCGTGGTCGACGTGGTGCGCGAGCTCGAGTCCTTCGGCGCCAAGGTCTACGTGCACGACCCGATCGCGTGCCCGAAGGAGGCGGAGCACGAGTACGGCATCCGCCTGACGAAATGGGAGGAGCTGCCGCAGGCGGCGGCCATCGTGGCGGCGGTCGCGCACGACGAGTACTGCAACCGCCCGCTCGATACGCTGGTGTCGAAGCTTGCGCCGAACGGGGTCTACGTGGACGTGAAGAACCGGGCAGACGCAGCCGCGCTGCGCGCCAAGGGCATCGACGTATGGCGCCTGTGAACGATCTGCCTCCGAGGAACCGGGTGGCCGGGCGCAAGCGCACGTGGCTCGTGACCGGGAGCGCCGGCTTCATCGGCTCGCAGCTCGTCGAGCATCTGCTGCGGCTCGGCCAGCAGGTGGTGGGCCTGGACAATTTCGCCACCGGGCACCGCGCCAATCTCGACGAGGTCGAGCGCTCGGTCGGCGCGCAGGCGTGGCGCCAGCACCGCTTCGTCGAGGCAAGCATCGTCGATCCGGTGGCGTGCCGCGAAGCCTGCCGGGGGGTCGACATCGTGCTGCACCAGGCCGCGCTAGGCTCGGTGCCGCGCTCCATCGCCGACCCCGTTCCCACCCACCAGACGAACGTCACCGGCTTCGTCAACATGCTGGTCGCGGCGCGCGAAGCGAAGGCGCAGCGCTTCGTCTACGCGTCTTCGAGCTCGATCTACGGCGACGACACGACGCTGCCGAAGGTGGAAGGAATCACCGGCGAGCCGCTGTCACCCTACGCCGCGAGCAAGCAGGCGAACGAGATGTATGCCGACGTCTTCGCGCGCTGCTACGGCATGCAGACGATCGGCCTGCGCTATTTCAACGTGTTCGGCCCGCGCCAGGATCCCGAGGGTGCCTATGCCGCCGTGATTCCGCGCTGGGTCCGCGCCATCCTCACCGGCGAGCCGGTCGAGGTAAACGGCGACGGCGAGACTTCGCGCGACTTCTGCTACATCGCCAACGTGGTCCAGGCGAACGTGCTCGCCGCGCTCACCGAAGAGCCGCGCGCTCTGAACCAGGTCTACAACATCGCGGTGGGCGAGAACACCTCGCTCAACCGCCTGCTCGGGACCCTGCGCACGCTGCTCGCGGCGCAAGGCCGGCCGGCGCAGTTCCAGCCTGTTTACCGGCCGTTCCGCGCCGGCGACGTGCGCCATTCGCTCGCCGACATCTCGCTCGCACGCGAGCGCCTGGGTTACGCGCCGACCCACACGCTCGCAAGCGGGCTCAAGGAGGCCCTGCCGTGGTACGTGAAGCGATTCGAAGGCGCGCCCGCCTTGCAGCGCTGAGCCTTGCAGCCGCAGCGGCGATGAGCGCTGCGGCCGACGGCGGCGCGCCGGCCACCATCGCTCAGGTCAAGGCGTCGATCGTCGCGGTCGGCACCTTCGAGCGCCTCCGCAATCCGCAGTTCAGCTTCGCCGGGACCGGCTTTGTCGTAGGCGACGGGCTGCTCGTGGCGACCAACGATCACGTCGTGCCGAAGACGCTGAACAACGAGCGCGGAGAGGCGATTGCGGTCGCAATCCCGGCCGCCGACAGCATGGTGCAGATCCGTGCGGCACGCCGGGTGGCTTCGGACGCCGGGAGCGATCTCGCGCTCCTCAGGATCGACGGCAAGCCGCTTCCCGCGCTTGTCCTGGGCGACGCGCAGGCCGTCCGCGAAGGCGAGTGGTATCTCTTCACGGGTTTCCGATCGGCTCGGTGCTCGGCTTCTTCCCGGTGACGCACCGCGCCATGATTGCCGCAGTGACGCCGATCGCGATCCCGGCCGCGCGCGCCGACCAGCTCGACGCGCGGGTCGCGCGGCGGCTGAACGGCGGGTCGTTCCCGGTGTTCCAGCTCGACGCGACCGCTAGCCGCCTTCAGCCACCCGAGCGGAATCACCTACGCGATCCCGGCGCGCAAGCTGATCGATCTGCTCGAGCAGCGCTGAGCCCGAGCCGCTCCGATTCACGCGCTCCTTTTTCACTCTTTTGCGGGCCGGCGGCGCGGTTAGCTAGAAGGAGCCATTGCGGCGGTGGTTTTGCAGCCGCTAAACTGACCCGTCTCTAGTTCAGCAAAAACAACGAGCTAGGTCCAATCGGATGTCCGATCCAGCCTCGGGGGCACGATGCGCCAACACAGCGTGAAGTCGGCTTATTGGTCTTGGTTTTCGGCCGCAATTACGGCTGCCTTGCTCGCGAGTTGCGGCTCGCATCCGCCCGCGCCGGAGAAGGCCGCCGCGCCCGACTACAACTACATGATCGGCCCGCTCGACGCTCTGCAGATCATCGTCTGGCGCAATCCGGATCTGTCGACCACGGTCCCGGTGCGACCCGATGGAAAGGTCAGCGTTCCGCTGGTCGAAGACCTGACCGCCATCGGCAAGACCCCGACGCAGCTCGCGCGAGATGTCGAGAAAGCGATGAGCCGCTTCATCCGCGATCCCGTGGTTACGGTGCTCGTCACGCAATTCAACGGCCCCTACGGCGAGCAGATACGGGTCGTCGGGGAAGCGACGCGCCCACAGGCCCTCCCGTACCGGCAAAGGATGACGCTGCTCGATGTGATGATCGCGGTCGGGGGCCTCACCGATTTCGCCGACGGCAACAACGCGTCCGTGCTGCGCACCGCGGAGGGTGGGCGGCAGTACCGGGTGCGGCTCAAGGACCTGGTTCGACGCGGCGACGTCTCGGCCAACGTCGAGATGAGGCCCGGCGACGTCGTGATCATTCCGCAGAGCTGGTTCTGAGCGGAGCGTCATGATCTCGTTCGTACCGCAGCAGGTGGCCGACGCGCTTCGCGGCATGTGGCAGGGCCGCTGGGCCGGGCTGGTAGTCGCCTGGCTGGCCGCTATCGCGGGCGGGGTCTTCGTCCACCTGGCGCCGGACCGGTATGAGGCAACGGCGCGCGTCTACGTCGATACGCAATCGCTGCTGAAGCCGCTGCTGCAGGGGCTCACCGTGCAGCCGAACGTCGACCAGGAGGTCACGATGCTCAGCCGCACGCTCATCAGCCGGCCGAACCTGGAAAAGCTGGTACGCATGACCGACCTCGACCTCGAGACGAAGACGAGCGAAGCACGCGAAAACCTGCTCGATGGGCTGAGCCGCACGCTCTACATCAAGAGCATCGGGCAGAACCTGTACAGCATCGGCTTCACGCATCGCGACCGGGCCCAGGCTACGCGCGTGGTGCAGTCGCTGCTCTCGATCTTCGTCGAATCCGGGCTCGCGCCCAAAGGCAAGGATACCGGCCAGGCGCAGCGCTTCATCGAGGAGCAGATCAAGCAGTACGAGCAGAAGCTCTCCGAGGCGGAGAACCGCCTGAAGGAATTCAAACTGAAGAACATCGACCTCAACGTGCCGCAGGGTCGCGACTTCTTCGGCACGATGGCAACGCTCACCGAAAGCCTGCAGGAAGCCCGCCTGCTGTTGCAGGAGGCCGAGAAGTCGCGCGATGCGCTGAAGCAGCAAATCGTCGACGAGGAGGAGCGTCCGCCGGTGCTCGTTGGCGCGCTATCCGAGAACGCTTCTCTCATCGTTACGCCGGAGCTCGACGCGCGCATTGCCACGCTGACGAAGAATCTCGACGACATGCTGCTGCGCTATACCGAGGGCCATCCGGATGTGCTGAACACGCGGCGCGTCATTAGGGAGGCGGAAGCGCAGCGCGACCAGGAACGCAAGCGCCTCGCGGAAGAGCAGGAGCGGCGCAAGCGCGCTGCCGGCCCCGCCGCGGCGAATCCGGTCTACCCGCAGCTCAAGCTCGCGATGGCCGAGTCCGAGGCGCAGGTCGCGCGCCTGCGTGCGCGGGTGCGCGAGCAGGAGCAGCGCCTCGAAAAGCTGCGGCTCACGGCGCGCTCGGTGCCCGAACGGGAAGCGCAGCTCACGCAGCTCAACCGCGACTACGCGATCCAGAAGCAGAACTACGACGCCCTCGTCGCCCGCCGCGAATCGGCCCTGATGTCGGGCGAAGTCCAGGCGGCGACCGGCGTGGCGAGCTTCCGCATCGTCGATCCGCCCCAGGTGTCGCCTAATCCGGTCGCGCCGAACCGCAAGCTGCTGGCGCTACTGGCGCTGCTTGCGTCGCTCGGCGCCGGGCTGGCTGCGAGCTATTTCTTCAGCCTGCTCCATCCTACGTTCCTCGACGCGCGCGGCCTCAAGAAATTCACCCAGCGCCCGGTGCTTGGGACCGTGTCGCTGATCCCCACGCCCGAAATCCTTGGGCGGCGCCGGCGCGGCGCACTTGCCTTTATCGGCGGGCTGGGCGGCCTCGGCGCTGCCTATGCCGGGCTGGTGGGGCTGGTTTTTTTCCGCGCTTTGCTGCCGTTCTGAGCCTATGAACCTCATCGAAGAGGCGGCCAAGCGGCTGCGACAGCTCGAAGCGGCCGGCGTGGCGCGCACATCTCATGCGCACCACGATGGGGTCCAACCCAGGTTGGTTTCGAGCGAGCCGGGCAAGCGTACCCTCGAGCCCCGTCCCGCCGCCCCGGCGCGCGCCTTGGACCTGGCCCGGCTTCAGGCTTGCGGTTTGATCACCCCCGCGCTCCGGAACTCCAAGCTGCTGCAGGAGTTCCGGCTGATCAAGCGGCCACTGATCAAGCATGCCCTGGGACGCTCGGCGGTGCAGACGCCCAACCGCAACCTCATCATGGTGACCAGTGCTCTGCCGGGCGAGGGCAAGACATTCGTAGCGGTCAATCTCGCGATGAGCCTGGCAATGGAAGTCGACTGCAGAGTGCTGCTGGTCGATGCCGACGTGCTTGCACCTTCGGTCCCGGAAGTCCTGCGAATCGAGCCGGCCAGGGGCCTGATGGACGTGCTGACCGGCGCCACCCCGCTGCAGGAGACGCTCCTCAATACCAACGTCGAGCGGCTCAGCCTGCTCCTGGCGGGCACGCCGCACTCCAACGCAGCGGAGTTTCTCGCGAGCGAGGCGATGACGCGCGTGCTTGCCGAGCTGGCGAGCCGCTATCCGGACCGCATCGTCGTGTTCGATTCGCCCCCGCTGCTCGCCACCACCGAAGCGCGCGCGCTCGCCACGCATATGGGACAGGTCATCGTCGCGGTGGAAGCGCAGAGCACGACGCACGCAGCGCTCGAATCGGCGCTCTCCACCGTCGAGTCCTGCCCGGTCGTTTATACGCTGCTCAACAAGACGCCGGAATCCAAGGTCGGGTCTTATTACGGCGCCTATGGCTACGGCAGCTAGGACATGGCGCGCCGCTGCCGCTTTTCTCATCCTGACCGCCGCCGCCGGGGTCGCGAGGAGCCAGTACGTTGCGCCGGTGGCGCCCGCGATGCACGTGGGGCCCGGGACCGCGCAGCCCGGTGAAATCGCCGCGGCCGCTGAGCGCCCCCTCACGCGGGCGTGGACCGTCAGGCCCGAGATCACGTTGCGCGAGACCTACACCGATAACGCCTTTTTCGGCACGGGAACGGCCAGGAGCGATTTCATCACGCAGGTGACGCCCGGGATCCGGATCGACGGCGCGAGCCCGCGCCTCACTGCAAACCTGAACTATGCGCCGAGCGCGTTGTTCTATGCACGTAACAGCGAAGGCAACGACTTCGTCAACAACCTGGACGCCTACGGCCGGGTCGAAGCCGTGGAGAAGTTCTTCTTCATCGAGGCGAGGGGCAGGATCAGCCAGGAGTTCATCAACCCTTTCGTGGCGCAGCCCAAGGACATCACCACTGCCACTTCCGCCCGGCAGGAGATCCGGACTGTCTCATTGAGCCCTTTTGTCCGCCACGCGGGATCCGACCTGGAATTCGAGTTGCGCAACGCGAATTTCTGGACGGACAGCGCCACGGTTGGGCTCGGCAAATTCCGCACCGAGAAGTGGACAGGCTACGTCACGCGTCCGGTGCGCCGGTTCGGTGCGACGCTGGAATTCGACCAAACCGACATCAGCTACTACGACAGCCTCGCCGACCGCGGCGATGACAAATCACGCCTCTACCGTGCGCGGCTTTACTGGCAGCCCGACCCTGCCTGGCGGCTCTCCGTCAGCGGCGGAGAAGAGGAAAACAACTACGTCCTGCAGCAGATGCAGCGCAGCAGCATTTACGGTGGTGCACTGGCGTGGAGGCCGAGCCCGCTCACGAGCGCGGATCTCGAGTACGAGAACCGGTTCTTCGGACCCTCCCGCCTCGCCCGCTTCGCTCATCGCGCGCGCCTCAGTTCGTGGAACGTAACCTATTCGCGCAACACCTCGACCTTCCAGCAAGAGGTCCTGAGGTTGCCGCCCGGGAATACGTCGGCAGTGCTGGACGCCGCATTCCTCGCCCGCTTTCCGGACCCCGACCAGCGCCGCGCGGCCGTCGAGCAGTTCATCAATACGAACGGCACGCCCGCGTTCCTCGCCAATTCGCTCGCCGTCTATACCCAGCGCGTGTACGTGCGCGAGGGGGTCGATGCCTCCGTAGCGTTCATCGGCAGGCGCAACTCGATCGCATTCACCGCGTTCGCCGCGGAGAGCAGCGACATATCCGCGGACGTTCTCGGTCTAGCGCCCGACGCCATCCTCCTCGCCCGCAAGATCAAGCAGCGCGGTTTCGGCGGCCACGCCCAGCACAGCCTCACGCCGACCACCAGCATCGGGCTGCATGCCTCGCGCATTGTCGCGACCGGGCAGCAGCCGGTCACGCTCGATTCGCGCAACGACTACCTCAATCTGACCCTGAACCACACGCTATCGCCGAAGACCACCGCGTTCACGGGCGCCTCGTTCAGCCGGTTCCATTCCGATGATCCTGGTGCTGCGAACGAGGATGCGACCTCCCTATTCATCGGCGTGAACCATCGCTTCTGAAGCCATGTTCGAGCCCTACTTCGGATTTTCCGCCGCGCCCTTCCAGCTCAGCCCGGACCCGAGCTTCTTCTACGGCAGCCGCGGGCACAAGCGCGCGCACGCCTATCTGCAATACGGGCTCTACCAGAGCGAAGGCTTCATCGTGCTCACGGGCGAAGTCGGCGCCGGCAAGACGACCCTGATTCGCAGCCTGCTGCGCGAGCTCGACAGCAACAAAGTGGTGGCGACGCAGCTCGTCTCGACGCAGCTCGATGCAGACAGCCTCGTGCGCGCCGTGGCGACGGCGTTTGGAATCGCGGTGCGGGACAAGGACAAGGCAGGGGTATTGGCGCAGCTCGAGGCTTACCTCCTCGGCCTGGTGCAGGAGAACCGCAAGGCACTGCTCATCGTGGACGAGGCCCAGAACCTCGCGCCCGCGGCAGTGGAAGAGCTGCGCATGCTGTCGAACTTCCAGGTCGGCAACCGGGCCCTCCTGCAGAGCTTCCTCGTGGGGCAGCCTCAGCTGCGCGACCTGATGCGAAGCGCGAGCATGCAGCAGCTGCGCCAGCGCGTCATCGCGGCCTACCACCTCGGGCCGCTCGACCCGGACGAGACTCGCGCCTACATCGAGCACCGCCTGAAGCACGTCGGCTGGCAGGACGATCCGCGCTTCGAGGATGCCGCGTTTGGCGTCATCTACGCTCACACCGGAGGCGTCCCAAGGCGCATCAACACGCTCTGCACACGGCTGCTGCTTGCGGCGTTCCTTTCCGAGAAGCACGCCATCGGCGCCGCGGACGTCGAACGGGTGCTCGCCGAGCTGTCCGAAGAGTTCGGCGAGGCCATCACGGCCAACGGCAACGGGAACGGCAGCCATGGCGAGCCGCCCACCCTCGTCGGCCTGGAGAAGCGCGTGGTCGGCGTGGAGAAGGCCATGAACATCACCGTGAGTCTGCTGCGCCAGCTCCTCCGGGAGCGCCCGCCTGCGCAGAAAGCGACTTGAGCCGCGACCCGCGCGCCGCGCGCGTGTCGGCTCGTTTTACAGAAGCAACCTTGCCCGGGGACCTGAAGCACTCATGTGCTTGATCTGGTATGAGTTCCTCACTTGGCCTGGCCTTTGCTTCTAGGGGCGTACGGCCGGGGAGGAGCCTGGCTACAACATAAAGAGGGATCGATGAAGAAGACTTTCGTTCGCGTCGCCATGGCAGCCGGTTTACTCGGGGGAGTTCCAGCCGCGCACGCCGTCGCCACGCTCAGCATTTGGACCGACGACGGCACCACCGTAACTTGCATCGATGGCGCTGCGTGCGACGGCGCCAGCGAAGCCGGCGTGGTGAGCATCAACCAAAGCATCGGAGCTTTCTCGGTCAACGCCACCACCGGCGTGTCGAAGCCGATCCTTTCGGACGGCAATCCGCTCATGGATCTGAGCAGCCTCAACATTCAGTCCTCGAGCGGTGTGCACAAGATGATCATCAAGCTGTCCGACACCGGCTTCGGCATTTATGGCGGCCGGTTCACCATGCAGTACGGTGGAACGCTGAACGGCGCAGGTGCCTCCTTCGACTACAGCGCCTACTACGACGCGAGCAACGCCCTGTTCGGTGACGCCACGCTCATGGGCAGCGTGGGCTCCGGAGCGGCGCCCTACTCGGGCTCGGTCGACGGCGGCTGGTCTCCCACGGGACCGTACTCGGTGACCGAAGTTCTCACCCTCACCACTTCAGGCCGAACCACCTTTTCCGGGGATTTCGCGGTGGCCGTGCCCGAGCCCGGGACCCTGGCCCTGGTGGGGCTCGCCCTGCTCGGACTGGCCGCGGCCCACCGCCGCCGCGTGCCCGCGCGCGCCGTTTCGTTTCTTCACACTCGAAACCGCGCAGCTCGCCGTTAGAGCGAAAGCACTAGGGTTGTAGCCACCGCCACAGGGCGGATACGCTCCGCCTTTGATGGGCAATCTGCGAGACAATCCGGGCGCGCTGCTTTGCGTAGTCGGGGCGCGGCCGAACTACATGAAGATGGCGCCGCTGCTGCGCGCATTCCGCAGCCGCGCTGACCTGCCTCCGGCGGTGCTCGTCCACACGGGCCAGCACTACGACCCGATGCTCAACGACCGTCTGTTCGAGGACCTGGCCCTGCCGCGCCCGGACATCAATCTGGGCGTCGGCTCGGGCACGCACGCGATACAGACCGCGGAAGTGATGCGGCGCTTCGAGCCGGTCGTAGACGAGCACCAGCCCTCATGCGTGGTCGTGGTGGGCGACGTCAATTCCACGCTCGCCTGCAGCCTGGTTGCGGTGAAGAAGGGCGTGGCGGTTGCCCATGTCGAAGCGGGGCTGCGCAGCTTCGACCGGGCCATGCCCGAAGAGATCAACCGTATCCTCACGGATCAGATTTCCGACCTGCTCTACACGACCGAGCGCACCGCGCACGGCAACCTGGCGCGCGAAGGCATCCCCGCCGAGCGAATGCATTTCGCCGGCAACGTGATGATCGATTCGCTGCTGTTCCACAAAAGCCGCGCCGTGCCGGCCGCCCGGACGCTGGAAGCCGCGCGAGCGGGGTTCGGCGCCGAGGGATACGGTGTGGTGACGCTGCATCGCCCCTCGAACGTCGACGAGCCGGAGGCGCTGCGCGCGTCGCTCCAGATCCTGTGCGAGGTATCGGAAAGGCTGCCGCTGGTCTGCGCACTGCATCCGCGCACCGTGGCGCGGGTCGATGCTTTCGGTTACTCGGACCTCCTGAAGAGCGCTCGTATCGCGCTCTTGCCGCCGCAGGGCTATCTCGAGATGCTGGGCCTGATGGCGGGCGCGACGCTGGTCCTCACCGATTCGGGTGGCATGCAGGAGGAAACCACCGCGCTCTCGGTCCCCTGCCTCACGATGCGCGAGAACACCGAGCGCCCGATCACCGTCGAGCAGGGAACCAATACGCTCGTCGCGCGGGACCGCGCGCTGATTCTGTGCCTGGTCGAGGAGATCGTCGCCACCGGCGGCAAGCGTGGCCGCATGCCGGAGCTCTGGGACGGGCGGGCCGCCGAGCGCATCGCCGGGCATCTCGCCGGGTGGCTCGCGGCGCGCCCGGTGCCGCTGCATGCCTGAGATCGCCAACGCCCTCACCGTCGACGTGGAAGACTACTTCCAGGTCTCGGCGCTCGCGCCGCATATCGCGCGCGCGGACTGGGAGCGCATGCCCTGCCGGGTGGAGCGCAACGTGGAGACGATCCTGTCGCTTTTCGCAGAGTCGGGCGCGCGCGCGACCTTCTTTACGCTCGGCTGGATCGCCGAGCGCTATCCGGGGCTGGTGAAGAGGATCGTTGCGCAAGGCCACGAGCTGGCGAGCCACGGCTATGGGCATCTGCGCATCCACGAGCAGACGCCGGACGAATTCACCCGGGACATCGGCCGCGCCAAGGCGCTGCTGGAGGACCTTTCGGGAACGCAGGTGAAGGGCTATCGCGCGCCCAGCTTCTCGATCGGGCCGCGAACCCTGTGGGCCTTTGAGCGCATCGCGCAGGCGGGCTACCGCTATAGCTCGAGCGTGTATCCCGTCCGACACGACCTGTACGGGATGCCGGATGCGCCGCGCTTTGCGTACCGGCCGCGCGCCGACCTGCTCGAAATCCCGGTCACCACCGCCGCCGTGCTGAACCGCAACCTGCCGGCCGGCGGCGGCGGGTACTTCAGGCTCCTGCCCTACGCGGTCTCACGCGCGCTGCTCCGGCGCGTGAACGAGGTGGATGCGCGCCCCGGCATCTTCTACTTTCACCCATGGGAGATCGATCCTGCGCAGCCGCGGGTGCCGGGCACGGGCCTCAAGACCCGGTTTCGCCACTACGTCAACCTGCGCCGGACCGAGCCCCGTCTCCGGCGCCTGCTGCGCGACTTCCGCTGGCGCAGGGTGGACGAGGTGTTCCTCGGACCGGAAACCGCCGCAGCGCCCCTCCATGTCCACCACGCCACGATGCGCTACGCGAGCTAGCGCGCTTGCATTTTTCCTCGCGCTCGCCACGGTGCCGGCGGCGCGGGCGGACACCGTGCTCGTGGGCCCGCAGCACGCTTTGAAAACGCCCAGCGCGGCCGCCAAGATCGCCCGCGACGGCGACGTCGTGGAGATCGAGCCGGGACTCTACGCGAGTGACGCCGCCGTCTGGACCCAGAACCGCCTGACGCTCCGGGGCCGCGGCGGCCGTGCGCACCTGCGCGCGGACGGCGCCCATGCCGAAGGGAAGGGCATCTGGGTCGTCAAGGGCGCAGACACGACGATCGAGAACCTCGAGTTCTCGGGCGCCAGGGTCGCGCACCGCAACGGGGCCGGAATCCGCCTCGAGGGGCCCGGCCTGACGCTGCGGAACTGCTACTTCCACGACAACGAGAACGGCATCCTGACCGGAGCCGACCTGGAAAGCGACGTCCTGATCGAGCATTCCGAGTTCAACCGCAATGGTGCCGAAGACGGCCAGAGCCATAACCTGTACGTGGGCACGGTGCGCAGCTTCACACTGCGCTACAGCTATAGTCATCATGCGCTCGTCGGCCACAACGTCAAGAGCCGCGCGATCAAGAACTACATTCTCTACAACCGCATCGCCGACGAGCAGGACGGCCGCGCGAGCTACGCGATCGACCTGCCGGACGGCGGCCTTTCGTTCGTGGTGGGCAACCTGATCCAGCAGGGTCCGGAAAACGACAACCGCACCATCGTGGCCTACGGCGCCGAGGGGTACAAGAACCTTCTGAACGAGCTCTATTTCGTGAGCAATACGGTGGTCAACGACGATCCGAAGGGCGGGCGCTTCCTGGTCATCCGGCCAGGAGCGGATGCGGCGCGCGTGATCAACAACCTTTTCGCAGGGCCCGGCGAGCTGCTCACCGGCAAGGCAGAATCGCGGAGCAATCTGCGCGCCGCGAAGGCTGACTTTGTCAATCCTGACAAGCTCGACTACCGCCCCAGATCTCGGACCGGCGCAATCGGCAAGGGCATCGATGCAGGAAGCGCCTACGGCTTCTCCTTGCGCCCTTCCGCGGAATACCGGCACCCGCTGGGCACGGCTCCGCGCCCGAGCGCCGGACCGCTGGACCTGGGCGCCCACCAGCATTCCGAATAGCCCTTACGGGCTACGTTTGGCGCGCGGCCCCAGGCACGCGAAAATCCCGCTCAAGACAAGCAGTTAACCCGCTACGACGTCCGACAATACCAGCACGGATCCTAGGCGCATGAAGGTCCTGACATTCAGCTCGCTCTATCCGAACGCGGCGCGGCCGGCGCACGGGATTTTTGTCGAGACGCGGCTGCGTCAGCTCGTCATGAGCGGCCAGGTCGAATCCACCGTCGTCGCGCCCGTGCCCTGGTTCCCGTTCACCCATCCGGCCTTCGGCTCTTATGCGGCGCAGGCGCGCGCGCCTCGGGCGGAAACAAGGAACGGCGTCGACGTGCTGCATCCGCGCTTCCCGGTACTGCCGAAGATCGGCATGACGCTCGCGCCCTTTCTCCTTTACCACGCGGTTCGCCCTGTCGTCGAACGCGTGCAGCGCGAGCGCGGCTTCGAGCTGATCGACGCGCATTACTTCTACCCCGATGGGGTCGCCGCGGCGATGCTCGGACGGCGTCTCGATGTTCCGGCGGTCATCACGGCGCGGGGCACCGACGTCAATCTGATCGCCCAGCACCGCTTCCCGCGGCGCATGATCCGCTGGGCCGCGCGCCGGGCGGCCGCGGTCGTCGCGGTTTCACAGGCGCTGAAGGACAAGCTCGCGGCGCTCGGCGTCGAGCCCGAGCGGATCCACGTGCTGCGAAACGGGGTGGACCTCGAGCTGTTCCACGCCGAGGAGCGAGACAAGCTGCGCGCGGAGCTCGGGCTGCACCGGCCGACGCTGCTCAGCGTAGGCAACCTGCTCGGGTTCAAGGGCCACGGCCTGGTCATCGAGGCGCTCGCGCTGCTGCCGGAGTGCGGGCTGGTCGTCGCGGGCGACGGCCCGGACCGTGCTGCGTTCGAGGCGCTTGCCCGGCAGTGCGGCGTAGCGGAGCGCGTCCGCTTTGTCGGATCCCTAGCTCAGCAGGACCTGCGCCGCTACTACGGCGCAGCGGACGCGCTAGTCCTCGCGTCGAGCCGTGAAGGCTGGCCCAATGTTCTTCTCGAGGCGATGGCGTGCGGCACCCCGGTGATCGCCACTGCAGTCGGCGGTGTGCCCGAGATCGTCACCTCCAGGGATGCGGGCATCCTCGTGAAGGAGCGCAGCGCCCGCGCCTTGGCGCACGCGGTGCGCGAGCTTTTCGCCCGGCCGCCCCAGCGCGCCGCCACGCGGCGCTTCGCCGAGCAGTTCGGCTGGGGTGCCACCACGAAGGGACAGCTCCAGCTCTTTCGGGAAGTGCTCGCCGCATACGTGCCACAGGCCGCCACGCAGGCGGCGCGGGCCGCCTGAGGTCGAGGCGCATCGTCGAATGTGCTGCGCACGCAAGCCGAGTCGAGCGCCCCCGCATAAGACATGAGAGACGTTATTCTCGCCACGTTCCTTCTCGGATCGCTGCCGTTCATTCTCTGGCGGCCGACGATCGGCGTATTCCTGTTTGTCTGGGTCAGCATGATGAACCCGCACCGGCTGACCTGGGGGTTCGCCTACGATTTCGGGTTCGCGCAGCTGATTGCCGTTGCCACGCTGCTTGGGCTGATTTTCTCGCGACAGCCCAAGCACCTGCCGGTGACGCCGGTGACCCTCGCCCTGTTTGCCATGACCGCATGGATGACCGTCAGCACGCTCTGCGCTTTCGATACACCCGGTTCGCTGCCCATGTGGGAACGAGTCATGAAGATCCAACTCATGATTTTCGTGACCCTTATCCTCCTTCACAGCAAGAAGCATGTCCAAATCCTCATGTGGATCGTGGCCGGTTCGGTCGCCTTTTTCGCAGTGAAGGGAGGCCTCTTCACCCTGAGCGCCGGCGGAGAGCATCGCGTGTACGGGCCTGTCGGGTCCTTTATCGAAGAGAACAATTCGCTCGCCCTCGCGACCGTCATGACCATTCCGCTGCTGCGCTACCTGCAGCTCCAGGCAACCCATCGGTGGCTGCGGTACGGCCTGCTCGTCGCCACGGTGCTGTGCGGCTTTTCCGCGCTCGGATCGCAGTCGCGCGGCGCGCTCATCGGTATTGCCGCCATGCTCGGGTTCCTGTGGCTGAAGAGCCGTGCCAAGGTCATGACGGGAGTCCTGCTCCTGATGCTGGTCCCCGTGGCGATCGGGTTCATGCCCGAAAAATGGGAAGAGCGCATGTGGACCATCAAGACCTACGACCAGGATACGTCCGCGATGGGGCGCATCAACGCCTGGATGATGGCGTTCAACCTGGCGAAGGATCGTCCGCTCGTGGGGGGCGGTTTTCAGATCTACAACGCCGACGTTTTCGCACGCTATGCGCCGGACCCGACGGACGAGCATTCTGCGCACAGCATCTACTTCCAGATGCTCGGCGAGCACGGCTTCGTCGGCCTGTTCCTGTTTCTGCTGCTGTGGTTCCTCGTCTGGCGCGATGCCGCCTGGATCGACCGGCAGACGCGGCGACGAGAGGGAATGCAGTGGGCGTCGGACCTCGCCCGCATGGTCCAGGTGAGCCTGGTGGGTTACGCCGTGGGGGGCGCGTTCCTTAACCTGGCCTACTATGACATGCCGTACAACCTGCTGGTAGCCCTCGTCCTTACGAGGGTCATGGTCGAAAAGCAGCTCGCGAGTGCGGACAACCCCGCGCGCACGGCGCCCCTTGAAGCAGCACAAACGATTCGCACCGCCGAGGAATCAATTCGCTGACGGGTTGCGTCTCGCCTTCGTCTTGTCGAGCTCTGCCAGCCGGCGTTGAAGCGCCTTGGTGCCGGGCGCAGCCGAAAGCCCCCGCTCCGCCCATGTCCGTGCTGCTTCGAGATCGCCCAGCGTCCTGTAGTAGTCGCTCAGCGCAGCGTAGGGCGGCCAGTGGTCCGGCTTCAGCACGATGGCGCGATTCAGGTCCACGACACCTTCCGGCCCGTTTCCCAGCCGCAGCAGGTTTTCACCCCTTCTCGTCAGGATCTCCGGCACCAGTACGAAATCGGGCGCGACTCTCTCAAGCACGTACCGGAACTCCTTCACCGATTGCGCCAGCTCGCTGTCGCGCTCCTGCTTGGTGAGCGAGGAATACAGCGCCTGGTTGGAATGTTCGAGGCCAAAGCAATAATGGTGCAAGTGCCAGAAGTTCCCCGCGCCGAGGACGCTCCCCCATCGAGCGATCTGCGCCGGATCGCCGCCGCCCGGGACTTGATCGCGATACAACTGGGTGTACTTGCAGTACGGGGGAAGCATGGCGGTATCGTACTTGGCCTGCGCCAGCGCGGCCGGGCTGGCGAGAATTCCGGCCAGCGCGATGAGCGAGGCGACCCGCGCAGGACGTAGCGCGCAGGAAACGGTCGTCAGCTTGTCTCTCATCTTGCGTCTCCTCAGAGCGATGCGCGATGCTGCCTGAGCCACTGCTCGAGCATGATCAGGATCCACACCATCGTGCCGTAATAGTCTGCATGGCTCTTCACATGAACGCTGGTGAGCTGATCGAGGAATTCCCCACGCACGATGTGCCGCTTCTTCAAGTCGGTCAGTCTCTCGAAGGCGACCTGGCGCAACGGCTCATGTGACTGCAGCCACCGGCCGAACGGCAGTCCGAACCCGTGCTTGGACTTCTTGAGGATCTCGGGAGGCAGGAAATCCTGCAGCGCCTTCTTGAAAAAGTAGCGCAGCCGCACACCACGCAGCTTCAGACAAGGCGCGAGTCGCGCGGAAAATGCGACCAGCTCGTCATGCAGAAGCGGAAAGCGCACGTCCACGCCCGCGAGCTCGGACGAGCGCACGACCTTTGGCAGATCGTTGTCGGCGAGCGTGTACTTGAAATCCAGCGCCAGCATCCGGTTGATCAGCGAATCCGCATTCGAAGCGCGATAGGCCCGCTCCACCTGCGCCGCCGGCGCGGCGCGGTCCACGTTCTCGAGGAACTCGGCCGTGAACACGTTATGCGGCCCGAGGCGCTCGAGCAGGTTGTAGTGATCGTAACGGGCGGGCATCGGTATCGACGCATGCGATATGTACCGGCGCGCCTTGCCGACGATGCCCACTTGCGGCAGCAGGCTGACCAGCGGCTCGACGACGCTACGTCGCAGCGGCTGCGGCAGCTCGCCGTAGAGCGAATAGACGTATTGCGTGGCGTAGCGGGCGTTGCCGCCGAAGAGCTCGTCCCCGCCGTCTCCGCCGAGCAGCGTGTCGACGCCGTCGTCCCGGGCGAGCTTGGCGCAGTAGTAAGTCGGCACGGCGGACGAATTTCCGAACGGCTGGTCGTGCGCAGCGGCGATGCGCGGGATGGCGCTCACCACGTCATCGGGCGTCACGTAGTACTCCTTGTGCCGGGTTTTGAAGCAGCGCGCGGCGATGCGCGCATAGCCGACCTCGTCGAAACCCTCGGCCCCAAACCCGATGGAGAAAGTGCGCGGAGCTTCGCCCGTCACCTGCCTCAGCATGCCCGCTACCGTCGAGCTGTCGGTGCCGCCGCTCAAGAAGGCGCCGGTCTTGCCGTCTTCCACCGCCTGCCCGACGCTCTTCCGCAGCAGCGCAACGAATTCCTGCTTGAGCGCCGTGAACGGCCGCTCCTCATCCTCCGTGAACTCGGGTCGCCAGTAGGGCACCGCATGGTGGCTGCCGTTGTCCCAGACCAGGTACGTTCCCGGCTCGAGCCTGCTATGGCCGACATACACCGTGTCCGGGCCCGGGATGACGTGGAAGTGGAGGTACTCGTAGATGGCCTGCGGCCTGATCTGCGGCCTGGAGTCCGGATGCGCGCAGATGGCGTCGAGAGTCGATCCGAAGACGAGTTTGCGTGCGTCGGCTGCATAGCAAAGCGAGCGCGTGCCCATGCGGTCGGTTGCCAGAAGCGCCTTCCGCGCGGCGCCCTCGAGGATCGCCAGGGCGAAGCTGCCCGCAAGCAGCTTTAGGATCTCGGCTCCGCGCTCGGCGTAGCCTTCGGCGATCGCGCGGGCGAGACCCTGTCGCTGGGCCGAATCCGAGAGTCGGGCGTCGGAAAGACGCGCCCGCCCGTAGATCGCCACTAGCCGCTCGCCATCCTGGTACAGATCTGCGTCGGCATCGCGAGCCACCACGGCTGCGGCACCCCATGGCGCGGCCTTTGCGCGTGCCGGGCTGGCGTCGAACCGGGCGAGTGTTGCCGCCATCACGCCGATATCCGCGTGCGCAGGACCCCGTCCGGCGGGTTCAAACCAGCCGCAGAGGCCGCTCATGTCGTCAGGGGCAGCTTCATTGGCGCCAGCCGGGCTAAGCAGCGTTGTGCCGGTTCACGACGATTTCGTCCAGCAGCCGCGCGAGCTCCGCAGTGCGCCGCTTGCGGGAATGGCGCTGCGCATCCGTCGGCCTGACGAACGGCGCGCTTCCATCCTCGAGCTGCGCCAGAAAACCCGCCAAGACCCTCTCGATCGTCTCGGAGTCGTCCAGCGGGGCGATCGCGTCCAGGCCAGCGTCGCGTAGAAGCGCGGCGGTATCGCCACGCGGGTCAGTCAGGGCCAAGATCGGACGCCCGGCGCGCAGGTATTCATAGATCTTGGCTGGTATGAGATGGTTGTTGACGGACGCTTGGACCACGATCAATCCATCCGATGCCATCATTTCGGCCAACGCGTCGACGTAAGGAACGGCGGGCTCGACTGCGACAATATCTGCCACGCCGTGTTCCGCAATCAGCTTGCGGTGATACTCGTCATGTCCGGTCGCCCGCAATACGATTCGCAGCCCGCGCGCAGGCAACTTTTGCTTATGCCGCAATCGCGCCAGCGCGGCCAGAAGCGCTCGCGGATCGCGTTCGTAGGGATAGAGGATGCCGCTATGCACGAGCACCAGAGGACCGTCGGCTTTTGCGTGCACCGGCACGCGCCGCTGCGCCGCGAGGAAGTTCTCTTCGTCGTAGCCATTGGCGATCAATCGCCAGCGATTCTCGGGCAGCGCGGGGTAGCGGTCGGCGTACATCCGCAGCGAGCCTGAGGTAGTGAGAACTGCCGCTCTACAGCGCGCCACCGCGCGGCGCTCGATCCAACGGTACGCGCGTCTTGTAGTGAGATTCTCGGGGTAGTTGTCTTCGGTCATTGCGTCGCGAAAGTCGGCGACCCAAGGCAACCGGGTCAGACGGGCGAGCGTCAATCCCACCAGGTGCGCCGTGGCAATCGGAAAGGTGCTCCAGATTACGTCCGGCTTGAAGCGGCGAATGAGAGCCAGTCCCGCCGGTACTGCGCCAAACCACCAGCTTACCCAGCGATCGGGCAACGCGAGGGCCCGTGGATAGGCGCCGCGAATTGACAGGTGCCGCGCGGTGTCCAGCGCGAACGCGCGGCGCACGAACGTCGACGCCGGAATGTCGTCGACCTGGTCGGTCGTAACGCGCTCGTAGGCGCGCGGGTGTGCTGTAAGAACGGCCGCTTGCCATCCGAACGACGGAAGGTACTGCGCGAACTTGAGCGTTCGCTGCAGGCCGCTGCTGCCTTGCACCGGGGGAAAGTGGTAAGCAACGAGAAGAACGCGTTTGGTCATCTCGGCCAAATGGCGGACGCGCCCCGCCGTTGCTCACCCCGCGGCGTCGGCATGGTTGCGCGCTTGAGCAGGCGTGCGCCGAGGTGTCGGCAGACGGCGAGCGCACCGGCCACGGTACGCGGATTGACGGCCATCAATCCCCAGCGCTCGCGCCGCTGCGCCAGCCAGTCGCGCTTGTAGCTATCGTCGCCCCGGCCGAAGTCGATGTGGCTGACGTGATCCACCTCGATGACATGCCGGGCGAGTTGCAGCGTGAGCAACGTGCCGATCGAGTGCGCGGAGAA
The DNA here is from genome assembly GCA_044870335.1 of Burkholderiales bacterium. GTDB lineage: Bacteria > Pseudomonadota > Gammaproteobacteria > Burkholderiales > SG8-39 > SCGC-AG-212-J23. Next base: position 33,281 of record JBIOYV010000052.1, on the reverse strand, counting down.
CGCCTCATCGTAAGCAAGCTTGAATATGGTCGCTTGGCGGTTGGCCACCAGCCAAATCTGTGCCGCGGCGGGCGTGTCGTCCAAGTAGGCGATGCCCAGCCGCAACGCACCCGCGTCGCTGGCGCGCCGGACCAGTCCGCCGGTAAAGTCCGGGAACGGTTCCGGAAGCTTCCAGCTTGACGCGTACACGCGCTCGTAGGCTCTGATGCCCTCGTCGAGGTTAGGATGCCCGGTGAAGATCTCGTAGCGTACACGATGCGCCTTGAGCAGCTTCTTCGACTTGCGGTCCACGGTGTTGCGCAGCATCGATGGCCGGCGTTGCCAGTAGCTGTCCCAGGAGGGTTCGGGAATGCTTTCGAACCAATTGCCGAAGTGGAAATACGGCTGCACGACATAGCCGGCGGCGCGCAGCGCGGACTGTAGCTGGGAGAATTCTGCCGAATCGGGATCGAGGCTATCCAGCTGGACGACATCCCAGCGCGGGCGTTCGGCGGCGAGGCAGCGCGCGAGCGCCGGCGCGCCCGCGAGGGCCGCGGAGGGCGATTTCCAGAGCGGTCCGTACAGAATGGTGTACATGCTGGACAAGCCGCTCAGCTTCCGCAGCGGATGGCGCAACTGCCGCGGACAGCCGCGGGCAATGAACAGACCGAGCGCAGTTTGGTCGTCGCGCTCGATACCGTAGAGGCGGAGTTCCTCGTGCGACGCACAAGCCGTCGCAACGAGGTTTTCGAACCACGGCCGACTGAGGTAGAAACTGCGTGCTGCGCCAGCGGAGAAAACATCCGCGTACGCGGTCGGCAACTCGGCAAGGGCCGAGTAGAGCTTGACCCGGACTCCGTTCGGTGCTCGCATGTCAGCCACCTCTTCCTGCAGCTTGCTTGAGGGACTGCACGACGGCTCGCGGCAAGACGCGCTTCGCGATCTCCACTGTTTGATCGCGCCATTTGGGCAGCTTCAAGTAGAAGGTTCCGCGCACCGACTTCTGCGCCACGGTGACATGCACGGTCTTGGCTTCGGTAGCGCCCCAGTCTTCCTTGTGCCTCGAGTAGCCGCCCAGGAAGTCGTAGCGCCGTTGTCGCCGTTCGATCAGATGGCGCAACACGCACGCGCGAAGCATCTGCCCATAACTGCTGGCCGGGTTCGAGACGTCGAAACCCTCTTGCAAAAGGTAGGTCGTTCCGTTGGCGCTGAAGCACAACTGATGGGCCACATACGTATCGCCGCGGCGCAGGGAATAGAGACGAAGCCAACCTTTTCGCGCGAACCGGGTTGCAAAGAGGGCGTAAAAACGCCGCTTGGCCTTCCGCTCAAAGACGCCGACACCTCCTGCACTGCGCCAACGCGCCTGATGCAGTTCGAAGAGGGAGCGCAGCCGGCGCTTGAGGTCTTCGGCACTTACAGCGGATTCAAACGTCAATTGGGACTCAGCGAGTCGCTTCAACAGCGAGCGTACCTTCGTGCGAAACCGCGGTCGCAACGAGAGCAACAATTCTTCGAAAACATCGGGCAACTGTATGGCAGCACAACGTCCGTACTCTTTTCGGAGCAACAGGCCGTATTTGCCGGTGGCCGCCAGCAGGCCCGTCAACAAGGTTGATGCCTCCGGCAGATCGCGAAGCACCAATGCATGGCACCCCCGTTCGGCTGCTAGCCATGCAGCGAACTGGTCCAGCAGGAGCGCGGACAGATCGTCCCGCATCAGGAAACTGAGATAGTCGGAATCCGCGCTTCCATCTCCGACCATTCTTAGCACGGTCACCGTTAGGCCGAACGCCCCCGTCTCTCGAGCCACATAAAGCGGAGCGATCCCTACGAGTGCGCCGTCAAGGCGCCACACCAATACGCGGAGGGACCGTGCCCCCCCGTACACCTGCCACCAGCTGCAAAGCCACTCCCAGCTATTGAAAGGCGTGGCTTCCCGGCATATGGCGTGGAGAGCGTCCCATTCATCTCGCAGGGCACGGAAGCCGTCCGTATCCTCGATACATGCCATTTCCAAAGCATGCGCTGCGGATTTGTGGGCCATGCCCGCGACGGCGTCTCCTGCACCGCCCCGTCGCTCGGATGGAAACGGATCCGGCTTCACGACGTTCCTTGTCTGCTTATGGTCGACATTGTTCGCGGCCAGATAGTGCCGAAGGTGAAGATGCACCGGCAAGGGCTCCATGTAGCTAGTGCCGGCTCGCTACCACGGGTCCCAAAGGAGGGTGAGCCCATTGCTGGACGGCAGAGCGGGTCAAGCACGGCTGGGTCAGGAGATCGCACGGACGAAATGCCGGGCGCGCCGATCGACGGCTTCGGCGAGCAGCCGCCGCGCCTGCCGGACTACGCGATCGGCGTTGCCGTTCCATGTATAGGCGCCGCGGGCAATGGTCTTCTTCGCGTTGCACCCGAGCCGTTCCCGCAAGACCGCATCCCCGACAAGTCGCCCGATCGCATCGCCGAGCGCGCCGGGCGTTTCGGCGGCAAAGAGCAGCGCGTTCTCCTCGTGCGTGAGAACCTCCTCTAAGTTCGGCTGGCGCGGCGCCACGATCGCGCAACCGGCGGCGAGGTATTCGAACAGCTTGAGCGGCGATGCATATGGCGTAGCCGCCGGCTGCAGGGCGACGTCGAATGCGGCCAGGTGGGCCGGAATGTCCTTGCGCTCGACGATGCCCGCGAACCTCACCTGCCCGGCCACGCCGCGCTCGCGCGCGCGCTGCATCAGCGCCTCGCAAGCCGGGCCATCGCCCACGACGAAAAGCAACAGCTCGGGGCGGCCGGACTCGGCGATGAAGTCGATCACCTGGTCGAGCCCGTGCCAGGCGCGCACGAACCCGGCGAAGCCGAGCACCAGGCGCCCCTCGACGCCGAGGCGCTTCTTGGCTTCGTCGCGCGCCGGCGCGCGCTCGTACGCGCCGAGGTCGATTCCGTTCGGAATGACGACGATCCGTTGACGCTCGACGCCCTGCTCGACGAGCATATCGGCGAGGACTGCGGTGACCGGCAGGACGGCGTCCGCGGCCTTCCAGACCGAAGCCTCCAGCCTGATTGCCAGGCCGGCGAGACCGAGGCCATCGTGCTGCGAGCGCTCGAGCGCGATCGGCGCGTTCACCTCCAGCAGGTACGGCAGCTTGAAGCGCTGCTTGAGCCACTTGCCGGCAAGCAAGTACAGGTTGTGCCGCTCGTACAGCACGTCCGGCTGATGCTCGTGGTATGCGCGCCTCAGGCGTCGGTATGCCAGCCAGTTATAGCCGAGCTCGAGCAGCTCACCCGCCGCCTTGGGCAGCAGGCGGCGCAGATGCGACAGGCCGCCGGCGTCCGCGCCGAAACGCGCGCCGGCGGTGCTCGGCGGCTCGACCACGATGACCTCGCATCCGAGCGCGCGCAGCGCCGAGATCAGCTCCTCGATGTGCACCGCCTGCCCATCGCGCGAAGCAGTCCGGTGGTGATAAAGGATCTTCAGGCGAGGCTGTTTTTCAGGCACGGGCGTAATGGCTCCGCATAGCGTTGTGGGCAAGGCGCAGGCCGAAGCGCCAATCGGCGCGATCCCAGGGCGTGAAGCGCGGGATCTGGTACGGGTCGTCGCCGGCGCGCGCCGCGCCCCAGGCGGTGGAGACCGCGGCGTCGAAGCCGAGCTCGCGGGCGAGCGCCGCATGCTCGGCATAGTAGTCGCGGCGCGGGCTGCCGTTCGGGTAGGCGAAGAGGCGCACCGGCGCACCGGTGATTTGCTCCAGCCGCGCGCGGCTCGCTTCCATTTCGTGCCGGGCGCGCGCCAGCGGGACTTCGGCAAGGATGGGGTGCGTGACGGTGTGCGCTCCGATTTCCATTCCCGCGGCACTGAGCGCACGCACCTGTTCCGAAGTCATCATGAGATCGGTCGGCGTGCGGCTGCCGGCGCGATGCGCGACCTCGCCCGCGACCCTGCGGCGGCGCTCGGGCTCGAAGTACTTGAGCCGGACAAGAATCCGCTCGATCGCCCGAGTACGCTGCTCGTCCGAGCCGACCGGATGGCAGCCAAGACCGAGGTCGTCCAGATCGAGGTGCGGGCCGGGTGCGACGCGCAGCGCCTCGATCACGACGTCGTTGAACATGCAGCCGCCGTCGAGGAAGCCCGTGGCGACGAAGAAGGTCGCCGGAAGGCCCAGGCGGAGCAGGATCGGCAGCGCCACCTCATAGTTGTCGGCATAGCCGTCGTCGAACGTGATCGAAAGCGCCCGCTTCGGCAGCCGCTGCCGGGCGAGCGCGTTGGCCGCTTCCGCGAGCGGAAGGACCTCGAAGTTCGCCCTCACCCAGCGCATGCGGTCCTCGAACGCAGCCGCGGCCGGCTCGCTTGGAAGAAGCGCGTCGTGCTGCGGCAGCACGCGGTGGTAGGCAAGCACGCTAAGGCGCGGGGTCGGTGACAGTCGCAGCAAGACCTGCAGCAGCCGGCTGCGATCGTGCGCGCCAAGCCCGAAGTCGATCGCCGGAATCGCGTTCATGCCTTCACCAGCCGGTTGCGCAGCACCTTGCCGGCGGAGCTCCTGGGCAGGCTATCGCGGCACTCGATGCGCGCCGGAATCTTGTAGTCGGCGATCAGTCCGCGGCAATGCGCCAGCAGCGCCTCCGCGGGGCCGGCCTGCTGCGGAACAACGATGGCGCACACGACGTCGTCGCCCTGCGGGCTCGGCGCGGCGTAAACGACCGCATCCTCCACCCCGGGGTATTCCTTCAGGGCTTCCTCCACCTCGTACGGATTCACCTTGAAGCCGCCGCGGTTGATGATGAGCTTCTTGCGGCCGGTGATCCGGACATGCCCTTGGGCGTCGCGCGTTCCGAGGTCGCCCGACAGATAGGCGCCGTCGCGAAAGCTGGCGCGGGTTGCGGCTTCATTACCGACATACTCGCTGGCTGCGAACGGGCTTCGGATTGAAAGCTCGCCCTCGGCGCCCGCCGGCACCGGCGCGCCCGCCTCATCCACGACTTCGACGCTCACCCCGCCGAGCGGGGTGCCGACCGAGTCGGGACAGGAGTCGGGCTGCGGATGGCCATTGAAGCTGATGGTCCCCGTCTCGGTCGAACCGTAAAGCTGCCTCACCGCAATGCCGTAGCGCTCGCCAAAGCGGCGATTGTCGGCCGGAAGCAGCGGGGCGCTCGAGGAGAAGGCGATGCGCAGCGACGACAGGTCGACCTCGCCGCGGGGCGGCGTGTGGCCAAGCAGGGCATAAATTTGCGGCACGCCGCCCAGGAAGGTGATCCGCTCCCGCGTGATCAGCTCCAGCACGTCGCGCCGGTTGAACTCGGCGACGGGGTATACGGTGGCGCCGACGGCCATGGCCGACATCATCGTGCGCACCATGCCGTTCACGTGCGAAAACGGCGCGATGCCGAGGAAGCGATCATCTTGCGTGACGTCGAACACCGCACGCAGCGCGTCGAGCTCGCGCGACAGCTGGACATGCGTGCGCACCACGCGCTTGGGCTCGCCGGTGGAGCCGGACGTGTACAGCTGGACGAGCGGAGGCGAATCGGTCGCGCCAAGCGCCGCACCGGCGTCGCTTCCGGCACGCACGAGCAGCGCCCTGCCGCCGGCCTCGACATGAATGACGGCCGGCGGGCTGTCGAGCTGGGACAGGACGCGGTCGACCTGCTCCGAGTACCCTGCTTGCGTCACCAGCGCAACCGGCTCGAGGTCCTTCAGGTAGTAGGCGAGCTCCTGGCCTCGGTATTGCGTACCGAGCGGTGCGACCACCGCGCCCAGGCGCGCGGCGCCGAAGAAGGCCGCGACGAACGCCGACGAGTTGGGGAGCAACAGCGCGACCCGCTGGCCGGGCTGCCTGAGCTGCTTCGCAAGGAGCCGCGAGATGCCCTGCGACGCCGCGAGCAGCTCGGCGTAGTTCACGCCGCGGCCCCGTTCGCCGATCGCCGTTCTGGCGGCGAGGCGGGCCCAGAGACTATCCAGCGTGTCTGAGATCGCGTGGCTCATGTTGCGATATCAATTCTTCGATCATGGCGGCGAGCGTGCCGGCGGTCCGCAGACGAGCCGGCTCGAGCCGGCTCTCATCGAGCGTGACGCCGAACTCTATTTCGATCTCGTTGACGATACGCAGGATTTCGAGCGAATCGACGCCGACTCCCTCTCCCAGCAGCACGGTGTCCCCACCGATCTGCCCGGCGGGAAGCGTCTCGACGCTGCGCGCGACAGCGGCCAGGACGCGTGGCAGGACGGCCGTACCATCTCTCTCGGGCAGCCGACCCGCCGCTGCGTCGTTCGCCGCTTCCGGGATGCGAACGACCCTGGCCGGATTGCCGGCGACCGTGACACCGTCCGGCAGGGAGTCGAGGACGACCGCGTTCGCACCGACGCGCACGTCGTTTCCGATTCGGATCCTGCCGAGCATCTTTGCCCCGGTCGCGGCGTAAAAGCGATCCCCGATGATGGGCCGGTCGCCGTTGCCCAGGCGCTGGCCGACCACATTGCCATGCGCCAGCACGCAGAACTCCCCGAGGACCGCGGTGCGGCCCACCACAATGCCGTGGGGATGGTAGATCACCAGTCCTTTTCCGATTTCCGCCGCATGGGAGATCTGGGCTCCGGTCAGCATGGAGCAGACGTAGTTGATGACGATGGACAGCGCGCGTATCCGGTGCAGGTAGCACCAGCGGCTGATCCTGTAGAGCAGCACGCTATGAAAGCCCGGATGGAGCAGCACCGTAACGAGCTTCGCCGGGAAGCCCGTTTGCTTCCTTGTAAGCGCCTGGAAATCGGCGCGAATGTAGTCGAGCATGCTGTCTCCCGTCCGCGGCGTCCGGCTCATCCCGCCACCCTTTGCAGCCTCGGGCTTCTGGCGTCCCCCATGACCTGGGCGAGAAACGCATCAAACATGAGCAGCGTCCACAGCGGCGTGCTGTGGTCGCGCGCGCCGCTCTCGTGCTGGGCGAGGAGCTGGGCGAGGTAGCGCGCGTTGAACCAGCCGGTCGCGGCGAGGCGTCCGCCGAGCAGCGCCTCGCGCACGGGGCGGCGCAGCGGGCCCCGGAACCAGCGCGCAAGCGGCACGGCGAAGCCCATCTTGGTCCGGTAAAGCACCTCGGGCGACAGCTGCCCCTCCATCGCTTTCTTGAGCAGCCTCTTGCTTTCGTTCCCCCGGACTTTGAAGGACGAGGGCAAGCTGGCGAGCCATTCGACCAGGGGATGGTCCATCAGCGGCTCGCGCACCTCGAGCGAGTGCGCCATGCTCGCGCGGTCGACCTTGGTGTTGATGTCGCCGACCAGATAGGTCTTGAGGTCGAGGTACTGGACGAGCCCGAGCGCATCCTCTGTGCCCGCGCGAGCGGCGTGCCGGTGGAATACCTCGACCGCCCTGTACCCGCCGAGATCGGCCTTGAAAGCGTTGCTATAGAGACTGCCGCGCATGTCGTCGCTTAGGAATGACATGCTGTGGAAGTAGGCTTCGACCGAACTGCGGGCGAGCGCCTGGAACGTGGTCTTGGCGCGGAACACCTGCGGCGCCCAGTCGGCCTTCGGGTAGACGCGGCCGAGCAGGCCGAACGCGGGACGGCGCAGTGCGAGCGGCAGCATGCCGCGCAGGCGTTCCTCCATGGCATGGAAGCGATAGCGCCGATACCCGCCGAAGCTCTCGTCGCCCCCGTCCCCCGAGAGCGCGACCGTGACATGCCGCCGCGCGAGCTGGCACACGCGATAGGTGGGGATCGCCGAGCTGTCGGCATAGGGCTCGTCGTAGACACGGGCAAGCTCGTCGACCAGGCCGAAGTCGTCGCTGTCGACGTTATCGACGAAATGGCGGGTGCGGTAGCGCTCGGCGACCTCGCGTGCGTAGCGCGACTCGTCGAACGCGGGGTCGCTGAAGGAGATCGAGCAGGTGTTCACCGGCTGCTCGCTCACGCCGGCCATCGTCGCGACGACCGCGCTCGAGTCCACTCCGCCGGAAAGAAAGGCGCCGAGCGGAACCTCTGAGATCATGCGCAGGCGCACCGATTCGCGCAGGCGCTCGATCAGCTCGGCCCGCGCGTCCGCCTCGCCGATCCGGTTGTCGAGGGTGAAGCGCACGTCCCAGTACTCGCGCGGCGCAGCCACGGGCTCTCCGCGCCGCACGGTGAGCGTGTGCCCGGGAGCCAGCTTGCATGCCGCGCGGTAGACGGTGCGCGGTTCGGGGACGTAGCCGAAGGCGAAGTAGTCCTCTACGGCGAACGGGTCGAGATCGCGCGGGAGACCCGGGTGGGCGGCAAGGGATTTCAGCTCCGAGCCGAAGACGATGTGGCCGTCGCCAAGCACCGCGTAGTACAGCGGCTTCACCCCGAGTCGGTCGCGCGCGAGGAACAGCGTCTGCCGATTGCGGTCCCACAGCGCAAACGCGAACATGCCGCGGAAACGCTCGACGCAGTCTTCGCCCCAGGCTTCCCAGGCGTGCACGATCACCTCGGTGTCGCTCTTCGTACGGAACACGTGCCCGAGCGCCGCCAGCTCGGGAATGAGCGCCTGGTAGTTGTAGATTTCGCCGTTGAACACGACGACCACGCTGCCGTCCTCGTTGAAAAGCGGCTGCTGACCGGTGGCGAGGTCGATGATCGAAAGGCGTCGGTGGCCGAGTCCCACGCCGGGCTCGACGTGCAGGCCGCCGGCGTCCGGGCCGCGGTGTACCTGCGTCTCGTTCATGCGCGCGAGCAGCGTGCGCGAGACCTCGCGCCTGCCCTTGAGATCGACGATGCCCGTGAATCCGCACATGACCAAACCCTCAGCGAGGCGACAGCGCTTCGGCAGCCGGCGGCACGCCGGCCGCGGCGAGCGCGGTCTCGTAAAGGCTGCAATAGTCGGCGACCATGCGCGCGAGGCTGAAGCGGCTCTGTGCGACACGCCTTGCAGCCTTCGCGTGCCGCCGCGCCATCGCGCGGTCGGTCGAGTAGCGGACCAGCGCCTCGGCCAGCGCATCGCCGTCGCCCGGCGGTACGAGCAGCCCGGTCATGCCAGGCTCGATCAGCTCGGGGTTGCCGCCGACGCGTGTGGCAATGACCGCCAGGCGCGAGGCCATGGCCTCGAGAATGGTGTTCGAGATGCCCTCGCCAAGCGAAGGCAGGACGAAGCAGTCCAGCCCGCGCATGACCTCGGCGACATCGGCTCGTTCGCCGGCGAGCCATATCCGGTCGCGCAAGCCGAGCTGCTCGACTAGCCGCTCCACGGCCGGGCGCATCGACCCGTCGCCGACGAGCACGAGGCGCAGTCGGCTCGCTGACCTCCGGGTCGCGCGCGCGAATCCCTGCACCAGGTTTGGCAGATCCTTGACCGGGTCCATGCGCCCCACCCAGCCGACCAGAAAGTCCTCGGGTTCGCCGAAAGGGCAGCCGGCGATTCGGCTGCGGACCTGAGCCGGCCGGAAGCGCTCGGTGTCGACCCCGTTGTAGATCTGCGAAACGCGATGCGACGGTACCCCGACCTGACGCTCGAGATATTCCTCCAGGTGACGCGAAAGGGCGACGTAGCGGCCGACGAATGGGCGATACAGCCCGCGCACGTATTGATACCGGCGACGCCTTCCGTCCGGATCCGCCCGGTTCCAGCCATGCTCTCCGTGCACGCGAACCGGCACGCCGGCAGCCCAGGCCGGCACCACGGCCTCGAGCGCCGCGAGGTTGCGGGTATGGACCACGGTCGGCCGCAGCCGTCGGAACAGCCGATAAAGCCGCGGGTAATCGCGCACCAGATGGCCCGGGCGCTTGTCGAGCTCGATGAACTCCACGTCGGAGCGCTGCACCCGCTCGGCGAAGCCTCCCGAAATCCGCGTAAGCGAGAGCACGGCGTGGCGCCAGCGCTGTGCTGGCATGCGATTGAGCAGGTTGACGAGGCCGTTTTCCAGCCCGCCGACGCTGAAGGCGTAGACCACGTGCACGATGAGCGGCGCGGGCGGGCTCATCCCGATCCCTCCTGCACTGCCGCGCGAAGCGCCTGGTCGATCGCCGGCAGCATCTCTCTCGCGAAGATCCGCAAGGTGTCGGCCGCGGTGTCGGGACCCGTCTCGTAGGGCGCGGCCAGCACGATGGCCGCGCAATCGTCGCCCCGGCGCAGGAGCTTGTCACGGGCGACGAGCGCCTTCGCCATGAAGGGATTGCTGAGATCGTGGCCCGCAATGCGATACCAGTCCCACACCAGCAGCCGGCCGGCGGCCGAGCGCAGCCGGGTCTGGCGCAGCTCGACCCTGCCGCCGGGCAACTCCTCCCTGTGAAGCGACTCGCCGATCCTCGCCCACGGCGAATCGCCGGCGCCGGCGATCAGGTTCTCCGACCCCACGAGCTCCTCGCCCTGGCGCTGGTTGCGGTAATACCCGAGGTAGACGGCGACGCTGCGATTGCCCTTGCGATAAACCGCCAGGGTCGACGCTGCCGCGCCGCGGTAGTGCGGGCGCCATTGCATCGCCGGTTGCGGCTCGAGCGACCAGCCCGAAGCTTCGGCGGGCGCGGCGAGACGGATTGGCGTGTGGTCGACCCGGCCGAGGTACGGCACGCAAAGCGGCCATGTGGACGCGAGCGCCGCCGTCGCAACCGCCGCGGTCATCATGGCAGCTGTCGTCGCAGGCGCGCCCGGAAGGAAGGCATGCCCGCGCGGCGCGGGCGCGGCAGGGTCGCGCCAGAACGAACCGAGCCAGAAGAGCAAACCAATCACGACCCCGAAGAACAGCCAGCCGTAAATGAAATGATCGACCCCTGCGGCCAGCTTCATGCTGCTCAGGTGCCCGATCATCACGATCATGTAGGCGCGCAAGAAGTTCGCGCCAATCGGCACCACGATCGAAAGCGCGAGGAAAAGCGCCCGCTTCCACCAGCTGCGGTAAGTCAGATACGCATAGACCGCACCCATGGTGATCGAGGCGATGAGATAGCGAAGGCCGCTGCAGGCCTCCGCCACGGACCAATGCCCGGAGGGTATGGCGAAGAACGTGCCCTCTCGATACACCGGGATGCCGGTGATGCGCAGCGCCGCGACGGTGAAGTCCGCGGTCCATTCCATGAGCCGGGGCAGGAACGCCTCGCCGAACGGAACGGCGAGGAGCAGGAAGGCGAGCGGAAAAGCGAGCGCCCAGGCCACGCGTCGGCCGGCCAGCGCGAGCACCGTGGCCGGCACCATGGCCACGAGCGCGTAGTGCATGAGCACCTGCACCTGTGCCGCCTCGGCCGCCAGCCACGTGAACCCGGCGCCGGCCAGCAGCAGGAAGCCCAGGACATCCGGGCGAGGCGTGAGCGCCGCGACTTCCCGGCGCTTCATCCAGACGAGGATGAGCGTGATCGGAACGATGAGGTAGCCGTGCGCGAACGTCTCGGAGCTTCTCCAGATGGCGACGATCGATTTCGCCGTGTCCCAGTAGATGGCCAGGATCGCAAGCACGGCGGCGGCGAGGATCGGCAGGCTGGAGCGCCAGCAGCGCTCAGCCGCGTAGCGCCTCAACTCGCCGTCGGCGTTCTGGAGGACGCAATCCGGTTCGAAGTTCATAGGGCGAGCGCGGTTTGCGGGGCGGGCACTTGCGCCTCGCCGAGGAGTTCATCCAGCTGTCGCAGGCTGCGCGGCCAGGTATAGTCGCGCACGATGCGCTCGCGCGCGTGCAGCGCGAGCCTCTGCGCGTGCGTCGGTTGCATCGCCCAAAGCGTCGCGGCAGCGAAACCCCGGGCTTCCGAAGCGACGGCCAGCTCCACCCCGGGGCGCGCCGAGAGCGCCGACGCGCATGCCGCGCTCGCGACCACGGGTTTGGCCATGGCCATCGCCTCGAGTACCTTGTTCTGGATTCCGCGTGCGACGCGCAGCGGCGCGACCACGACTGCGGCGTGCTGCAGGTACGGGCGCACGTCGGGCACCCGGCCAGTGACCGTCACTGCCGCATCGCTCGCCAGGGCCCGCACCGAAGCGTCGGGATTCATGCCGACTACGTAGAAGCGCGCCGCCGGCTGCTCGCTGCGGATCGCCGGCAACACCTCGCGGACGAACCATACCACCGCGTCCACGTTGGGCCAGTAGTCCATCGACCCGGTGAAGACAATGGCGCGCTCGCCGTGCGCGAACGGGGAGCGGAAGGCATGCGATGGAGAGAAATACTCCGCGTCTACGCCGTTGCGGACGACCGTGACGCTTCCCGCGCACTCGGGGGCGCTGTGCCGGAAGCGTTGCGCCTCCTCCTCGGTGACGAAGATGCTCGCGCGCGCCCTTTTTGCAACCTGGCGCTCGTGCGCGAGCAGGCAGCGCGCCTCGCGTCCATAGACCGCCGAGGCGGGCCAACCCCGGCGCGTGGCGTAGTCGTCCCATTTCGCCGAGTCCATGTCGACGAAGTCCACGAAGCTGTCGAGCCTCGGCAGCCCGAGCGCGTACTGCGCCATGGCCGACGAGTAGACGAATGCCCGGCGCACATCGTGCCGGCGCGCGGTTTCTGCGCTCCAGGCCGCGAGCCGCCGGCTGCGGAAGTACGGCAGGCTCAGCGCCTCGCCGCTCAGCAGCGCGCTCAGGCTGCGCGCCCGCTGGCGCCACGGCTTGAGCGTCTCCACGTGCACTTCGGAGCAGAACGACCTCACGGCGGGCACGTGCTCCTCATCCGCCGGGTCATCGATGAAAGTGCCCAGGAAAACGCGGTAGCGCTGCGCCAAGTGCTTGAGGAAGTGGTACGAGCGCACCTTGTCGCCCTTGTTGGGCGGGTACGGCAGGCGGTGCGCCAGGAAAAGCAGCGGCTCCATTAGCCCAGGCTCTTCACGAGATGCGGACCGATCGCGTTGGCGACCGGCACCGGCAGGCGCTTCCACAATGCGATGAAGGCGCGGTACTTCGGGTTGAGCGGATTGTTTTGCGGGATGCTGGAGCGCCGGTAGAGGCAGTACTCGTAGGCGAGCGGCGCGGGCTCGAAACCCCAGTTCTTCTTGAAGTCGAAGGGACCGGTCCCCTGCTTGCTGCGGCCGAAGTCGAAGGTGCGGATGCCTCTCTCGCACGCGCGGCGCATCAGCTCCCAGTACTTGAAGTCGTTGGCCGCGAGATCGCGCGCCTCGGCGCGGTCACCGGCGTAATACGGCAGCACTTCGTCCTTGAAGTAGAAGCTCAGCACCGAGGACAGCGCTTTCCCCTCGGGGGAAACGACGGTCAGGACCTCGGCGTCCTGGCCGAAGGTGGCGCGCAGGGCCTCGAAGTAGCGCTTGGGCAGCGGCGGCGTGCCGTGGCGGTGAACATTGTCGGCGTAGAGCGCGAAGAAGCGCTCGACCCCGGCATCGAGCTCGGCTGCGAGGCCGTTCTTGATGCCTTTCCTCACCATCGCACGCTGCTTGCGCGGGATGGCGAGCATGTTGGCCTCGACCCCGGGCGCGAGCGCCTTGCGGAAGGCCGCGTACAGGTCCTGGCGCGGCCAGGCCGGCTCGCGCGGCTCGGGGTTGCGGATCTCCAGGTGCTGCGCGCCGATGCGCTCGCCGAGCGCCCGCGCGGCGCGGTGCAGGGCGCGCGCGGCTTCGTCATCGGCGGCGGCAACGCCGGCAACGGCGCAAAAAGGAAGCGAGACGAGCGCGTGCCCGAACAGCAGGCTCTTCACCTCGGCGAGCGGCAGCACGCCGGCGATCTCGCCCGCGCGCTCCGCCAGCAGATAGCGCGTGCGGTGGCCGAAGCAGCGCTCGATCACCTCGCGCCAGCCGATGCGATGGAAGAACGTTGCCGCAGGGCAGGCGGCGACGAACGCCTCCCAGCGCGCGGCATCGTCCCGCCCGTAGTCGCGGACCCGTAGCTGCGTCATCGGCCCCCCGGCTTGCTAGGCCGCTTCGGTTACCTGTTGCGGCGCTTCGCTCCTCGGCGCGGCCAGGCTGAGCGCGGCCTGGCGCACCGCCTCGGTGTAGCGCGCCGCAGCCTGCGTCCGGTTGGTGACGCCGATCTTGCGGAAGATCCGCTGCACGTGGTTCTTGACCGTGAAGGGGCTGATCTCGAGCGCGGCCGCGATCTGCACGTTGGTCCTGCCGCGGCACAGCGCGTCGAGCACTTCCATTTCGCGGCTGCTGAGGTCGAGCACGTTCGCGTCCGCGCGCAGCGCGAAGCGCGCGTCGTTGAGCGGAAAGGCCGGCACCTTGCGGAAAGCGGCGTCGATCTGCGCGACCAGCGGCTCGAGCAGCGAAACGAACGGCTCGAGGCTGCGGCCCCGGGTGAACGAGCTGCAGGTGAAGGCGATGATCAGGCTCTCCTGGCGGGAGCGCTTGTCGTGCACGCCGTGCACCAGCACCGAGCGCATGCTTCGCAGGGCGGCGTGGATCGCGCAATGGCAGCCGTGGTCGGCGGCCTCGATGTCGCCTGCCTTGAGCAGCACCGGCTGGCGGCCGGCGCCGATCCAGCGCGCGTACGCCTGGCGCACGAGCGAGTCGATGCGGCAATGCGCGAGCTGGCCGGTGCGCACGCCCGGGAGCCCCGAGGTCAGATCGAGCTTCACGTCCCAGGTGTCGAAATCGCCCCAGGCGGAGAGCAGGATCTCGTGCGGCAGGAAATGCTGCACCTCGCCGCCGAGCCAGCGGTAGATGTCGTAGTGGCGGCGGATGCGTCCGCACTCGGCCACCACGCGGAAGAACCGGGCGCTCTCCTCCCAGGTGAGCTGAAACGACTTCGCTTCGGCTTCATTCGCCGGTTTGGCGTCGCCGGCCTGGCCCGCGGGCCAGCGCGTTGCCGGCATCGGTTGATAGCCGCCTATCCAGCGCGGAATTCTTGCTTGGACCGTGTTCATCGTTTGGACCCTCTCTTAGTGGGAGCTTTTGCCGGCGTTGCGCAGTCTGCGGAATTCGAAACTGCTGATCGAAACCGCGACGCCTCTGCCGACCCCCTGCTCCTCGACCCGCACAATACGGGCACTGCAATTCACCTCGATCGGACCGCTGGGAAAATCCTGGAACTCCAGGCTGAACCTCACCAGCTGCGCCGCTTCGAGCGCCACGTCGGTGACGAAGTAGACCCCGCTCGCGCTTACGTTGCGAGCGACGGCTTTGCCGCCCCCTTCAAGCTTGATCGCGAGCTCGCTGTCGAACCGTTCTTCTTTACGTCCCTGCATTCATGCCTCGCACAATCAGGCTTGGCGCCTTGGCCGACATAGTGGCGAAGTGGCGCACGTCGCGAGCGAGCAACACGTACTCTTTTGCCGGGTGCCGATGTCATGGTTTAATGCTGCTCAAGGCATGACTTTTGTCATGCCCAGCGCCATGACATCGTGGGGAAGAAGAGAAACGTCACAAGGAAGGTCTATGGCTATGACGCCGCTTGAAACCGAAGGGGCAGCGCAGCTGCGCGGACCGGATGCGGACATGTGGCGCACCCTTGCGGCGTGGCTGTGGATGACCTACCTCCTGCTGGTGACCGGCGCCGTCCTTTGGTGGCTCCTCTAGCGTTCCACCGTGTCGGTACGCCTTACGGTCCGGGCCGGCTGACGCGCTAATTACCTGATATTTCGATCTGGTCCGGTATTTGCTCACGCGGATCAGGCCTCGGCTTGCCCACCCTACCCTCTTCGCGCGGCCGCCCAAATCGGCTTTGCAGGTCTAGCGCGGACGCGGTTTTGGTCTTCCCGAGGCCGACCTTTCGAACATCGAGCGTTTGGACCCGCTCGACTCTCGGCCCCGCAGGGATCCCCTTCCCTCGGGGCCTTTTCTTTTCAGGAAAGGGCTACGCCGCGAGTGCCGTGACGAAGGCCAGCACTGCGGCGGCGTAAGCGAGCCAGATCCAGCCCGATATGGTCAGCCAGACGTCGGGCTTCACGGAGCGAGATTTGGCGTAAGCGCTCTGAGCCATGCCGACGCTCAGGCTAGAGGCACTTTGGTTACGCGGGTAATCGCGGCCGCATGGGGTCGCCGCCGCCCCACCGTGCCCCCACGTCGCGGCTAACGCCCCAACTCACTGACTTTAAATAATGAATCGCCCTTGCGAGCCGCCCAGGCGGGCGCAGATTGGCCAGGCCCAACCGGCTCAGCTGTACGCTTGCTCGCACGCGCGCAACTCGGCGCGCGCCGTGCGTCGAAGGTGAAATGTTGTTATCTGCGAGAAGCACTGCGCGGTCGGGGGATACCATGTTCTAGACCTATTGCACTAGGACCAGACTTGTCCCACACCGCCACCAAGCCGACATTCGAAGCCGCGACGGTGGTCGCGCTGAAGATGCAGAACGATACGCGACGCATGGAAATCAGGTTCGTGGACGATGCCGGAATCGAGCAGGTGGTCTCGCTTCCCGTTCCGGCCGCCGTGGAGCTCGCGAGGCTCACCCTGGATGCCTTCGCGTTCGTGACGCGACTGAAGGAAGGACCTGCGCCCCGCTAGCCGCCGGGCAAGGACTTGGCCGGGCTTGCTTCCCCCCCTGCATTGCAGGGATACCGCTCGCGCAGGCCTCGCTGAAGGGCGAGAGACAGCACATCGAGGGGGTATTCGGTCAGCTTGGTGTACTCGCTCTTCGAGCGCCGGTATTCCTCCAGCGCGATCCGGGCGTAGCTCTTGCCGTCGACCGAGTGCCACGGCGGCGGGCAGAACAGCCGCTCGGCGCCGGGACCCTCGGGCGCCGCGCTGTCCCACCGGTACGCGCTCGCCGCGCCCATCAGGAAGGTGACGAATTCTCCCCTGCCGGAGCGCGCCTGCTGCTCGAGAATCTGGACCGCTTTGTCGAGCTTGCCCTGCGCGAGGGCAGCCTGCGGCGCGGCGAGGCACGGGAGGGTGAGCGCCACGAGGGCGAGAGCCTGGAGCGGACGCATCGTCGAAGCCTTTTTAGTTGGAATGAGCGCCGACGCGGTGGAACTCGATGCTTTCGAAGGTCGCGCCCACGCCCCTTAGCGTCCCGTGCGGATCGACGCGCACCACGCGCGCCTCGCAGCGCGCGGAGACCACGCCGATCTGCAGGCCCGAGAACTCCAGCGTGAACTTGAGCGATTCTCCCGGCTTCAGATCGACGTCGGTCACGAAGTAGACGCCGCTCGCGCTGACGTTGCGCATGCGGCCATCGCCCCGATCGAGCTTGATCCTGAGGTCGCTGTCGAACCGCTCGTCTCGGCGCGCGCCCATGATCGGGTCATGAAGTCGGCTGCATGGTGGTGCTGCGATGGTGGGCGCATGACGCAATGAGCCGCAAGCACTATTTGACGCGACTTGAGCACATTGTCACAGCCGCGCGGCGCGTTCGTGAACTGCGCCACGCCGCCGCCGCAGCGGCCGGCAACGTCGTCTAGGCCTGGAGGGTTCCCGAGTGCCGCTGGGCGAAGATGTACAGCTCGAAGCGGTTCGGCACGCCGAGCTTGTCGTAGATGCGGCTCAGGTGGTTGCGCAGCGTGTGCTCGCCGATGTGCAGGGTGCTCGCGAGCGTCTTGTTGTCGGCGCCGGGCTGCTTCACCAGGCTGCGCACGACGTCGTGCTCGCGCTCGGTGAGCGAGGCGATCGCGGTCTCGGCCGCGGAAGGCCCCTTGTGACGCGACAGCTCCACGAACAGCCGCCCTGTCGAGTTGCGGTCGAGCCAGAGCTCTCCCTGGTGCACTTTCTTGATCGCCTTGATGAGCAGCTCCGGCGTGTCGTCCTTGTGCACCACGCCGCATGCGCCGCGCAGGATGGCGAGCTCGTGCTTGCCGTCGCGGGAGCCGCTCAGCACCAGCACGCGCGTGCCGCGGCCGTTGATCAGGCCCGGAACCAGGCCGCCGTCCTTCTCCGTGGCGAGGTCGACGTCGACGACCACGACGTCGGGCTTGGCGGCGGCCGCGATTTCGACGGCGCCCGCGCACGCCGTCGCGGTGGCGACCACGCCGAGGTCGGGTTTCTCATCGTCGATCAGACGCTGCAGCCCCGAAAGAACGATCCGGTGCGCGTCCACGAGCATGACTCGGATGCGGCTGTTGTTATTTGAATCCATGCATTTCCCCCGGCGAAAATCATAGCTCGCGCAGCCGCGGCAACAGTTAAGAACTCGTCGCGGTTTTGCAAAGAATTGCGATAATTGGGCGCCTCGTGCCCAGCGATCAATCCTCCCGCCGCTTCCTCTTCGTCATGCTGATCGCGAGCCTGCTCGCCGTCGGCTATGTCGCCTGGCCGATCGCGAGCGCGCTTCTGCTCGCCGCAGTGCTCGCCGTCGTGCTGGGGCCGCTGCAGGCGCGCCTGTCGCGATGGCTGCGCGGGAGGCGCGCGATCAGCGCGGGCATTCTGGTGCTGGCGGTGCTGTTCCTCGTGATCGGTCCGCTGCTCGGCCTCACCACGGTCCTGGTCAAGGAGGCCGCCGACGGCGTGCGCTTCATCCAGGACACGGTGCGCAGCCAGGGCGTCGCCGGCCTGGTGGAGAAATTGCCGCCGCCGCTCGACGGCTACGCACGCAACGCGCTCGAGAGCCTGGGTGACCTCGGGCAGCTTGCGCAGAAGCACGTCATCGAGCAGGGACCGCGCGCGGCCTCCGCGGTCGCCGCCGCCCTCAAGGCGACCGGCTCGCTGGTGTTCGACCTCGCCATGATGCTGATCGCGCTGTACTTCCTGCTGGTGAACGGCAGGGACCTGATCGCCTGGCTGGTCGGCGTGTCGCCGCTCGCTCCGGCGCAGACGAGCCAGCTCATCGCGGAGTTCAGAAAAGTATCGTACGCGGTCATCGTGGCTACCGTGGCGACCGCGGCGGTGCAGGCCGCCGTCGCCGGCATCGGTTATCTCATCGCGGGCGTGCCGCATCCGATGTTCTTCACCGCGCTCACGTTCTTCCTCGCCCTGATTCCGGCGATCGGCGCGGCCGGCGTATGCCTGTTCGCGGCGCTGATCGAGGTCGCGACCGGCCATCCCTACATGGGGATTTTCCTGGCGGTCTGGGGCATCGTGGTCGTCGGGCTGATCGACAACATCGTCAAGCCCTTCCTCATCAAGGGCGACCTCGAGATGGGCGGCGCGGTGGTGTTCTTTGCCCTCATCGGCGGTATCGGCGCGTTCGGAATGGTGGGACTGCTCGTCGGCCCGCTCGCCGTCGCGGCGTTTCTCACGCTGCTGCGCATGTACCGGCGCGATTTCCTTTCCTGACTTTTGCAAGTCCTGATGTTGTGGCGCGGATTCGCGACGGCGGGGGGAGCCGGTTGTAATAGTTCGGCAGAAGGCGTCCATTGCCGGCAAAGCTCTTCACCATAGAGGCATCGCTCGCTCCTTGGAGGGACGCGCCATGGGAAGAATCGGAAGGACGTATCCGCGCCACGACCTCGGCCCGGCGTTCGTCGTGCCTGCCGCGCCCGGCCGCCTCATCTTCGCCCGCCGCGGCGCCGCGCAGCGCTTCCCAGGGCTACTGGCATGGCTGTCCGGCGTGGTCTGCCTGCTGCTGCTCGCCTGGCCGTCGATGTAGCGGCGCGTGATAGCGATCAGGACAACCGAGGCAGTCTACTGGCTCACCGACGCCGGCCTGCGAGCGCTGAGGTGCAGCGACTCGGGCCTGCCGCGACACTATCGGCGCATTCTCGCCGCCATTCACGGGCCGAGCGAAGTGACCGCCATCCGCGCCACCGTCGGCTGCGACGGGCCCAGTCTCGCCGCCTGGCTCGACCAGCTCGATACGCTCGGCTTCGTGCAGACCGCGCACGCGGCTGCGGCGTGCTACCTCAAGGCCGCCTGATCCAGTTCTTTCGCTGAGCGGGCAAGCACGCGGGCAAAAAAAAGCCCCGTCACAAGGAAGTGCCGGGGCTACAGCGCAAGTTGCGCCTGCGACCAAGATATCGGCTTTCCTTCGTGCGCACAGCGCACTTCGGCACAGCCTTGCAAGCTTTGACCGAGGCGACGCGCATGGATCGAGCGCTGCGATATGGCGGCGCGGAGGGGATTGTCAGAATACCGACTTCACCAGCATGTCCGGCAGCCAGGTGGCGAGGCTCGGGAAGAAGATCACCGCGAGCAGCACGATGGCGTCGGCGAGGAAGAAGGGGATGCATCCCTTGACCACTTGCTGCAGCGGGATCTTGGAGGTTCCGCATACGGCGAACAGGTTGAGCCCCACCGGCGGCGTCACCACGCCCATCTCGATGTTCAGCGTCAGCATGATGCCGAGCGCCACCGGGTCGATCTTCATCGCGAAGGCCACCGGGAAGATCACCGGCACGGTGAGCAGGATCATCGCCACGCCGTCGACGAACATGCCGAGAATCAGCAGCAGCCCCATGTAGGCGAAGACGAAGGCGAGCGGCGTCAATCCCCAGCCGACGATGGTGTCGGTGATGCGCTGCGGCCAGTACATGTTCGCGGCGAGGAACTGGAACACGCCGACGCTGCCGATGAGGAACATGATGATGCCGGTCAGGTTCATCGCGCGCATCGCGGTCGGCAGCAGCTGCCTGAGGAAGCCGGTTTTTCCAACAATCAAGCCGTACAGCATCGCGTAGCCGCAGGCGGCCGCGGCCGCCTCCGTGGGCGTGAAGAGGCCTCCGTACAGGCCGCCGAGGATCACCACCGGCATGCCGAGCGCGGGCAGCGCGCCCCTCGACTCGCGCCACGCCCGCGCCAGCTCGAACCGGCCGCTGCGCGGCAGCTTGAGCCACAGCGCGATCACCACGATGGTGAGCATGTAGCCCAGGGCAAGCATCAGGCCCGGGATCACGCCGGCGAAGAACAGGCGCACCACCGAGGTCTCGGTGACGATGCCGTAGATCAGCAGCGGAATGCTCGGCGGGATGAGAATGGCGATGCCGCCGGCGGTGGCCACCAGCCCGCCGGAAACCCAGTCCGGGTAGCCGCGCTTTTTCATCTCCGGGATCGCGATCACCGACATGGCGGCCGCCATCGCCACGCTCGAGCCCGAGATCGCGCCGAACAGCACGCACGCGACCACCGTGGCGATGCCGAAGCCACCCGGCAGATGGCCGACCAGCGAGTCGGCAAAGCCGAACAGCTGCTTGATCAGGCCGGTCTTCTCCATCAGGAAGCCGGCGAAGATGAACAGCGGAATCGCGGTGAGCGAATAGCGCGCGATGAAGCTGAAGAACTGGCGGAAGATGACGGTGGTCTCGAGCAGCGGGTCGCCGATGATGAAGGCCGCCGCCGCCGAGCTGAGCGCGATGCCGATCGGCACCGCGAGCAGCAGCAGGGCGAACAGCACGATGCCGGCGATGGCCATCAGTGCGTCGCGTCCACCTTTTCCACCGGCTCTTCGAGGACTGTGCGTCCGCGCAGCGCCTGCACCTCGCGGTAGATCTGGAACAGCATGGTGATGCCCATGCAGGCGAAGGAAAACAGCAGCACCGCGAGGAACGGCCACATCGGGAACGCCAGGCTCTCGGTGCGCGCCTCGTATTTCAGGCTGTCCTCGACTTCGGGGATGCCCCACCACACCACCGCGACCATGAATGCGAACGAGAAGATCAGCGCGAACAGCTTGATGCTCTCGGCGACCAGGCGCCCGCGCGCGCCGAAGGCGTGGAAGATCTCCGGCACCAGCGTGACGGCCAGGTGCGCGCTACGCCGCTGCGAGATGCTGAAATAGAGGAAGACCCCGCTCAGGATGAAGAAGGTGACCGCGTCCTGCTGCCACTCGAACGAGCGGCCGAGCAGGTAGCGCCTTCCCACCTCGAGCAGCGCGAGCAGGGTGGAGCCGACGAACAGCAGCGCCGCGGCGGGCGCCAGGACGCGGTCCTGGAACGCCCGCCAGGCGGCGTACGCCTTCTCGACGACCTCCACTACCTAATGACGATCTTCGAGGCGTGCTTCGAGCAGTCGATCTTCTCGATCCACGAGGAGCCCGGCGGGTTCGCGCGCGAGAGCTCCTGGCCTTCCTTCTTGAAGTTGTCGACCAGCTGCTGGCCCGCGGCCGGCATCTTGCTCTTGATCCAGCGCGAAGGGCCGTCGCCGAGCGCGCCGGTGAGCTGCTGCACCTCTTGCGGCGTCATCCAGTACACGCCGGGCTTCGAAGGGTCCTTGGTGCCGTACTTCTCATAGGTGAGCTTGTCGACGCACCAGTTGAATTCCTTCTGCAGCTGGATGGTCTCGGCCACCAGCCCCTCGATCGCCTTCTGCGTCGCAGGCGTGAGCCGGTCCCACCAGCGCCGGCTGGCGCTGATCATGTAGTAGTCGCCGGTGAACACGCCGGCGCCGCCGGTCGTGTAGTAGGGCGCCTGCTCGCGCACGCCGAGCCAGCCGCCGATGCTGGTCATCACGCCGTCGATCACGCCCGACTCGATCGCGGTCGGCACTTCGCCGAACGCCATCACCACCGGGTTCGCCTTCCACGACTCGAGCACCGGGTTCTCCGCCGGCCCCATGCTGCGCACCTTGCGGCCGCTGAAGTCCTCGGGCTTGACGTAGCGCTTCTTCGCGCCCACGCCCATGCCGAAGCTCATGTGGCCGGCGCCGAACACCTTGATCGCCTGCTGCTTCTGCAGCCGGTCGACCAGCGTCTGGTAGGTCTTGGTCTTCTCGAAATTGTCGACCGCGCCGACCGTGGTGAGGATGCCGGGCCCGACCACCGCCATCATGTACGGATCGACCGGCGCGGCCTTGCCCATCTGCATCCAGGTCATCTCGAGATTGCCCTGGCGCATGGCTTCGAACGCTTCCGGGATCGTGTAGAGCGCGCCGGCGTAGTAGAGGCGCGCCTCGCTGCCCGGGATCACCTGCGGCAGGCGATCGCCGAAATGCTTCATCGCCATGCCTGCCGGATGCGGCGGGCCGGTGAAGTCCGATACGAAGCGCAGCACCACGGGCTTGGGCGCCTGCGCGCCTGCTGGCGCGGCGCAAACCGCGGCAATCCCGCATACGAGCGCGGCCGCCGCCAGGTTGATCGAAAGACGCTGTTTCATTTCTCCTCCTCCTGAAGGGTGAATCCCGGGTCCCGCGCCTACGGGTCTGCTGCAGCGCCCGCTTCTGTCTTCGCCCGGAAGCGGGTAGATTCTAGAGGAGGAGGAACGCGAAAGAATGAAGAAATGCTTAACGGCGGCTGCCGCCGCGCTGCTGGCGGCATGCCAGAGCATCGCTCCGCAGGAGCCGTTGCGGGCGACTGCTGCACTGCAGCCTACGAAAGGAAGCAAGGCCTTCGGCGAGGCGACCTTCGAGGAGGTGGACGGCAAGGTCCGGGTGATCGTCTTCACCCAGGGGCTGACGCCCGAGCGGGAACACGGCCTCCACATCCACGAGGCCGGGGATTGCAGTTCGGGCGACGGCATGAGCGCCGGGGGTCATTTCAATCCCCACGGCAAGCCCCACGGCCCGCCTTCCGCCGAGCGCCACGCGGGGGACCTGCCGGCGCTCAAGGCGGGCAAGGACGGCCGCGCCAAGCTCGACGTCACAAGCGACCTCATCACGGTGCGGCCCGGGCCGGCCAGCGTGGTCGGCCGCGGGCTCATCATCCACGCCGACCCCGATGACTACAAGACGCAGCCGGCCGGCAATTCCGGCGCCCGCATCGCCTGCGGCGTGATCAAGCCGGGCTAGACGTGCTGATCGATTTCTTCCTCAAGCTGAAGTCGCACCGGCTTCCGGTGTCCATCAAGGAGTATCTGACGCTGCTCGAAGCGATGGACAAGGGCGTGATCGGGCCATCGGTGGACGATTTCTACTATCTGTCGCGCGCGACCCTGGTGAAGGACGAGGCGAACTACGACAAGTTCGACCGCGCCTTCGCCGAGTTCTGGCAGGGCGTCGAGACGATACCCGGCATCGAGTCGCAGATCCCGCTCGAGTGGCTGCTGAAGCAGGTCGAGCTCACCCTCACCGAGGAGGAGAAGAAGCAGATCCAGGCGCTCGGCGGCTGGGACAAGCTGATGGAGACGCTGAAGCAGCGGCTGGAGGAGCAGAAGGGCCGGCACCAGGGCGGCTCGAAGTGGATCGGCACCGGGGGCACCTCGCCGTTCGGCGCCTACGGCTACAACCCGGAGGGCATCCGCATCGGGCAGGACCGCTCGCGCAACCGCAGCGCGGTCAAGGTCTGGGACCAGCGCGAGTACCGCAATCTCGACGATTCCGTGGAACTCGGCACACGCAACATCAAGGTGGCTCTGAGAAGATTGCGGAAGTTCGCCCGCGAAGGAGCGCCGGATGAATTCGACCTGGACACAACCATCTCGCAGACCGCGAGAAAAGCGTATCTCGACATCCACATGCGGCCCGAGCGCCGCAACGCGATCAAGGTGCTGATGCTGATGGACATCGGCGGCACGATGGACGAGCACGTGAAGCTCGCCGAGGAGCTCTTTTCGGCGGCGAAGACCGAGTTCAAGCACCTCGAGTTCTACTACTTCCACAATTGCCTGTACGACTTCGTGTGGAAAGACAACCGGCGGCGCCATTCCGAGCGCACCCGAACCTGGGAGCTCCTGCACAAGTACGGCCACGACTACAAGGTGATCTTCGTCGGCGACGCGACCATGAGCCCCTACGAGATCCTGCAGCCCGGCGGCTCGGTGGAGTACTTCAACGAGGAGCCCGGCGCGGCGTGGATCAAGCGCGTGACGGACGTCTATGCGAAGTGCGTGTGGCTCAACCCGGAGGCCGAGGAGATCTGGCCCTACCGCCAGTCGATCGCCATCATCAAGGAGCTGGTGAACGGACGCATGTACCCGACCACGCTCGAGGGCCTCGAGCGTGCCATGCGGGTGCTCGCGAAGTAGAGCGACTCGCCAGTTTCTTTCGCGCCGCGTGACATGCGCCTCTCCTGGATCGGCGAGGCGCTCTCTATACTCGGCGCGTGTCGAAATTTCGTAACCTGCTGCGCCGCACTTTTCGCCTGCAGCGGCTGCGTCCGGGGCAGCGGGAAGTCATCGATAGCGTCCTCGCCGGACAAGACACGCTGGCGATCATGCCCTCCGGCGCCGGCAAATCGCTGTGCTATCAGCTGCCGACGCTGCAGATGCGCGGCACCACGGTCGTGGTGTCGCCGCTCATCGCGCTGATGAAGGACCAGTCCGACAAGCTCGAGGAGCGCGGCGTCGACGCGGCCCGGGTGAACAGCGCGCTTTCGGCGCGCGAGCTGCGCGAGTCCATGCGCCGGATCCGCGGCCGCGAGGCCGACTTCATCTTCACCACGCCCGAGCAGCTTGCCAACCCGTCGGTCCTGGAGGAGCTGAAGCGCAGTTCCGTCGACCTCTTCGTCGTCGACGAAGCCCACTGCATCACGCAGTGGGGGCACGATTTCCGTCCTGCTTACCTCCAGCTCGGCGCCGCGCTGCGCGCGCTCGGCAAGCCCACGCTGCTCGCCCTCACCGCGACCGCGACCCCCGACGTGGTCGAGGACATCGCCCGCCAGCTCGGCCGGCCGCGCATGCGCGTGCTCAACACGGGGGTCTACCGGCCCAACCTCTATTTCGAGGTGGTGCAGACCACCAACGCGGCCGAGAAGAAGCAGGCGCTGCTCGAGGTAGTGCGCTCGGGCGGTGCCGGGATCGTCTACTGCGCTACGGTGCGCGGCGCCAAGGCGGTGCACGCCTGGCTTACCGCGCAGGGAGAGGAACCCGAGCTCTACCACGGGCGCCTCGGCGGCCGCGAGCGCGCCGAGCGCCAGGATGCCTTCATGAGCGGAGCGGCACGCACCATGGTCGCGACCAACGCTTTCGGCATGGGGATCGACCGTCCGGACATCCGCTACATCGTCCACTATCAGCTGCCCGGAAGCCTCGAGGCCTACTACCAGGAAGCGGGGCGCGCCGGCCGCGATGGCGAAGTGGCTCGCTGCGCCCTCCTCTACGACCACGCCGACCGCCGCGTGCAGCTCTATTTCGCCAGGAAGCGCAGCAAGGTCGAGCTCCTCGCCGCCTACGCCCGAGGCACGCAATGCCGCTGGAAGATGATCCTCGAATACTTCGACGAGGCGGTCGAAGAGGGCGACGGGTGCGGGCACTGCGACAACTGCGTCCAGCGCAAGGGCGATGTGGACGCCTCGACGCTGAAGATGAAGGCACAGCCGCGGCTGAAGAAGGGCGACGCGGTCCGCGTGCCCAAGTACGGGTCCGGCACCGTGGCCGAAGTGCACGACGACCGGATCGTGGTGGCCTTCCCGCGCGGCGAGGCGCGCGAGTTCGAGCCGCGCTACGTGATGCGCGCGCGCTAAGAGGTTCCGCTACTCCTCGCGCACTTTGACGTGCGCACCAGGGGGAGCGTCACCACCGACGCACACGCGATGGCCGTCGGGGTCACAAACCTCGAACTCCACGAGTCCGTAAAACATTCGTTCCGGTCCACGGAGAAGTTTCGCTTTCTGCTCAACCGCGCCGGCGACGTCGAGCACTGCTGCTCCGGAGATCCGTAGATAAATGGACCAAAGAAACTCTGGATCAGGCCTGCGCTCGGAAGGATCTGCCGCTCGTGCTTCGTCGGCGCATTGGAGCATGATCTCCGCATCGTCCCGTCGCAGTATGGCGAACGAGTATGGAGGAGTCTTGGGAAACGTATCAGGCGTGAAGCCAAGAACATCGACGTACCATCGCAGGCTCGTCGCCACGTTGGCGACCTGCAGCACCGGAACTGCTCGTCGATATGTGGACATGACGCCTCGCCCAGCCTAATCCTCGCGGCGCCGCACCCATTTCGTGATGGCGTCGACCACCTTCTGGTCGATGCCGAAGAACCCGTGCGGGGCCAGCGGATCGCACGGGTCGGTCAACGGCGCGCTGCCGCCGCTGAAGTCGCGGAACTTCGCCCTCTCGGATGCGATGAAGCGCTTCCTGAGCGCTCTCGAATCCTCGGGGTTGGTGAAGGCGCAGGTATCACCCTGATGGCTCACGATGAGCGCGGGAGCGCGAATCGACTCGATGTCGAGCGAGCTCAGGTCCTCCGACGGGGTGGCAGGGTTACCGGTCAGCGAGGACATCAGCACCAGCCCATCCGCCGGCGGCTCCACGGAGATCGCCGTCACCGCAGCTGACAGTGTTCCGCGGCTGTGGCCGACGCTCCAGATGGGAAGTCCCGCGTACCTGTTGCGCAGGTCGGCCATCACCGCTTTCAGGTCTGCGAGGTGCGCGGCGCCGAGGCGACGATTTCGCAATCCGATTGGGGTCGCGTTCAAGTCACTTGCCGCGTCGACCAGGGCGACGACGTAGCCCTCCGCCGCGAAGTGGTAGCGATTGCGCGCGACGGTGTTCGGCGAGCCGTTGTTGACCGCGCCGGCTGCGAAATTCATCGTACCATCGCCGCCGATGTACAGAACCAGCACGGCGATGCGCTCGAGCGCCATGAAGCCGTCCCGGACCGGGTCGGCGTTGCCTGGATCGATGAGGATGTACCTGACGAACACGGGGCCGGTGCCGGAATTGGGAACTCTCGCCCGATCAATCGGAAGTTGAACCTGCTGGAGCACAGGTCCCGGCAACGGTACCTGCGCCTGCGCGGCGAGTGAAAGCGCTGCGAGCAGTAACGCGATCACCGCCAGAATGGCCGGCGAACTCTTCATTGTCATGGTCCCTCCCTGGAGCTCCCATCGTAGGGCGATGGCGCGGCGCGGCAATCCCCAACACTGGGTACCGGACGTATCGCTGGCCGCGACTCCCGCGGGTATGCTATGCGAGGGTTCAAAGAAGCCCAGGGGGGTCAAGAATGCCCGACGTGTCCGCGGCGCCTGCTACGAGCGTCGCGCTGGTCGAGGACGATCGCGCGACCCGCGCGCGGCTTGCCGCTTCGGTCCACGCTCAGGAATCGCTCCGGCTGGTCGCCGAATACCAGACCGGCGCTGAAGCGCTGGCCGGCCTGGCCTCGCGGGCGCCCGACGTGCTGCTCGTGGACCTCGGACTTCCCGACATGTCCGGGCTCGAGCTGATCCGCTTCGCCGCCGCGCGCTATCCGCAGTGCGACATCCTGGTGATCAGCATCTTCGGCGACGAGGCGAACGTGCTCGCGGCGCTCGAGGCCGGGGCGCGTGGCTACCTGCTGAAGGGCTCGCTGCAGCACGACATCGCGTTCGACATCCGCGATATCGCGAACGGTGGCTCGCCGCTCTCGCCGGTGATCGCGCGCCAGATGCTGAAGCGCCTGCGCATGCCGGGGCGCGAGCCACTCCCGAGAAATTCCGGCGAGGATGAAACCATGCTCACTCCGCGCGAAGGCGAGATCCTGAATGCCATCTCGCGCGGCTTTTCCTACGCGGAGACCGCGCAGATGCTCGGGGTGTCGGTCGGTACCGTGCACTCCTTCCTCAAGCGCATCTACCGCAAGCTCGCCGTGCACTCCAAGACCGAGGCGGTGTTCGAGGCGAGCCGCCTCGGCCTCATCCGCTGAGGGCGGCGATGGCGAGCAGCCGCGGCGCCGCGACCTTCGTCTTGCTCCTGCCGGCGCTCCTGGTCGCGGCGCTCGCGGCGCACCCTGCGCTCGCCGAGGAGCGCTTCGTCGTCCTCGAGGAAGCGCAATTCCTGCCCGGCCGGTCGGGCTCGCCGCCGCCGGACGATGCGCCGTGGCAGCCGGTCCGGCTTCCCGACAACTGGCATCGATCGCGTCCCGGCGGCGCCGCGGTGGGCTGGTACAGGCTGGAGTTCGATCTGCCCGCCGCCGGCAGCGGCGAGAGAAACTATGCGATCTACCTGCCGCGAAACAGCGCGCGCCATATCCGCTTCGTGCTGAAAGGCGAGCGCGCGTCGGGGAATGCCGCGTATGGCGATCCCGGCGCGCGCAACTGGGCGCCCCCGCTGATGCTGCGGCTGCCCTCGCTCGATCTGAGCCCCGGGCACAACGTGCTGCACGTCCGGGTCGAGGCGGTGCCCGAGCTGCGTCAGGGCCTGACGCGCGTCATCGTCGGTCCTTCGGTCGCGGTGCGCCCGCTTTTCGAGCGGCACCAGCTGCTGCAGGTCACCACGCTGCTCATGTTCGGCGCCGCCGCGCTGCTCGCCGGGCTGCTCGCGGCGGCGTTCTGGCTGCGCAGCCGCAAGGATTCGACGCTCGCGTGGTACGCGGTCACCGCGCTCGCCTGGGCCGCCGCGGCCGCGCCGTGGGCCTACGGCGCCTTCGCGCCATCGGAATTCAGCCATGGCTGGCTCGCCTTCGTGGCGCGCTTCGCCTATGCGGCGCCGATGGTCGTGCTATGCCTGCGGGTCGCGAACAAGCGCTGGCCGTGGGCGGAGGGCGCCCTGTGGCTGTTCACGCTGCTCGGCCTCGCCCTGTCCGCGCTGATCGGCGAGGAGCAGCAAGGCTTCGTCATCACCGCCTGGAGCTGGGTGTACCTGGCGGCGCCGCTCGTGCCGCTCGCGTTGCTGGTGCGCACGCCGCTCGCGCAGGCCTGGGTGCACCGCATGTTCGCGTGCGCGATCGTGGCGGTCGTGCTGCTCAATGCGCACGACCTGGGGCGCTGGATGGGCTGGATCGACTACGACAGCCTTACGCTCGCGCATTTCCACATTCCGCTGATGCTGGTCGCCATCGCCGCGGCGATCATCGACCGGCACCTGCGCGCGCTGGCGGAGGTGGAGCGCGCAAACGTCGAGCTGGAGCGGCGGGTGGCGGAGAAGACTCACGAGATCCAAGCGAGCTTCAGGCGCGTGCAGGAGGCCGAGCAGGAGCGCGCGCTCGCCCTCCAGCGCAAGCGCATCATGGCCGACATGCACGACGGGCTGGGCTCGACGCTGGTCGGCCTGCTCGGCGCCGTGCAGTCGGGCAAGCCCACGCTTGAGGAGATCGAGCGCCGTCTGCTCGACGCCCTGCAGGAGCTGCGCCTCGTGGTCGATGCCCTGGAGCCGATGGACGGCGATCTCGGCGTGGTGCTCGGCAACGTGCGGCACCGGATGCGGGCGGCGATCGAGCACTCGGGCGTGAAGCTCCACTGGCAGGTCGGCGAGCTGCCGCACGTTTCCTACCTCACGCCGCGCGCGATTCTCGCGGTGCAAAGGATCATCCTGGAGGCGCTGACGAACTCGCTGCGGCACTCGCAGGCGAGCACGGTGACGGTCAGCGCACAGGCCGAGGACCGCTGGCTGCGGATCCAGGTCGTGGACGACGGGATCGGCTTCAAGGAACGGGGCTCGTCGCGCGGCCGGGGACTGGACAATCTGCGCCGCAGGGCGGCAGGCCTCGGCGGGACGCTCGACATCGAGTCGAGCCGCGGCGCCGGCGCGAGCGTGATCCTGCGGCTACCCCTGGCGCACGAGGCTAGCGAGCCTGCAGCACCAGCTTTCCACGCAGATGCCGGGCTTCGCTGACCCGGTGCGCTGCCGCCGCCTGCGAGAGCGGGAAGAGCGAGAGTTCGGGTAACCGCAGCGCGCCCGATTCCATCAAGGTTGTTACACGCTCCAGGTTGCGCCGGCTGCGCGCCACGTTCGGGCGCAGAGAAGTAACGTCGCTGCGCGGCGAAGCCGGCGCCTGCGCGCCGCCGGCGATGCACGCGAGGCGGCCGCCGCTTCGGAGCACGGCGAAGCTGCGCGCGGTGACCTCGCCGCCTACCGTATCGAACACCGCGTCGCAGCCGGAAATCGCGCGCGTGAAGTCCTGCGCGCGATAGTCGATCACCAGATCGGCGCCGAGGCCGCGCACGTAGTCGTGATTCGACGCGCTCGCGGTGCTGACCACGCGCGCCCCGCGGTGCTTGGCGAGCTGGATCGCGAACCCGGCGACGCCGCCGGCGCCGCCGTGGATCAGCACGGTCTCGCCTGCTTTCACCTGCAGCGTGTCCTCGACCGATATCAGCGCCGTCAGGGCGGCGAGGCCGGCGGCGGCGCATTCGGCATGGGAGAAGCGCTCGGGCTTGCGCGCGACGATTTCCTGGCGCAGCGCGATCTTCTCGGCGTACGCGCCTTCGGCGGGCACTTCGCACACGCCGAAGACCGCTTCCCCGGGGCGGAAATCGCGCGCGCCCTCGCCTAGCGCGGCGACGACGCCCGAGAAGTCGCGCCCCGGAACATGCGGCAGCGCCACCTTGGCCGGATACTGTCCGGCGCGCTGCTTCCAGTCGGCAGCGTTCACGCTCGCGGCATGGATGTCGACGAGCACCTCGCCGCGCCCGGGGGCGGGGTCGGGCAGCTCGCCGTACTCGAGGACCTCCGGCGGGCCGTAGCGGTGGAAGAAGGCGGCTCTCAAGGCAACCCTAGTTTTCCGGTCGGTACACCGTGACGCCGCCAATCGAGGACAGGTCCTCCTCGCGCCCGCGCAGCTCGACGACGTTGAGGTCGGGGTCGCGCACGAACACCGAGACATGGCCGTCGCGACCGAAGGCCACGGGGCCCTGCGTGATGCGAACGCCGTTTTCGCGCAACGCGACGATCGCCGCCTTGATCGAGGCGACGCGCAGCGCCACGTGCGTGTAGCCGGGATACTTTTCGCCGACGTCCATGAGGATGTTCTTCCCGCCCGCGTCGGCGTCGGCGTTGTAGACCAGGTTCAGCTCGACGTCGTGCTCGTTCTTGACCACAGCCACCGCGTCGTTGGTGGCCTTGGCATGCAGCGTGAACCCCAGCATGGCGTAGAACTTCATGGCGCGCTCGAGATCGCGCACGCGCACGCCGATGTGGTCCACCCGCGGGATGTCGATCGTCGGCTTTGTGCTCATGCCCTAGATAGTAAAGAAAAATTCCGCTTCAGGGCATTGACGCGCGCGAGATAGCCCCTCAGATCGTGGTCCCCGCAGCGCTCGCGCGTACCGGGGCGGAAACCGCGCCGCGCGTAGGCTTCCGCGACCGAAGCGCCGCACAGGTGGATCACGGCCGCGAGGTCCTGCTTCTGCTGCGGCGTGGCGCCGCCAATACGCAGCTGCGCGAGCATCTGCGCGACGCGGCGGTCGAGAAAGGCCGAGGTCATCTCGACCGCGTGGCTCGGCAGCACGCGGAAATAGAGCGCGTTGAACCAGCAGGAGCGCAGGTCGTGCCAGGCACCGTCCTCGACCGGCACGTGATCGCGGACGCAATAGCGCTTCGCCTCGGCGAAGCGCGCGTCGGTGATCTGGTACATGCCGACGGCGCTGGAGGCGGGCCGGTACACCTCGGTCGGGTTCCACGCCACGCGCCACCGCCAGTAGGTGCGCGCGACCGGGTTGCCGGCGCCTTCGACCTGCGCCAGCGCGGCGAGCAGCTCCGGGGTCATCACCGCGGTGGAATGCTCGCGGAAGAGCGGCCCGTATCCAGCCCACGTCTGCGCCGGCGTCTTGGCGAGCGCGCCGTCCAGGGGAAAGAGGAGCTCGGAGGGCTTGCGGAAAGCCTGGACCACCCAGTTCGCCGCGGCGAGCGCCGCCAAGACGGCGATCCCGGTCGCGAGGATGCGAAGCTTGAGCGGTACGCGCGCGTGCCCGCGGAAGAGCAGGAATCGCGCTAGTTGAGCGCGCAGGAACCCGGACCGCCAGGATGGCCGCAGCTTGCGCACGGCGACGGTGTCGCGTCGGCTTCGCCTTTCTGCGCGGCGAACACGGAGAGCTTCTTGTCCAGCGCCTCGCTGCCGCAGCTCGCGCAGCTCGGCGTGTCGGAGGCGCGGACCAGCGTCTCGAACTCGTGGCCGCACGCGCGGCAGGCGTACTCGAAGATCGGCATCAGGCCATTTTAGCCGGGTCTTGCGCGACGCATTTGCCAAGTTTGTCGCGGATGTCCTCCGGCAGGGGCACGGCCGTCCGCGCCGCCGTGTCGAAGCACACTTCCACGGCCTTCTGGCTCGCGCAATGCGTCATCGAATCGGCTTCGTAGAGGCGCAACTCGTGGGCGAAGCTCTTGGTGCCGACGCGCGTCAGCGCGCCGCGGATGAGGATCAGCTGGCCGGCGCGGATCTCGTGGTGGAAGTCGATGGTGAGAGTCGCCGTCACCGTGCCGAGGCCGCGCGCGCGGATCGCATCGAGCGACAGCCCCGCCATGCGCGGGAAGTGCCACGCCGCCTCGTCGAAGCAGGCGGCGTAGTGGCGCACGTTCATGTGACCGTAGATGTCGCACTGCGCCGGCATGACGATGCTGCGGTACAGGTCGAACCAGGCTTCCAAGGCGGCTACTTGGCCGGGCTCGCGACCGGCTTCCCGGTCTCGACGATGTAGGTGGCGAGCACCACCGCCTTGCCGCTGCCGGCGTTGCGCCCGTCGTGCACCACGCCGGCGGGGACGAAGAACACCTCGCCGGCCTTCACCGTCCTGGGCGGCTGGCCCTCGATCGCGAGCTCGAGCGTGCCTTCGACCACGTAGCCGAGCTCCTCGCCGGGATGGGTGTGCCTGCCGGCCTGGCCGCCCGGGATGAACTCGGCCCGCGCGACCACGGCGTGACGTCCCGGCACGCTCAGGTTCTGGTCCTGCATCACGGCCCGTGTAAATCCCGGCTGCTGCGCGCTCGGCGCCGCCGCGGCCGCGGCGAGCGCCGCGCTGATGAACCATTTCATGCTTTTCACGATGTACGCCTCCCGTCAGAAAAGATCTGAGAAACCGCCTTACTCGACCTTGATGCCGGCGGCCTTGATGATCGGCCACCATTTCTCGATCTCGCCCTTGTGGAACGCGGCG
>JBIOYV010000051.1:0-57239 GCA_044870335.1 Burkholderiales bacterium | reverse complement strand
TGGAAAATGCTGCCGCTGGTGATCCTGCTGTCCTCGGTGGTCGGCCTCGCCTTCGGCGCGCTGCAGATGTTTGCCGCGCGCGGAAAATGGGACGCCGGCTTCCGCTTCCACTTCGGCCCCTACCTTGCGCTCGCCGGCCTGATCGCGATGTTCTGGGGCGAGCCCATCGTGCGGTGGTACCTGCAGCGAATCTGATGTGAGTGCTTTTAGCGCGGCTCCTCGCGCTCCTTTCGTGGTCGGGCTCACCGGCGGAATCGGCAGCGGCAAGAGCGCCGCGGCCGACGAGTTCGCCCGGCTCGGCGCCGGCGTGGTCGACACCGACGTCATCGCGCACGAGCTGACGCAGAGCGGCGGCGCCGCGGTCGCCCAAGTGGAGAAGCTCTTCGGCAAGGCGTTCGTCGTCGACGGCGCGATGGACCGCAAGAAGATGCGCGACCACGTGTTCGCCGACCCGGCGGCGAAGCGCAGGCTCGAGCAGCTGCTGCACCCGCTGATCCGCGAGGAATCGGCGCGGCGCATCGCGGCGGCGAAATCACCCTACGTGCTGCACGTGGTTCCGCTGCTGATCGAGTCCGCCGACTACCGCCGCCGGGTCAACCGCGTGCTGGTGGTCGACGCGCCCGAAGAAGTGCAGGTGTCGCGGGTGCGCGAACGCAGCCGGCTTTCCGAGGATGAAGTGCGCGCCATCATGCGCGCGCAGTTGCCGCGCGCCGAGCGCCTCGCCGCGGCCGACGACGTGATCGACAACGGCGGCTCGCGTGACGCATTGCGCAAACAGGTCGCCGCCCTGCACCAAAAATACCTACAATTTGCCGGTTCGTGATCACCTACGAATACCCGCTGAACGAGCGCATCCGGACGCTGCTGCGGCTGGAGGACCTGTTCGAGCGCTCGCGCCATTTCGTCGCGCGCACCGATCCGCAGGACCACCACATGGCGCTGCTCACCCTGTTCGAGATCCTGGAGGTCGCGAGCCGCGCCGACCTCAAGTCGGACCTGCTGCAGGAGCTCGAGCGCCAGAAGCAAGTGCTGCTTTCGTTCCGGAACAATCCCGAGATCGCCGAGGAAGCGCTCGCGGGCGTGCTGCGCGACATCGAGCAGGCCGCGGCGGCGCTCTTCTCGATGACCGGCAAGATCGGCCAGTACCTGCGCGAGAACGACTGGCTCATGTCGATCAAGCAGCGCACGGGGATTCCGGGCGGCGCGTGCGAGTTCGACCTCCCGTCCTACCACTACTGGCTGCATCGCCCCGCCTCCGAACGCACCGGCCAGCTCGCGGCCTGGACCGCCCCGCTCTACCCGCTGCGCGACGGCTCGGCCATCATCCTGCGCATCCTGCGCGAATCGGGCAAGCCGCAGTCGGTCAACGCGCCGCAGGGAATGTTCCAGCAGATGCTCGGCGGCAAGACCGCGCAGATGCTGCGCCTGCGCCTCGACCCGTCGATGCCCTGCGTGCCGGAGATCAGCGCGAACAAGTACGTGCTCAACATCCGGTTCATGGCCCAGAACGCCGAGGACAACCGCCCGCGCACCGCCGACTGGGACGTGCGCTTCGAGCTCACCTTCTGCAACCTGTGAAAACGGTGCCTTGCCCGCGCTGCGGCGGCCCGAGCGCCTTCAGCGGGGTGAACAAGTGGCGCCCCTTCTGCAGCGAGCGCTGCAAGCTGATCGATCTGGGCGACTGGGCCTCGGAACGCTTCCGCGTCCCGGTGGAGGAAGAGCCGAAAGAGCCAGGCGAGAACGACCCTACCTCCAGGCTCCCCGAATCATAGCGAGGCCGTGCGCGCCGGCGCGCCAGGCGTCTTCCAGGTCGGCGCGGGTGAGGCCGCCGATCGCGTACACCGGGATGGTCGTGCCGCGCACGATCTCGGCAAAACCCTCCCAGCCGAGGGTCGCCGCGGCCGTCTTTTCCCTGACCGGTCCGAGTACCGCAAAGTCGAGCTCGAGCTGCATGGCGCGCTCGAGTTCTTCACGCGTGTGGCATGAGGCGGCCGCAAGACCGATATGTGGTTTCTGAGGGAGCTGCATCAACTCGGCGGCGGTGAAGTGGATGCCGTCCGCGCCCGGGTGCGGCGTTTTCACCATCACCCTGCAGCCGTAGCGATGCGCGCGGCCGATCGCGTTTTCACAGAAGACGCGGCGCTCTTCGGCGCCGAGCCCCGGCTCGCGCAGCTGCACGAGCTTCAGGCCGAGCTCGAGGCGCCGCTCGAGCTTGTCGAGCATCGCCGCGGTTCCCCATCGCGCGGCATCGGTGACCGCGTATTCCACGGGCAGCGCGAGCGAGGCGAGCACCGGCGCGTTGGCGGGAAGCATCGGCGAGACCATGGCCGCGCCGAGCCTCTGCCATGCGATCGCTTGCTCTTCCTTCGAATGCGGCTCACCACCCCAGCGGGTGACCCGGAAAAAATTGAGACGCACGGTGCCGTGGGGATAGGTGAATACGCGCGTGATCCACGGGTACGCGGTCTCGACCTCGATGCCGAGCTCCTCGTGCAGCTCGCGCGAGAGCGCCTGGGCCGCAGGCTCCCCCGGCTCCGCCTTGCCGCCGGGGAATTCCCAGTAGCCGGCGTAGACCTTGCCGGGCGGCCTCTGGGCGAGAAGGAAGGTGCCGTCGGGCCGCTGGATCACGGCCGCGGCCACCTCGATCACATCACTTCTTCTTTGAATGACGACCAGCCCAGTCTCGCGCGAACTGATAGGCGACGCGCCCGCTGCGCGAGCCGCGCTGCAGCGCCCACTGCAGCGCCTCCTCGTGGGCATCGTCCGAGGCGCAGCCGAGGGTCTTCAGCCAGTGGTCGACGATCGCCAGGTACTCGTCCTGGTCGAACGGGTAGAAGGTGACCCAGAGGCCGAAGCGCTCGGAAAGCGAGATCTTCTCCTCCACCGTCTCGCCCGGATGGATCTCGTCGCCCACGTAGCGCGTCTCGAGGTTCTCCGCCATGTATTCCGGCATCAGGTGGCGCCGGTTGGACGTGGCGCAGATGAGGAGATTGTCGGAGGTGGTCGAGATGGAGCCGTCGAGCGCCACCTTGAGCGCGATGTATCCGTCCTCGGCGCCGTGGAACGTGAGATCGTCGCAGAAGAGAAGGAAGCGCTCCTTGCGCGGCGCCACCAGATCAACGATGTAGGGCAGGTCGACGAGGTCGTTCTTCTCCACCTCGATCAGCCGCAGCCCCTGCCGCGAGTACTTGTTGAGCAGGCCCTTCACGATCGAGGATTTGCCGGTGCCGCGCGCGCCGGTGAGGAGGACGTTGTTCGCGGGCTTGCCGTCGAGGAACTGGCGCGCGTTCTGCTCCACGCGCTCGATCTGCTTGTCGATGCCGCGCAGGTCCGAGAGCCTGATCTTGTGCACGTGCTGCACCGGCTGCAGCCAGCCTGCTGCAGCGCTGCTCCCCGCGCTGCCGCGGCGGCCCGACGCGCGCCAGCGGAACGCCACGCTCGCATCCCAGTCGGTCTGCGGCGCCGGCGGCGGAAGGAGCTCGCCCAGCCGCTCCAGGATCTTTTCGAGGTCTTTGCTCAAGGAATGCGTTGCTACGTCCGATATTCGGCGTTGATTTTCACGTAGTCGAACGAGAAGTCGCAAGTCCACACGGTCGCCGCGGCCTTGCCGCGGTTCAGGTCCGCGCGCACGGTGAACTCGGGCTTCTTCATGGCCGCGACGGCCTGCTCTTCCCGGTAGCCCGGATTGCGCGCGCCGCCCTTGGCGACCAGCACCTCGTCGATGTGCAGGTCGATCTTTGCGGTGTCCAGAGCGACGCCGGCGTAGCCGATGGCGGCGAGAATCCGCCCGAGGTTGGGGTCGGAAGCGAAGAACGCGGTTTTCACCAGCGGCGAATGCGCGATGGCGTAGGCGACGCGGCGGCATTCCGCCGTATTGCGCCCGCGCTCCACCCGCACGGTGACGAACTTGGTCGCGCCCTCGCCGTCGCGGATGATGGCTTGGGCAAGGTCCCGCGAAACCGCGGTGATCCCTTCCTCCAGCTTCTCCAGATCTTTCCTGAGTGAAGCTGCCGGCCCGGCGCCGGTGGCCGCCAGGATGAAAGAATCGTTGGTCGACGTATCGCCGTCCACCGTGATGCAGTTGAACGACCGCTCAGCCACCCGGCCGAGCATCTGCTGCAGGCTCCTCTTTGAGACGGCGGCGTCGGTGGCCACGAAGCCGAGCATGGTCGCCATGTCGGGGCGGATCATGCCCGCGCCCTTCGCAATGCCGGTGACGGTCGCTTCTCCCGTCGAGATTTTCACCTTCCGGGAGAAAGCCTTGGGAACCGTGTCGGTCGTCATGATGGCCTCGGCCGCCGAAAGCCAGTTGCTCGTCGCTTCGAGCGCCTGCGGCAGTCCCGCGGCGATGCGCTCCACGGGCAGCGGCTCCATGATGACGCCGGTCGAAAACGGAAGCACCTCGCCGGCCTTGCAGCCGAGGAGCCGCGCGAGCTCGCCGCAGACTCGCAGCGCCCGCTTCATCCCGTCGGCGCCGGTGCCGGCGTTGGCGTTGCCCGTGTTCACGACGAGCGCCCGCACCTTATTGCGGAGATTCTTCCTGCAGATCACCACCGGGGCGGCGCAGAACCGGTTGCGCGTGAAGACCCCCGCGACGCTGCTGCCCGGCGCGAGGCGCATGACCAGCAGATCGCGGCGATCCGGCTTCTTGATGCCGGCCATGGCGACGCCGAGCTCCACGCCGGCAACCGGATGCAGCGAGGCCGGATCCGGCGGCGGCAGGTTCACCGCCATGACTTCGTCTCCCTATGCAAGCTTGCCGTGGCAGTGCTTGAATTTCTTCCCCGAGCCGCAGGGGCAGGGGTCGTTGCGGCCGACCTTCTGCATGGCGCGGGTCACGGGCCGCTTCTTCGTCGCCGCCTCGGCGATCGCCACGTCGCCGTTGCCGTTGCCGTCGGCCGCCGGCTCGTCGAACTCGCCGCGCTGCGCGCGCACGTTCTCGACGTGTTGCTGGTCGTCGACGGGCGGCACTTCATCGCGGGTCCTCACCTGGATCGCGGTCAGATGCTTGATCACCTCGAGCTTGACCGACTCGACCATGACGCCGAACAGCTCGAACGCTTCGCGCTTGTACTCCTGCTTCGGGTTCTTCTGCGCGTAGCCGCGCAGGTGGATGCCCTGGCGCAGGTGGTCGAGCGCCGCGAGGTGCTCGCGCCAGTGCGCGTCCAGGATCTGGAGCATCGTGTAGCGTTCGTAGGAGCGGAACTGCTCCTCGGCACCCGCCGGGATTTTCGCCGCATAGGCGGCGTTTGCGCTCTCGGTGATGCGCTCAAGGACGGCGTCCTCGGAAAGCTCGGACTCGGCGTCGAGCCAGCTGCGCACCGGAAGCTCGAGATTGAGCTCGGCCTTGAGCGTGCGCTCGAGGCCGGGGATGTCCCACTGCTCCTCCACGCTCTCCGGGGGCACGTAGGTGCGGAAAAGGTCCGCCACCACGCCGGCGCGCAGGTCGGCGAGCCGCTGCGACACGTCCTCGCGCGCCTCGAGGAGCTCGTTGCGCAGGGCGTAGATCTCCTTCCTCTGGTCGTTGGCGACGTCGTCGTATTCGAGCAGCTGCTTGCGGATGTCGAAGTTGCGCGCCTCGACCTTCCTCTGCGCGCTCTCGATGGAGCGCGTGACCATGGTGTGCTCGATCGCCTCGCCCTCGGGCATCTTCAGCATCACCATGATGCGGTTGATGCGCTCGCCGGCGAAGATGCGCAGCAGCGGGTCCTCGAGCGACATGTAGAAGCGCGAGCTGCCCGGGTCGCCCTGGCGCCCGGAGCGGCCGCGCAGCTGGTTGTCGACGCGCCGCGACTCGTGGCGCTCGGTGCCGATGATGTGCAGCCCGCCCGCCTTCACCACCTGGTCGTGGAGCTGCTGCCATTCGCCGCGCAGCGTCTCGACCCGGGCCTTCTTCTCCTCGGGCGCGAGCTTGTCGTCGGCTTCGACGAAATCGCACTGCTTTTCGACGTTGCCGCCGAGCACGATGTCGGTGCCGCGCCCGGCCATGTTGGTGGCGATGGTGATCATCTTCGGCCGCCCCGCCTGGGCGACGATCTGCGCCTCGCGCTCGTGCTGCTTGGCGTTCAGCACCTGGTGCGCGAGCTTCTCCTTCTGCAGCGCCGCCGACAGCAGCTCCGAGTTCTCGATCGAGGTCGTGCCGACGAGCACCGGCTGGCTGCGCGCCTGGCAGTCCTTGATGTCGTTGATCACCGCCCGGTACTTCTCCTTCGAGGTGCGGTAGACCTGGTCGAGCCGGTCGGCCCGGATCATCGGCTGGTGGGTCGGAATCACCACGACCTCGAGGCCGTAGATCTGCTGGAACTCGTAGGCCTCGGTGTCGGCGGTTCCGGTCATGCCGGCGAGCTTGCCGTACATGCGGAAGTAATTCTGGAAGGTGATCGAGGCGAGGGTCTGGTTCTCGTTCTGGATGCCCGCGCCCTCCTTTGCCTCGACCGCCTGGTGCAGGCCGTCGGACCAGCGCCGGCCGTGCATCAGGCGGCCGGTGAACTCGTCGACGATGATGACCTCGTCGCCCTGCACCACGTAGTGCTGGTCGCGGTGGAAGAGATGGTGGGCGCGCAGCGCCGCCGTGAGGTGATGGAAGAGATTGATGTACGCCGGCTCGTACAGGCTCGCGCCCTCCGGCAGCATGCCCAGGCGCGCCAGGATCTCCTCGGCATGCTGGTGGCCCGCCTCCGAGAGCACGATCTGGTGGTTCTTCTCGTCCACGTAGAAGTCGCCCGGGGGCTCGGGCTGGTCGGGCTTCTTCTCCTCCTTCTGCCGGGTGAGGAGCGGCGGCACCTGATTCATCCGCTGGTAGATCTCGGTCCGGTCCTCGGCCTGGCCCGAGATGATGAGCGGGGTGCGCGCCTCGTCGATCAGGATCGAAT
Source organism: Burkholderiales bacterium (assembly GCA_044870335.1). Lineage (GTDB taxonomy): Bacteria > Pseudomonadota > Gammaproteobacteria > Burkholderiales > SG8-39 > SCGC-AG-212-J23. Next base: position 50,367 of record JBIOYV010000051.1, on the reverse strand, counting down.
CGACCTCGTCGACGATGGCGAAAGGCAGGCCCCGCTGGAAGCGCTCCGTGACGTGCATCGCCATGTTGTCGCGCAGGTAGTCGAAGCCGAACTCGTTGTTGGTGCCGTAGGTGATGTCGGCGGCGTAGGCCGCGCGCTTGGTCGCATTGCGCTCCTCGGGGTCCAGCTCGTGGTACGGCAGGTTGACGCCGACGGTGAGCCCGAGGAACTTGAAGATCTTGCCCATCCACTCGGCGTCGCGGCGCGCGAGGTAGTCGTTCACCGTCACGATGTGGACGCCCTTGCCGCTGAGCGCGTTGAGGTAGGCCGGAAGCGTGGCGACCAGCGTCTTGCCCTCGCCGGTCTTCATCTCGGCGATCTTGCCGTGGTGGAGCACCATGCCGCCGATCAGCTGCACGTCGAAGTGGCGCATGTGCAGCGTGCGCCTCGACGCCTCGCGCACCACGGCGAAGGCCTCGGGCAGGAGCTCGTCGAGCGTGGCGCCCTCGGCGAAGCGCTTCTTCAGCTCCTCGGTTCTCCCCCGCAGCTCCGGATCGGACAGCTTGGCGAGAGCGGGCTCGAGCGCGTTGACCTGCACCACTACTGCGGAGTACTGCTTTAGGAGTCGCTCGTTGCGACTGCCAAATATCCGTGTCGGGAGGCTAAGGAGAAACTCAAATATCTTCCGGAGCACTTGAAGGTTGGGCGCTTATGTAGACGCACCCCGGGAAGGTTACGTACCCTCCGGAGCCGCAAAAACCGTTGATTTTATCCGGAAACCCGGACTGCTACTTGGCCCGCGCCTGCGCGGACGCTGAGTTCGACACCAGGAACTTGGTGGGGTTCTGCGCCGAACCGCGGTAGCGCACCTCGAAATGCAGGTGCGGACCGGTCGAGCGGCCGGTGGAGCCTACTTCGCCGATCTTATGGCCTCGCTGCACGACGTCGCCTTCCTTCACATAAAGCCTCGACTGGTGTGCGTAGCGTGTGACGAGGTCGTTGCCGTGGTCGATGTCGACCATGTAGCCGTATTGCGGATGCAAGCCCGCGAACACGACCACGCCGGCGGCCGCCGCGGCGATCGGCGAGCCGGCGTCGGCGAGAAAGTCGATGCCTTCGTGCATCGCCCATTGGCCGGTAAACGGATCGACCCGGCGGCCGAAGCCAGAGGCGTTGTACGGGGCCTTCACCGGCAGCATCGTAGGGAGCATCCGCTTCTTCACCGCCTGCTCGAAGAGCTGCGCGTCGAGCACGCCCAGCATGTCGGCGCGCGTCTCGACGTTGCGCGCGAGCAGCGAGAGCTTGTCGCTGAACTCGGCGAGCGAGAGGTTCTGCGGCGGCATCAGGGTCGGGGCCGCGCCGCCCAGGCCCGGCGCTTCGGAAAAGCGGAATTCGTGCGGCCGGAAGCCGGCGAGCGACGACAGGCGCTCGCCCAGGGCGTCCAGGCGCGTGAGCTGCGCCTGCATCTCGCCGAGCTTGACTGCCATCGCGTTGAGGTTCTGCTGCACGAAAGTCCGGTCGCGTTCGGCTTCGGACTCGCTCGCCGCGAGGATCAGCTGCTGTAATCCGGGGATGCGGGTGTCGGCGTAACGCAGCGTCAGCCAGTACAGGCCCACGGTCGAAACGCAGACCGCCATCATCGCGGCAACGGCCGTTCCGACCAGATGCCGTGACGACAGCGAGACCGACCTCGTTTTTGCCAGCCGGTCAGAGATCAGGATAATCTGCACCTACAACCTCCCGCTTCTCTATCCCCCGTGCGCCTATCCAAACTCGACCGCATCCTCTCGGCCGAGCGCGACCTGCAACCGCTCGTCTCGAAGGCGCGCGACCTTGGCGCGCTTTCGGGGCTGGTGCGGCGTTTCCTGTCTGCGGACCTGGCGAGCCAGGCCCGGGTGGTCAACTTGAGGGAGGGAGAGATAGTCCTTTCTGCGGCTCATTCCGCAGCCGCGGCGAAGCTGCGGCTGCTGGCTCCGTCCCTGTGTCGCTTCTTGTCCGACCAGCGCTGGCAGGTTAGTTCAGTCGTGGTGAGGGTGCAACCAAACGCATCACGGAGCGCGGCTGCCGCGTCGCAAAAAACAGCGCAGTTATCCACACCTACGATCGATACCTTACGGCAGCTTTACGAAGGCATGAGCGCCTCTCCGGCGCGCGACGCGCTCGAGCGGCTCCTCGTGCGTTGCGGCGCCATCCGGCGTGAAATAGTGCCTCCGCCGCGACCGGGCCCGGCACGAACCACAGGGCGTAGGCCGCGTACCTGACAAATCCTTTGGAACGCCCTGCAAGCTAGGCGTACTGGGCGGCGAGGCGGACCACGCCTGCCGGTGCATCCTCCGCGCGCTCGAACACGACCTCTTCCAGCGCCGTCGCGTCGGCGAGCAGGGCGCGCAGCAGCCTGTTGTTGAGCGCGTGCCCCGACTTGTGCGCGCTGTATGAGGCGAGCAGAGGCTTGCCGAGCAGATACAGGTCGCCGATCGCGTCGAGCAGCTTGTGGCGGATGAACTCGTCCGCGAAGCGCAGCCCGTCGCTGTTGAGCACGCGGTATTCGTCGAGCACCACCGCATTTTCGAGGCCGCCGCCCAGAACGAGGCCGTCGTCGCGCAGCTGCTCCACCTCGTGCATGAAGCCGAAAGTGCGCGCGCGCGCGATCTCCTTGAGGTACGAGGTCTCGGCGAAGTCGACGGTCACCGCCTGCGTGGTGCGTTCGATCACCGGGTGGCGGAACTCGATCGAGAACGACAGGCGATAGCCGTCGTAGGGCTCCAGGCGTGCCCACTTGTCGCCTTCGCCCACGTCGACCCTGCGCCTGACGCGGAGGAATCGCTTGGGCGCCGGCTGCTCCTCGATGCCCGCCTGCTGCGCGAGCAGGACATAGGGCGACGCGCTGCCGTCCATGATCGGCAGCTCGGCCGCGTCGAGCTCGACATAGGCGTTGTCGACGCCCAGCCCGCCGAACGCGGACATGAGGTGCTCGACGGTGTGGACCTTTACGTCGCCCTGGACCAGCGTGGAGGCGAGGCGGGCTTCGCCGACGAGCTCGGCGCGCGCCGGGATGTCGATCGCCGGGTCGAGGTCGACGCGGCGGAACACGATGCCGGTATCCGGCGGCGCGGGTCGCAGCGTGATGCGCACCTTGCGCCCGGTGTGCAAACCGACGCCGGACGCGCTGATAAGAGATTTGAGGGTGCGTTGCCGAAGCATGTGTGGACCACTTCCGGATCACTTCTGCTGCCGGATCACCTCTGCTGCTGCTGCAATTCTAGCTCGAAAGACCGCTGGAGGGCGGAACGCCCGGCAAGGTTGAGCGTTCCGCCGCCGATGCTGTCGCCCTAGTCAGCCTGCTTGCGCAGGAAGGCGGGAATGTCGTACTTGTCGACCCCCGACTGCTGCAGCGCTTCGACCGTCGAAGCGCGGTTGCGCCGGATGACCGCGGGCGCGTCGAGCTGGTGATAGTCGACCGGGCCCGGCAGATTGTCGGTCCCGGTCTTCTGGGCCGCGACGTTGTTGAGCACGAGCTGCGGCTTGGGCTGCTTCGCCGCCGCGGCCAGCCCGAGTCCCGTCGCCACCACCGTCACGCGCAGGCCTTCGGCCAGCGCGTCGTCGTACACGCCGCCGTAGATGATGGTGGCGTCCTCCGCCGCGAAGGTGCGCACGATGTTCATGACTTCCTTCGTCTCGCGCAGCTTCAGGCTCGCCTTCGACGCGGTGATGTTCACGAGCACGCCGCGCGCGCCTGCGAGGTTCACGCCTTCGAGCAGCGGACACGCGATCGCCTGCTCCGCCGCGATGCGCGCGCGGTCGATGCCGCTCGCCATCGCCGAGCCCATCATCGCCATGCCCTGCTCGGACATCACCGTGCGCACATCCTGGAAGTCGACGTTGACCAGGCCCGGATTGTTGATGATCTCCGCGATCCCGGCGACCGCGTTGTTGAGCACATCGTCGGCGGCGCAGAAGGCGTCTTCCTGCGTCACGTCTTCGCCCAGCACCTCCTCGAGCTTGTCGTTCAGGATCACGATGAGCGAGTCGACGTGCGGGCCGAGCTCCTCGATGCCGCGCTCGGCGATCTTCATGCGCTTCGAGCCCTCGAAGGAGAACGGCATGGTCACCACCGCGACCGTCAGGATGCCGAGCGAGCGCGCCACTTCGGCGATCACCGGCGCGGCGCCGGTTCCCGTGCCCCCGCCCATGCCGGCGGTGATGAACACCATGTGCGCGCCGGCCACCGCCTCCTCGATGCGGTCGCGGTCGGCGAGCGCCACCGCCCGCGCCTCCTCGGGCTTCGCACCGGCGCCCAGGCCGCTCGAGCCGAGCTGGATCTGGTTCGCCGCCTTGTTGCGCGAGAGCACCTGCGCGTCGGTGTTGACCGCGATGAACTCCACGCCCTGCACGCCCTGGTCGATCATGTGGTTCACGGCGTTGCCGCCGGCGCCGCCTACCCCGATCACCTTGATGATCGGGCCGCTTACCTCGCTGTCTACGATCTCGAACATTGTTGTTGTCTCCTTGCCTGTAGTTACGCTTCAAAACCTCTAGAAATTGCGCTGAAACCACTCCCTCATGCGCCCGAGCACGGCCTTGAACGACCCGCTCTGGCGCGAAAGCTGCCCGTGCTGCACCTGCGATGCGCCCTCGAAGAGAAGCCCGACGGCGGTGGCGTAGCGCGGCGAGCGCACCACGTCGGCGAGGCCGCCCTGGTAGCGCGGCAGCCCCAGGCGCACCGGCATGTGGAAGATCTCCTCGCCCAGCTCCACCATCCCGTGCATGGTCGAAGAGCCGCCGGTCAGCACCACGCCGCTCGACAGCAGCTCCTCGAACCCGGACTCGCGCAGCACCTGCTGCACCAGCGAGAACAGCTCCTCGGCGCGCGGCTCGATCACCTCGGCGAGGGTCTGGCGCGACATGGAGCGCGGCGAGCGCTCGCCGATGCCGGGCACCTCGATCAGGTCGCCGGCCTCGGCGAGCTGACGCAGCGCCACGCCGTGACGCGTCTTGATCGCCTCGGCGTCGGCCGTGGGCGTGCGCAGCGCCATGGCGATATCGTTGGTGATCTGGTCGCCGGCGATCGGGATCACCGCGGTGTGACGGATGGCGCCGTGGGTAAAGATGGCGATGTCGGTGGTGCCGCCGCCGACGTCGAGCAGGCAGACCCCGAGATCCTTCTCGTCCTCGGACAGCACCGCGCGCGACGAGGCGAGCGGCTGCAGGATGAGATCGTTCACTTCCAGCCCGCAGCGGCGCACGCACTTTACGATGTTCTGCGCGGCAGACACCGCGCCGGTCACGATGTGCACCTTGACCTCGAGGCGCACCCCGGACATGCCGATCGGCTCGCGCACGTCCTCCTGGCCGTCGATGATGAATTCCTGGCGCAGCACGTGCAGGATCTGCTGGTCGGTGGGAATGTTCACCGCCTTGGCGGTCTCGATGGCGCGCTCCACGTCCAGCGCCCCGACCTCGCGGTCCTTGATCGCCACCATGCCGGTCGAGTTGAAGCTGCGGATATGGCTGCCGGCGATGCCGACGAAGGCCGAGGCGATCTTGCAGTCGGCCATCAGCTCGGCCTCCTCCAGCGCGCGCTGGATGGCGGCGACGGTCGCCTCGATGTTCACCACCACGCCCTTCTTCAGGCCCTTCGACTCGTGGCCGCCCATGCCGAGGATCTCGAGCGAGCCGTCGGCGCGCAGCTCCGCCACCAGGCACGCGACCTTGGAGGTCCCGATGTCCAGCGCCACGATGAGGTCCTTGCTGTCTCTCGCCATCGGCTCAGCCGTCCAGCTCCGGCACGCGCAGGGCGAAGCCGTTGGGATAGCGCAGATCTACGTACTCGTGCCTGCGCGCGAACCTGCCGAGCGTCGCGGGATAGGCTTCGACGAAGCGGGCGAGGCGCGCCTCGGCGCCGTCGGCGTCACGGCCGAGCATGATCTGCAGGCCGCTGTCCAGCCTGAGCTGCCAGGCGCGCCGCTCCGAGAGCACCAGGCGCTCGAGCCTCGCGCCGAGCGGCGTCACCGCCACGGCGAAGCGCAGGTAACGCTGCGTCATTTCGCGCTCGGCGCCGGCGGGGGCGAGGAACACCGGCAGGCGCGCATCGGTCGCGCCGTTGAAGCGCTCGCCGTAGGTGTTCACCAGTCCCTGGCTGCCCCAGCGCGCGAAGGCGACGTGCTCCTCGAGGCTGACTTCCAGCCGGTCGGGCCAGACGCGGCGCACCGAGGCCCTGCGCACCCATGGCAGCGCCTCGAGTCCCGCGCGCACCTCCGAAGGGGACACCGCGAAGAAGTTTCCGCGGATATGGGCGCGCGCGGCCGACTCGATCTCCGCCCGCGTGGTCTTCCCCAGCGCATGGGTGAGCTCGATCTCGGTCAGCGGAAAGAGCGGCGAGCGCGCGAGCAGCGCGACGCCGACGATCGCGAACACGAACACCGCGATGCCCACCAGCGCTCCGGCGGCCAGGTTGAGGAGCCGCGGGTTATCCCACATGTGCACCTTCCAAAATCTTTATGCACAAATCCTCATAGGAAAGACCCACGGCGCGCGCCGCCATGGGCACGAGCGAGTGATCGGTCATTCCCGGCGCGGTGTTCACTTCCAGCAGGAACGGCCGCCCGCGCCTGTTGAGCATGAGGTCGACCCGGCCCCAGCCCTCGCAACCGAGGGTGCGGAAGGCGGAGAGGCAGAGCTCCTGCAGCTCGCGCTCCTTCTTCGACGGCGGTCCGCTCGGCAGGATGTAGCGCGTGTCGTCGGTGAGGTACTTGGCCTGGTAGTCGTAGAAGTCGCGCGGCGTTTCGAGCTTGATGAGCGGCAGCGCCTCGCTTCCCAGGATGGCGCAGGTGAGCTCGATGCCGTCGATGAACTGCTCGGCGATCACGACGCGGTCGTAGTTGACCGCGAGCGCATACGCCTCCTCGAGATCGCCCGCCGCGCGTACCTTGGACATGCCGATCGACGAGCCTTCGCTCGCCGGCTTCACCATGATCGGCAGGCCGAGCCTGCGCGCCACGATGCGCAGATTCGTGTCTTTTGCGAGCAGCTCGTAGTCCGGCGTCGGCAGCTTCTCCGCGGCCCAGATGCGCTTGGTGCGCAGCTTGTCCATCGCCAGCGCCGAGGCCAGCACGCCGCTTCCGGTGTAGGGGACGCCGAGCCATTCGAGGATCCCCTGCACCGTGCCGTCCTCGCCGAAGCGGCCGTGGAGCGCGATGAAGGCGCGCTTGAACTGCTCCTTCGCCAGGGCTTCGAAGCCCTTCTCCGAGGGGTCGAACGGATGCGCGTCCACGCCGCGGCTGCGCAGCGCCTTGAGGACCATGCCGCCGCTCTTCAGCGACACCTCGCGCTCGGCGGACTTGCCTCCCAGCAGCACGGCAACCTTGCCGAAGTTCATGCCGGCTCTCCGACGATTCGAACTTCCGGGACGAGCTCGACCCCGGTGCGCTCGAGGACGGTTTTCTTCACCTCCAGAATCAGCCCCTCGATGTCGGCGGCGCTCGCAGCGCCGTCTGGATTGACGATGAAGTTGGCGTGCTTCTCCGACACGCGCGCGCCGCCGCGCGCGAGGCCTTTCAGGCCACAGGACTCGATGAGCCGCGCGGCGTGGTCGCCCGGCGGGTTGCGGAACACGCTGCCGGCGTTGGGAAGCGACAGCGGCTGCATCGCCATGCGCTTCGCGAGCAGCTCCTTGATGCGCGCCGTGGACGCCGCGCCGTCACCGGGTTGCAGCCGGAAGTAGGCGGCGACAAACCATTCTTCGTCCCCGGACCGGAGCTGGCAGTGGCGATAGGAGATGTCGTATTCGCGCTTTTCCCTCTCTCGGAGTGCTCCGGAGCGGTCCACCGTGACGACCCTGCCCACGATGTCCCAGGTTTCGCTGCCATAGCAGCCGGCGTTCATGGCGAGGGCGCCTCCCACCGTGCCCGGGATGCCGGCGAGGAACTCGGCGCCGACGAGATGCTGCAGCGCTGCGAAGCGCGCCACTTTCGGACTCGCCACGCCGGCCTCGGCGTAGAGGAGGCCCGATTCGAGCCGGGCGCTCTTCTTCGCCGAATGCAGGAGCACCACCGTGCCGCGGAAGCCGCCGTCGCGCACCAGCAGATTGGATCCCAAGCCCACGAACAGCAAGGGTTCGTCGGTTGGAACGGAGCGCAAGAACCGGCTCAGCTCCTCGATTGATTTCGGGATGAAAAAGCGATCCGCGGCGCCGCCGGCGCGCCAGCTGACGTGGCGCGCCATCGGCTCGCGAAAATGCAGGGTGTCGGCCATGTTCATGCGAGCTGAGCGGCTACGTTGCCGATCGAGCCCGCTCCCATGGTGACGATCACGTCGCCGTCCTGGGCGACACGGCGGATCGCCTCCGGCATCTCGGCAACGTCCTCGACGAAAACCGGCTCGACGCCGCCGGCGACGCGCAGCGCGCGCGCGAGGGAGCGGCCGTCGGCGGCGACGATGGGCGCCTCGCCCGCGGGATACACGTCGGCGAGGAGCAACGCGTCGGCCGTGGACAGCACCTTGACGAAGTCCTCGAAGAGGTCGCGCGTGCGCGTGTAGCGATGCGGCTGGAACGCGAGCACGATGCGCCGCCCGGGGAAGGCGCCGCGCGCCGCCTCGAGCGTCGCCGCCATCTCGGCGGGATGGTGGCCGTAGTCGTCGATCAGCGTGAAGCTGCCGCCGCTCGCGAGCGCAACCTCGCCGTAGCGCTGGAAGCGCCGGCCCACGCCGTGGAACTCGGCGAGCGCCTTGAGGATGGCCTGATCCTTGATGCCCAGCTCGCTCCCCACCGCGACGGCGGCGAGCGCGTTCAGCACGTTGTGCAGCCCGGGCAGGTTGAGCGTCACGTCCAGCGCGGCCGCGCCTTCGCGCCGGGCGCGAAACCGCATGCGGCCGGCGTCGTGACGGATCGCCTCGGCGCGCACGCTGGCGTCTTCGCTGGTGCCGTACGTAATCACGGGCTTGGTCACGACCGGCAGGATCGAGCGCACGTGCGGGTCGTCGGCGCAGAGGATCGCGGCGCCGTAGAAGGGAAGGTTGCGCAGAAACTGCACGAACGCGCCCTTCAGCTCCTCGAAGTCGTGCTCGTAGGTGTCCATGTGGTCGGCGTCGATGTTGGTCACCACGGCGATCATCGGCTGGAGGTGCAGGAAGGAGGCGTCGGATTCGTCGGCCTCCACCACGATGAATTCGCCGGCGCCCAGGCGCGCGTTCGAGCCCGCCGCGATGAGGCGCCCGCCGATCACGAAGGTCGGATCGAGGCCGGCCTCCGCCAGCACGCTCGCGACGAGGCTGGTCGTGGTGGTCTTGCCGTGCGTGCCGGCGATCGCCACCCCCTGCTTGAGGCGCATCAGCTCGGCGAGCATCAGCGCGCGCGGCACCACCGGGATCCGATGCTCGCGCGCGGCGAGCACTTCGGGGTTGTCCTGGTGGACCGCGGTCGACACCACCACCACGTCGGCCCCCTCCACGTTGGCCGGCCGGTGCTCGAGCAGCACTCTTGCGCCGAGCTGGGCGAGGCGCCGGGTGGCCGCGTTCTCGGCGAGGTCCGAGCCGCTCACCTGGTAGCCCTGGTTCACCAGCACCTCGGCGATGCCGCTCATCCCCGAGCCGCCGATGCCGACGAAGTGGATGCGGCGCACCTTATGCTTCATCGGGCGCTCATTTCGCAAGTTCCATGCAGCGCTGCGCCACGATGCGCGCGGCGTCGGGCTTGCCGAGCGCGCGCGCCTTCTTCGCCATGTCGAGGAGCTTCGCGCGGTCGAGCGAGCCGATGAGCGCGGCGAGCTTCTCGGAGGTCATCTCGCGCTGCGGCACCAGGACCGCCGCGCCCTTCTCGGCGAGGAAGCGCGCATTGGCGCTCTGGTGATCGTCGACCGCGTGGGGAAAGGGCACCAGGATGCTCGCCATGCCGCCCGCCGAGAGCTCCGCGATCGTGACCGCGCCGGCGCGGCAGATCACGAGGTCGGCTTCGGCGTAGCGCCGCGCCATGTCGTCGATGAAGGCGACGAGCTCGCCCTCGACGCCGGCATCCGAATAATTCTTCTTGAGGACCTGCAGATGCTTCTCGCCGGACTGGTGCACCACCGATACGGCCGTCGAAAGCAGGGCAAGCGCCTTGGGCACCGCCTCGTTCAGCGCCTGGGCGCCGAGACTGCCGCCGACCACCAGGATCCTGGTCGGCCCGCTCCGGCCGCGAAAGCGATCCTCCGGCGGCGCCATGGCCGCGATCTCGCCGCGCACGGGGTTGCCGGTCCACTCGGCCGAGCCGAGCGCCTGCGGGAACGCGACCATCACCTTGTCGCTCACGCCGGAGAGGACCCGGTTCGCGAGCCCGGGGACCGCATTCTGCTCGTGCAGCGCAAGCGGCCGATTGAGCAGCGACGCCATCATGCCGCCCGGGAACGCGACGTAGCCGCCGAGGCCCAGCACCACATCGGGCTTGACGGCGCGGATGACGCGCGCGCTCTCCCAGAAGGAGTAGAGGAGATTCGCCGGCAGCAGCAGCTTTTGCAGCAGCCCCTTGCCGCGGGCCGCCTTGGCGCGGATCCATGCCGTGCGGTAGCCGCGCGGCGGGACCAGGCGCTCCTCCATGCCGCCGCGCGCGCCCATCCACACGACTTCCCAGCCCGCCGAGCGCATCTCGTGCGCCACGGCGAGGCCCGGGAAGATGTGTCCGCCTGTGCCGCCCGCCATGATCAGGATGGTTTTCAAGCGGGAGACCTGCCTTTATGCATTGAGCCCTCTGGCGAGCTGGCGGTTCTCCCAGTCGATCCGCAGCAGAATGGCGAGCGCGACGCAGTTCACTACGAGGCCGGACCCGCCGTAGCTCATGAGCGGCAGCGTGAGTCCCTTGGTCGGGAGCAGCCCTACGTTCACCCCCATGTTGATGAGCGCCTGGAACCCGATCCACACGCCGATGCCCTGGGCGGCCAGCGCGGCGAAGTGGCGCTGGTGCAGCGTGGCCTGCCGCCCGATCGCGAAGGCCCGCGCCACGATGCAGAGGAACAGGGCGATGACCAGCGCCACGCCGACGAAGCCGAGCTCCTCGGCGATGACCGCGAGCAGGAAGTCGGTGTGCGCCTCGGGAAGATAGTGCAGCTTTTCGAGGCTCGCCCCGAGCCCGACGCCCAGCCACTCGCCGCGCCCGAAGGCGATGAGCGAATGCGACAGCTGGTAGCCCTTGCCGTAGGCGTCCGACCACGGATCCATGAAACCGAAGATGCGCTGCATGCGGTAGGGCGAAGAAACGATCAGCACCACGAAGCCCGTAGCGAGCATCCCGAGAAGCGCCGTGAAATGGCGTCCGTTCATGCCGCCGAGGAACAGGATGCCGAACGTGCTGACCGCGATCACCACCAGGGCCCCGAAGTCGGGCTCGCGCAGCAGGAGCCATGAGACGAGCAGCATGACCGCGAGCATCGGCAGCAGGCCCTTCCTGAAGCTCTTCATCACCGCGTGCTTGCGCGCGGTGTAGTCGGCCGCGTAGAGCACCGCGCCGAGCTTGACCAGCTCCGAAGGCTGCACGCTCGCGAACGGGATATCGAGCCAGCGCCGCGCGCCGTTCACCTCGCGCCCGATTCCCGGCACCAGCACGAGCGCGAGCAGCGCGACGCCGGCCGCGAACAGCCACGGCGCGGCGCCCTGCCACAGCTTCACCGGCGCGAGGAACACCGTGAGCGCGGCGGCGAGCGCCGCCGCGAGGAACAGTCCGTGCCGCGCGAGATACCAGGCGGCGTTGTGGCCGGTGAAGCGGCTCGCTTCCGCGGTCGCGATCGAGGCCGAGTACACCATGACCAGGCCGAGGGCGGCGAGCAGCAGCGCCGCCCAGGCGAGCGAACGGTCGTACTCCGCGCTCGGCGCGCTGCGCGCGAAGACATAGGTGCGGCTCACGCCGGCAGCCCGCGTACCGCGGCCGCGAACGCCTCGCCGCGGTGCTTGTAGTCACGAAACATGTCGAAGCTGGCGCACGCCGGCGAAAGCAGCACCGCGTCTCCGGGCTGCGCCAGACGCGCCGCGCGTTGCACCGCCTCTTCCAGCGAGCCGCAGCGTTCGCCGGGAACCGCTTTCTCGATGATCGGGGCATCGCGGCCGATCAGCAGCACCGCGCGTGCAAATTGCGCCGCCGGCGCGGCGAGCGGCGAGAAGTCCTGGCCCTTGCCCTCGCCGCCCAGGATGAGAACGGTCGGCTTTGCCAGGCCCTTCAGCGCGGCGATCGTGGCGCCGACATTGGTACCCTTTGAATCGTCGTACCACTCGATTCCGCGCCGGGTGCGCACCAGCTCGAGCCGGTGCGCCAACCCCTTGAAGGTTCTCAAGCCCGTGGTCAAGGCGTCGAGCGAGACCTTCACGGTCGAAGCGAGCGCGCACGCGGCGAGCGCATTGGCCACGTTGTGCCAGCCCCGGATCGGCAGCGCGTCGGCGTCGATGATCACTTCATCGTGCGCCACCAGCTTCCCCCCGCGCAGGCCGAAATCGGCGGCGGGCGAAAGGCCGAAGCTGATCGTCCTGCGGCCCGGAACCGCCATGGCGAGCACGCGCCCATCGTCGCGGTTGAGGATCTGCACGCCGTCGCCCTGGAAGATGCGCGCTTTCGCCGCGCCGTAGCCCTCGAGCCCCGCGTAGCGGTCGAGGTGGTCCTCGGTGAGGTTGAGCACCGTGGCGGCGTGCGGCGCGAGCGACCAGGTGGTCTCGAGCTGGTAGCTCGATAGCTCGAGGACCCAGACCGCCGGGGCGGCACGACGCCGCATCGAGGCCTCGAGCACCGCCGGGCCGATGTTGCCCGCGACCTCGCAATCGATGCCGGCGCTGCGCAGCAGGTGGCCGGTCAGCGCGGTGACGGTGCTCTTGCCATTGGTGCCCGTGATCGCGAGCACCTTGGCGGCGTTGTGCCAGGCAAAGAGCTCGACGTCGCCGACGATCGGAATGCGCCTTTGCCTTGCTTCCACGATCAGCGGATCTTCGAGCGGCAAGCCCGGGCTGATGCAGACGAGATCGACGCCTTCGAGCAGGGCGATGCCGAAGGGTCCGGCATGAAGCTCTCCCTTGAAATCCTTCTTTCGAGGCGGGGTTTGCCGCGTGTCGGCGACCCGCGGCGTACCGCCGCTGCGCTCGACCCAGAGCGCGACCGAAAGCCCGGTGTCGCCAAGCCCGAGCACCAATACGCGCTTGCCGCCCAATGCCATCCTGGGCGCGCGAGGAAGAAGCGTGAACGCCGGCTCTCGCATCATCTGAGCTTGAGCGTCGAGAGCCCAAACAGCACCAGCATCATGGTGATGATCCAGAAGCGCACCACCACCTGGCTCTCCTTCCAGCCCTCGAGCTCGTAGTGATGGTGCAGCGGCGCCATGCGGAAGATGCGCTTGCCGCCGCTGTACTTGAAGTACAGAACCTGGATCATCACCGACAGCGTTTCGGCGACGAACACGCCGCCCATGATGAAGAGCACGATCTCCTGGCGCACGATGACCGCGATCGTGCCGAGCGCCCCGCCCAGCGCGAGCGCGCCCACGTCGCCCATGAAGACCTCCGCCGGATAGGCGTTGAACCAGAGAAATCCGAGGCCGGCGCCGGCCAGCGCGCCGCAGATCACGGCAAGCTCGCCGGCCCCCGGTATGTAGGGCAGGCCCAGGTACTTGGAGAACAGCGCGTGGCCCGCGACGTAGGCGAAGATGCCGAGCGCGCTGCCGACGAGCACGGTGGGCATGATCGCGAGCCCATCGAGGCCATCGGTCAGGTTGACGGCATTCGACGTGCCGACGATGACGAAGAAGGTGAGCGCGACGAAACCGATGGTGCCGAGCGGATAGGCAATGTGCTTGAAGAAGGGCACGATGAACTGGTTCAGGGCCGGCATGTTCTGCGACAGGAAGCCGAGATAGACCGCCGCAGAGAGCCCGATCACCGATTGCCAGAAGAGCTTCGCCTTCGGCGAAAGGCCCTTCGGATTGCGGTGCACGACCTTGCGGTAGTCGTCGACCCAGCCCACGGCGCCGAAAGCGAGCGTGACCAGCAGCACCACCCACAAGAGCCGATTCGAGAGGTCGCCCCAGAGCAGCGTGGTGATCCCGATCGAGACCAGGATCAGCGCACCGCCCATGGTGGGGGTCCCGGCCTTGGTGAGGTGAGTGCGAGGTCCGTCGTCGCGCACCGCCTGACCGATCTTGTAGGCGGTCAGCTTGCGGATGAAGTAGGGGCCGAGGATGAGCGACACGGCGAGCGCCGTGAGGCAGGCGAGTACTGCCCGCAGCGTGATGTAGTTGAAGACGTTGAACAGCCGCACGTCCTTCGCCAGCCACTGCGCGAGCTCGAGCAGCATCAGTGACCTCCCTCGGCCGCCGTGCCGGTGAGCGCGGCCACCACGCGTTCCATCTTCATGAAGCGCGATCCCTTGACGAGGATGCTGCTGCCGCTCACCTGGGCGACGAGCTCCTCCACGCTTTTGAAGTGGCGTGCGCCGGCGCCGAACGCCTGCACCGCGTCGCGGGTCGCCTCGCCCAGCGCGAGCAGGCTGGCGATGCCCTTGGCGCGAGCGTAGGCGCCGACCTCGCGGTGAAAGTCCGCGCCGTGTGCGCCGACTTCGCCCATGTCGCCGAGCACCAGCACGCGCGGCCCCGGGCAGGAGGCGAGCACGTCGATCGCGGCGCGCACCGAGTCCGGGTTCGCGTTGTACGTGTCGTCGATCAGCGTGGCGCCGCCGCGCGCCCGCTTCACCTGCAGGCGCCCGGTGTACGGGCGGAACGCCGCGAGCCCCTGCGCGATGCCCTTGAGGTCGATTCCCGCCGCGTGGGCCGCCGCGGCAGCCGCAAGCGCATTACGCACGTTGTGCACGCCGGGAATCGCAAGCGTCGCTTGAGCCTCGCCCTGCGGCGTGTGCAGCCAGAGCTCGCTGGAGACAGGCCCTACCGCATGGCGCGCCGTCACTTGCGCTGGCTCGTCCAGGCCGAAGTCGACCACGCGGCGCGCGCCCGCCCGGCCGCGAAAGAATTCCGCATGGGGGTCGTCGGCGTTCACCACCGCGACCCCGTCGGCCGGGAGCGCTGCGTATGCCGCGGCGTTCTCCGCCGCGACCTCGTCGACCGAATTCATGAATTCGAGGTGCTCGCGCTGGGCATTGTTGACCAGGGCGACGGTGGGCCGCGCGATGTCGGCAAGGTAGGCGATCTCGCCCTTGTGGTTCATGCCGAGCTCGATCACGCACCAGCGGTGCCCCTGCCGCATGCGCAGCAGCGTGAGCGGCACGCCGATGTCGTTGTTGAGGTTACCCGCGGTGGCGAGCACGGCTTCGTCGCCGGCGTGGCAGCGCAGGATCGACGCCAGCATCTCCTTCACCGTGGTCTTTCCGTTCGACCCCGCCACCGCGACGAGGGCCGGGCCAAACCGCGCGCGCCAGTGCCGCGCGAGCACGCCGAGCGCCAGGCGGGTGTCGTCGACCACGGCCGCGGGCAGCGGTAGATCGCCCGCGTATCTGGAATCGACCAGCGCCGCGGCGGCTTTGGCCGCCGCCGCGTTTTGCAGGAAGCCGTGCCCGTCGAAGCGCTCGCCGCGCAGCGCGACGAAGAGCTCGCCCCTGCGCAACGTGCGGCTGTCGGTGGACACGCCGCTGAAGCGCACGTCGCCGCCGCGCACGCTGGCGCCCAGGACCGCCGCCGCTTCGGCGAGACTCATCATGCGCGCCCGCCCCGGCGCAATGCGTCCCGCGCCACGGCGACATCCGAGAACGCATGGCGCCGGCCGGCGATTTCCTGGTAGGTCTCGTGGCCCTTGCCTGCGATCAGCACGACGTCGGCATCCGATGCGCCCGCGATCGCCGCCGCGATCGCGCGCGCCCGGTCGGGCTCCACCTCGCAGTCGCCGGAGATCCCGGCGCGTATCGCCTGGATGATCTTCAGGGGGTCTTCGCTGCGCGGATTGTCGGAAGTCACCACCGCCCGGTCGGCGAGGCGGGACACCACGGCGCCCATGGCGGGACGCTTGGCGGGATCGCGGTCGCCGCCGGCGCCGAACACGGCCACCAGCCTGCCGCCGCGCTGCGCCGCGACCGGGCTCAGCGCCTGCAGCACCTTCTCGAGGGCATCGGGCGTGTGCGCGTAATCGACGACGACCAGCGGCCTCTCGCCCACCTGCTGCATCCGCCCGGGTACGGCGGGCAAGCCCGAAAGCAGCGTCACCGCATCTTCGAAGGCAATTCCCTGGGCAATCAGGCAGCCCAGCACACCGAGCGCGTTGGCCATGTTGAAGCGACCGAGCTGGTTCACCCTCGCCGTGGCGCGGCCCCAGGTCGATTCGATCTCCATCTCGCCGTGGCGGATGCGGGTTGCGGCGAGGTACTCGCCGCCGTTGCGCGCCCCCGAGATGCTGTAGCCGATCACGCGCACGCCGCTGCCTTCCAGCCGCTGCGCGAGGCGCACGCCGACCACGTCGTCGAGGTTGAGCACGGCGTCGGCGAGACCCGGCGTCTCGAACAGCTTCGCCTTCGCCTGCGCATAGGCTTCCATCGAGCCGTGATAGTCGAGGTGGTCGTGCGACAGGTTGGTGAAGAGCGCGCAGTCGAAGGCGACGCCGTGGACGCGGCCCTGCGCCAGGCCGTGCGACGACACCTCCATGGCGACCGCGCTTGCGCCCTCGGTGAGGAATTGCCTGAGCAGACGGTGGATCTCGAGCGCATCGGGCGTGGTGTTGGGCGAGTCGATCAGGGCGCCCGGGAAGCCGGTGCCCAGGGTGCCGATCACGGCGGCCCGCGTACCGCGGGCGGCCAGCGCAGCCGCGATCCACTGGCTGCACGAGGTCTTGCCGTTGGTCCCGGTAACACCGCACACCCAAAGGCGATCCGAAGGGCGGCCGTAGACCTCGTGGGCAAGCTCGCCTGCCCGCGCCTTCAGGTCGCGCACGCCAACATTCGGAACGCGCCACTCGCCGCGCCAGGCGAATCCTTCGCTCTCCCAAACAACCGCCGACGCACCGCGGCCGATCGCCTCGGCGATGTGGCTGCGTCCGTCGGCCTTTTCTCCGGGGTAGGCGAGAAACGCGACGCCCGGGACGCAACGCCGGCTGTCCGATGAAAGCGCCTCGATCATCGCGCCTTGTGCCGCCAGTTCGCGCATCGGCTCCACGTCACGTGCTCTCCTTTGCCTCCTCGCCTTCGCCGGGCACGGCGAGCGGCTCGAGCGGCGCGTCGTGCGGCACCCCGAGCATGCGCAGCGCGCCCTGCATCACCTGCGCGAAGACCGGTGCCGCGACCGCACCACCGTAATACTGCCCCAGCGGCTCGTCGATCATCACCGCGACCACCAGGCGCGGCGCCGATGCCGGCGCCAGGCCGACGAACGAGGAGAGATACTTGTCGGCAGCATAGCCCCCGTGGTCGAGCTTGTGCGCCGTGCCGGTTTTGCCCGCGACGCGCCATCCCATGATGCGGGCGCGCGGCCCCGTGCCGCCGGGCTGCACCGCGAGCTCGAGCATCGAGCGCACCGCGCGCGCAGTGTCCGGTGACATCACCTTCTCGCCGCCCGCCTGCACGCCGCGTTTGACCAGCGTCAGCGGAACCAATTCCCCGTCGCGCGCGAACACCGTGTAGGCGTGCGCAAGCTGCGCCAGGCTGACCGAGATGCCGTGGCCATAGGCCATGGTGGCCTGCTCGATCGGGCGCCAGCTGCGGTAATGGCGCAGCTTGCCGCCCGCGGCGCCCGGAAACTCCAGCTGCGGCGGCTGGCCGAACCCGACGCGCTGGTACAGCTGCCACAGGGTCTCGGGCGGCAGCCCGAGCGCAAGCTTGGCCGCCCCCACGTTGGACGACTTCTGGAGGATCTGCGCCACGCTCATGGCCGCTGCCGGATGCACGTCGCGGATCGTGTGGTGGGCGAGCGTCAGGGTGCCGGGCGCCGTGGCCACCACCGTCGCCGGGGTCGCGGCTCCGCTCGCGAGCGCCGCGGCGATGGTGAACGGCTTCAGCGTCGAACCGGGTTCGAACAGATCGGTGATCACGCGGTTGCGAAGCTGCGCGCCGGTCAGCCGGGCGCGGTTGTTGGGATTGAACGAGGGTACGTTCACCAGCGCGAGCACCTCGCCGCTGCGCACGTCGACGGCGATCAGGGCGCCGGCCTTGGCGCGGTGCTGATCGACGGCGGCTTGCAGCGCGCCAAAAGCGAGGCTCTGCAGCTTGCCGTCGATCGCGAGGACGAGGTCGCGCCCGTCCTGCGCCGAGCGAATCGACTCGACGTCCTCGACGACGCGCCCGAGGCGGTCCTTCAGGACGCGGCGCGTACCAGGCGTTCCCGCGAGATGCGACTGGAAGGCCAGCTCGACGCCTTCCTGGCCGGCATCGTCCACGCCGGTGAAGCCGACGAGATGCGCGGTCACTTCGCCGCCCGGGTAGTAGCGGCGGAACTCGCGATGCTGATAGATGCCCTTCAGGCCGAGCGCGGCGATCGCGTCCGCCGTGTCGGGCGACACCTGGCGCTTCAAATAGACGAAGTCGCGCGCGGATTCGTCGAGCTTCTTCTGCAGCTCGCGTGTCTCCAGGCCGAGCAACGCGGCGAGCTTGCGCCGCTGCGCGGCGGAGAGCTCCACGTCCCCCGGGATCGCCCAGATCGACTTCACCGGCGTGGATATGGCCAGCGCGTCGCCGCGGCGGTCGACGATCCTGCCCCGCGTCGCGGGAACCTCGATGAGGCGCGAATAGCGCGCGTCACCCTTGCCCTGCAGGAACTCGGTTTCGAGCGCCTGAAGATAGAGCGCGCGGCCTCCGAGCAGCGCGAACCCTGCGGCGAGCGCTGCGAGCACGAGCCGCGCCCGCCAGACCGGGAACCGGACCAGCCCTTGGGTCGCCGCGCTCACCGGGACGGCGCGACCAGCCTAACCCGGCGCGGATCCGGCGCACGCATGCCGAGGGTCGAGGCGGCGATCCTCTCCACCCGCTGGGGCAGGCCCCAGGTGCTCGCCTCGAGCTGCAGCTGGCCATGCTCGATGTCGAGCTCGCGCGAGCGGTTCTGCTCGCGCTCGAGGTCGGAAAACAGCTTCCTCGCCTTGTGCTGCGAAGTGACGAGCCCGAGCGCGCAGGCAACGAGAACCGCGAGGAGGAGGAGGTTCAGTTTCGCCACCGCGCGCCGGGCTCGATTCGAAAGTGCTCCGCATGGAAAGGGCCCGCGGTGCGCTCGGCCACCCGAAGGATGGCACTCCGCGCCCGCGGGTTTCTTCTTGTCTCTTGCGCCGACGCTCGCACCGCACGACCGACCAGCTTGAGCGCAGGTTGTGGCATTTCGCTGGCGCGCAGAGGCAGGCGCCGGGGCACTTCGGGGCGCGCGAGCGACTGCATGAACCGCTTCACGATGCGGTCCTCGAGGGAATGAAAGGCGATCACGGCGAGCCGGCCGCCCGCGGCCAGGTGCGCCGTCGCCTGTGGCAGCATCAGCGACACTTCCTCAAGCTCCCGATTGAGGTGAATCCGTAAAGCCTGAAAGGTGCGCGTCGCCGGGTCCTGGCCCGGCTCGCGTGTGCGGACCGTGCCCGCCACGAGATCGGCAAGCTCGCGCGTACGAAGGAGGGGCCCGCGCGCCCGAGCAGCAACAATCGCCGCTGCAATCTGTTTAGCAAACCGTTCTTCGCCATAGTCGCGGATGACCTGCTGGATTTGTCGTTCTTCTGCGGTCGCGAGCCACTGCGCCGCGGTGGGGCCTGCGGTGGGGTCCATTCGCATGTCGAGCGGCGCGTCGCGCCTGAACGAGAAGCCGCGCGCAGGGTCGTCTAGCTGCGGCGAGGACGCGCCCAGGTCGAACAGCATGCCGTTCACGCGCTCGTCCTTCAGCACCTGCGCCAGAGCGGAGAACCGCGTGCGGAAAAACGAAAAGCGGGAATCGGAAATGCCGCGCGCCGCGCGCTCGGCGTCCGGGTCCCGGTCGAGCGCGATCAGGCGGCCGCGCGGACCGAGTCGCTCGAGGATCGCGCGGCTGTGGCCGCCGCGCCCGAAGGTGCCGTCGACATAGGTCCCTTCGGGGTCGACGGCCAGTGCGTCCACTGCTTCCGAAGCGAGCACCGGAATGTGCACGGCCGGCCCTCATAGCGAGAAATCTTCCATGCCTGCCGGCGGAGTCGCCGAGCCGGCAAGCGCCTGGCCGAGCTTGGCGCTCCAGACACCGGAATCCCAGAGCTCAAGGTAACGGCCTTGGCCCACCATCATCGCCTCACGCTCGAGTTTCGCGTGCAGGCGCAGCGCCGGGGAAAGGAGCACGCGGCCCGACGCGTCCGGAGCGACGTGCTCCTCGAAGCCGAGCAGCACGCGCTTCCACCAGCTTGCCTGCGGGTGGAACGCCGGGAAGGAATCGACGCGCGTGCGCACCGGTTCCCAGGCCGACTCGGGGTACACGAGTACGCATCCATCGGGGTGCGCAGTGAGCACTAACGTTTTACCCCCGTCGAGCAGCGCTTCGCGATGACGAGTCGGGATAGCGACGCGTCCTTTTGCGTCGAGCGTAACGACAGCCGCTCCGTGAAACGCTCCACCCATATGGCTTGTTTTGCCACTTTTCGCTACCTTTTACCACTCTAATGGCAAAACCACGTTAGGGTCAAGCCTTCTTTTCTTTTGTCCTACAAGTACTTAGCTTCTCTTTTGCCAGTGCAGCATTACATAAATATTAATACATAGTTTCATATACTTATAATCTTGAATGAAAGTCGATTGTCAAGATAAGGGGAACGCGGCCCGGTGCCATAATCCCCGCACTCATGATCGATAAAACCGTAGCGAGCCCCGAGGCGGCGCTCGCGGACGTGCCCGATGGCGCCACGGTCATGATCCATGGCTTCGGCAATGCCGGAATGCCCTCCGCGCTGATCGGCGCTCTGATTGATCAGGGCGCGCGCGACTTGACCATCGTCAACAACAACGCCGGCAACGCGGACACCGGCCTCGCTGCGCTCATCAAGGCGAAGCGCGTGCGCAAGATCCTGTGCTCTTTTCCGCGGCAGGCGGACTCGTGGCACTTCGACGCGCAATACCGCTCGGGCGAACTCGAGCTCGAGCTCGTCCCGCAAGGCACGCTCGCCGAGCGCATCCGCGCCGCCGGCGCAGGGATCGGCGCCTTCTACACGCCCACGGCCTACGGCACGCGCCTCGCCGAGGGCAAGGAGACGCGGCGTATCGGCAGCCGCGACTATGTGCTCGAGTATCCGATCCACGCCGACTACGCGCTGATCAAGGCCGACCGCGCCGACCGCTGGGGAAACCTCACCTACCGCAAGAGCGCGCGCAACTTCGGGCCGATCATGGCCGCCGCGGCGAAGACCACCGTGGTGCAGGTTCGCGAGATCGTCGAATTGGGCAGCCTCGATCCCGAGACGATCGCGACGCCCAGCATTTTCGTCCAGCGCGTGGTGCGCGTCGCACCCGCGATCATGAAGGCCGCATGATGAAAAAGCTCGATCGCAAGCAGATGGCCGCGCGCGTCGCGCGCGACATCCCGGAAGGCGCCTATGTCAACCTCGGCATCGGCCTGCCCACGCTGGTGGGGGACTACCTGCCGAAGGGGCGCGAGATCATCCTGCACAGCGAGAACGGAATCCTCGGCGTCGGACCCAAGCCGCCGGACGGCGAGATCGACGAAGACTTGATCAACGCCGGGAAGGAGCCGGTGACGCTGCTCGCGGGCGGCGCGTATTTCCACCACGCCGACTCCTTCGCCATGATCCGCGGCCGCCATCTCGACTTCGCCATTCTCGGGGCGTTCCAGGTCTCGACGAGCGGAGACCTCGCGAACTGGCATACCGGCGGCGCCGATGCGATCCCCGCGGTCGGCGGCGCGATGGATCTCGCGGTGGGGGCGAAGAAGGTGCTCGTGATGATGGAGCACCTCACCAGGGACGGCAAAAGCAAGATCGTCGAGCGTTGCACGTACCCGCTCACCGGCGCGCGCTGCGTCGACCGCATCTACACCGACCTCGCGGTGATCGACGTGAAGCCCGATGGGCTGCACGTGATCGAGACGGTGGACGGGCTATCGTTCGATGAGCTTCAGCGGCTCACCGGTGTCCCGTTAAAGAAACTCGCTACAGCAGCGTAGAAGCCCGCCTAACTACTGCGGCTTGATCCCCGCGGCGTCGAGGATCTTCTTGGTCTCGTCGAGCTCCTTTTTCACGAACTCGGTGAACTGAGGAATCGTCAGGTTGCCCGGCACCGTGCCGAGCTTGGTGAGCCGCTCCCGAAGATCCGGCGTCGCGAGCGCGGCGTTCACATCCTTGTTGATCTTCGCCGCGATGTCGGCCGGAATCTTCGCCGGCCCCCACAACCCGACCCATAGCGTGTAGTCGAAGCCCGGATAGCCCTGCTCCGCCACGCTCGGCAGGTTGGGCAGCAGCGGCGAGCGCTGCGCCGAGGAGATCGCGAGCGCTACCGCCTTGCCCCCGTTCACGTGCGGCAGCGCGGCGTTGAGCGGCGCCCAGTAGCAGCACGTGCGCCCGGCGATGGTGTCGCCGATCGCCTCGGGCGTGCCCTTGTACGGCACATGCGCTACGTCGACGCCGGTGGCGATCTTGAGCTTCTCCAGGTTGAAATGCGTGCCGCTGCCGATGCCGGCCGAGGCGAAATTGAGCTTGCCCGGACTGGCCTTCGCCGCCTTGACGAAGTCGCCCAATGATTTCCAGCCTGCGTCGGGGCTCACCATGAGCACGTTCGGACCGCCACCGAGGAGCGCCAGGTTGACGAAGTCGCGCAGCGTGTCGTAGCGCATGTCCTTGTAGATGCCTGGATTCGCGACGTGCGCCGACGAGTTGGCGAGCAACGTGTAGCCGTCGGGATCGGAGCGCAGCACGAACTCGGAGCCCACCGTGCCGCCGGCGCCGGGGCGGTTTTCCGCCACCACCGGCTGGCCCCACATTTCCTGCAGCTTCGCGGCCACGGCGCGGCCGACGATGTCGGTCGAGCTGCCGGGGGTGAACGAGATGATCAGCCGCACCGGCTTGGTGGGAAACGTCTGCCCCCACCCCGGTAGTGCGCACAGACCGAGCAGTAGTGCCAGCAGAATCTTCATCTTTCCTCCCGTCGTATCTTGTTCTCGCTATTGCGGCTTGACGCCGGCGGCTTTCAGCACATGCGCATAGTCGGCCATCTCCGTGCGCACGAGCTTGTCGAACTGCTCGGGTGACATGTCCATCGTGTCGTTGCCGCCGGCCACTAGGCGCTCCTTCACCGCAGGATCCGCGAGCGCCTTGCGCACGTCGGCGTTGATTTTCTTCACCAGGTCTGCGGGCATGGCTCCCGGTCCCCACAAACCGAACCACAGGGGCGAATCGGCGCCCTGGACGCCGGCTTCGGCCGTGGTCGGAACGTTCGGAAGCTGGGCGTTGCGCTTCGCCGTGCTCACCGCGAGCGGCCGCAGCTTCCCGCCCTTGACGAGCGACATGGCGGCCGAAATCGGCGCCCAGTAGGCGTTCACGTCGCCGCTCAGCATCGCGGCGACCACTTCCGGCGTGCCCTTGAACGGCACCTCGGTCACCTTGATGTCCGCGGCGGCGATGAACTTCTCGGTGTTGAGGTGCGTGCCGCTGCCGACGCCGGCATGGCCGATGTTCAGGCCGCCGGGCTGCGCCTTCGCCGCCTTCACGAAATCCGTCAGGGTCTTGTACTGCGAGCCTGCCGGCACCACGAACAGGTTGGGCTGGATGGCGAGCGGCGCGATCTCGGTGAAATCCTTCAGCGTGTCGTACGGCAGCTTGGCGTAGATCGCCGGGTTGACGCAGTGGGCGTTGGAATTGATGAGCAGGGTGTAGCCGTCGGGCGACGCCTTAGCCACGGCCGCCGAGCCGATCGAGCCGCCGGCGCCGGCCTTGTTCTCGGGCACCACGGGCTGCCCCCACATCTCCGTAAGCTTCTGGATCACGATGCGCCCGACGATGTCGGTCGAGCTTCCCGGCGTGAACGAGATGACGA
Organism: Burkholderiales bacterium; assembly: GCA_044870335.1. GTDB lineage: Bacteria > Pseudomonadota > Gammaproteobacteria > Burkholderiales > SG8-39 > SCGC-AG-212-J23. Next base: position 26,492 of record JBIOYV010000051.1, on the reverse strand, counting down.
CGTGCACCGGCTTGGTCGGATAGTTCTGCGCCGTGGCGTGCAGCGCAATACCGGCGAGCAACGCGCCGGCGAGCAGCTTGAGCACTTTCATGACAATCCTCCTCGTCTTCGGTTCGACGTCTTTTGGGCTCGAATGTTCAACGCCTCATTGCGGCGTCAGCCCGGCGTCGTGCATGACCTTGCCAAGCTCGTCGTGCTCGCGCCGGATAAAGGCGTCGGACTCGGCTGGGGTCATCGACATCGGCTCGGTGCCGAGCTTCGCCAGGCGCTCCTTGAGGTCGGCAGACTGCAGCGAGCGGCGCACCTCGGCATTGATCTGGCCAATGATGGCCGACGGCGTCTTCACCGGCGCGAGCAGCGCCAGCCAGAAGGTCGACTCGCCTTTCGGGAAGCCGGCCTCGCCGAGCGTCGGCACTTCCGGCAGCGCGGCGATGCGCTGCCCGGTGCTCACCGCGAGCGGCTTCACCTTGCCTTCCCTGACCAGGCCCATGCTCGAGACCGCCGGCACGAAGGCGTACTGGATGCGGCCGGCCATCGTTTCGGTGAGAATCGGCGGCGTGCCCTTGAGCGGCACGTGGAGCGCCTTCACGCCGGCGGCGACGTTGAACTTCTCGACGTTCACGTGCGCGCCGCTGCCAACGCCGGCGGTGGCGTAGTTGAGCTGCCCGGGCTTCGCCTTGAGCATGGCCACCAGCTCCTTCACCGAATTGACGCCGAGCGACGGCGGCACGATCAGCACGCTCGGCAGGCTGCCGAGCATGGCGACGGCCGCGAGATCCTTCAGGCTGTCGTATCCCAGGTCCTTGTACAGCACGTGGTTCACCGCGTGTCCCGAGGACACGAGCACGAGGGTATAGCCGTCGGGCTCGGCGCGCGCGGTGTCGCGAATGCCGATGGTGCCGCCGGCGCCGGGCCGGTTTTCCACCACCACCGGCTGTCCCCACGCGGCGTTGAGCCGCTCGCTTACGATGCGCCCCATCACGTCGGTCGCGCTGCCGGGTGTGAAGGGAACGATGATCTTGACCGGCCTCGAGGGATAGTTCTGCGCGCCGGCCGCGCCGATGAAGAAGAGTGCCGCGAGAAGCAGGAGTTTTTTCATACGCGCTTTTGCCTCGCCCAGTACTGCGGATCGGATTTGGAACGCTGCAGCTCTTCCTCGGTCTCGTAGCCCGGCGCCATCGATGCCGAGGTGCCCGCGAGCACCTGGTGGTGATCGATGTTCAGGAGCCGCAGCCAGCTCTGCTGCCCCATGGTGAGGGCGATGAAGCAGCCGAGCTCCACCAGCTCGGGCTCGGTGTAGTGCCGGTGCAGGCGCTTCCAGAAGGCGTCGTCGGTGTCGAGGTGCCAGGTGATGGCCTCGGCATAGGCGAGCGCGGCTTTCTCGCGCTCGCCGTAGCGCGTGGACTTCTCGAAGTTGAGCAGGTCCATTACGTGATCCTCGACCACGCCGGCGCCGGCCGCCTTGATCGAGCGCTGGTTGCCGCAGTAATCGCACTGCACCGAGCGCGACACGTACAGGCGGCAAAGCTCCTTGATGGCGTGGTCGCACACGCCGCGGTGGAACAGATCGCGCCAGGAATTCGCGAACGCCCAGAACGCCGCCGGCACGTGCGCGCGCACCGCCGAGCTCTCCGGCCGCGGCGTTCCCTCGCGCCGGCAGCGGTCCATTTCCGCCTGCATTTCGGCATCCATCTTCTCCAGCGGGAAATAGCTGATGCGCTGCTTGGTCGTCATGGATTTTTCCTCATGTGCTCTTCATCGGCGGCCAGTCGCGCGAATAGACCGGCTGCTTCAGGAACTCCTTGGGATCGTAGGTCCAGAACTGGCTGACGTTGGGATAGGTGTGGATGTTGGTGTTCACCAGCCGGCCGTCCTTCTTCTCGACCTTGCGGATGTAGATGTTGCCGACCACGTTGCCGTACTCGTCGAAGGCGATCGGCCCGCGCAGCGTGTCGACCCGCACCGCGCGCAGAGCCTTGATAAAGGCATTCTTGTCCTCGATTTTGCCCTTCAGCGCGCCGATCGCGGCGGCGAGCACCTCGCCGTAGAGGTAGGTCCCGGAAGCGTACTGCCCCGGGTCGTAGCCGTTTTCCTTGTTGTACGTGGCGACGAAGCGCTTGTTGATCGGGTTGTCGAGCTGCGCCGTGTACCAGCAGCTCGAGAGCGAGCCGAGCGCGTAGTCGCCCATGTTGCGTACCGCCACTTCGTCGAAGGCGGTCATGCCCCCGACCATCGGCGTCTTCAGGCCGTACTCGTTGACCTGCTTGAAGAAGCGGAAGCCGTTCGAGCCGGCGAAACCGAGGAAGACGCCGTCGACGTCGGGCTTGAGCTGCGCGATGTAGCTGCCGTAGTCGGGCGCATTGAGCGGCGAGAACAGCTTCTGCACCAGCGTGCCGCCCGCATCCTGGTACACCTTCTGGAAGCCGCCGAGCATCTCATGACCATAGGCGAAGTCGTCGGCGATCGCCGCCATGCGCTTGTACTTGAGGTGCTTCGCGCAGTAGTCGGCCATCGGGTGCGCGCATTGCGCCGAGGTGGAGGTCGCGCGCACGAACCAGGGGTTCGCCTTGCGCTGGGTCATGTCCTCCGCGCCCGCGACCGGCAGCGTCGGCATCTGGGCCGTACGGATGTAGTCGTCCATCGCCAACGCCTCGAACGCGGCGAGCGGTCCGACCACCGCCTGCACCCGGTCGCGCTCGACGAGCTCCTGCATCTTGGTGCGCGCCTGCGCCGGCACCCCGCCGCTGTCGGCGACGGTGAGCTCGACCTTGCGTCCGCCGAGCGTGTAGTTCCTCTCCTTGAGGAAGATGGTGAGCCCGCGCTCCATGTCGATGCCGCCGGAGGCGAGCGCCCCGGTCTTGATGGTGAGCAGGCCGATCCGGATCGGCTGCGCCTGCGAGCGCACGATGGCCGGAAAGCCGAGCGCCGACGCCGCCGCGGTCGCGCCCGCCGCTGTTACGAACTTTCTGCGATTGAAAGTCATTTCGCCTCCTCCACCATGGAAAACCGCTCGTCGGCGGCGAGGCAGGCTGCCTCCGGCAGCTTGCGTTCGCGCCGCACCAGATTCGTCCCCTGCACGATCGAGACCATCTTGTAGAACGCGTGCCGCCTGCTCATGCCCTCGCGTCCCATGCCGCAGTCGGAGCCGAGGATCAGGCGCTCGGCCGGGACGTGCTCGAGCGCCTTGCGGATCAGCGCGGCGACCTGGTCGGGCGTCTCGACCTGCAGCGTGTGGTGATCGACTACGCCGATGCAGACCTTCTTGTCCCTGATCTGCCTGCCGATGGCCTCGAGATCCATGCCCCCCGAGCCGCAGGTCTCGAATGTGATCACGTCCGCGTCGATGCGCGAGAGCGGCTCGAGCGCCGGCGCGTAGCTCGGCGTCTTCGGGAAAAGCCGCTGCGCGGCCGGATTGCCCCAGCAGGTGTGGCACCACACCTCGGTCTTGGCACGCAGGCCACGCACCGTGTTGTTGAACACCTCGACCATGAAATCGGGGTTCAGCACCTTGTCGCCGAGCCCCTTCGCGGCGAGCAGATGGATCTGCGGCTCCTCCATCTGGATCACCCTGCATCCGGCGTCGGCGAGCTCGTGCAGCTCCTCGTTCAGGGCGTCGCTGATCGCGAGGATCGCCTTGCTCAAGTCCTTGTAGTGCAGGTCGCGCACCGCCATCGCGATCAGCTCGGGCATGATGGTGCCGAACTTGACTGGCCGCGTGGTGAGACGCTGCGCCGCCTTCCACACCGCGGTGTACTGCAGCGTGCCGCGGCCGACCGGCCCGGTAAGGTCGGGCATCATGCGCGTCTCGAGCACGTCGTGCAGGATGTGCCCCGGCTTGTGCGGAAAGCCGGCCTTGCCGCCCGCCCTGTAGAACGACGCGCCCGAGAACCCGCTCATGCGCAGCGGCGCGTACGAGAACCAGTTGTGCCCGGCGACGTCGGCATCGAAACGGCAGTCGCCGTCGGTGACGATGTCGAGGCCGGCGACCTCCTGGTCGCGCAGGTAGGTCGACACCGCGTCGAGGTACTGCTCGCGGTAGGAGCGCTCGACCATCGCCTCGCGGAACTCGCGCCGCCCGAGGTTCTGCGTGTACCAGCTCGGCCGCGGCAGCGAGCCGATGATGGTGGTTGGCAGGACGACGTTCGCCGTCGCGGTATACATCAGCTCAGTCCATCGCTCACTTGGACGCTCTCGGGCTTGAGCTCGACGCCGGACGCCTGCGCCTGCATCAGGAGCAGCGCGGAGAAATCCTGCTCGGTCATTCCGCGCCCGATCATCTGCTGCAGCAGGTCGCGTGCCAGCGAGGTGAGGGGCATCGGCACGTCGAACTCCTTGCCCGCATCGAGTCCGAGATCGAGGTCCTTGCGCAGGAGCTTCGGCGTGAAGGTGACGTGGAAGTCGAGGTTCACGAGCGCGGGCGTCTTGTAGCGGGTGAACATCGAGCCCATCACGCTCTTGTTGAGGAAGTCGAGGAACGCGTGGCGCGGCATGCCCGCCTTCTGCGCGAGGATGGTGATCTCGCACAGGTTCTGGATCACCACCCCGAGCATGACGTTGTGGCAGATCTTGGCGATGCGCGCGAGCTCGCCCTCGCCGACGTAGCTCGATCCGGTTCCCATCATGTCGAGGTAGGGCCGCGCGGCCTCGTACGCCGCCTTGGGGCCGGACACGACGAAGGTCAGCTTGCCGGCCTTGATGACTTTCGCATTTCCGCTGACCGGGGCCGCCAGATACTCGACCCCTTTGCCCTTCAGGATCCTGCGCAGCTCGGCCGAACCGTCCAGAGAGATGGAGGAGCACTCGACCACCATCTTCGGCTTGCCGCGACCCGAGGCGAGCGCTTTGCCGATCACCTCCTTAACGTCCTCGTAGGTGGAGACCATGACGAAGAGGATGTCCCTCGTGGACAGCTCCTCGAGCTGGTTCACCACCTTGGCGCCGTACTTGGCGAGCGGCTCGGCCTTTTCCCTCGTGCGATTCCAGACCGCGAGGTCGCAGCCGCCCTTGGCGAGGCGCTCGGCCATGGCATAGCCCATGCGCCCGGCGCCGATCCAGCCGAGCTTTTGTTCAGTACGGGTTGGCAATTGGCAATTCCTCAGCGGGGTACAGCGAGATGATCTTGGCGCCGCTCGGGGTGAGGATGACCTCTTCCTCGATGCGAGCGGCCGACACGCCGTCGGTCGCCGGACAGTAGGTCTCGACGGCGAACACCATGCCGGCCTTGAGCTCGATCGGCTCGCGGAGCGAGTTGAGCCGGGAAATGAGCGGCCGCTCGTGCAGGCCGAGGCCCAGGCCGTGGCAGAAATTGAGTCCGAACGCGTCCATCTCGGTCGCGAAACCGGCATCCTGAGCCTTGGGAAGCTTCGCCGCCACCTTGTCGGTGGTCATCCCGGGCTTCAACAGCTCGATCACCCGGTCCATCCACTCGCGCGCCTTCTTGTAGGCGGTGCGCTGCGCCGGCGTCGCCCGGCCGACGTTGAAGGTCCGGTAGTAGCAAGTCCGGTAGCCCATGAAGGACTGGATGATGTCGAAGAACGCCTGGTCTCCCGGCCGGATCAGGCGGTCGGTGAAGTTGTGCGGATGCGGCGAGCAGCGCTCGCCGGAGATCGAGTTGATCGCCTCGACGCAGTCGGAGCCCATCTCGTAGAGCCGCTTGGTCGCGAGCGCTACGATCTGCGATTCCTGCACCCCGGGCTTGAGCGCCTCGGCGATGTCCTGGTAGACGCCGTCGACCATCGCCGAGGCCATGTTGAGCAGCGTCAGCTCGTCGATGTTCTTCACCTCGCGCGCCGCGAGCATGGTCTGCTGCCCGTCGCGAATCTCGATGCCTTGCTCCTGCAAGGCAAAGAGCATCGGCGGCTCGACCACGTCGAGGCCCAGCGGCAGGCCGGCTACGCCCTCGGCCTGGAGGATCGACTTGATCTCCTTGGCCGCGTCCTTGAACAAAGTCAGGTCCGCACCGGTCGCTCCGCGCAGCCCCAACAAGCCGGCACGGCAGTGGTCCGTGTGCAGCCACGGCGCATAGAGCTTGTGGTGGCGCGCCGCGCTGCCGAAGTCCCAGATGTAAGGGTCGCCGTTTCCCGTGAGCAGCGAATAGCGCGTGAGCTTGTCGCGCGCCCACTCGCCGATCACCGTGCTGGTGGTGTAGCGGATGTTGTGCTGGTCGAACGAAAGCAGGGCGCCGAGCCCCGACTGCGCCAGCGCGGCACGCACGCGCGCAAGGCGGTACTCGTGGAGCCTGCGGAAGTCGACGCGCTCCTCGAAATCGACCTGCGTGCGCCCCGGCGCCTGCAGCGGGCGGTCCCAGCGGTGCTTCGGGTCGATATCGTCCGGGCGCACGACCTTCGGCTGCGGCCGCCGCGTGCTCTTCGCCATTCAGCCTCCTCGAGCGGGCGATTCTAGCCGGAGATGAGATCGATGCGCCGCCGGATGCGCGCCGCTGTTTCGCTGTCGCCGGCGTCGGCGGCGCGCTTCTCCTGCACCCCGAGCCACGCGAGCAATGGCCGCCGCCAGCCCTGCGCGGATGCAACCTCGACCGCCGCGCTGATACCTGCGGGAGCGATGCTTCCGTTCCTCAGGGACACGCCGGCAGCCACGAGCCGGGACAGTGGGTCGTCGCCCGCGCTATGGCGCCCGCGGCCTGCGAGGTACTCGGCGTAGGCGAGCTCCTCGGGGCGAGCACCGTAGCGCAGCGCTTCGAAGCCCGGGCAATCGTCGAACTCCAGGCTCGCCGTGCGCGCGGCGCAGCGCACGAGCTCGGCGCGTGCAATCAGATCGGCGCGGCCGGTGCGCGCGAGCTCGCTGCGGGCGGCCTTGAACTCGGCCTCCGCAGTGGCGGTATCGCCGGAAAAGTAGTGCCGCTGGAACGATTGCAGCGCCTGCGCGGCGTTTGCCTGCCAGTCGGGCGCCTGGGGCCCGCCTGCGCATCCAGACGCCATCAGAATCAGGGCAATCGAATCTCGGAGTCGCGCTGGAAGGGCCATTTGCGGTTGATCTCGTCGATGAGTCCGGTGACCTTGCGCAGGCTCGCGTCGACCTCGGCCCGCAGCGCGCCGAGGTCCTGCGTCGCCGCCTTGGCGTTGCCGGCCACGGACTGGGCGTCGGCGAGGATCTTGTCGACCCGCTTGAGGCTCTCGCGCAGCTCGCCGAGGATGGCGTTGGCCTGGTCCACCGCGCGCTGCGTTGCTTCCACCACGCCGCCAGGGCCCAGGACTCGCTGGTCGGTCTTGGCGACGACCCCGCTCATGGACGCGAGCAGCGCATTCGCGCGCTCGATCGCCGCGATCACCTTCTTCGCGTCCTCGTCGTTGCCGAGCACGGCGCCGAGCGCGCCGTGGCGGCCGCCCACGCGCTCGGTCGCGGCGCGCAGGTTGGCGAGGCTTGCCTGGAGGCTGCCGCCCGGCCCGGTCAGCTGCTCGATATTCTCGAGCGTGCTCCTCAGCGTCGCCACCATGCGCGGAATCTCTTCCTGGGTGTCGCCGCGCAGCACCGGACGCTCGGCGCCGTCGGGCAGCGGCGGGTCCTGCAGATTGCCGCTGAACGCGCGGATGCGCGCGCCGCCGACGATGCCGCGCTCCAGGGTGAAGATGCTCGTGGTGCGCAGCCATTTCGCGTCCTTGCGCGGCACCTCGATCTCGATGCGCGCGCGCCCGTCCTCGGAGAGCGAAATGCGCTCGACGCGTCCGATCGGGAAGCCCGAGAAGGACAAGTCCATGCCGAGGCTCACCCCCTCGGCGTTGTCGGATACCAGCGTGAGGCGCTGCGTCGCCTCGAAGACGCCGCGCGCGTACAGCGCATAGAGAATGAATCCCGCAGCCACCATGAAGGTGAGGCCGAGCAGCAGCCCCACCCGGAACTGCAGGTTCTTGGGGATCGGCGTGAAAGCGTCACGTTCCATCGAGGCGTACTTTATTACAAGGTCCTTAAGAGAGATGCGGCGCCGTGACTTTTCTGGCAGGCAAGGTCGGTCGGCTCGTCTACCATCCCACGCGGGGGATAGACGTGAACACAAAAAAGACGCTGTATCAGGTGCTCGAGGTTGCCCAGAATGCGTCGCCGGAAACGATCGATGCCGCCTACAAGTCCATCACCGCAAGGCTGAGGGAACGGCAGGCGCGTGATGCCGACGGCTCAGCGCTCGCCCGTACCGCCGTGGAAGAAGCTTATAGAACGCTGTCCAGCGACAACCTGCGCAAGCGTTACGACACCCGCCTCGCCTTCGGTGGCGCATACCCGAACCCCGTTGTCGAGACAGAGGAGCGCCCTTGAATCGCGCGCAACATGCCGTGGCTGATCATCGCGGCAGCGGCGGCGGCTGGCGCCTTCGGCTATCACTATCACGTCCAAAAAGAGCGCGCCGCCGCGGCTGCGCAGCTGCGCGAGAAGGAGGAATTGCTGGCGCGCCAGCAGGCCGAGCGCGATGAGGCCACGCGCCGCGGGCGCGAAGCCGAGGAGCTTCGCAAGCGGCGCATCGACGACGCGAGATACCAGGTGTGGGTCGATCAGACGCGTCGCGAGGCCGCCGCGCACTCGCGCAGGCTGGAGCAGGATGCCGTGAGGGAGCAGCGCATGGAGGAGATGGCGCGGCAGCGGGAGGAAGCCGAAGCTCGGCGCCGGCTCGAGCAGGAGAAGCAGCGCCTGCGCCAGCTCGAGCAGCAGAACTACGGCTACCGGAGATATTAACCGTGCCCGCAGGCTTGCTCGCCGCGCTGCTGGCCTTCGCGCTTGCCGGTCCGGCCTTTGCCCAGAAGCTTTATCGGCACGTCGATGAAAAAGGAAAGGTGACCTACGCCGATCGGCCACAGGAGGCGGGGCAGCCTGCCGAAAAGCCGAAGAGCGCCAACGTCGAATCGCCGGAGGCGCGCCGCCAGCTCCATTATCACGAGCAGGACCGGCAGCGCGAGGAGCAGGCGGAGCGCGCGGCGCAGCAGCGCCGCTATCACTCCCAGCGCCAGCGCGAGCTCGAGGCGGAACGCGAGCGGCGCCTCAAGGCGACCGACCCTTACGATCCGCCGCAAGACCCCTACCGCCCACGCGTGCGTCGATAGCCCGCAGGACTATACGTATTTCGCTGCGAGCGAGACCAGCTCGATCAGGGCGAGCGTCACGAAAAGCCGCACCATGCCGCCCATCACGGCATCGGGCGCCGATTCGGGGTCGCGCGTGGCGTCCAGGCCCGCGGCGATCGGGATCACGGCGACGGCCGTGCCGAAAGCGAGGCATTTGATGACCAGTCCCGTGAGCGCATAGGGACCGAACACGCGCGCCACGGTGCGCGAGAATTCGGCAAAGCCCGAGGGGTTGGCGCCGTAGGTCACGAGATAGGCGACGAACATCACCACCGTGCAGCTCACGATCGTGAGGGCGAACACCGAGACCGCGGCGGCCGCGATGCGCGGCACGAACTCGCGCTCGTAGGGATCGATGTGCGCCGTGAAAAGCTCGTCGAGCTCGCCCGAGACGCGCATCATCGCCACCTCGGTCGCGATGGCCGCGCCCGAGCGCAGCGCGACGTAGAACGCCGTCAGCAGCGGGATGAGCTCGAGCACCACGGCCCGGAACACCAGCTCGAGCGCGAACTGCGCGAGGCCGTAGTCGCGCGCCAGGCTGATCGTGATCTGGATGACCACCCAGCTGAGCAGCGTCATGAAGACCGTGAATCCCGGGAGCACGTGCCAGGCGTTGAAGTAGATCTGCCGCATGGCAATGGTGCGGGTGCGGGCGGTATAGGCGGAAAGGGAGAGCGCCGCGGCCGCCGCCGCCGCGCCGAACAACGCCGCGCGCCCCCACGCCCTGAACCAGGCGAACGCTGCGTGCGGCGTGCTCATCTACAATTTGTCCATGAGTGACACATCGGTCGCCTCCGGGAAGCTTACCGGGTTCGCCGCCGCCTGCCTGGAGAAGCTGGGGCTCGCCCCGGCCGACGCACGCCTGGTCGCAGAGACACTGGTCGAGTCCAACCTGCGCGGGGTCGACAGCCACGGCATCGTGCGCCTTCCTCATTACGCCACGCGCCTTCGAAACGGCACGATCCGGCCCCGGCCGAACCTCTCCGTGCAACGCACGGGACCGTCGAGCGCCATGCTCGAAGGGGACGCCGGCATGGGCCAGCTCGTGGCCGTGCGGGCCATGCAGGAAGCGATCGCGCTCGCGAGGGAAACTGGCATCGGCGCGGTCGGGGCTCGCAATAGCTCTCATTGCGGCGCGTGCGCCTATTTTGTCCAGCTCGCGGTCAAGGCGGGGATGGTAGGGGTGGCGCTCACTCACACCGATTCGATCATGGTGCCGCCCGGAATGAAAAACATTTTCCTCGGCTCCAACCCCATTGCATTCGGCGCGCCCGGCGGCAGCGAGCCCTCGGTGATCATCGACATGTCCACGACGCACGCCGCCTGGGGCAAGGTGCTCGTCGCGCGCCAGGAGGGCAAGCCGATTCCGCCCGACTGGGGCGTCGACTCGAACGGCCGAGCCACCACCGATGCAAGCCAGGTCGTGGGCCTCGCCCCCACGGGCGGCCACAAGGGCTACGCGCTCGCGCTGATGATCGAGATCCTGTGCGCGCACCTGACTGGCGTGCCGTTCGGCAAGCATGTCACCAAGATGTACGGCGAGCTCGACAAGCCGCGCAACCTCGGGCACTTCATGCTTGCGCTCGACGTAGCGCGCTTCACCGACCCGGAGGTGTTCCGCTCGCAGCTCGATCTGCTCGTGAGAGATATCCGGGCGCAGGATCCCGCCGACCCCGCGCGCCCTCCGCTCGCCCCCGGCGACCCCGAGCGCCTCACCGCCGCGCGGCGCGCCAGGGACGGCGTGCCGCTTCCCGACAGCCTAGTCGCCGAGTTGAACACCCTCGCCGCCAGCCTCGGCGTCGCCCGCCTCTAGCACTTCCGCGTGCTGAGCCGGCCTTCTTTCGTCAGGTAAAAAGCTTCGCCCAGCCCGGAATTTCCGGCGGCGGATCGAACGCGCCCTTCGATTGCCGGAACGAGCGGACGAGCTTCGCGTAGTCGCTGTAGTCGCGGTCATAGTAGTAAAGGACCGGGGCGCGATAGTTGATCGTGTAGAAGCCGGTTTTGTCGACGAAGCCGTTAGAGACGATGCGTATGCGCAAGCCGTCGTCGTTCTTGAACTCCATGACCAGCTCGAAGCCTTGCTTGCCGTTGATCTGCGCGGGCTTGTTGCTCAATACCCTGAGGCGCTCGAGGCCATAGCGCTTGCGTAGCTCGGAGACGTAAAGATCGGCGACCTCGAGCGGCAGCATGTTGGCGCTGCTCTTCTTCTTGATCGTCGGGAACGCGGTATCGGGATAGCGGCGGGTGACCGTGATCCCGTGGATGCTGAGGCCGTCCCGACTCGCGGTCACCTGCTCGAGCAGCAGGGTCTGGGGCTTGTCGTCGACCTTGACTTGCTCCCACGTGTCGGCGGTCGTCGTCCGGCTCCATCCCGCCGGCACGGTCATTTCGAAGCTGGTCGACTTCAGCACGCTGTTAGCGTTGTCCGTCAGCGTCCAATAGGGCATCGGCGCGCAGCCGCCGACGAGAGCCAGCAACATCGGCAATGCGAAAGTGTTCTTCATCCTCATTTCCCCGGCTATTTCAGCGAACTGATGTATTGCTGCACGTAGGCCCGGTCGCCGGCATCCTTGGCCGCGAGCACCAGGTACTTGTTGAAGTATTCGCGCGCCCGACCCTTGTTGCCGGCCTTCATGTAATGCATACCGAGGCTCTTATAGGTCGGGGCGAAATTGGGCGCGAGCTTCTCGGCCGTTTGAAACGCCTGCAGCGCCTTCTGCGAGTCGTTCTTCTCGTCGCGGCGGATATAGGCTTCGCCCAGATAGTAATAACCTACGGCCGGGTAGTAGCGGCGCAGGCTGGTGTCTTCCATCACGAGGATGACGCTCTTATAGCGATCCTGGCCCAAGTCCTTGCGCAGCACCTCGACGCGAATCGGCTGCACCACCTGGTTATAGTCTTCCATGCCCACGCGCCCGCCGCTCTTTTGCTTGGCGGCCAGCTCCTTGAACGCGTCGATGCGTTCGACGAGCTGCGGATGAGATGAGAAGAAATATGGCTCCTCGATCCCCAGCGCCTTCACCTCCTTGGCGAGCTGCTCGAACACCTTGTGGGCCTCGTGCGGGTCGTAGCCCGCTTTGACGAGCCGCGCGTAACCCTTGACGTCGGCCTCGCGCTCGAGATCGCGCGAGAAGCCGCTGATGGAAGACACCGCCGCGAGGCTCGCGAAAGGAATCCCCGAGACCGCGAAGGCCGAGGCGTTCTTGGCCGACACGCGTTGGCGGAAGCTGTGCTTCTCGATGAAGTGCGCCGCCTCATGGCCCAGCACCGCCGCGAGCTGCGCCTCGTTCCCGATCCGAGCCAGCAAGCCGATATTGAAATAGATGCTCCCGTTCGGCAGCGCGAAGGCGTTGAGCTGCGTGGAATCGTAGAGATGGACTTGGATCTTGCCTTTGAACTCCGGATACAGGCGGTCCATCACGCCCTGCAAGTAAGCGGTCGCACGCCGGTCCTCGTAGATCTGGCCGCTGCGCTCGATGGTCGAGTCGTAGCCGCGGGCCTCATGCCAAAGACGGCCTTCGCTCTCCTGGAGCTTCGACGTGTCGTTCGCGTCCTTGAAGGCCGTCACGTCCCCGGTGGTGGCGCAGCCGCTGGCAAGAAGCGACAGGAGGAAGAGCCCCAGTAATCTGTTCATCGCCGGTTACTCCCTTAAGGAATTGGTCGGGCACGCAAAAACGGCGCCGCCTCGCCCGCTATCTCAAGTACGCCGCGCGGTATTTCTCGATACCCGGATACCATTCGAAGACGGCGTTGACCATCTTGGCGGCATCGTTCGGATCGCGCAGATTGGTGCTGCCCTCGCGGTACTCGCTGTTGATCCACAGCAGATCGCCGGTGCGAAGATCGACCACGCCGACGCGGATGAAGGAATGGCCCAGCTGCGGCGCCGGACCGGTGAAGATGTTGACGATCGGTATGTTGCCAACGACTGCCCGCGCCTTGCGCCCGGCGGTGGAGGCATAGTCGCGCCCGTAGACCATGATGGCGGCATCCGCGCCCGTCTGCTCAGCCACCGTCCGAAGGCCGGAACCGATTCCGTAGTCGAAATGCTTCGCTTTGTGCTGCCACGGAATCCTCGCGGCAGTGTTCACCACCAGCTTGTACAGCGCGAGATGCTCCTCGAAGTTGGCGGCCGAAGCGCCGGAAAACCGCGGCGCCGTGATCTCTTTCAATCCCGGCTGCTTGCCAATCGCGGCCGACACCGCCTTGAAGACGCTCTGACTGGCCTCTTTGCTCCAGTCCGGCACGCTCTCCTCGACGCCGCCGGCGGTGACCTCCACCACTTTGATGTCGATCGGCAGTACCACCACTTTCTTGGGTAGCGTGGGGTTGTTCATCAGCCACTTGTAATGCACCCAATGGGGTGTCTCGCCGGCCTGCAGGGCGAGCGGAAGAAGCAGTGAAAGCGCAACCGCGGCGGACCTGCCGAGCCCCTTTAGCCAATTCGCGCCCATAGCGAACCCCCTGGTTCTATTGTTTTTATCGTGCCGCGGAACTCTATGTGCCGCGCCCGGCCACCGGCAATGGACTAATGCACAGGCTGAAGGTAAAACCCGCTCGATGCGGAGATAGAGCGCGCTGTCGTGCACCTTGTGCAGCGCGCCGCACGAGACGGCGCCGAATCCAGCCCGGCCGGTAGTTTGTCTTTCTGTCTAGCCGCGCGCGAGCGCGTCGATGCGATCGGGCGCGAGCTTGAGCTTGGCCGCGGCGGCGCGGATCTCGTTCCACGTCCCTTCGTCGACCGGAATGCCGTCGCGTTCGCGCGCGGCGCGCGTTTCGCGTTCGGGCTCGCCGGCAATGCGCACGCGATCGAAGCCCGGCGCCCGCGGCGATTTGCGGATCCAGTCGAGATAGTCGCGCGCCTCGCGCTCGAACGCCTCCCGGGTGCCGAGCTTCGCCGGATCGATCACGATCGAGAGCATGCCGTTCAGCACGCGGCGCTTGGTGCCTTCCGGATAGTGCCAGGTGCCGCCTGCCGTGAGCGCCCCGCCCAGCAGCTCGCATGCCACCGCGAGACCGTAGCCCTTGTGCCCGCCGAAGGTCTGCATGGCGCCGAAAGGCTGCACCACGCCCCAGCGTGGATCATCGGTCGGATTGCCCTCGCGGTCGAGCAGCCAGCCGAGCGGGATCTTCGCGCCCTTGTTGTGGGCGACGCGAAGCTTCCCCTGCGCGACCGCGCTCGTCGCCATGTCGAGGACGAACGGCGGCTCGCCGGGTAGCGGGATGCCGATGCAGACCGGGTTGGTGCCGAAGCGACCGTCGGCGCCGCCGTAGGCCGCGACGCGGGCGAACGAGATCACGTTGACGAAGTGCAGCGAGACGAGCCCCTGCTCGATCGCCAGCTCCGCCCAGTGGCCGATTCGGCCCAGGTGATGGGAGTTTCCGAGCGCGGTAATCGACACACCGTGGCGCAGCGCCCGCTCGATGGCCATGCGCGTCGCCTGCAGGCCGATCGACTGGCCATATCCCGCGCCGCCGTCGAGCACGAGGAGACTGCCCGCATCGAGCTTGACCTCGACGCGGCGATTCGGATGCAGACCGCCTTCGAGGAGCGCCTCCACGTAGCGCGGCATCATGCCGATGCCGTGCGAATCGTGGCCGGTCAGGTTCGCCATGACAAGGTTCTCGGCGACCAGTTGCGTTTCCACGGGCTCACTGCCGCCTGCGGCGGCAATCGCGGCAATGGCCCTGGTCAGGCCCTCCTTTTTGAAACGCAAGCCCATCATTCCGGCTTGATGCCGCCACGCTTCACCACGTCGGTCCAGCGCTCGACCTCTTCCTTCATGAAGCGGCCGAACTCATCCGGTGTGCTGCCCACGACGTCGAAGCCGATCTGGCTCATCCGCTCGCGCACGTCGGGCGAGCGCAGCGCCTTGACCGCGGCGTCGTTGAGCCTGGCGACGATCTCGCGCGGGGTCTTGGCGGGGGCCGCCGCGGCTTGCCAGGAGGTCACCACCAGGCCGGGATAGCCGCCTTCGGCCGTCGTCGGAACGTTCGGCAGCTGCGGATTGCGCGCCTTGGCCGTGACGGCGAGCGCTTTCATGCGGTTGCCGCGGATGTAGTTCGTGACCGCGCCCAGGTTCTGGAACGAGATGTCGACCTGTCCACCCATGATGTCGGTCTGGCACGCGGCGCCGCCCTTGTACGGTACGTGCACGGCGGAAATGCCCGCCACCTGGTTGAGGAGCTCCGCCGTCAGATGGTCCGAGGATCCCGTGCCGCTCGAGCAGTAGGAGAGCTTCCCCGGATTCTTCTTCGCGTAGTCGACGAGCTCCTTCATCGAATTGGCGGCGAGAGCGGGCTTGGTGATGAGGACGTTGGGCGTGGTGACGGCCAGCGTGATCGGCGCGAAGTCGCGCAGCGGGTTGTAGCGCAGGTCCTTGAACAGCGCCGAATTGATCGAGAACACGCCGATGGACCCGACCAGGATGGTGTGCCCGTCGGGCTCGGACTTGGCGACGAACTCCGCGGCGATGGCACCGTTGGCGCCGGGCTTGTTCTCGACCACCGCAGGCTGGCCGAGGAATTCCTGGAACTTCGAGCCGATGGCGCGGCCGACGATATCGGAGGAACCGCCGGCGACGAACGGAATCACCACCCGGATCGGCTTGGACGGAAAACTTTGTGCACTCGCAGTAAAGGATGCGAGCAGGAGGCACAGCGAGATAGCGAGACGGGTCATTCTCTAGCCTCAGGGGAAGGTCGGCAGTTTAGCCATGGTGCAAAGAACGCGCTAGAGTTCGCTCCACGACCCGCCCGACGGAGATCCCAGTGAAAAGCCTGCTTGCCCTCGCCGCATCGCTGTTCTTGTCGCTGGCGCACGCGCAGCCCTATCCCGCGAAACCGATCCGCATCATCGTCCCCTACGCGCCCGGCGGCACCTCCGACATCCTCGCGCGCCAGATCGGTCCCAAGCTCACCGAGGCCTGGGGCCAGCCCGTGATCGTGGAGAACAAGCCCGGCGCCAACGGCAACGTCGGCGCGGACTTCGTCGCGAAAAGCGCCTCCGACGGCTACACGCTGCTTCTCACCGACCTCGGCGGGCTGGTGATCAGCGCGAGCGTCTACCCGAAGCTGCCGTTCAATCCGTCGAAGGATTTCTCTCCGGTCGTGATGGTGTCGTATTCGCCGCACGTGCTCGCGGTGCATCCGTCCGTCAAAGCGAGCAGCGTCAAGGAGCTCATCGCCCTCGCAAAGGCAAACCCGGGCAAGCTCAACTTCGCCATCTCCGGGATCGGCGGCGCGCCGCAGCTTGCCGGCATCGACTTCGCGCAGCGCACCGGCGTCAACTGGACCTACATCCCTTACAAGGGCGGCTCCGACGCGGTCGCCGCGGTCGCGGGCGGGCAGGCGGATGTGCTCTTCAACGGCATGCTGGCCACCTGGCCGTCGGTACAGGGCGGCCGCCTGAAGGCGATCGCGATCTCGAGCGCGCAGCGCATGCCGAGCGCGCCGGATACGCCGACCGTCGCCGAGCAGGGCTTGCCCGGGTTCGAGACCGGCTCGTTCCAGGGCATCGTCGGGCCGGCCGGCGTGCCGCGCGAAACGCTGCTAAAGCTGAATTCACAATTGATCAAGACCCTGAGCACCGACGAGATGAAGGAGCGTTTCGCGAAACAAGGCACCGAGGTCCGCACGGGGACTCCGGAAAGCCTCGGCCAGTGGCTGTCCACCGAGCAGGCGAAATGGGCACGCGTGGTGAGGGAATCGGGAGCCAAGTTTGACTAAGCGAAAGAATCCCGAGGGGCTGCGCAGCCACCGCTGGTTCGGCGTGAACGACCTGCGTTCGTTCGGCCATCGCTCGCGCACCGCGCAAATGGGCTACGACCGCAGCGACTACGCCGGCAAGCCGATGATCGCGATCATCAACACGTGGTCGGACATCAACACCTGCCACACCCACTTCAAGCAGCGGGTCGAAGAGATCAAGCGCGGCGTGTGGCAGGCGGGGGGCTTCCCGGTCGAGATGCCCGCCATGTCGCTCGCCGAGGTGATGCAGAAGCCGACTACCATGATGTACCGCAATTTTCTCGCCATGGAGACCGAGGAGCTGCTGCGCTCCTATCCGGCCGATGGCGCGGTGCTGATGGGCGGCTGCGACAAGACCACGCCCGCGCTGCTGATGGGCGCCATCAGCATGAACCTGCCGGCGATCTACTTCCCGGCCGGGCCGATGCTCTCGGGGCACTGGCGCGACACCACGCTCGGCTCGGGCTCGGACACGTGGAAATACTGGGCGGAGCTGCGCGCCGGAAACATCACCGAGCGCGACTGGCAGGAGATCGAGGACGGCATCGCGCGCTCGCCGGGCACCTGCATGACGATGGGTACCGCGGCGACGATGATGTCGCTTGCCGAGAGCCTCGGCTTTACGCTGCCGGGCGCGGCCTCGATCCCCGCGCCCGACTCCAACCATGCCAAGCTCGCGACGCTGACCGGCAAGCGCGCCGTGGAGATGGTCTGGGAAGACCTCAAGCCGAAGGACTTCCTCCGGAAGGAGTCGTTCGACAACGCGATCGTCACGCTCATGGCGATGGGAGGCTCGACCAACGCGCTCATTCACCTCGTCGCCATCGCCGGACGTGCCGGCATCAAGCTCCCGCTCGAGCGCTTCAACGAGTTCTCGGCGAAGGTGCCGCTACTCGCCAACGTCCGCCCCTCGGGCGACAAGTACCTGATGGAGGACTTCTACTACGCCGGGGGTCTGCGCGCGCTACTCGCCGAATTGGAGGACCTGCTCCAGCTCGAGTGCCGCACCGTCAACGGGGCGACTTTGGGCGAGAACCTGGCCGGCGCGCGCATCTACAACAGCGAAGTCATCCGGAGCAGGAACAACCCCCTGAAGGAATCCGGGGGTCTCGTCGTGGTCCGCGGCAACCTGGCCCCTAACGGCGCCGTGATCAAGGCGTCGGCGACGAAGATCGCGAAGCACGTAGGCAAGGCAGTCGTCTTCGACGACTACAACGACATGGCCGCTCGCATCGACCGCGACGACCTCGACGTCGACGCCGAATCGGTCCTCGTGCTGCGCAACGCCGGGCCGCTCGGCGGGCCGGGAATGCCGGAATGGGGCATGCTCCCGGTGCCGAAGAAGCTCCTCAAGGAGGGCGTGCGCGACATGGTGCGGATTTCGGACGCGCGTATGAGCGGCACGAGCTACGGCTGCTGCGTCCTGCACGTCGCGCCGGAGTCCTTCGTCGGCGGCCCGCTCGCCTTCGTCAGGAACGGCGACCTGATCGAGCTCGATGTGGAGAGGCGAGTGCTGAACCTGAAGATTTCGCCCGAAGAGATGCACAAGCGCAAGAGCGCCTGGAAGCCCCCGATGCGGAAATACGAGCGCAGCTACGGCGCCATTTTCTCCGGACACGTCAAGCAGGCGGACGAGGGCTGCGACTTCGATTTTCTCGAAGGCACCGCGCCCACGCCCGAGCCTGAGATCCACTGACATGGATCTGCCGCAAAACCGCTTCAAGCGCGCGCTCAAGGCGGGCACGCCGCAGATCGGCCTGTGGTCGAGCCTGTCGTCGAACTACAGCGTGGAAGTGATCGCCGGAGCCGGGTTCGACTGGATCCTGCTCGATACCGAGCATTCGCCGGCCGACCTCGAGAACCTGCTCACCCAGCTGCAGGCGGCAGCCCCGTACCCGGCGCATCCCGTGGTGCGCGTGCCCTGGAACGACATGGTGACGATGAAGCGCGTGCTCGATATCGGTGCCCAGTCCCTCCTCGTGCCCTATGTATCGACGGCCGCGGAGGCAAAGAGCGCGGTTTCGTACACCCGTTACCCACCGGCCGGCGTACGCGGCGTCGCGGGCACTACACGTGCGACGCGCTTCGGCCGTGTGAAGGACTATGCAAAGCGCGCCCACGAGGAAATCTGCGTGCTCGTGCAGGTGGAAACCGAGGCGGCTCTTGATAACATCGAAGCGATATGTGCCATAGACGGCATTGACGGCGTGTTTATCGGTCCAGCGGACCTGCACGCCTCGATGGGCCATACCGGCGAGGTCGCCAATCCCAAAGTGAAACCGCTGATCGACCAGGCCATCCGCCGAATTCGCAAGTGCGGCAGCGCCCCCGGCATCCTCACTCCCAATGAAGGCGACGCGCGCCACTGGCTCGAATGCGGCGCGCTCTTCGTCGCGGTGGGCGCCGACGTCGGAATCCTCGCGCGCGGCGCCGAGGCGCTCGCGGCAAAATTCAAGTCATGAAGCCCGAGATCATCATCACTGCGCGCGGCCACGCCGGCACCATGGCGACGCTGCAAGCCGAGTTTTCGAGCCATCTGCTGTCGGAGGCGCCCGACCGCGCCAGCTTCCTGAAGCAGCACGCCCTCGCGGTGCGCGGCCTGGCGACATTCGGCCCCATGCCAGTGGACGGCAAGCTGATGGATTCGCTACCGAAGCTCGAGATCATTTCCAACTTCGGCGTCGGCGTCGACGCGATCAACCTCGACGACGCGAAGAAGCGCAACATCATCGTAACCAACACGCCGGACGTCCTCAACCAGTGCGTCGCGGACACCGCGCTGGCCCTAATCCTCAACGTAGTTCGCAAGTTCCCGCAATCGGAGGTCTACCTTCGCGGCGGGAACTGGGCGTCGCGCGGTCCTTATCCGCTCAGCACCTCGATCGGCGGCAAGACGCTCGGCGTGCTCGGGTTGGGCCGGATCGGCGAGGCCATCGCCAACCGCGCCCAGGCCTGCGGCATGAAGATCCGCTACCACAACCGCAGCCGCAAGGACCTGCCGTATCCGTACGACCCGGATCCAGTAACGCTCGCTCGCAACAGCGACGTCCTGATCGTGGTCACGCCGGCCACCGCCGAGACGAGCCGCATCATCAACGCCAAGGTCCTCGATGCGCTCGGCCCCGACGGGTATCTCGTAAACATCGCGCGCGGCTCGGTGGTCGACGAGCCGGTGCTGCTGCGCTACCTGCAGGAGAAGAAGATCGCGGGCGCGGGCCTGGACGTCTTCGCCGACGAGCCGCGCGTCCCGCCCGAGTTCTTCGCACTCGACAACGCCGTGCTCTTCCCGCACGTCGGCAGCGCGACCGTGGAAACGCGCAAGGCCATGGGCGACCTGCAGATCGAGAACTTGCGCCTGCACTTTGCCGGGAAGCCGGTACGCACACGCGTGGTCTAGAGGAGGAACGATGAAAGTCCTGATGCGCGCCGCGCTGGCGCTGGTCTGCGCGCCGCTTGTATGCGTACTTTGCGCGAGCGCTCACGCGCAGCCCTGGCCGTCGAAGCCGATCCGCTACATCGTTCCTTTCGCGCCGGGCGGCACCACCGATATCCTCGGCAGGATGGTTGCCGCGGGACTGTCGAGCTCGCTCGGCCAGCCGGTCGTGGTGGAGAACAAGCCCGGCCAGGCAGGCTCGATCGGCGCCGCGGAGCTCGCGCGCGCCGCCCCCGACGGCTACACCATTGGCGGCGGCACCATCAGCTCGCACGCGATCAACGCGACGCTCTATCCGAAGCTGCCCTACGATCCGGTCAAGGATTTCGCGCCGATCACGATGCTGGCGACGCTGCCGAACATGCTGATCGTGCACCCGAGCCTCAATGTGGCGAGCGTGCGCGAGCTGGTCGACCTGCTCAAGGCCAATCCCAACAAGTACAGCTTCGGCTCCGCAGGCAACGGCACCTCGCAGCACATTTCGGGCGAGCTCTTCAAGATCATGACCGGCACGCAGATGCAGCACATCCCCTACAAGGGCAGCGGGCCGATGATCCCGGACCTGCTCGCCGGGACGATCCAGCTCTCCTTCGAGAACATCACCACGGCCTACCCCCAGGTGAAGGGCGGGAAGCTCAAGGCGCTCGCGGTCACGTCGTCGAAGCGCTCGTTCGTGGCGCCGGAGGTTCCTACGATGGCCGAAGCCGGCCTGGCCGGATACGACATCAGCTCGTGGCAGGCGATGTACGCGCCGGCCGGAACGCCGCGCGACATCGTGGCGCGCCTGCACGCGGAGACGGTGAAGGCGCTGCGCTCGCCGGAGAACCAGAAAAAGCTCTCCGACCTCGGCTTGGATGCGGGCGGCATGGCGCCGGAGGAGCTGGCTGCACTGATGCGCGCCGATATTCCGCGCCTCGGCAAGGTCGTGCGCGAGTCGGGCGCGAAGGTCGATTGACCTAAGGAATCCTCAGGCGGGAACGGGGCGCCCTTAGGCGGGAACTGCGGCCTGAGCGCAGGCCTGGAGGCATTCCTCGGCGCACGCCCTGCACCGCCCGCAGCCGGCGCCGACGCCGAGCTCCAGAGCCAGCTCGTCCACCGTACACACGCCCGCCTGAGCGCACTCCTGGACCTGGCGTTCCGTTACCGAGTTGCAAACACAGACGTACATCCCGGCTCCTTATTGCGAACTGCTTTCAATGGCCGCTCACTGGTGCGAGTGATCACTAACGATCATCGTTCTGAAAGAACAGGCGAAACACCATTGACACCTTAGATGAGAATAATTATCGTTCATTTGTGGACCTAAAGCAAGCCCCCTCGCACAAGGACGGCGACACGATCGAGCGCTTTCCATTGCGCGTCACCAGCGAGGCGCTACTCGGCCATCGTCAGGTGCTGGTAATCGTCCACAAAGGGCGGGAATACCGGCTGCGGCTGACGCAGAACGGGAAACTCATTCTGACGGCATAGACGGGACAACCATGGGACAGATGATGCTGGTGACGCTGCGCGAAGGAATCGAGATGTTCCTGATCGTGGCAATCGCAGCCGCCTACCTGCGCAAGACCGATCGCGCGGAGCTGCTGCCGGCGGTGCGCTGGGGCACGGTGACCGCAGTCGCGGTGTCGGTGGCGCTCGGGACGCTGCTGGCGGAAGTGGCGGTAATACCGCTCTGGGAAGGCGTCCTGTCCCTCGTGGCCGCGGTCCTCGTGATCTCGATGGTGATCTACATGCTCAAGGCGGCCCAGCACATGCGCCGCGATATCGGCACCCGGCTCGAGGCGGCGGCCGGCCGCGACAGCCGCGGTGCATGGATGGCGGTATTCCTGTTCGTCGTGCTGATGATCACCCGCGAAGGAATGGAAACGGCCTTCGTCACCGCATCGCTCTTTCGCCAGACCGAGACCGCCCACTTCGTAATCGGCGCGGCCGCGGGACTCGGGCTTGCCGCGCTTCTCGCCTGGGGCTGGGTGCGCTATGGCCAGCGAGTGAACCTGGCGCTGTTCTTCAAGGTCACCTCGGTGTTTCTCGTCCTGTTCGCGTTTCAGCTCGCGCTGAACGCCTTCCACGAGGCGACGGAGGCCAACGTGCTTCCGATCGACAACGCGTACTGGCACCTCGCCACCGAGCCGTACGGACCTGAGGGCCAATACGGCGCGTTGCTCACCTATGCGCTGGTGCTCGTGCCCGCGGTCTGGCTCATGGTGTCTGCGTTTCAGGCACGTCAGATCGCACGCGAACCCCGTTTGACGCCCTGAGAGGGTTCGATCGGCCGATACAAGCTTTTTTCTGAAGGGAGCCAGCCAGCCGGCACCGTTGCCAGCCCAGCCAGCCACCACATCCAATCCTGACTGGGAGCAACAATGAAGAAATCGGCGTTGGCACTTGCCCTGGCAGCGTTCGCAACGGGCGCCTATGCACAGAGCACGGACGAAAAGCTGCGCATCCTGCAGCAGGAGATCGACGAGCTGAAGGCGCAGCTGCAAAGCGCACCGTCCGGATCGGCGGCGCCTGGCGGGCCGGCCACCACCGTCAGTGGCTACGGCGAGTTCAACTACAACAATTACAAGAGCGATACGCGCCCGACTCAGGCTGACCTCAGGCGCTTCGTGGTCGGCTTCCACCACCGCTTCGACGAGCGGCTCACATTTCATTCGGAGGTCGAGTTCGAGCACGCCGTCGCGAGCAAGGACGACGAGGGCGAAGCCGAGATCGAGCAGGCCTGGGTTAACTACAAGTTCAGCGACGCGGTGAACGTCAAGGGCGGGCTGTTCCTCATTCCGCTCGGCATTCTGAACGAGACGCATGAGCCGCCGACCTACTACGGCGTCGAAAGGAACGAAGTCGAGACGCGTATCATCCCGACGACCTGGCGCGAGCTCGGGGTCGGCATGCACGGCTTGGTGGCCGGCGGCCTGCGCTACGACGTCGGCATCACGACCGGCTTCGACTCCGGCAAGCTGGACGACCCTTCTGTCGGCGTACGCAGCGCGCACCAGGAAGGGCAGCTCGCCAATGCGCACGACCTCAGCGTCTACGGAGCGTTGAACTACCGCAGCCGCGGCCTGCTCGTCGGCGGCGGCGTCTTTGCCGGCAACACAGGCCAGAATGGAGCCTCCAGCCCGCTGCTGAAAGGCGTCGACGCGCGGCTCACCATGTGGGACGTGCACGCCCAGTACAAGGTCGGCGGGCTCGAGCTGCAGGCGGTGTACGCCGACGGAAAGCTCGGCGATGCCGGCCAGCTCAACGCCGCGATCCTCGCAAACTCGGCGGAGCCCTTCGCGGCGCCAAACAGGATGAAGGGCGCCTATGTGCAGGCCGCCTACCACGTCTACAAGCGCGACAAGCTCGACTTCGCTCCGTTTGTTCGCCTCGAGGGTATCGATATCAGGCAGCAGGAGGATCCGGCGAACGGGCTGTTCCAGGACCCGGCCAATCACGAGCGGATCACCAGCGCCGGGTTCAACTTCTGGGTCCATCCGCAGGTGGTCCTGAAAGCCGACGTGCAGCGCTATCGCACCGACCCGACGAAAGACCGGTTCGATCTCGGCGTGGGCTACATGTTCTGACCGTGATGCGCGCGCGCCTCCTCGCTCTCGTTCTCGGCCTGTGCCCGGCGGGGCACGCCTTGGCCGAGGTCTACCAGAAGGCGGACGCGTTCGTCGCCGAGGTGTTCGGGACGCTGCCCGCTCCGCGGGTGCTGTGGCTTTCGCGGGAGGTGCAGGCCGGGGCCGCCGCCATCCTCGATCATCCTCCGGCCAACCTGCGCCAGCGCTATTGGAGCGGTGGCGCAAAAAGCGTCTGGATCCTCGAGGAGATCGGCAAGGAGGAGCTCATCACCGCGGGCTTCGTGATCTCGCAGGGCCGCATCGACCATGTGCGCGTGCTGGCCTACCGCGAAAACCGCGGTCAGGAGGTGCGCGATCCCTCCTTCCTGAAGCAGTTCGCCGGCGCCGGCCTCGGCAGGGGCGACCATCTGGATCGCGGCATCGACGGCATTTCGGGCGCCACTCTGTCGGTCCATGCAATGGAGCGCATGGCAAGGCTCGCGCTGTACTTCGACCGCAGGAGCCGCGACTAGATGCCGTTCAGGCTGCGACTCATCCGCACCCTGCGACGCTGGCACGCGCGCATCGGATTCGCCGCGCTCATTTTTTTCGTGCTCGTCGCGGTAACGGGGGTCGCCCTGACTCACGGCACCGCCCTCGGCCTCGGCTCGCGCCAGGTTCACTCCAAATGGCTTGCGCGCTGGTACGGCATCCGGCAGGAGCAGCCCCGCCAGGCCTATCGCACGGCGAGTCACCTCCTCGTCGCCGCCAACGGCCGCTGGCTGCTCGATGGTTCGGCGGTGGGAGAAAAGATGCCGCATCCGCTCGGCCTGGTGGAGATCGGCGACCTCATGGTCGTCGGCGGTGAAAGCTCGCTCCATGTCTACCGCGCCGACGGCGCCTTGGTCGAGCGGCTCGACGGCTACGCATTGCCACGGGTTCCGCTCAAGGCGATCGGGGCGGGCGAAGGTGAGCTCGTCGTGCAGACTGCTGCCGGCCCGTTCAGCAGCGCCGACGTGCTGAGCTGGCGGCCAGGCGCGCCGAAAGTCGTGGCCTGGTCGACGCCGACCCCGCTCGCCGCTTCCGATGGCGAGGCCTACGCACAGCGCCTTGCGCCCGGAATCTCGCTTCAGCGGGTGCTGCTAGATCTCCACAGCGGCCGGTTCCTGGGCAGGCTCGGTCCGCTGTTCTTCGATCTGGTGGCGATCTTCCTGACCATTCTTGCGCTGAGCGGAGCCTGGATGTTCCTCGCACCGCGCCTGCGACGCTAGCAGGACATGCGCTTGCCCGTCAGCCTGCTTGCGGCGGCCCTTGTCTGGACGCAATGCGCAGGGGCGCTCTCGGCCGAATACCGGGCGAGCTCCTATGTTTTCGGCACGCTCGCCCGGATTACCGTGCTAGAGGCGGACCTCGGCCGCGCGCAGCGCGCCACGGCCGGCGTGTTTGGCGAATTCGACCGGATGCATCGAGAGCTGCACGCGTGGCAGCCCGGCGAGTTGATGGCGCTCAACGAAGCCATCGCCCGCGGGGAGAAGCACATCGCGACCACCGCGGAGATCGCGCGCCTTATCGAGCACGCGACCCGGCTCTCGGAACGCTCGGCAGGCCTGTTCAACCCTGCGATCGGCAAGCTGGTCGCGCTGTGGAGCTTCCAGCGTGACGAGCCCGGTGGCCCATTGCCGGACCCCTCGGAAATCGCCCGCATCGTGCGCGCACATCCTCGAATGGCCGACCTGACCGTGCGCGGGGTTACGGTGAGCAGTTCCAACCCCGCAGTCCGGCTCGATTTCGGCGGCTACGCGAAAGGGTACGCGCTCGATCGGGCCGGCGCGATCCTTCGGGAAAGCGGCGTCGCGAACGCGCTCGTCAACATCGGTGGCAACATTCTCGCGCTCGGACGCCACGGCGACACGCCCTGGCGCATCGGCCTGGAGGATCCTCGCGCGGCGCCCGGCAGGGCAGAGCTGCTTGGCACGATCGAGCTGGCCGACGGCGAGGCGATCGGAACCTCCGGCGATTACCGCAGGTACTACATCGTGGGCGGCAAGCGCTACGCTCACGTCATCGATCCGCGCAGCGGCTATCCTGCGAGCGGAATTCGCTCGGTCACGGTGGTCGTTCCGCCGCTCCCCGGTGCCGGCGCGTTGTCCGACGCCGCAAGCAAGCCGCTGTTCATCGCCGGACCGCTCGGCTGGAGAGAAGCGGCCGAAAACCTGGGCATCACTCAGGCGCTGCTCGTCGACGACCAGGGTCAATTGCAGGTGACACCCGAGTTGGCGCAGCGTCTGCAGGGACGCGACGTCCTGGCGCGAAAGAAAAGAGGGCACGTCCGCTAGGCGTGCCCTCTCGTGAAGCCTCAAGCGGCGATCAAACTGCGACTACACCTTGTTTGGCCCTGCCGTGGACCGGACCCTGGTTCATCCGGTCTCTCGGAGCTGGGGCTGCTAACAGCGTGCTGGCCACCTACCTGCTCGGTGTAGAAGCTGCTCTACACAGGTAGGGATCATGCGACTTTCGCGCGAATCTTTCCATCCTCTTGTAGTTACTTCGCCATAGTCCGCTAGGACTATCGCTACATCAGGCCTTGGCGGCCGCCTGCTCCTGGCGCGTCTTGTGGAGCACGGTCATTGCGGTGGCCACCATTCCCGCCACGTCGCCGGCATTAGCCGGAAGAATCAACGTGTTGGAGGCCTT
>JBIOYV010000050.1:0-30183 GCA_044870335.1 Burkholderiales bacterium | reverse complement strand
CGGCAAAGGCAAGACCGGCGCCGTGCGCGGTATCAAGGGCGGTGGCAACCCCAACCCCACGGCCCAAGCGGAGGATTACACGGAAGACGGCGTCAGCACCTACCTGCTCTGCCGCCAGATGTAAGTCGCACGTTCGCGACGAATGAAAAAGCCGGCCTCGTGCCGGCTTTTTTTCGCCTAGCCGCGGAGCAGCTGGTCCTCGGCCGCGGCCAGCGCATCGGGCTGGCCGAGCAGAACGACGACGTCGCCGGCCTGCAGCGGGCCGGCGTCGGATGCAGCGAGGTTCATGCGCACGCCGCGCCGGCGCACCGCCCGGACCTGCACGGCGCCCAGCCGCAGCCCGGCGAGCGGCCGCCCGACGGCGTGCGCCTGGACATCGAGGGTGACCGAGTGCAGCCGCGCGGGCGCGGACTCGGCGCCCGGCTCGTCGCTTTCGCCGCGGAAAAGCCCGCGCAGCAGCTCGTAGTGCTCCTCGCGCACCTGGGCCACGCGGCGCATCACCCGGCTGAGCGGCATGCCGAGCCACACGAGCGTATGCGAGGCGAGCATCACGCCCGATTCGAAGGCCTCGGGAACGACTTCCGAGGCGCCCGCCGCGCTCAGGCGTTCGATGTCGGCCTCGTCGCGCGCCCGCACCACCACCGGAACGCGCGCGTTGAGCTCGTGCACGTGCGCGAGCACGCGCACCGCCGCGTTCGCGTCGGCAAAGGTGATCACCACGGCGGCCGCGCGGGCGATGCCGGCGGCGACGAGCGCCTCGCGCCGCGCGCTGTCGGCGAACACCACCGTGTCGCCGGCGGCGGCGGCCTCGCGCACCCGCTCGGGGTCGAGGTCGAGCGCCACGTAGCGCACGCCCTCCGCACCGAGCAGCCGCGCGAGGCGCTGCCCGTTGCGGCCATAGCCGAGGATGATGACGTGGCGCTCGGCTTCGATCGACTGCACCGCCACGCGGTGCAGCGCGAGCGAGCGCAGCATCCATTCGGAGCGCGACAGCCGCATTACGATGCGGTCGCTCGCCTGGATGAGGAAAGGCGTCGCGAGCATCGACAGGATCATCGCCGCGAGCAGGATCTGCAGGAAGCGCTCGGGCACGAACCCCGCGGCGCTCGTGAGCGAGAGCAGCACGAAGCCGAACTCGCCGGCCTGCGCGAGCGCGAGCCCCACTCTGAGCGCGGTCCCCGGGGCGGCGCCGAAGGCGCGCGAGAGCGCCGCGATCAGCGCGCACTTTCCGGCCATGAGCGCGGCGAACAGCGCCACCACGGCCACGAGCTCGCGCAGCACCAGGCTCAGGTCGAGCATCATCCCGACCGTGATGAAGAACAGTCCCAGCAGCACGTCGCGGAACGGCTTGATGTCCTCCTCGACCTGGAAACGGTACTCGGTCTCCGAGATCAGCATCCCGGCGAGGAACGCGCCGAGCACCATCGAGAGCCCCGCGAGCGCCGTGAGGTACGCCATCATCAGGATCACCAGCAGCACGTTGAGCACGAAAAGCTCGTTCGAGCGCCGGCGCGCCACCACGCCGAGCCAGCTGCGCATGAGGCGCGGCCCGGCGACGATCACGATCGCGAGCGCCGCGACCGCCTTGCCGAACGCGATCGCGAGCGCGGTGCCGAGGTGCTCGCCCGGGTGCCCGAGCGCCGGCACGATGACGAGCAGCGGCACCACCGCGAGGTCCTGGAACAGCAGCACGCCGATGATCTCGCGGCCGTGCGGCGAATCGAGCTCCAGCCTCTCGGCGAGCAGCTTCGACACGATTGCGGTCGACGACATCGCCAGGATGCCGCCGAGCGCGAGCCCCGCCTGCCATCCCCATCCGAGCGCCGCCGCGACCGCCATCACGATCGCGATGGCGGCGGCCACCTGCGCGAGCCCCAGGCCGAACACCACGCGGCGCATCGCCATCAGCCGCGGCAGGCTGAACTCCAGCCCGATCGAGAACATCAGGAACACCACGCCGATTTCCGCGAGTAGGCGCGTGTCCTCGCGCTCGGGCGACATCAGGCGCAGCGCGTGCGGGCCGAGCGCGAGCCCGGTGACGAGATAGCCGATGATGGCCGGCAGGCGCAGGCTCCTGCAGGCGACGACCGCCGCGACCGCGCAGGCGAGCACGATCAGCACCGATTGCAGGGAAACCGCGCCTGGGTCCATGGGCTATACTCAGCGCGCATGATAAGGGCAGCCTCGAAGGCGCGGCACGGCCAGTCTACGAGCGGCGGAGGCACGGCGCTCGAGCTTGCGCGACGCGTGCTCGCGATCGAGGCCGACGCGGTGCGCGCGCTCATCGAGCGGATCGACGAGCGCTTCCTCGGCGCCGTTTCGCTCATCCTCGAGCGCCGCGGCCGCGTGGTGGTGAGCGGCATCGGCAAGTCCGGCCACATCGCGCGCAAGATCGCCTCGACGCTCTCCTCCACCGGCACGCCGGCGGTGTTCCTGCATCCGGCCGAGGCGCTCCACGGCGACCTCGGCATGATCGAGGCCGGCGACGTGTTCATCGCCATCTCGCATTCGGGCGAGAGCGAGGAGCTTCTCAACATCGTTCCCCAGGTGAAGCGCCGCGGCGCCAAGCTGATCGCACTCACCGGCGGGCGCGACTCGACGCTGGCGAAGCAATCCGACGTGCTGCTCGACGCCGGCGTGGCGCAGGAGGCCTGCCCGCACAATCTCGCGCCCACCGCGAGCACCACCGCCGCGCTCGCCCTGGGCGATGCCCTCGCCGTGGCGCTGCTCGACGCGCGCGGCTTTTCGGCCGACGATTTCGCGCGCTCTCACCCCGGCGGGGCGCTCGGCCGGCGCCTGCTCACCCACGTGAGCGACGTCATGCGCATCGGCGCGGACCTGCCCGCGGTGGCGGAGGACGCGAGCTTCAAGCAGGCGCTGCTCGAGATCTCGCGCGGCCGCATGGGCATGACCGCGGTGCTCGACGCCGGCCGGCGCGTGCGCGGCATCTTCACCGACGGCGATCTGCGCCGCTCGCTGGAGAAGGGCGTCGACCTCGAGCGCACCAGCATCGCCGAGGTGATGACGCCCGGCCCGCGCACCATCCGGCCCCAGGCGCTCGCGGTCGAGGCAGTGCAGCTCATGGAGCGCCACAAGATCAGCCAGCTGCTGGTGGTCGACGGCGACGGGTGTCTCGCCGGGGCGCTCAACATGCACGACCTCTTCCGCGCCAAGGTCATCTAGCGCACCGCGGCCGCATGCCATTCTCCGCTCCCGACGCGCTGGAACGGGCCCGGCGAGTGCGCCTCATGATCTTCGACGTCGACGGGGTGCTCACCGACGGCAGACTCTGGTACGGTGCCGGCGGGGAGGAGCTCAAGGTGTTCCATTCTTTCGACGGGCACGGGATGAAGATGCTCGCGGCGAGCGGCGTGGCGTGCGCCGTGCTCTCCGGCCGGCGCTCGGCCGCGGTGGCGGCCCGCTGCGGCGAGCTCGGCGTGGCGCACGTCCTGCAGGGCATCGACGACAAGCTGCCGGCGTTCGAGCGGCTGATTTCCAGGCTCGGCCTTGCGGCCGAGGACTGCGGCTACATGGGCGACGAGGTGGTGGACCTGCCGGTGCTCGGGCGCTGCGGCTTCGCCTGCGCGCCGCCCGGGGCGCGCGCGCCGGTGCTCGCACGCGTGCACTACGTCGCCGGCGCGGCTGCCGGCCACGGCGCGGCGCGCGAGGTGTGCGAGTTCGTGATGCGCGCCCAGGGGACCCTCGAGCGCGCGCTCCAGGGGCACCTCGCATGAGGTTCAGCACGACGCGGCTTTTCCCGCTGGCGCTGATGCTGTCGCTCGCCCTCCTCACCTTCTACCTCGACCGCATGGTGCGCGAGGACGAGACCGCGCCGACCGGGCGCCGTCACGACCCGGACTACATCGTCACCGACTTCACCACCACGACCTACGACCGCGACGGCCGCCCGCTTACCCTGCTCTCGGCGGCGCGCATGCTGCACTTTCCCGACGACGACACCACCGAGCTCCACGCGCCGCGCATGCTGCAGACGCGGCCGGCCGAGCCGCGCATGTCCGTGACCGCCGAGCGCGGCACGGTGTCGGCCGACGGCGAGGAAATCTTCCTCTACGACAACGTGGTGCTGGTGCGCGAGGCCGACGGAGAGCGCCCGGAGGCGCGGCTCACCACGAGCTTCCTGCACGTCCTGCGCGAGCGTTCGCTGGTGCGCACCGACCGTGAGGTGACCATCATCGAAGACACGCGCTCGCTCAGCGGCCGCGGCATGGAATACGATGCCGAGTCGCGCGTGTTCACCCTGTTGGCGGACGTACGCGGGCGCTTTGAGCCGAAGAAATGAGGCGCGCGATTCCCATCGTGGCGGTGGTGCTGCTTGCCGCTTTTCCGGCCTGGGCGGAGAAGGCCGACCGCGACAAGCCCACGCAGATCGAGGCGAACCGCATGAGCGCCGACGACGTCAAGCGCATGACGATCTTCGAGGGCAACGTGATCCTGACCAAGGGGACCATCGCGGTGCGCGCCGAGCGCATCGTCGTGCGGCAGGACGCCGAGGGCTTCCAGCTCACCAGCGCCACCGGCGCGCCGGTGCGCTTCAAGCAGAAGCAGGACCCGAAGGAGGGCGAGAAGGAGGGCCGCTGGATGGACGGCGAGGCGCTGCGCGTGGAGATCGACGAGCGCAAGCAGACCGTCGAGCTCTTCGACAACGCGCGCGTCAACCGCGGCGGCGACGAGGTCGCCGGCGCCTACATCTTCGTCGACCAGCGCTCGGATTTTTTCCAGGTCACCGCCGGGAAGGGCGGCAAGGAACAGGGCCGGGTCAGCGCAACGCTCCAGCCCAACAAGACGGGCGGCGGCAGCAAGGACGGGAAGAAATGACGGACCCGGGACGGGCCACGTCTTTCCTGGAAGCGCATTGAGCCAGCTGCGCTCGCAGAGCCTGCGCAAGCGCTACAAGTCGCGCACGGTGGTGCAGGACGTCTCGCTCGAGGTGTCGAGCGGCGAGGTCGTCGGCCTGCTCGGCCCCAACGGCGCCGGCAAGACCACCTGTTTCTACATGATCGTGGGGCTGGTGCCGGTCGACGCGGGTTCGATCCACCTCGACGGAGCCGAGCTCACGCACCTGCCGATCCACCGCCGCGCGCGCCTGGGCATCTCCTATCTGCCGCAGGAGAACTCGGTGTTCCGCCGCCTGACGGTGGAGGAGAACGTGCAGGCGATCCTGGAGCTGCAGGGCCTGCCGGCGGCGGACATCGAGCCGCGCCTCGCCGAGCTGCTCAAGGACCTGAACATCGCGCACCTGCGCAAGCACACCGCGATCTCGCTCTCCGGCGGCGAGCGGCGGCGCCTCGAGATCGCGCGCGCGCTCGGCACGCGCCCCGCGTTCATCCTGCTCGACGAGCCCTTCGCCGGCGTGGATCCGATCGCGGTGCTCGACATCCAGCGCATCATAAGGTTCCTCAAGGAGCGCGGCATCGGCGTGCTCATAACAGACCATAACGTCCGGGAAACGCTCGGTATCTGCGACCGCGCCTACATCATCAACGAAGGCGCGGTGCTCGCCTCGGGCCATCCTGAGGAGATTGTTTATAATGACAGCGTGCGCCGGGTGTATCTGGGAGAGAATTTCCGGATGTAGCTGTTTTGTAGCTTTGTGACCTCCGACCCGGCAATCTGCAGACCTTGATGAAGCCCTCGCTGCAGTTCCGCTTATCTCAGCACCTCACGCTGACGCCGCAGCTCCAGCAGTCGATCCGGCTGCTGCAGCTCTCCACGGTCGAGCTCAACCAGGAGATCGACCGCATGCTCATGGAGAACCCGGCGCTCGAGCGCGAGGACGCCGAGGGCGGCGAGCACGAGCCGCTGCCTCAGTCGCAGCTGCAGGGAGGAACCTCCTCCAGCAGCGCTCCCGCGGAGCCGGCGCCCGCGGAAACCGACTGGTCGGCCGACATCGCGTCGAGCTGGCGCGGCGCGCCCGACGACGCGGAGGACGGCGACCGCAGCTTCGCCACGCCCGCCACGCCCACGCTGCGCGACCATCTCCTGTCGCAGCTCAGCCTGACGAAACTTGACGAACGCGACCGCGCCTTCGTGATGGTGCTGATCGACGCGCTGGACGAAGATGGCTACCTGACCCAGCCCCTCGAGGAGATCGCCGCGCTGCTGCCGCCCGAAGCCGAGGCCGGGATGGAGGAGCTCGGCATCGCGCTGCGCCACCTGCAGCACTTCGAGCCCGCCGGCGTCGGTGCCCGCTCGCCTGGCGAGTGTCTTTGTCTTCAATTAAAAACTCTACAAGATGATGCCGTGCGAGGCCTCGCGCTCGGGATCGCCGAAAAGCACCTCGATCTCCTGGCGAGCCGCGACTATACGCGGTTGAAGAACGTCACCGGCGCGGGCGAGGAAACGCTGCGCGCCGCGCAGCGCCTGATCCAGTCGCTCAACCCGCGGCCCGGAGCGTCGTTCGCCAAGATCGAGGCGCGCTACGTGATCCCGGACGTGATCGTGAAGAAGGTGCGCAACGTCTGGCGCGCGAGCCTCAACCCCGACGCCATGCCGCGCCTGCGCATCAACCGCCTGTACGCCGAGCTCGCCGCCGGCGCCCGCGCCGGCGGCGCCGGCATCTCCTCGCAGCTGCAGGAGGCGCGCTGGCTGATCAAGAACGTGCAGCAGCGCTTCGACACCATCCTGCGCGTGTCGCAGGCGATCGTCGAGCGCCAGCGCCACTTCCTCGAGCACGGCGAGGTGGCGATGCGCCCCCTGGTCCTGCGTGAAATCGCGCAGGCGCTCAGCCTGCACGAGAGCACGATCTCGCGCGTCACCACGCAGAAGTACATGGCGACGCCGCGCGGCACCTTCGAGCTCAAGTACTTCTTCGGCAGCCACGTCGCCACCGAGGCCGGCGGCGCCGCGTCCTCGACCGCGATCCGCGCGCTGATCAAGCAGCTCGTGTCGGCCGAGGACGCCAAGGCGCCGCTGTCCGACGCGCGCATCTCGCAGATCCTCGGCGAGCAGGGCATCGTCGTGGCGCGCCGCACGATCGCGAAATATCGCGAGTCCCTCCAAATTCCTCCCGTCAACCAGCGCAAGGCACTTTAAGGAGACGCGATGAACCTGAGCGTGAGCGGCCACCACCTCGATGTGACACCGGCCATCCGCACCTACGTGCATTCGAAGCTCGAGCGGGTGTCGCGGCATTTCGACCACGTGATCGACGCCCACGTCATCCTCACCGTCGACAAGCAGCGGCAGAAGGCCGAGGTGACGCTGCACGTGCGCGGCAAGGACCTGCACTGCGAATGCGAGGACGCCGACCTCTACGCCGCGATCGATCTCCTCGCCGACAAGCTCGACCGCCAGGTCCTGCGCTACAAGGACAAGCGCTACGACAAGAGAGTATGATGCCGCGCCGCGCATGATACGTTGCTTATGACCCTTGTTTCGAAGCTCCTGTCGCCCGCCGACGTGGTGCTCGACCTCCAGGTGTCGAGCAAGAAGCGCCTGTTCGAGCAGGTGGGGCTGCTGTTCGAGAACCAGCACGCCATCGCCCGCAGCGTGGTGTTCGACAGCCTGTTCGCGCGCGAGCGCCTGGGGTCCACCGGCCTCGGCCAGGGCGTCGCCATCCCGCACGGGCGCATCAAGGGGCTGAAGGAAGCCCTGGGCGCGTTCATCCGCGTGGCCCAGCCGGTGCCGTTCGATGCGCCCGACGGCAACCCGGTGACGCTGGTGTTCGTGCTCCTGGTGCCCGAGAAGGCGACCGAGAAGCACCTGCAGCTCCTCTCCGAGCTCGCGCAGATGTTCAGCGACAAGGCGCTGCGCGAAACCATGAGCCGGGCGCCCGACGCGGCGGCCCTGCACCAGCTCGTCACAGCTTGGCAGCCGGATGCTGCAGGTCAACGTCGCGCGGCTGCATGACGATACGCGCGAGGCGCTGGCGCTCGCCTGGATAGCGGGCCGCGAAGGCGGCACCACCGTGCGGCGCGAAGCCGCGCAGGCCGCCTCCCTCATCGGCCACCTCAACCTCACTCATCCCAACAGCATCCAGGTCATCGGCGCCTACGAGGCGGGCACGCTCGGCGCGCACGTGGCGCGGCTGTTCGAGGCCCATCCCGCCGCGGTCATCGTCGCCGACGCCGTGAGCCCGCCGCAGGCCCTGATCGAAGCCGCGGCGCGCAGCCACACCCCGCTCTTCACCTCGCCGCTGGCGGCACCGCGCGTGATCGAGGTGCTGGCGCGTTACCTCGCGAAAGCGCTCGCCGAGACCACCGAGCGCCACGGCGTGCTGATGGACGTGCTCGGCCTGGGGGTGCTCATTACCGGCGAATCGGGCGTGGGCAAGAGCGAGCTCGGGCTCGAGCTCATCAGCCGCGGCCACGGGCTGGTCGCCGACGACGTGGTGGAGATCTCGCGCATCGCGGTGAATACCCTCGAAGGACGCTGCCCGCCGATGCTGAAGGACTTCCTCGAGGTGCGGGGCCTCGGCCTCCTCAACATCCGCACCATCTTCGGCGAGACCGCGGTGCGGCGCAAGATGAAGCTGCGCCTGGTGGCGCACCTCGAGCGCCAGGCCGTGGGGCGCGACCCGACCGAGCGCCTGCCGCTCGCGGCGCTCTCCGAGGACATCCTCGGCGTGACCGTCGGCAAGGTCATCATCCCGGTCGCCGCCGGGCGCAACCTCGCGGTGCTGGTCGAAGCGGCGGTACGCAACCAGATCCTCAAGCTGCGCGGCATCGACTCGATGGCCGAATTCGTCGCCCGCCAGAGCGCGGAGCTGCAGGTTCCGGACGACGACGACGATCTTTGATGCAACTCGTCGCGCCTTTATGCAGTTAATTCTGCCTTTATGCAGTTAATCCTAGTCAGCGGTCTCTCCGGGTCAGGCAAAAGCATCGCGCTGCACGTCCTCGAGGACGCCGGCTATTACTGCGTCGACAACCTCCCCGCCACGCTGCTCCTCGAGGTGGCGGACTTCCTCGCCGAGGCCGGCCACGAGAGGGCCGCGATCAGCGTGGACGCGCGCAGCGCGGCGCTCGCCGCGCTGCCCGAGCATATCGAGGCGCTGAAGGGCCGCGGCGTCGACTGCCGGGTGCTCTACCTCGAGGCGAGCACGCCGACCCTGCTGCGCCGCTTTTCCGAGACCCGCCGCAAGCACCCGCTCGCCGGAACCGACCTCTCGCTTCCCGAGGCCATCGAGCACGAGCGCAGCCTCCTCGCGAGCGTCGCTCCGCTCGGCCACCGCATCGACACCAGCGACCTGCAGACCCGCGTGCTGCAGAACTGGATCCGCGACCTCCTCGGCATCGGGCCCGGCGCGCTCACCCTGCTGTTCGAATCCTTCGCCTACCGCGACGGCATCCCGCTCGACGCCGACTGGGTGCTCGACGCCCGCATGCTGCCCAACCCGCACTACGACCCGACGCTGCGGCCCTTCACCGGACGCGACAGCCAGGTGATCGAGTTCCTCGGCCGCGATCCGTCGGTCGAGCGCTGGCTCGAGGACGCGCGCGGCCTGCTCGCGCGCTGGCTGCCCGAGATCGTGCGCGAGAACCGCAGCTCGGTCAGCGTGGCGATCGGCTGCACCGGCGGGCGCCACCGCTCGGTGTATCTCGCCGAGCGCCTCGCGGAGGCCTTCCGCAAGGACTGGAGCGTGCTGGTGCGCCACCGCGGCCTCGCGCGCGAAGACGCCTCCGGATGAACGACATCCCACTCTTCCCGCTCAACACCGTGCTCTTTCCGGGGGGCCGGCTGCCGCTGCGCATCTTCGAGCAGCGCTACATGGACATGGCCAAGGCCTGCCTGCGCGAGCGCACCCCTTTCGGCGTGTGCCTCATCCGCGAAGGCCGCGAGGTCGGCGCGCCCGCGATTCCCGCCGACGTCGGCACCCTCGCCCGCATCGCTGCGTGGGACATGCCGCAGCTCGGCGTCCTGCAGGTCACGGCGCTCGGCGAGCAGCGCTTTCGCATCCTCGAGCGCCGCGTGCAGCCCGATGGCCTCGCTCGCGCTTCCATCCAGATGATGAAAGAGGAAACCGATTTCGCCATCCCCGCAAGCTGCTCGGCGTGCGTGAAGCTGCTCGCGCGGGTGATCGAGCAGCAGTCGGACCTGTTCGAGCCGCCTCACCAGCTCGACTCCGCCTCCTGGGTAAGCTCGCGCCTGACCGAGCTGCTCCCGCTGCCGCTCCCGGCCAAGCAGGAGCTCCTGGAGCTCGACAGCGCCCGCATCCGCATCGAGCGGCTGAACGAGCTGCTGCGCCCGCCAACCGGGCTCTAGGCGAGCGCCTTAGCCGGCAACGCCGTTTCGGGGCGGAAGCCGGAAGAACTTGAACTCGCCGTTCGCGTTCCATTCCCGCAGCGAATTGAGGACGCCAAGCTCATCGTTGGAATCCCGCCAGGAACTCACCAGCGCCAGGAGGAGGCGATCGGCGCCAAGGTCGCTGAGCGCGCGGTAGACCCTCGGATCGGGGACCGGAAGCAATCTGTCCCGCTTCGGCGACGCTCGCGCCCAGGCCCAGCGCGGCCCGTGCAATCTCCTGGCGGATTGCATGATCGAGCTGCATGGTTGGACCACCCGCAGGCTTCGTGCCGGCCCAAGGAGCATTCCGTTCTTTCCTTATGCAACATTCAGGCGGCTGGCGAGCGTTCTGACCGGCGCAGGGACGGCGGCCTCGGACACCTCGCCGATATCAACTTTCCGCCTAATGGGTAAGCTCGCGCCTCACGGCATTTCGATAGCCGCACGCTCCACCAACCCACCCTGTTTGTTGGCCCGCGTTTTAGTGAGGCAGCGACTCAGGTGGGCTGTCTTCGAAATACACGTCGAACTCGACATCAACCGAATGTTGAGCCACCAACATAACCAACTCCTTGTCAAGCACCGGTCCACCACCTTCTCCGCTCGACGCCCAATAGCACAATAGCTTTGTTTTACATCCGCGCTGTTGGAGTATCGCGAGTGCCTTAGGATCTGAGATCTGCTTCAAGATCCATCGTATGTGGTCCGATACCTCGAGAGACGACAATTTCCCTTTCGAGCTAAAGAACCATCCGTACTTTGGAATGGCAAAGCCGGCAAATGCCTTCTGCTCGTTCTCAACAACCCGCGTAGGTTCTAGCTTCGTGAGCGATCGTACGAGCTGTGCAAGCTGAGGCTCGTTGTCAGAGTAGACGCACAACGTCGCGTGCGTATCGAGGCATGCGGCTTTCATCTATTCTTCATTTCTCAGGCCCGAAACGACAACATCCCAAGATGTCGGCCAGTTCAGGATGGCTGCAGGGTTGTCCTTGTAGACCTCTATGGTGCGGTGAAGGCGGCGCCGCTCGCAGGGCTGGTCAAGGTAACCGTGGGCGGGACGTTGGGAATGAAGCGGCGAAGCGCGAGGATGTTGGGTGTTGCCGACGTCGGCGCTGGTTGCAGCGGTCGAGCGCTTCGTGCCGGTTGCGCCTTGCCGCTATCGCTCTTGCGGGTCAAAGAGTTGTCGAAGTAAATCGGTGGAGCGATGATCCACCGACTCATTGGTCTGCCCAACTGACGGTCGCCATTCCCTTCAGTCGGCTAAGGAGACTCCTAACCGGAGAAGGCACTGCAGCGTTGGAGACGTCTTCAACGTCAACCCAAAGCGATCCGGGGGATTGAGCGTTCGGCGTGCGCGCCACCTGACACAGCAGCGGATGAATCCGTAGACGGAAGTGGGTGAAGCCGTGTTCGAGCGTTTCCAAGGTCTTCGTGGATCGCACCTCGCAACCCAGAGAGCGACGGCAATGACCATCAATGTCCTTCGCAGGCGCTTCGGGGAATGACCACAGCCCGCCCCAGATTCCCGGGGCGGGACGCTTCTCCAAGAGCAGCTGTCCTCGATCGTGGAGCAGCAGCCAGGTGACCGCCTTCTGCGGCAGCGCCTTGCGCGGACGTGGCGCAGGAATATCGGCGGTCTTGCGTTGCCGGCGGGCGATACAATCGCGGCTCACCGGACAGGCCTCGCACTTCGGCGCCCGCACGCACACCGTGGCACCGAGGTCCATCAGGGCCTGGGTGTAGGTTTCGATATCTTTTTTCGGCAGGAGCCGGTTCGCACGCTTCCATAAGGCGGTTTCGACCGATTTTTCGCCGGGCCAGCCCGGGATGCCGAAGTAGCGCGCCAGCACGCGCTTCACGTTGCCGTCGAGGATCGCGGCGCGTTCACCAAAGGCGAAGGCTGCGATGGCTGCGGCGGTCGATTTTCCGATCCCGGGCAGCATTTCGATCTCTTCGGCACTCTTCGGGAAAGAACCGGTGGCGACGACCGCTTTAGCGGCGGCGTGGAGGTTCCTCCCGCGGGCGTAGTAGCCCAGTCCGCTCCAGAGCTGCAGCACCTCGTCTTCCGAAGCCGCGGCGAGCGCGTCGATCGTGGGGAAGCGGCGCAGGAAGCGCTCGTAGTAGGGAATGACAGCGCTCACCTGAGTCTGCTGCAGCATCACCTCGGAGAGCCAGACGCGGTAGGGGTCGCGCGTGCCCTGCCACGGCAGGCTCCGGCGCCCGTGGCGGCGCTGCCAGGCGATCAGCTTCTCGGCGAAAACCATTGGTAACATTCTCGCAGGAACCGCTATCGATGCTTGCGTTCGTCCTGAGGCGGCTGGGCCAGGCCCTGATCGTGATGCTCGCGGTCGGGCTGATCGCGTTTTCGCTGTTTCGCTTCGTCGGCGACCCGGTCACGTTCATGCTCGGTCAGGACGCCACCGACCAGGACCGCGCCCGCGTGACGAAGCGGCTCGGCCTCGACCGGCCGTTCTACGTGCAGTACGCCGGCTTCGTCGAGCGCGCGCTGCACGGCGACTTCGGCCTGAGCCTGCGGCAGGTGCGCCCGGTGTCATCGCTCATCGTCGAGCGCCTGCCCGCGACGCTCGAGCTCTCGCTGGTCGCGGCGCTGTTCGCGCTCCTCGCCGGCATCCCGATGGGCGTCTACACCGCGCTGCGGCGCCGCTCCTGGTTGTCTCAGGTCCTGTTGGCTGTTTCACTGATCGGCGTATCGCTCCCGACCTTCCTGATCGGCATCCTGCTGATCCTCGTGTTCTCGGTGCAGCTCGGCTGGCTGCCCTCCTTCGGCCGCGGCGATACCGTCGCGCTCGGCTGGTGGACCACCGGGCTTCTCACCGCGTCGGGGCTCAAGGCGCTCATCCTGCCTTCGATCACGCTGGGGCTGTTCCAGATGACCCTGATCCAGCGCCTGGTCCGCTCCGAGATGCTGGAGGTGCTGCGCACCGACTACATCCGCTTCGCGCGCGCCCGCGGCCTCAGCGACCGCGCGGTGCACTTCGGCCACGCGCTGAAGAACACGCTCGTGCCGGTGATCACCATCACCGGGCTGCAGCTCGGCGCGATCATCGCCTTCGCCATCATCACCGAGACCGTGTTCCAGTGGCCGGGCATGGGCCTGCTCTTCATCCAGGCGGTGCAGTTCGCCGACGTGCCGGTCATGGCGGCCTACCTGTGCCTGATCGCCCTTTTCTTCGTGATCATCAACCTGGCGGTCGATCTCCTCTACTATGCGGTCGATCCCCGCCTGAGAGTGCAGCCGATATGACGAGCCCGGTCGAGCGCATCCGCGCCTATCACGCCGAACTGAAGGTGATACGCCACGACCTGCACGCGCACCCCGAGCTCGCATTCACCGAGACGCGCACCTCGGACCTGGTGGCCGAGAAGCTCGGCGCGTGGGGCGTCGAGGTCCACCGCGGCCTCGCGAGGACAGGCGTCGTGGGCGTGATCCGGGGTACGACAAATACTCATGGAAAAGCGATCGGATTGCGCGCGGACATGGACTGCCTGCCCATCCACGAGACCGGCGTAGTCCCCTATCGCTCGCGCCACGAAGGCCGCATGCACGCCTGCGGCCACGACGGCCACACCACGATGCTGCTCGGCGCCGCGCGCTACCTCGCGGAGACACGCCGCTTCGACGGCACCGCCTACGTCATCTTCCAGCCGGCCGAGGAAAGCGGCGCCGGCGGGCACGTCATGGTGCGCGAGGGCCTGTTCGAGAAGTTCCCGGCGGACGAGGTCTATGCCCTGCACAACTGGCCCGGCCTTGCACCCGGCAAGATCGCCGTGGGAACCGGGCCCATGATGGCGGCCACCGACGAGGTGCAGATCACGGTGCGCGGCAAGGGCGGCCACGGCGCCATGCCGCACCTCGTCGTCGATCCGGTGGTCGCCGCGGCGCAGATCATCACCGCGCTGCAGACCATCGCGAGCCGCAACGTCGAGCCCACCGACGCGGTCGTGGTGAGCATCTGCTCGATGCAGACGAGCCAGGTCGGCGCCTTCAACGTGGTGCCGGAGACGGTGCGCCTCGTCGGCACGGTGCGCAGCTTCCGGCCCGAGACGCGCGAGCTCGCCGAGCGGCGCCTGCGCGAGATCGTCACCAAGGTGGCCGAGGCGCTTGGCGCGAGCGCGCAGATCGACTACATGCGCGGTTATCCCGCCACGGTGAACAGCGTGCGCGAGGCGGCGTTCGCCGCTTCGGTCGGCGAGCGCATCTTCGGCAAGGGCAACGTGATCACCGACCCCACGCCGACGATGGGCGGCGAGGATTTCTCCTACATGCTCGCCGAGCGCCCCGGCGCCTACGTCTGGCTCGGCCAGGGCGGCGGCCCCGGCGGCTGCTTCCTGCACCATCCGGACTTCGATTTCAACGACGAGGTGATTCCGCTCGGCGCGGGCTACCTCGCCGCGCTCGTCGAACACGCTTTGCCACTTGGGGAGACGACATGAGGACCGTGAAACTTTTCGCAATCGCCTTTTCCCTGGCTTTTTTTTCGACGGTACAGGCGGTCCAGCTGCGCTGGGCGGCGCAGAACGACATCCTGTCGCTCGATCCCCACTCGCAGAACCATGCCACCACGAACTCGATCCTGCAGCACACCTACGAAGGCCTCACGCGCTACACCAAGACCTTCGGCGTCGAGCCCTGCCTCGCGACGGGCTGGAAGGAGCTCTCCGAAACGCACTGGCGTTTCAACCTGAGGCAGGGGGTCAAGTTCCACGACGGCTCGCCCTTCACCGCAGACGACGTCGTGTTCTCGTTCGGCCGCATCCTCCAGCCGCAGGGCACGATGCAGGTGTACGTGTCGGGGGTCAAGGAAGTGAAGAAGGTCGACGACCACACCGTCGACTTCCTGCTCAGCGGACCGAACCCGGTGCTTCTTCGCAACCTCGTCGACTTCCGCATCATGAGCAAGTCCTGGGCGGAGAAGAACCGCTCGCAGAACGTGCAGGACTACGCGAAGAAGGAGGAGACCTACGCCTCGCGCAGCACCAACGGCACCGGACCCTACACGATCAGGTCCTGGGAGCCCGACAAGCAGATCGTCTTCGCGGTCAACAAGAACTGGTGGGACAAGATCGAGGGCAACGTCACCGACGTGATCTACAGCCCGGTCAAGTCCGACGCCACGCGCGTCGCGGCGCTGCTCTCCGGCGACGTCGACCTCGTCACCGACTTGCCGGTGCAGGACGTCGAGCGCCTGCGCAAGGACCCCAAGCTCAAGGTGCTCGACGGCGAGGAGAACCGCACCATCTTCATCGCGATGGACCAGCACAACGACGAGCTCAAGTACTCGAACGTGAAGGGCAAGAATCCCTTCAAGGACATTCGCGTGCGCAAGGCGCTCAACATGGCCGTGGACCGCGAGGCGATCAGGCGGGTGACCATGCGCGGGATGTCGATCCCGGCGGGCATCATGGTCGCGCCGAGCGTGCACGGCTGGTCCAAGGACCTCGACGTCTACCCGAAATACGACCCGGCTGCAGCGAAGAAGATGCTCGCCGAGGCCGGCTATCCCGAAGGCTTCGAGTTCACCCTCGACTGCCCGAACAACCGCTACGTCAACGACGAGAAGATCTGTCAGGCGCTGGTCGGGATGTGGGCGAAGGCGGGCCTGCGCGTGAGGCTGAACGCCGTGCCGTTCGCCAACTTCATCCCGAAGATCCTCAACTTCGACTCGAGCGCCTACATGCTGGGCTGGGGCGTGGCGACCTTCGACGCGCTCTACAGCCTGCAGTCGCTGGTGCGCACCAAGACCGCCGGCGCCGACGGCAGCTTCAACCTCGGCCGGATCAGCGACCCGAAGCTCGACAAGACGATCGACGCGATCAAGATCACTACCGATCCCAAGGCGCGCGACGCGCTGCTGCGGGAGGGGCTGATGGCCACGCGCGACCAGGCGTACTACGTGCCGCTGCACCACCAGCTGCGCCCCTGGGCGATGAAGAAGAACGTCAGCACCGTGCACAAGGCCGACGACCGGCCGGAATCGCGCTTCGCGCGCGTCAACTAGTACAGACGTAGTGTTGCTCAGCAGGTTCTGGGACCACGACCTGGCGTGGAGCTTTCGCCGCTCCCCGGTCACGGTGGTGGCCGCGGCGCTGACGCTCGCCTGTGTCGGCGCCGCGCTCCTGTCGCCCTGGCTCGCGCCGCAGAACCCGTTCGACCCGGCGTCGCTGAATCTCAACGACGCCTTCAAGCCGCCGGCCTGGGAGGCCGGCGGCGACCCGGCCTATCTCCTCGGCACCGACAACCAGGGGCGCGACATCCTCTCCACGATCATGTACGGCGCGCGCGTGTCGCTCGGCGTCGGGCTCGCCTCGGTGCTGTTCTCGCTCCTGCTCGGCGTGTCGGCGGGTCTCGTGTCGGGCTATTTCGGCGGCCGGATCGACGCGCTGATGATGCGCATCGCCGACGTGCAGCTCTCCTTTCCCGCGATCCTCATCGCGCTGCTCATCGACGGCGTGGCGCGCGTCGCGCTGCCGAGCGATCGCCAAGACGCCATCGCCATTCCGGTGCTGATCGTCGCCATCGGCCTGTCGAAATGGGTGGACTACGCGCGCACGGTGCGCGGCTCGACGCTGGTCGAGAAGGGCAAGGAGTACGTGCAGGCGGCGCGCGTCATCGGACGG
Source organism: Burkholderiales bacterium (assembly GCA_044870335.1). Classification (GTDB taxonomy): domain Bacteria; phylum Pseudomonadota; class Gammaproteobacteria; order Burkholderiales; family SG8-39; genus SCGC-AG-212-J23. The sequence goes on along the minus strand of JBIOYV010000050.1, from coordinate 13,299 downwards.
CGGCCGCTCGCGATCCTCGTCTCGCACGTCCTGCCGAACGTCCTCGGCCCGGTACTGGTCATCGCCACCATCAACATCGCGGTCGCCATCATCACCGAGGCAACCCTCTCGTTCCTCGGCGTCGGCGTGCCGCCGACCGAGCCCTCGCTCGGCACGCTGATCCGCGTCGGCAACGAGTTTCTCTACTCCGGCGAGTGGTGGATCACGGTGTTTCCCGGCGTCGCGCTGGTCATCCTCGTGCTGTCGGTCAACCTGCTGGGCGACTGGCTGCGCGACGCGCTCAATCCGAAGCTTCGTTGATTCTCCAAATAGAACACTTGCGCGTCGAATTCCCGACCAGACGGGACACCCTCGTCGCGGTCGACGACGTCTCGCTCGCGATCGCTCCGGGCGAGGTGCTCGGCATGGTCGGCGAATCCGGCGCCGGCAAGACGCTCACCGGCCTCGCCGTGATCGGCCTGATCGAGCCGCCCGGGCGAATCGCCGCGGGCGAAGTGCGCCTCGAAGGCCGCCGCATCGACAACCTGCCGCACGAAGAGCTGCGCCGGCTGCGCGGGCGCCGCATCGGCGTGGTGTTCCAGGACCCGCTCACCTCGCTCAATCCGCTCTACACCATCGGCGCGCAGCTCGAGGAGACGATCCTCACCCACCTGCCGCTTTCCCGCCCGGACGCGCGGGCACGGGCGCTGGCGCTGCTGCGCGAGGTCGGCATTCCGGCCCCGGAGATGCGCCTCGAGCACTATCCGCACCAGTTCTCCGGCGGCATGCGCCAGCGCGTGGTCATCGCGCTCGCGCTCGCCGCCGAGCCGAGCCTGCTCATCGCCGACGAGCCGACCACCGCGCTCGACGTCTCGATCCAGGCGCAGATCATCGCGCTGCTCAAGCGCCTGGCGCGCGAGCGCGGCACGGCGGTGCTGCTGATCACCCACGACATGGGCGTCATAGCCGAGACCGCGCAGCGCGTCGCGGTGATGTACGCGGGCCGCCTGGTCGAGCTCGGGCCGGTGCGCGAGGTGATCCACTCGCCGCGCCATCCCTATACCGCCGGCCTGATGGGCTCGATCCCGAAGATCACGCCGCAGCGCAACCGGCGCCTCGCCCAGATCGAGGGTGCGATGCCGCGCTTGAACGCCATTCCGCCGGGTTGCCCGTTCAACCCTCGCTGCCCAAGACGATTCGAGCGCTGCCTCGTTTCCCGCCCCGAGCTGCTGCCCGCGGGCGCGAGCGCCGCCGCGTGCTGGCTGCATGCCGCTCCTTAGCCTCCTTAACCTCTCAAAGGTCAGCCGGGACTTCGACGTCTCGGCGCCGTGGCTGAACCGGATGATCGAACGCCAGCCGCGCCGCAGCCTGCGCGCGGTGGACGAAGTGAGCTTCGAGGTCGCCGCCGGCGAGACGCTTGCGCTGGTCGGCGAATCCGGTTGCGGCAAGTCGACCGTGGCGCGGCTGATCGTCGGCTTGTACGCGCCGACGAGCGGCCGCGTCGAGTTCCGCGGCCGGCGCATGCAGATGATCTTCCAGGACCCCTACGCCAGCTTGAATCCGCGCTGGCGGGTAAAAGACATTGTCGCCGAGCCGCTGCGGATCCTGGAGACAAGAAAGGATGTTTCTGAATTGCTCGTGCAGGTGGGCCTGTCGGGCGACGACGGCGAGAAGTACCCGCACGAGTTCTCCGGCGGACAGCGCCAGCGCATCTCGATCGCGCGCGCGCTCGCCGGCGAGCCCGACTTCCTCGTCTGCGACGAGCCCACGTCGGCGCTCGACGTCTCGGTGCAGGCGCAGATCCTCAACCTGATGAGCGAGCTGCAGCAGCGGCTTCGCCTCACCTATGTCTTCATCTCGCACAACCTCGCGGTGGTCTCCCAGATCGCTGACCGCGTGGGCGTGATGTACCTTGGGCGCATCGTCGAGCTCGCGCCGACCGCGCGGCTCTTCGCCCGGCCGCGCCACCCCTATACGCGCATGCTGCTCGACGCGGTGCCGGACCTGGCGATGAGCGGCAAGCCGCGCGTCCCGATCGCCGGCGAGGTGCCCAATCCGCTCGCCCCGCCGCCGGGCTGTGCCTTCCACCCGCGCTGTCCGCACGCCAACGAGCGCTGCCGGCGCGAGCGGCCGCAGGTCATCGATAACGTCGCCTGCCATGCGGTGGAAGAAGGACGGCTCGATCTCGCCGTCGCGGGGACAGGCCGTGGTACGTGATTCCGAACGCGAGGTCGAAGTTGCCAACCTCGGACTGATCCGTCCTCCCTTCGTCTACCTAACCTCGATCGGCCTCGGCCTGCTCATTCACTTGCTTTGGCCGGCGCAGTGGCTCCCGGCTTCAGTCAACGTGCCGATCGGCGTCACGCTTGTGCTGCTGGCCGCCGCTCTCTTCTTTTCTGCAGTGCGCACGCTCCGAAAGGCTGGCACTCCCGTCCCAGGCAACCTGCCCACGACGATCATTGTTCGGACCGGGCCCTACGGCTTCGGCCGAAATCCCATCTATCTCGCTTTCACGCTCTTTCAGGTCGGGCTCGCTGCATGGGTCAACAGCCTCGGCTTGCTGGTCACGCTTCTTCCAGCGCTGGCCCTCATGATGCTGGTGGTCGTTCCGCGAGAAGAGCGCTACCTCGAGGCTCGGTTTCCCTCGGAGTACCTGCCGTACAAGCGCGCTGTCCGGCGGTGGCTGTAGCTAATTGAGTGCGCTTGTCTCCGCAGGGCCTGACCCGGAAGCCTTGCTTTCGGGCAAGACCGGGTGCGTAATAGCGTCCCAGCCCCCGGGAGGAGCACGACCATGAAAAGCACGTGGACCGCGCGCGCCGCGCTCGTCTGGCTCGCGCTTGCCGTTTCCTTCGCCGCGCTCGCGGCGACCACCCCGCCGCTGCCGACGGCGCAGCCCGAAAGCGTCGGCATGTCCTCGCAGCGCCTCGCGAAGGTCGGCGCCGCGCTGAAGAAGGAGGTCGCCGACGGCAGCTTCCGCGGCGCGGTGGTGATGGTGGCGAGGAAGGGCAAGCTCGTCTACCACGAGGCGGTCGGCATGCAGACCGCTGCCACGCCGATGAGCGAGGACACGGTGTTCCGCATCTACTCGATGACCAAGCCGCTGGTCTCGGTGGCGGCCATGATGCTGGTCGAGGACGGCCGCATCCAGCTCACCGACCCGGTCGGCAAGTTCCTTCCCGGCTTCGACAAGATGCAGGTCAGCGTGGCCACCAAGACCTCCGAAGGCATGAGCTACAGCATGGCGCCCGCCGAGCGGCCGATGACGGTGCAGGATCTCCTGCGCCACACTTCGGGCCTCGCCTACGGCGAGATCACGCAGAACGCGCCGGTGAAGGAAGGGCTCGAGAAAGCGGGCGTGTATCGCAAGGACATGGACTATGAGGCGCGCGGCGTGACGCCCTCCGAGGAGATCGAGAGGCTCGCCGCGGTGCCGCTCGCGTTCCAGCCCGGGACCACCTGGCATTACAGCCTCTCCTCCGACGTGCTCGGCCGCGTGGTCGAGGTCGCCTCGGGCAAGCGCCTCGGCGATTTCCTGCAGGAGCGCCTGTTCCGGCCGCTGAAGATGCGCGACAGCGGCTTCTCCGTGCCGCAGACGAAGATGGCGCGGCTTGCCGAGCCGCTCGACACCGACCGCTTTTCGAAGCAGCCGAACAAGCTGATCGACGTCTCGGCTCCGCCGAAGAACGACTCCGGCGGCGCCGGCGCGGTCTCGACCGCCGGCGACTACCTGCGCTTCTCGCAGATGATGCTGAACGGCGGCTCCCTCGAGGGCAACCGGCTGATCAGCCGCACCACGGTACGGCTCATGACTTCGGACCACCTCGGCACCTTCATCAACCAGCCCATGCAGCCGGGCGAGCTTCTGCTCGGCACCAAGGGCTATACCTTCGGCCTCGGCTTCGCCGTGCGTCAGGGCGACGGCGTGGGCGGCGTCGCCGGTTCAGCCGGAGAGTTCATGTGGGCGGGCTATGCCGGCACCTACTTCTTCGTCGATCCGAAGGAGCAGCTCACCGCCGTGCTGATGACCCAGGCGCCCAGCCCGCAGCGCGCCTACTTCCGCAAGATGGTGAAGCAGCTCGTCTACCAGGCCATCGTGGACTAAGATCGGAAAAAGCGCGGAAAATCGCTTTCGTGGCCATGCTCGAGCGCCCCGGAAATAGGCGGGGTGCCCGAGCAGCTCCTGTACCGTCCGGATGTCGTAGCCTCGCTCGAAGAGGCGCGTCGCGAAGGAATGCCTATTTTGTCAACCAATCCGCGTTAGATTGCATGCGCACGTTGACGCCTGCGGAATTCGGAGACCTAGAACACCAGATACTGGCGATCCTCTTGCCTCACGGCTATCAGCTAGCGAAGCGAGAGCATATGGAGGCGTTCGGCTCGCGTGTCACCCATTTTCAGCGCGGAGGACAGAGCATTAGTCTAGTGTGGGACGCGCGAGATAATGCAATATCACTTTGGTACAGGAAGGACGATCAAAGCGAACCGACTTCCCTGGCTCAACTATCTCTCGCGCGCAAGTTCCGGAGCGATATCGAACTCTTGCTTAAGGGTTTTAGAAATCGCATTCCGGAATCTCTAAAGCATGCAATCTAACAGCGCGGGTGTCCGACACCTATTTTTCGCCGCTACGCGCTCAATGCGGTGCGGCACAACGCGGACGTTAGAACGCATCGAACAGGTTGCCGCGCCGAGCACTGAAAACGGAGGAATCGAGAATGACACTGTGCCCAATCGCATTGGTAGTCGGCTGCAGAAAATGTCCCGCATTCACAGTCTGTCCCCTGAAGGGGGTCATCGGTGATTACAAGGCCGACGAGACACAAACGAAGCAGAACGCGGAGAATGCACCGGGCAGCGTAAAGCGAGATGGGTAAGCGACGACGACAAGGAGTTGACACCTCGGCCTAAATTTGGCCCGCTCGTCGGCGCTTTGATCTATTCTGCGGTTTCGCGCTCGCTGCAGATGTTCTGCGGCGAGGCGGCGAACGGCCTGCCGGCCGCCACGAACGGCAGATCCATCGGGTCAATTGCAGCAACTGCGGAGAGAGGGTCGAGCAATGGGAAGGCAGACGGGTCGCAATCTTCGCAACCGCAGGCGCAAGCAGCAGATCAGGAAAAGGCTGCGGCAGGAAGCCAAGCAGAAAAGCCGGGCTCGGCCGGCGCCCTGACACCCCAAAGGCGCCGCTAGCGCAGGTTGGCCACTCCGAAAGGGACATGGCCGGCCGCGACGTGCGCCCGCGCGGAGTCGATGTGCCCGTGCTGGTCGTCGAAGTAGAAGTCGGGCTCGAAGGCCTTGAGGAACGCGCCCTTGTCCAGGCCGCCGAGGAACATCGCCTCATCGACCGCGATGTTCCACTCCATCAGCGTGCGCACGGCGCGCTCGTGCGCGGGAGCGCTCCGCGCCGTGACGAGCGCGGTCCTCACCTTCATGGGGAAGTCTTTTTCGGTGCGCGCGGCGCTCTGCAGGCGATGCAGCGCCTCCAGCAGCGGCTTGAACGGGCCCGGCGGAAGGGGCTGCAGCGCGTTGGCGGCCTCGTGCCGCGTGAACGCCTCCAGGCCGTCGCGCTGGTATACGCGCTCGGCCTCGTCGGAGAAGAGCACCGCGTCGCCGTCGAAGGCGATGCGCACCTCGTCGGCGTGGCGGCTCGCCGCCTGCGCCGATTCGGGATACACGCGCGCCGCCGGGCATTTCGCCTCGAGCGCGCTCATGACGTCGGCCTCGTTCGCCGACAGGAACAGGTTGGCCTTCAGCGCGTCGAGATACTTGTAGGGCGTGCGCCCCCGCGTGAAAACGCCGCGCTCGAGCGGCAGCCCGGCCATCTTGGCGGAGCGGAACACGCGCAGGCCGGAAACCGGGTCGTTCTTCGAAAGGATCACGACCTCGACGCGCTGCGCCTTCTGCGTGTTGAAGGCGAGGAGCTTCTTCACCAGCGGGAAGGCGACGCCTTCGCGCGCCGGGACGTCGAGGCGGGCGAACTGCAGGTCGATGTACGCGCCCTCGCCGTCACGGTCGAACACCCTGTTCTCCTCCTCGAAGTCGAACAGCGCGCGCGAGGAGATCGCGACGACCAGCTTGCCTTCCACCGAGTAGGGCATCGCGCCCTACTATACCTTCAGTAAACCGTGTCTACCGGCACGCCGAAGAGATAACCCGCGCCACGCTCGGTGCGGATGTAGCGCGGCTCCGCCGGATCGGGCTCGATCTTGCGCCGCAGGCGCATGATCTGCACGTCCACCGAGCGGTTGAAGACCTCGTCGTTGTGCAGCCGCGAGAGATCCAGGAGCTGGTCGCGCGAGAGGATCCGGTTGGGCGCCCCGAGCAGCACCACGAGCAGGCTGAACTCGCCGTTGCTGAGCGGCACGTGGCGCCCGTCGCGCGCGGTGAGCCGGCGCATGTTGAGGTTGAGCTCCCAGCCGTCGAAGCGGTAGGCGCGGATGCCTTCGGGCTTGCCCTGGCGCACCTCGGCGTGGCGCCGGCGCAGGATGGTGCGGATGCGCGCGAGCAGCTCGCGCGTGCTGAAGGGCTTGGTGAGGTAATCGTCGGCGCCGAGCTCGAGGCCCATGACGCGGTCGGCTTCCTCGGCCCGGCCGGTGAGCATGAGGATGGGAATCTCCGAGTCGTCGCGCAGGCGCCTGGCGAGCGCCATGCCGTCCTCGCCGCGCAGCTTGAGGTCGAGCACCACCAGGTCGACCACCTGGTCGGCGAGGACCTCCTGCATCGAGCGGCCGTCCGCGACGGCCGTCACCCGCAGCTCGTTCTTCCCGAGATAGTCCGAAACGAGCTCCCGGATCGTGGGATCGTCGTCCACGACCAGGACATGCGGCAGCGCCGCATGGCCTTGAGACTGCAATTGCGTACTCATGGTTGCATTCACGCCTGCGGAGTCTAGAAAACCCTACGCGGGGCCGTTACAGGTGTAATGGGCCCTCGGCTTGCATGTAAATTACACGCAATCGGCATCCTATGGAATGCGCGGCGTGGCAACCGATCCGTCAAAGCGCCCGGGAGACATTCTCGTCATCGACGACGATGCGATCCTGCGCGACCTGGTGACGGACTGGCTCGAGGGCGCGGGATACCGCGTGCGGCGCGCGGCCAACTGCTGCGCCGGGACGGCCGACCTGGGCAAGAATCCGCCGGCCCTGATCGTGAGCGACATGTTCATGCCGGGGCCCTGCGGGGCCGAGGCGATCGCCTGGCTCAAGCGCGAGCATCCCGGGGTTGCGTTGATCGCCGTTTCCGGCCACTTCAATTCGGGCCAGGGACTGAGCGCCCAGGCGGCGCTCGATGCCGGCGCGGACCGCGCGCTCGCCAAGCCCGTGAAGCGCGCCGAGCTCCTGCGCGCGGTGGCTGAGCTCGTCGACAAGCCGGTCCGGTAGCGGCGGATGCCGGTCGGCCGCCTGCGCACAGCCCTCTCGGGCATCTCGCTGACCCGCGCGCTCGTCGGCCTGGGCGCGCTGCTCGTCGCGATCAACGTATGCTCGGCGATCTGGGACATCCGCGCCGACCGCGAGCGCGTCCAGCAGCGCGCGCAGCGCGACTTCTCCAACCTGACGCGCCTGCTCGCGGAGCAGACCGCCGCCTCGCTCGAGGCGGTGGACCTGGTGCTGCGCGACGCGGTGCGCATGAACAGCGCGGCCAAGACCGCCGCGATGCTCGAGCGCATGCCCGACGAGCTCGCGCACATCCCGCAGCTCGCGGCGCTCGTCGTGCTCGACCGCGACGGCGAGGTGCTCACCCAGACCAACCCGCTGCCGACCATCGATCCCGATCTCTCCAAGCTGGCGCTCTTCGCCGGGCACCGCGACGCCGCCGCCGCGCCCACGCTGCTTCTGTCCGAGCCCTTCCTCGGCGGGCCCGTCGGGACCAGCTGGCGCTTCGTGGTTTCGCGCCGGCTGTCCGGACCGGGGGGCGGCTTCGACGGCGTCCTCGCCGCGGTCATGGAGATCGACCGCTTCGAGCGCCTCTACCAGACGATCGACGTCGGGGAAGGCGGCTTCATCGCGCTGCTCTCCCTTGACGGAGTGATGATCACGCGCGTCCCCGATCCGGTGGGCGTCAAGGGACGAAGGTTCTACAACTCCGATATCTACCAGGCTCTGCAAGGCAGCGGGCGCTTCGACGGCTGGACGCCGAGCCCCGTCCTGAAGGAGCAGGTGATGGTGGCGGCGCAGGCCGTACGCGGCTTTCCGCTCTTCGTCGCCACCGGGGCGACCGAGGCGTCGGTGCTCGCGCCCTGGCGCGACGACGCCTGGCTGATCGGCTTGCGCACGCTGCTCACCTCGGCGGCGGTGCTCGCGCTGATCGCGCTCGCCGCCTGGGGACTCGCGCGCCGCGAGCGCGCCATGGAACGCAGCGAGAAGCGATTCCGCGCGATGATCGAGCACAGCGCCGACGCGATGCTTCTCACGCGGCCGGCCTCGGGCGGCATCGTCTACGTCAGCCCGACGTTCGAGCGGCTCACCGGCTACCGGCTCGACGACGTGCGCGGCAGCCAGTATCTCAGCCTGATCCACCCGGACCACCACGCGGCTTCGGTGCGCCAGCGCGAGGAGACCCTGCGCCTCCCCGGCAAGGTCGTGGTGCAGGAGGTGCGCATCCGGCACAAGGACGGCTCCTGGCGCTGGGTCGAAAATACCATCAGCAACCTGCTGCACGAGCCGGGAATCCGCTCGGTGGTCATGAACCTGCGCGACATCACGGAGCGCAAGCTTGCCGACGCCGAGCGGGTGCGCCTCGAGCAGCGGCTGCGCCAGGCCGAGAAGATGGAGGCGGTCGGGCGCCTCGCCGGCGGCATCGCGCACGACTTCAACAACATCCTCGGCGGCATCCTGGGATACGCCGAGATGCTGGTCGAGAGCACGCCGGAAGGCACGGCCGAGCGCCGCTATGCCCGGAACGTGCTCACGGCCGCCACTCGCGCGAGCTCGCTGGTCGAGCAGATCCTGTCCTACAGCCGCAGCCAGCGGGGCAAGCGCGTGCCGGTGGAGATCGACCGGATCATCGCCGAAACCCTCGAGCTGGTGCGCGGCTCCCTCGGCGCCTCGATCCGCCTCGAGGTCCGGCTGCCGGCCGCGCCGCTCTACGTGGTCGGCGACCCGACCCAGCTGCACCAGATCATGATGAACCTGTGCACCAACGCCATTCACGCCATGCCCGGAGGCGGGACGCTGCGCGTGAGCCTCGAGCCGGCCGACGTCGAGACCGATCGGGTGTTCCAGCACACCACGCTGCACCCCGGCAGGTACGCACGCCTGGTGGTGGAGGATACCGGCAGCGGGATGGACCCGGCGACGCTCCAGCGCCTCTTCGAGCCGTTCTTCACCACCAAGGAGGTGGGCAAGGGAACCGGACTCGGTCTCTCGCTCGTCTATGGCATCGTCACGGATTCGGCCGGCGCGATCGACGTGACGAGCACCCAGGGAAAGGGCAGCTGCTTCGCCATCTTCCTGCCGCAAGTCGAATCGCCGGTGGTCGCGGGCGATGACGCCGAGCCTCCGGTGGTGCGGGGCAAGGGCGAGCGCGTCCTGGTGGTCGACGACGAAGAAGCGCTCATGGCGGTGACCTCCGAGACCCTCAAGCGCCTGGGATACGAGCCGGCCGCGTTCCCGGACGGTGCCAGGGCGCTCGCCGAGTTCGAGTCGCAGCCCGAGCGCTTCGACGTGGTCATCACCGACGAGGTCATGCCCGGGCTGACCGGGACGGAGTTCGCGAGCTCGGTTCGCCGGCGCCGCCGCGACCTGCCGATCGTGCTCGTCAGCGGCTACATCGGGCCGATGATGAGCGAACGCGCGCTCGCCGCCGGCGTCGACGCGATCCTCAAGAAGCCGGTGCAGTCGCGCGAGCTTGCCGCGGCGCTCGCGCGCGTCCTCAAGCGCGCCTGAAGCTACGCTTGTAACAAAACCCGCGCGCGCCGGAAACGCGCGTGATACGAGCGCGCCCGATGATTGTCCTCATGGGCGACAAGACCAGCAGCGAGACCGCAGACGAGCGCGGGGCGGCCGACCCCTATGGCGACGTCGCGCTCGGCGTCGAATGCGCGTGGCCGCAAGACATCCACGTCATGACCACGACCGAGGAGAGCGCCGAGTGAAGATCCTCCTGCTCGCACGAGGCGAGACTGTCCCGGTGCGGGACGGCCTGGGCCGAACGGTGCGTGCGCACTCCGGCCGCGTGTGGATCACCGAGGAGAACGGCGCACGCGACGTGGTGCTCGAGCCCGGCGAGTCCTTCCGGCTGGCGCACCCCGGCCTGGCGCTGGTCGAGGCCTTCAGCGACGCCTCGATCTCGATCGCGTGAGGGGCGGCATTTCAACTGTAACGCGCCGCCCGAGCGTTGAAATACGCGCGCTACGTTGCACCCGCATCATGCTCTCCGCATCCCCGACACTGCTTCAGGTTCCGCCCCCTCTCCTCCCCTCTAGGGGCCTGAAGGTCGGGGATTTTTTTATCCGACCGTCCCGTGTCAGCTGCAATGCGTAGCCGACGCGATGCAACCGTTGCGACGGCTCGTCCGTATACCGTGCGATGCATGAAGAAACTCGTCGCCGTCTCGCTCGCGGCCAGCACGTTAGCCATGGCGCATGCCGCGGAGTACGCGCCGCAGGAGTTCGACTTCAGCGACCTCGGCACAGTGGAGAGCGTGCGCCAGGTCCCGATCCTGGAGCTGCTGCCGAACGTCTTCGAGCACGCGGTCAGGCCCGAGACCGTCAAGGAGGTCGTGATCCGTGTAGACGATGGGCGTGAAGTGATTCTGCGCGACGAAGCGATGCAGCGTTTCGCCGCGGGCGAGCGGGTGCGGCTCGAACCGAGCAGCCGCGGGCCGCGCGTCGAGCGTGAGTAGTCGGTTGCGGCTGTAATGGCGCGTCTCCGGCACGAAACAGTCGGGACGCACGCGGCAGCCACACTGCAAAGAGTAGTCATCAACCAACATCCAACTTGCAAAGGAACCTGAACATGAAACGCATCCTCGTAGCCGTCTCGCTTGCCGTCCTCGCCGTTCCCGCGTTCGCCGTCAATGTCTCCGCTCCGTACGAGGAGACCCAAGCCGACCGCGCGCTGCCCAACGTCCAGGTCAACGGCGAGCGCAGCAAGAAGTCGAACAGCACCGAAGCCAACCCCTGGGCGAACGACTACAACTTCATCGCCCCCGCGCTGTAATCCGATGCGCGTAGCGCGCGATCGGCTGGCGCCACAGTAGCGCCGCCGGTCGCCGCATTCATTCCACCGGAGAGCTTCGATGAGCGAAACCCTGAGCCTCGCATTCGCGCTCGCCTGGTTCCTGGCCGCCCCCGCGGCGCAGTCCCAGGACGTGCCGCCGGACGTGCTCATGAAGAGCCTGTCGGGCGAGGTGATCGCCGAGATCCGCAAGGACAAGGCGATCCGGGCCGGCGATGCGGCGAAGATCGCCGCGCTGGTCGACGCGAAAATCGTTCCGCACTTCGATTTGCGCCGCATCACGCAGCTCGCCGTCGGTCCGGGCTGGCGCCGCGCCACACCGGAGCAACAGGAGCGGCTCATGCAGGAGTTCAAGACCCTTCTGGTGCGCACGTACTCCGGCGCGCTCGCGAGCTACCGCGACCAGAGCGTCGAGTTCAGGCCGCTGCGCGCGGCCGCCGGCGACACCGAAGTCACGGTCAAGTCGCTGATCCGGCAGTCCGGAACCGAGCCGATCGCGCTCGAATACGACCTCGCCCGGGTCGGCGCGCGGTGGCAGATCTTCGACGTGAGGATCAGCGGCATCAGCCTCGTGGCGACGTATCGCACCAGCTTCGCCGAGGAGGTGCGCAACAACGGCGTCGACGGGCTGATCAGCCTGCTCGAGAGAAAAAACCGCCAGGGCTAGCGCGAGAACTTCTTGTCAGAGCGCGCCTGAAGGAGTGCGCGCGGCGCGCCTGTGAGGATCTGTGAGTTTGCGGCGTCGTGAGGTTTTTACTGCGCGACGCCGCGAGGCGCGCGGTAACCTTCGGTGCAATGCGACTCAAACACGGCGGCACCTTCGTCAAGTGCACCGCCTGCCAGGGCGAGGACTTCTATCCCGCGTTTCCGCTCACCAAGGATCGCCGCGAAGTGATGGTGTGCGCGCGCTGCCAGAACCAGGCGGTCTTCGGCGAGCTGATCGGCAAGCCGAGCGCCAGCGCCCTCTCCGCGAAGATGCCCTGGGCCGCCGCACCGGCTCCTGCTCTCCAACCCGCGCGGCCGCGACGCTCACGAAGCCGTTAAGGGTCTTCACCAAGTAAACTTGCCCGGGAGATCTCGGGTAGGGACGTGCGCATCGGCATTCTCGGATCAGGCCTGATGGGCGGGAAGCTCGGGACGCTGTTCGCCCGAACCGGTCACGAGGTGGTGTTCAGCTATGCCCGCAGCGAAGAGAAGCTGAAGAGGCTGGCGCGAAGCGCCAAGGGCAACGCGCGAGCCGGCACGCCGCGCGAGGCCGCGCAGGATGCGGACGCGCTGTTGCTCGCCGTCCACTGGTCGCGGGTCGACGACGTGCTCGGCCAGGCCGGAGATCTGGCAGGCAAGCTCCTCCTGACGTGTTCGCTGCCGATGAATTCCGACGACACGGCGCTCGTCATCGGCAACACATCGTCGGGCGCAGAAGAGCTGGCCGCGAAAGTCCCGGCCGCGCGCGTCGTTGCCGGATTCAACACCGTACCGAGCGAAGTGCTCTTCGATGTGTACGCGGGCAGGCGCAGGGCAGCGAGGCCAAGCCTGGTGTACTGCGGAGACGACCGGCGCGCCAAGACCGGCGCAGCCCGGTTGATCCGCGACGTCGGCTTCGAACCTCTGGACGCAGGCCCGCTGCGGATCGCGCGCTACACCGAGGCATTCGGGCTGCTCGTCGCCCAGCTCGCCTACGAGGGCAAGGGCGGTCCGCGGCTCGCTTACACGTTCCAAAGATTCAAATCCTGAACGGGGTCTTGCAGGGAGGATAAGCCGTGCCATCTTTCGAGGAGTGGGAAAGCTTCTACGTGATCGTGGGCGCGGCCGCCGGCGCCCTCATCGGAGTGCAGTTCGTCGTCATGACGCTGATCGCCGAGAACCCCCCGCCCCGCGTCCACGAAGCCGGGCCCGCCTTTGCGACGCCGACCATCGTCCACTTCAGCGCGGCGCTGCTCCTGTCGGGGCTTGTTCGCATTCCATGGGAAGGCATCACGGCGGTTGCGGCGCTGTGGGGATTCGTCGGGCTGAGCGGGGTCGTCTACAGCCTCATCGTCGCGCGGCGCATGCGAAACCAGACCACCTATCCTCCGGACTTCGAGGACTGGGTGTTCTTCTGTCTGCTGCCCCTCGCGGGGTATGCGCTGCTCGCGATCTGCG
>JBIOYV010000049.1:0-82381 GCA_044870335.1 Burkholderiales bacterium | reverse complement strand
TGCGCCATCGGCGCCATGATGAACTTGACGTCTTCCTGCGTGTACGCGAACGCCTGCTGGCGGTCGAGCAGCGGCACCGAGGAGCGCTCGGGCTTCTGCTTGTCGCTCTCCACCTCGTCGAGCTTGATGCGGATGCGCTCGATCCACTCGGCATACGGCTTCACTCCGGCGAGCGCGTCCTTCAGCTCCTTGTCGTCGACGATGCGGCCCTTCTCCAGGTCGACGAGGAACATCTTGCCCGGCTGCAGGCGCCACTTCTTGACCACCTTCTCCTCGGGCACCGGCAGGCAGCCGCATTCCGAGCCCATGATCACCAGGTCGTCCTCGGTGACGATGTAGCGCGAGGGCCGCAGGCCGTTGCGGTCGAGCGTGGCGCCGATCTGGCGCCCGTCGGTGAAGGCGATCGAGGCCGGGCCGTCCCAGGGCTCCATCATCGCGGCGTGGTACTCGTAGAACGCGCGCCGCGCCGGATCCATCAGCGTGTGGTTCTCCCACGCCTCGGGGATCATCATCATCATGGCGTGCGCCACCGAGTAGCCGCCCATCACCAGCAGCTCGAGCGCGTTGTCGAACGACGCCGAGTCGGACTGGCCGTCGTAGATGAGCGGCCAGATCTTGGCCAGGTCGCCGCCGAGGATCGGCGACGCTATGGCACCTTGGCGCGCCCGAATCCAGTTGACGTTGCCGCGCAGGGTGTTGATCTCGCCGTTGTGGCAGATCATGCGGAACGGGTGCGCGAGGTCCCACGACGGGAAGGTGTTGGTGGAAAAGCGCTGGTGCACCAGCGCGAGCGCCGACTCGACGCGCGCGTCCTTCAGCTCGAGGTAGTACTCGCCGACCTGGTAGGCGAGCAGCATTCCCTTGTAGCAGAGGGTGCGCGCCGACATCGAGGGCACGTAGAAGGCCTTGGCGTGCTGCAGCTTCAGCGCCTGGATTGCGTGGCCCGAGCTTTTGCGGATGATGTAGAGCTTGCGCTCCAGCGCGTCGGTGACGGTGACGCCCCGGCCGCGGCCGATGAACACCTGGCGGATGACGGGTTCCAGCTTCTTCGCCGCGTCCGCGAGATCGCTGTTGTCGACCGGCACGTCGCGCCACCCGAGCAGCACCTGCCCCTCGTCCTTGATGGCGCGCTCGATCTCGTACTCGCAGGCAATGCGCGAGGCAGGGTCGCGCGGCAGGAACACCATGCCGACGCCGTACTGGCCTGCTGGCGGCAGCTTCACGCCCTGCTTCGCCATCTCGTCGCGGAAGAAGCGGTGCGGAATCTGGATCAGGAGACCCGCGCCGTCGGAGAGCTTCGGGTCGTAGCCCACCGCGCCGCGGTGGGTCAGGTTGCGCAGCACCGTCAGGCCCTGCTCGACGATGGTGTGCGACTTCTTGCCTTTGATGTTCGCTACGAATCCGACGCCGCAGGCGTCGTGCTCATTCCCGGGATGGTAAAGACCTTGGGGGGCGGGCAAGCTCATGGCGGAACTGACAAATATACAATTATTGCGCTGCAGCGACAATGGCTTGGCGAACGCGCTCGTCTTCGACCCCGCCGCGCAGCGCCGCCCGCCCGAGCGCCTCGAGCACCACGAAGCGCAGCTTCCCCTGCGCCGCCTTCTTGTCGCCGGCCATCAGTTCCATGAGCCGTTCGGGAGCAAGCGCTGGACCGCGGGTTGGCAATCCTGCCCTGCCCAGAAGGCCGCTCACCCTGGAAACCTCGGGCTCGCCGATCAGACCCAGGTTCTTCGAAAGCTGGGCCGCCATTACCATCCCGGCGGCGATCGCTTCGCCGTGCAGCCAGGCGCCGTAGCCCATGGCTGCCTCGATCGCATGGCCGAAGGTGTGACCGAAATTGAGCAACGCCCGCACGCCGGCCTCGCGCTCGTCGGCGGCGACGATCCGCGCCTTGAGCTCGCAGCAGCGCCTGATCCCGTACATCAGCGCTTCCCGGTCGCGGTGAAGGAGCTTCGGGATATTGGCCTCCAGCCATTCGACGAAAGCGAGATCGAGGGCGAGTGCGTGCTTGACCACTTCAGCGAGCCCGGCGCGCAGCTCGCGGTCGGGAAGCGTGTCGAGCGTCGCGACGTCCGAGATCACGGCAAGCGGCTGGTGGAAGGCGCCGATCATGTTCTTGCCGCGCGCGTGATTGATCGCGGTCTTGCCGCCGACCGACGAATCGACCTGCGCGAGCAGCGTGGTCGGCACCTGCAGGAACGGGATCCCGCGCTGATAGACGGCGGCGGCAAAGCCCGCGAGGTCGCCCACGACCCCGCCGCCCAGGGCGACGAGCAGCGTGTCGCGTCCGCAGCGTGCCGCGAGCAGGGCGTCGAAGACGCTTTCCAGCACCTCCCAGCTCTTGGCTTGTTCGCCGTCCGGAACCGACACGTGAATGACGCGCGCGCCAGCTTGCTTCAAACCCCGGGAAACTTTTTCCAGATAGAGCCGTGCGACGACGTCATTCGTGACGATCGCCGCGCTACCGCCGCCCAGATAGGGCCGGTAGAGCTCCGGGCGCTCGAGCAGCCCGGCGCCGATGTGGATCGGGTAAGAGCGCTCGCCGAGGGCTACGCCGAGCGTTTCCATTGCTCCTCCAGGCGCTCGACGAGGTCGCGCACCAGGAACTGCACGCTCTGGGCGCCGGTGTCGACGACCAGGTCGGCGACGCCGCGATAGAGCGCATCGCGCTCGGCGTGCAGGGCGCGCAACCTCGCGAGCGGCTCGGCGGTGGCGAGCAGCGGCCGGTTGCGGTCGTGGCGTACGCGCTCGTACAGGTCTTCAGGCCGGGCGTTCAGATAAATCACGATGCCGCCCGCGGACAAGCGCCGGCGGCTGTCCGCGCTGAGCACCGCGCCGCCTCCCGTGGCGAGCACGATGCCGTCCATCGAAGCGAGCTCGGCGATCGCCTGCTCCTCGCGGGCGCGAAACCCGGCCTCGCCCTCGATCTCGAAAATGAGCGGGATCTTCACGCCGCAGCGCTCCTCGATCTCGTGGTCGGAATCGAAGAAGCGCAGCTTGAGACGCCTGGCGAGCAGCCGGCCGACGGTCGTCTTGCCGGCCCCCATCAGGCCGACCAGGAAGATGTTCCCCGGCTTCACCCCGGCATTGTAGGAACAAATTGCCGGGTTGCGGCCGGTACTACGGCTCAGCGGATCGTCAGGCGCTCGTTGACGATGCGGGGCGTGATGAACACCAGGAGCTCGGTCTTGTTGCTCGAGGTGCTGGTGTTGCGGAAGAGATACCCCAGCACCGGCAGGTCGCCGAGCAGCGGCACCTTGGTGACGTCGGTACGGTCGTTCTGCTCGTAGATCCCGCCGATGACCACGGTGCCGCCGTTCTCGACCAGCACCTCGGTCTTGACGTGCTTGGTGCTGATCTGGACGCCCGCGGGGGTGGTGGCGCCGGGCTGATCCTTGTTCACGTCCAGGGTCATGATGACGTTGCCGTCGGGCGTGATCTGCGGCTTTACCTTCAGCGCGAGGTTGGCCTTGCGGAAGCTCACCGAGGTGGCGCCGGACGAGGTGGCCTGCTGGTAGGGGATTTCCGTGCCCTGCTCGATGACCGCCTCGGCCTGGTTCGCGGTGAGCACCCGCGGGCTGGCGATGATCTTGCCCCGGCCGTCGGACTCGAGCGCCGAGATCTCGAGGCTGAGGAAGCGCGAGAGGGCGCTGTTGAACAGCATGAACGTCACCTGCCCCGCGTTGAACGAGTTCAGCCCGGCGGCCGGAAAGTTGGTGTTCAGGCCCGGCCCGATGATCACGGGATCACCCTGCACGATGCCCATCGCCTGGCCCGTGTTCTGGATCTCGGCGCCGAGGTTCATGCCGGCGTTCAGCCCGTTGCCCGGTCCGCCGAAGGGGCGCCGGTTCTGGAATCCCAGCTCGATGAGGCCGAGGCGGGCGCCGAGGTTCTTGGCGAAGGCATCGTTCGCCTCGACGATGCGGGCCTCGATCATGACCTGGCGCACCGCGACGTCGATCTGCGCGATCAGCCTGCGGACCTCGTCGAGGCGGCTGGGCACGTCCTGGACGAACAGCGTATTGGTGCGCGCGTCGACCACGGCGCTGCCGCGCTTGGAGAGGATGCGCTGCGCCGGGTCCGACAGCAGCTTCTGCACATCGGCCGCCTTCTGGTAGCTCATCTGGTACGACTCGGTACGCGTCTGCTCCAGGTCGTTGATTTGCTGCGCCGCCTCGAGCGCGAGCTTCTCGCGCGTCGCGAGCTCGTCGCGCGGCGCGATCCAGATCACGTTGCCGGCGCGGCGGCTGTCGAGGCCGCGGGTCTGCAGGATGATCTCGAGCGCCTGGTCCCAGGGGACGTCCTTCAGGCGCAGCGTGATGTTGCCGGTTACGGTGTCGCTGGTGATGATGTTGAGGTCGGTGAAGTCGGCGATGACGTTGAGCACCGCGCGCACCTCGACGTTCTGGAAGTTGAGCGACAGCTTCTCGCCGGTGTAGCGGCCGCGCTGCGTCGCGCGCGAGGGGTCCGCGCTCAAGGGCTTCACCTCGAGCACGAACTGCGTGTCCGACTGGTAGGCGTTGTGCTCCCACTGGCCGCGCGGCTCCACGATCATGCGCACGTTCTCGCCCTGCTGGAACGTGTTGATGGTGTTGACCGGCGTGGCGAAGTCGACCACGTCGAGGCGGCGGCGCAGGTTCTCGGGCAGCGCGGTCTTCAGGAAGTCGATGACGATGTTCTGGCCCTGGGTGCGGATGTCGATCCCGGTGGTGGTGTCGGAGAGGTCCACCACCACGCGGCCCTCGCCGCCGCGGCCGCGGCGGAAGTCGACGTCGCGGATCTGGTGCTTGGCGTTGGCGCGGCCCTCGGCGAAGCGCGACACCTGGCCCCCGGGCGCGGTCTGCGCCACGGGCGCCTCGGACAGCGTGATGACCACGGTGCGCCCGTCGAGCGCGGTCTCGTGCGGCACGGGGCGCCGCAGGTTGAGCACCAGCCGCGTGCGCTCCGCGCCCTGCACCACGTTCATGCTGCGCAGCTCGCCCTGGGAGATGTCCTGGCTCGAGCGGCCGAGGCCGTTGGCGGTGTTGGCGAAATCGAATGCGATGCGCGCCGGGTTCGCCACCGCGAAGTTCGGCGGCGCGCTGCGCAGCGGCTCCTTGGTGGTGATCCGGACTATGGTCTTGCCGCCCTGCTGCACGACCTCGAAGCCTTCGATGGCGTTGGCCGGCGCCTGCGCCCGCGCCATTGCGGCGCAGGCGAGCCAGAAAACCAAGCCGCAAGCGATTGCGATCACCTTGTTCATCTTTTTGTCTCCACCAATTGCAGCGCGCTGTTTCGCTCCACCCATTCACCGCCGCCGTCCTGGATCAGCTCCTTGAGGGTGATCTGGCTCTCGTCGATCCCGGTGACGACGCCGAAGTTCTGGCCCATGTAGTTGCCCTTGCGCACCCGGTAAAGATTGGGTCCCGCCTTGACCAGCGCGAAGGTCTCCCGGTCCTGCGTGATGGTGCCCATCATCTGGATCGACTCGAGCGGGAAGGCCTCGAGCGGTTCCTTGGGCCGGTCGCGCTCCTTCTCGAGGCGCGAGTTGCTCGCGCTCGGGCTGAGCTTGCGCTGGGCGACGTCGATGCGCTGCGGCCGGAACGGGTCGATCTGGCCCTCCGCGGTGTAGGGGACCGGCTCGTAGGGCTTCACCTGGGGCAGCGGGTCGACGCGGCCGCGGAAATCCTTGGTGAGCCCGTTGAGCTCCTGCTTGAGGTCGCTGTGCTCCTCGCCGACGCAGGCAGCGAGCGCAAGCGCCGCCACGATTAGAAGGTTCTTTTTCACTTCGCCGCCTTCTTCGCCGCGGCGGCCGCCTTGCGCTGGTTCGCCACTTCCTGGTCGTCCAGGTAGCGGAAGGTGCGCGCGACGACTTCCATGGTGAGGGTGCCGTCCTTGCCGGCGTCGATCTTCACGTCGTTCAGGGTCACGATGCGCGAGAGCTGGCCGACGTCGCTCGCGAACGCGCCCATGTCGTGGTAGTTGCCGGCGACCTTCACCTGGATGGGCAGCTCGGCGTAGAAGTCGCGCAGCGTCTCCTGCGGCGCGGGCTTGAAAAGCTCGAACTGCAGGCCGCGCCCCAGCCCGGCCTGGTTGATGTCGACGAGCAGCGCGTCCATCTGAGACTTGTTGGGCAGCTGGCGCAGGAGGGCGCCGAACTGCGTATCGATCTCGCGCAGCTGCTGGCGGTGCAGGTCGAGGTTGACCGCCTGGCGCTTCTTGCCCAGGTAATCCTGCTTGAGCTTGACCTCGTCGGCGCGGCCGGCCTCGAGCTGCTCGA
Organism: Burkholderiales bacterium; assembly: GCA_044870335.1. Classification (GTDB taxonomy): domain Bacteria; phylum Pseudomonadota; class Gammaproteobacteria; order Burkholderiales; family SG8-39; genus SCGC-AG-212-J23. The sequence continues at coordinate 76,119 of JBIOYV010000049.1, read as the reverse complement.
TCTGGCCCTGCGTATCGGCGAAGAAGCCCGCCACCGGAATGCCGATGAGGACCGCGAGCAGCACCAGGATCTTGGGTGCCCAGTGCCAGGTGCCCGGGTCCTGCCAGTTGGTCTTCTTGAACTCGTCGACGAGCGCGTTGAAGTTGATCGCCATGGACTAGCCTTTCGTGGCCGCGGGCTTGGCCGGCGGCTTGGCGGGCGCCTTGTCGTCCTTCGCCTCCGGACGCTTGACGTCGAAATACAGGTTGAATTCGGAGACCCTGCGCTTGTCCACGCTGGAGGCCTTGACCTCGACCAGCCCCGGGCTGGCGAGCCAGGGCGAGGACTCGATGTTGCGCATCAGGGTGGAGACGCGCGCGTTCGACTGCGCGTAGCCGACGACGCTGATGCGCAAGCCCCGCTGCACCATCGACTTCAGGTAGACGCCCTCGGGCATCTGGCGCACCAGCTCGTCGAGCAGGTGCACGGTCTGCGCTCGGTCGGTCTGGAGCGTCTCGATCACCTGCTTGCGGGCGAGGAGCGCCGCGATCTCGTCCTTCAGCTTGTTGATCTCGGCGATCTCCTTGTCGAGCTTGGCGATCTCGCTCTTGAGGAAGCGGTTGCGCTCGATCTGGCTGTCGATCTTGGCGGCGTAGAAGCCGTGCATCGCCATCACGATCAGCGCGCCGAGCAGCGCGGTGCCGCCGGCGACCACGAAGAAATGCTGCCGGGCGCGCTTGCGCCGCTCGGAGCGGTGCGGCAGGAGGTTGATGCGGGCCATCATTGGGGATCGAACCTCCGCATGGCGAGCCCGCAGGCGACGATGAGCGAGGGCGCGTCGATCATGAGGCGCTTCAGCTGCACGCGCGGGGAGGTCTGCATCGAGGCGAACGGGTTGGCGACGCTGGTGGCGACCTGGGTGCGCGCGTTGACCACGGCGTCGAGGCCGGGAATCACCGCCGAGCCGCCCGCGAGCAGAATGTGGTCGATGCTGTGGTACTGGGTCGAGGTGAAGAAGAACTGCAGCGCGCGCTGCACTTCCATGGACAGGTTCTCCATGAACGGGCGCAGCACCTCGGCCTCGAAGTCGTCCGGGAGGCCGCCCGAGCGCTTGGCGTTCTCGGCCTCGTCCGGGCTCATGCCGTAGCGGGTCGCGATGTCCTGGGTGAGCTGGTTGCCGCCGAAAGCCTGCTCCCGTGTGTAGATCGACTGGTCGTTGCGCAGCACCGTCACGTTCATGACGTTGGCGCCGATGTCCACCACCGCGACGTTCTGGTCCTTGCCGCCGCTCGGCAGGCTCTGCACCACCAGGCCGAGCGCCGCCTGCTGCGCGAAGGACTCCACGTCCATCACCAGCGCCTTGAGACCCGCGGACTCGGCCACCGCCACGCGGTCCTCGACCTTCTCCTTGCGGGTCGCCGCGATCAGGACTTCCTGCTCTTCCGGGCTGTTCGGCGCCGGACCGAGCGAGTGGAAATCGAGGTTCACCTCGTCGAGCGCGAACGGGATGTACTGGTTCGCCTCGCTCTCGACCTGCATCTCGAGCTCGTCCTCGCGCAGGCCCGCGCCGAGCACGATCTTTTTCGAGATCACCGCGCCCGTCGGCACGGCCATGGCGACGTGCTTGGTGCGGGTCGCCAGGCGCTTGTGCGCGCGGCGCACCGCTTCGGTCACGGCTTCGAGATTGTTGATATTGCCGTCGACGACGGCATCGCGCGGCAGCGGCTCGATGGCGTAGCGCTCGACGCGGTAGGCGGATTTGCCCGCGTCGACGATCTCGAGCATCTTCACCGAGGAGGAGCTGATGTCGAGTCCAAAGAGCGGCGGCGCCTTTGGCTTGAAGAGGTCGAATTCCATTCGGGGCAGATTCCCTTGGTTTTCCGTCGCTTTTGGTTTATTTTCGGTTTTTCTTTTTTCTTACCGATGCTTAGAAGCGATACGTAGAATTTGCGTTAAACGATAGCAACAAGCCCCGCAGGTGTCTAGTCAATTTTCCACAAGGCGAAGGGGGTATCATGGTCGAAGTGCGGCATCGTGCAAACAACATCCTGGTAACGATTAACCCTTGAAGTGGCTTAGATTTCTTGCCTTCCCGCTGGTCTTGGCGGGCGGCTTTTTGGTGACCTGCGTGCTGCTGTTGGCGCTCACCATCGCGCTCGCCTACCCGAACCTGCCTTCGCTGCAGGCCCTGACCGAGTACCAGCCCAAGATTCCGCTGCGCATCTACACCGCGGAGGGCGTTCAGATCGGCGAGTTCGGCGAGGAACGGCGCGCCGTGGTGGCGATCGGCGAGGTCCCCGACGCGCTGAAGAACGCGATCATCGCGGCCGAGGACGAGCGTTTCTACGAGCACGCCGGGATCGACTACATCGGCGTGCTTCGAGCCGCCTACATGAACCTGATCTCCGGCGGGCGCCGCCAGGGCGCGAGCACGATCACGATGCAGGTGGCGCGGAACTTCTTTCTCTCCTCGGAAAAGACCCTCACCCGCAAGCTGTACGAGGCGCTGCTCGCGTTCAAGATCGAGCACAGCCTGTCCAAGGAGCAGATCCTCGAGCTCTACGTCAACCAGATCTACCTGGGTCAGCGCGCCTACGGGTTCGGCGCTGCCTCGCAGATCTACTTCGGCAAGGCGCTCGACAAGCTGAACTTGGCCGAGACCGCAATGCTCGCGGGGCTGCCCAAGGCGCCCTCGCTCTACAACCCGATCGCCAACCCGCAGCGCGCCAAGCAGCGCCAGCACTACGTGCTGCGCCGGATGGCCGAGCTGGGCTACATCACGGCGGTGCAATACGAAGAGGCAACCCAAGCGCCCATCAGGCCTAAAAGGGAAGTGAACGAATACTCCGTGCACGCGGAGTTCGCCGCCGAGATGGCGCGTCAGGCGATCGCCGAGCACTACCCGGACGAGGTCTACAGCCACGGTTTCCGCGTCTACACCACGATCCGGAAGGCCGACCAGGAAGCCGCGTACGCCGCGCTGCGCAAAGGCGTGATGGACTACGACCGGCGCAACGGCTACCGGGGCCCGGAAGGCTTTTCGGAGCTGCCGGCGAAGCCGGACGAGGACGACTACGAAGACGCCCTGAGCGAGCATCCCGACAACGATGACCTGCTCGCCGCCATCGTCACCTCGGTCGACGCCAAGCAGATCGAAGCCGCTTTGCGCACCGGCGAGAAAGTTGCCATCGCCGGAGAGTCGCTGCGCTTCGCCGGGCGCGCGCTCGACCCCAAGACGACGCCGCAGAAGCGCATCCGCCGCGGCTCGATCATTCGGGTGCAGCGCGAGTCGCCGAGCAAGCCCTGGCAGATCGTGCAGCTGCCCGAGGTGGAGTCGGCCTTCATCTCCCTCGACCCGCAGGACGGCGCGGTGCGCGCGCTCGTCGGCGGCTTCGACTTCAACCGCAACAAGTTCAACCACGTCACCCAGGCGTGGCGGCAGCCGGGATCCTCCTTCAAGCCCTTCATCTACTCGGCCTCGCTGGAGAAGGGCTTCACGCCGGCGACCGTGATCCCGGACGAGCCGGTGGTGCTCGAAGCCGAGCAGACCGGCAGCCAGCGCTGGGAGCCGAAGAACTTCGACGGCAAGTTCGAAGGCCCCATGCGCCTGCGCACCGCGCTCGCCAAGTCGAAGAACATGGTCTCGATCCGGATCCTCGAGGCGATCGGGCCGAAGTACGCGCAGGAGTACGTGACGCGCTTCGGCTTCGAGCCCGAGAAGCATCCTCCCTATCTCACGATGGCGCTCGGCGCGGGCTCGGTGACTGCGTGGCAGATGGCGCGCGCGTACGCCGTGTTCGCGAACGGCGGCTACCTCGTGCAGCCGTATTTCATCCTGAAGATCGTCGATGACCGCGGCACGCCGCTCGCGCTGGCGAACCCCAAGCGTGCCGGTGACGAAAGCCTGCGCGTGCTCGATCCGCGCAACGCCTTCATCATGGACCACATGATGCAGGACGTGACGCGCTACGGCACCGGCGCGCGCGCCACGCGCCTCGGCCGCAACGACCTTGCCGGCAAGACCGGCACCACGAACGAATTCGTCGACGCCTGGTTTGCCGGCTACCAGCCGAACCTCGTCGGCATCGCCTGGATGGGCTTCGACCAGCCGAAGAGCCTCGGACGCAACCAGACGGGCGCGGTGGTCGCTCTCCCGATCTGGATCGGCTACATGGAAAAGGCGCTGAAGGAGATCCCGGAGGCGCCGCGCACGGTCCCGGTCGGCGTCGTCAGCGTGCCGGTCATGGGCGTGCTCGGCGAAGGCCGGGTGGCGCCTGAATATTTCTACCAGGAAGCCGTTCCGCCGCCCGAGGTGCTGCAGCCGATCGTTCCCATGCTGGCGCCCCCGGGGCCGCCGGACACGCCGCCATAGGCGGCCGCTAAGCGGACAGGATCACGCCAGTGCCGCTCTGGGCGGAGACGAGCTTGGAGAGGGCCGCGAAAAGCTCCGAGCCGTCGCGCGTGTCCCTCCAGGCCGCGCCGTCCCAGCGGAAGTGAAAGCCGCCCGAGCGCGCGGCGACCCAGATTTCCCGCGCCGCGCCGTGCCGGTTCACGATGATCTTGGAGCCGTTAGCGAACTCGAGCTCGAGCACGCCGCCCTCCTTGAGCTCGAAGTCGACGTCGATGCCGCTTTGGTCCAGCGCCCGCTCGATCGAGCGCAGCGCCTCGCCCGCCAAGGCTTCGAATTGCCGCTCATCCATGGGTTAACATGCGGATTTTATGCGCTTCCTTCCCTGCTGGGTGCGTTGAGGTGCGTTGGACCGCGGTGTGGGTCGCCCTGGCGCTGGCCGCGACCGCATGCGGACAGAAGGGGGCGCTGTACCTGCGGGACAAGCCGCCACCGGGCGTGAAGCCGGCGAAGCCGCCGCCGCCGAAGCCGGTTCCCTATCCCGACGCCGAAATCGAAGAGAAGAAGTAAGGCCGTGAGCTATTCGTACCGCGAGGGCATTCTGCACGCCGAGGAGCTGCCGCTCGACGACATCGCGCGCCGCTTCGGCACGCCCTGCTACGTGTACTCGCGCGCGGCGATCGAGTCGGCCTACGGCGAGTTCGCAAGCGCGCTGCGCGGACGGCGCTCGCTCGTCTGCTATTCGGTGAAAGCGAACTCCAACCTCGCGCTGCTCGCGCTGCTCGCGCGCCTGGGCGCGGGCTTCGACATCGTCTCCGGCGGCGAGCTCGTGCGTGTGCTCGCCGCCGGCGGCGATCCGGGCAAGACGCTTTTCTCGGGTGTGGGCAAGAGCGAGCACGAGATCGAGCTGGCGCTGGAGAAGCGCGTCCGCTGTATCAACGTTGAATCCGAGGCCGAGCTCGCGCGCATCGAGCGTGTGGCGCGACGCCTGGGCCGGCGCGCGCCGATCGCGCTGCGCGTCAATCCCGACATCGACCCGCGTACCCATCCTTACATTTCCACCGGACTGCGCGAGAACAAGTTCGGCGTCGCGCATGGTGACGCCGAGCAGCTCTACCGGCGCGCCGCTGCCCTGAAGAGCATCGAAGTCGTGGGCATCGGCTGCCACATCGGCTCGCTCCTGACCGAAGCCGGGCCGTTCATCGCAGCGGCCGAGCGCTTGGCGGTGCTGGTCGAACGATTGGAAAAGCTCGGCATCCGGCTGAAGCACATCGACGTCGGCGGCGGGATCGGCATCCGCTACCGCGACGAAACGCCCGAGCCGGTGTCCGCCTTCGTCGCCGGCGCGCTGTCCGTGCTTGGGGCGCGTCGCGAGACGGTCGTGTTCGACCCGGGCCGTTCGATCGTGGGGAACGCCGGCGTGCTGCTCACGCGGGTCGAATACGTGAAGCCGGGGTTCCTCGTGGTCGACGCAGCCATGAACGACCTCATCCGGCCCGCGCTCTACGGCGCCTGGCACGACGTGCGGCCGGTGCGGGAATCCGCGCCGGCCGAGACTGTTTACGACATTGTCGGCCCCGTGTGCGAAAGTGCCGATTTTCTCGCCAAAGGCCGACGCCTGGCCGCCGTGGAGGGCGATTTGCTCGCCGTGCTCTCCGCCGGCGCCTACGGAATGTCCATGAGCTCGAATTACAATTCGCGGCCCCGCGCGCCCGAAGTCCTGGTCGACCGTTCGACGGCCCATTTGGTGCGTCGCCGCGAATCGGTCGACGAGCTGATTGCCCACGAGCGCATTCCGGCATGACAATCGTCGGTTCATGACCGCCTCCAGCCGCCGCCGAGTGTTCGCCCTTGCGATGGTCGTCGCAGTCGCCGCGGCGGTCGGGCTTGGCAGCTATCTCATCGTCGCCGACGGCCGGACCGCGAAAAGCGCCAAAGAAAGCGGCAAGGGCGGCGGCGCCGTGCCGGTGACGGTCGCGCGCGTCCTGCAGGAGACCGTGCCGGTGCGCATCAACGCCATCGGCAACGTCGAGGCGTTCTCGACCGTGCAGGTCAAGGCGCGCGTCGACGGCCAGATCATCGACGTGAACGTGCGCGAAGGCGCAGCGGTGAAGAAGGGCGACGTGCTGTTCCGCATCGACCCGCGTCCTTACGAGGCCGCGCTGCGCCAGGCCGAAGCCAATGCCTTGCGCGACAGCGCGGCGCGCGACCATACCCGCTCGCAGGAACAGCGCTACCAGGAGCTGCTCGAGAAGAACTTCATTTCCAAGGACGCCTACGCGCAGATCCGCACCAACGCCGCCACCGCGGAAGCAACCGCCAAGGCGAGCCAGGCCGCGCTCGAGAACGCGCGCCTCAATCTCGAGTACTGCACCATCCGCTCGGCGCTCGACGGCTACGTCGGCCGGGCGCTGCTCCAGGCGGGCAACATGGTGCGGGCGAACGACGCGAATGCGCTCCTGGTGATCAACCAGGTCCGGCCCATTTACGTGAACTTCGCCGTGCCCGAGCAGAACCTGTCCGAGGTGCGCCAGTACATGGCCAAAGGGCCGCTCGCGGTGGAGGTGATGCTGCCCGAGACGCAGCAGGTCCGGCCGAGCGGGCGGCTCATCTTCATCGACAACGCGGTCGACCCGAGCACCGGCACCATCCGCATGCGCGCCCAGTTCGACAACACCGACGCGGCGCTGTGGCCGGGACAATTCGTCAACGTCAGCATGCGGCTCTACGAGCAGGCCGACGCGCTGATCGTGCCCTCCACCGCGGTGCAGACCGGCCCCGACGGCCAGTATGTCTACGTGGTCAGCACCGAGATGGTCGTCGATCTGCGCCGCATCGCGGTGCAGCGCACCGACGGCGAGCGCGCCATCGTCGCCAAGGGCCTCGCCAAGGACGAGCTGGTGGTCGTCCGCGGCCAGCTCCGTCTCGCACCGAAGACGAAGGTGCAGCTCGCCAAGCCGGGGGCCGAGGCTTCGTGAACTTCTGCGAGCCTTTCGTCCGCCGGCCGGTGATGACGGTCCTGGTCATGGCCGGGATCCTGATCTTCGGCCTCGCCGCCTACCGCCTGCTGCCGGTCTCGACGCTGCCCAACGTCGACTTTCCCACCATCCAGGTCACCGCCGAACTGCCCGGGGCGAGCCCGGAGACCATGGCCTCGGCGGTGGCGACCGTGCTCGAGCGCCAGTTCTCGACCATCGCCGGCATCGACGAGATGACCTCGATCAGCGGCCAGGGCACCAGCAGGGTAACGATCCAGTTCGCCCTGGACCGTGACATCGACGCCGCCGCGCAGGACGTGAACTCCGCGATCGCCTCGGCGGCGCGCCAGCTTCCGGCGACCATGCCCGCGCCGCCTTCATTCCGCAAAGTGAACCCGGCGGACTTCGCGATCTACTACCTCGCGCTCACCTCGAGCGCGCTGCCGCTGTCCACGGTCAACGAGTACGCCGAGACCTACCTCGCGCAGCGCATTTCCACCATCAACGGCGTGGCGCAGGTGCAGGTGTTCGGCCAGCAGAAGTACGCGGTGCGCGTGCAGGTCGACCCGAACGCGCTCGCCGCGCGCGGCGTGGGCATCAACGAAGTCGAGCAGGCCGTGGCGCAGGCGAACGTCAACCTGCCTACCGGAACCTTGTACGGCAAGGACCGCATGTTTGCAGTGCAGGCCACCGGGCAGCTGCAGGACGCGCAGGCGTTCAGGCCGATCATCGTCACCTACCGCAACGGCTCGCCAATCCGCCTGCAGGAGCTCGGCCGCATCGTCGACGGGGTGCAGAACGACAAGGTGGCGGCCTCGTTCAAGGGCAAGCGCGGCATCGTGCTCGCGATCCAGCGCCAGCCCGGCACGAATACCATCGAGGTGGTCAACTCCATCAAGAGCCTGCTGCCCACCTTCCGCGCCGAGGTACCGCCGGCGATCGACATCGAGACGCTCTTCGACCGCTCGGTCACCATCCGCGCCTCGGTCCAGGAGGTCCAGTTCACCCTGTACCTCGCGCTCGCCCTGGTCGTGATGGTGATCTTCCTCTTCCTGCGCAACATTCCCGCCACGGTGATCCCGTCGGTCGCGCTGCCGATGTCGATCATCGGCACCTTCGCGGTGATGTATCTCTTCGGCTACAGCCTTGACAACATCTCGCTCATGGCGCTCACGCTGTGCGTGGGCTTCGTGGTCGACGATGCCATCGTGATGCTCGAGAACATCACGCGGCACATCGAGATGGGCAAGGGCGTGCTGCAGGCCACTCTCGACGGCTCGCGCGAGATCGTGTTCACCATCATCTCGATGACGATCTCGCTCGCTGCGGTGTTCATCCCGGTGCTGTTCATGGGCGGCATCCTCGGCCGCCTGCTGCACGAGTTCGCGGTGACCATCATGGCCGCGGTGCTCATATCAGGCTTCGTCTCGCTGACGCTCACGCCGATGATGTGCAGCCGCATCCTCAAGCCGCACCGGGCCGAGGCGCGGCACGGCCGCCTCTACTGGGCGTTCGAGCGCGGCTTCGACGCGTGGCGCAATGCCTACGACGTGTCCTTGCGCTGGACGCTGCGCCACCAGCGCGTGGTCATGCTGGCCTTCCTGTGCGTCTGTGTGCTGACCGGGGTGCTGTTCGCGCGCGCCCCGAAGGGCTTCCTGCCGAGCGAGGATTCGGGGCAGCTCTTCTGCTCGGTCGAGGGGCCGCAGGACATCTCGTTCGAGGCGATGATGGACCTGCAGCAGCAGGTCGCTTCCATCATCGGCGCCGACCCGAACGTCGAGGCCGCGATGTCGTTCGTCGGCGCGAGCGGCTCTTCGGCCTCGCTCAACGTCGGCCGCATCACCATCACGCTGAAGCCGTTCGGCCAGCGAAAACCCGCCGACCAGGTGGTGCGCGAGCTGCGGCCGAAGGTGGCCAACGTGCTCGGCGCCAAGGTGTTCATCCAGAACGTGCCTGCGATCCGCATCGGCGGCAACCTCACCAAGAGCCCGTACCAGTACGTGGTGCGCAGCGCGAACAGCGAGGAGCTGTATCACTGGGCGCCGCTCATCGAGCAGAAGCTGCGCACGCTGCCCGGCGTGATCGACGTGACGAGCGACCTGCAGATCACGCGGCCCGAGGTCACGGTCGAGATCCAGCGCGAGAAAGCTTCGGCCCTGGGCATTTCGGCGCAGCAAATCGAGATGGCGCTCAACAACGCCTACGGCGCGCGCCAGGTCTCGACCATCTACACCGCGACCAACCAGTACTGGGTGATCCTCGAGCTGGCGCAGCGCTACCAGACCGACCCGTCGGTGCTGCCGATGCTCTACGTGCGCTCCACCAGCGGCGCGCTGGTTCCCCTGAGCGCCGTGGCCACGCTGAAGTATGGCGTCGGCCCGCTGCAGGTGACGCACGTCGGCCAGCTCACGGCGGTGACCGTGTCGTTCGATCTGCGGCCGGGCGTCGCGCTGTCGGAAGCGATCGCGCAGGTCCAGGCCGCGACGCGCCAGATGCAGCTTCCGGCGACGCTGACCGGCAGCTTCTCGGGGACGGCGCAGGCCTATCAGAGCTCGCTCCAGGGCATGGGCATCCTGCTGGTGCTGTCGATCCTCGTCATCTACCTGGTGCTGGGGATCCTCTACGAGAGCTTCATCCATCCGCTCACGATCCTTTCCGGCCTGCCCACGGCGGGCCTGGGCGCGCTGCTGACGCTGATGGCCTTCGGCATCGAGCTCAACATGTACGCGTTCGTCGGCATCATCATGCTGGTCGGCATCGTGAAGAAAAACGCCATCATGATGATCGACTTCGCCATCGAGGCGCAGCGCAGCGAGGGCATGGCGGCGCAAGAGGCCATCCACAAGGCGGGCCTCACGCGCTTCCGCCCCATCATGATGACCACGATGGCGGCCCTGGTGGGCAGCCTGCCGATCGCGATCGGCTTCGGCGCCGGCGGCGGCGCGCGCATGCCGCTCGGCCTCGCCGTGGTCGGCGGCCTGCTGCTGTCGCAGGTACTTACCCTCTACATCACGCCAGTGATCTACCTCTACTTCGAGCGGCTGCAGGCTTGGCTCGCCAGGAGCAACCCAACCGAGGCCCGCCCAGGTGCCGCCCAGCCAAGAAGCACGTAGCCTCGCGGTGTTCTGCGACTTCGAGAACATCGCGCTCGGCGTGCGCGAGGCGAAGTACGCCCAGTTCGACATGGAGAAGGTGCTCGAGCGGCTGCTCGCCAAGGGCTCGATCGTGGTGAAGAAGGCCTACTGCGACTGGGAGCGCTACAAGGAGTTCAAGGTCGCGATGCACGCGGCGTCGTTCGAGATGATCGAGATCCCGCACGTGCGCCAGTCGGGCAAGAACTCGGCCGACATCCGCATGGTGGTCGACGCGCTCGACCTCTGCTACACCAAGGGTCACGTGGACACTTTCGTCATCGTGAGCGGCGACTCGGACTTCTCGCCGCTGGTGTCCAAGCTGCGCGAGAACGCGAAGCTCGTGATCGGCGTGGGGGTGAAGAACTCGAGCTCGGACCTCCTCATCAACAACTGCGACGAGTTCATCTACTACGACGACCTGGTGCGCGCCGACGAGCAGAAGCGCCGCGCGGCGAAGAAGCGCCGCGAATCGGCCGCGGGCGCCGGCGAAGACAAGGACAAGAAGCAGGAAGGCTTCGACCTGCTGGTCGAAACGCTGAACGCGCTCATCGCCGAGCGCGGCGAGGGGGAGCGCATCTGGGGCTCGATGGTGAAGCAGGCGCTCAAGCGCCGCAAGCCCGGCTTCAACGAATCCTATTACGGCTTCCGCAGCTTCTCGGAGCTCCTCGAGGAAGCCGAGAAGAAGTCGCTCATCAAGCTTGAGCCGGACGAGAAGTCGGGCGGCCACATTCTCCGCCCGGCCCACTAAGGCCGAGCTCGCCGCCGCGGCGGGAAAGGGCATCCGCGACGTCGTCGCGCCCGGGTTGAAGGTCCTGTTCGTCGGCATCAATCCCGGCCTGTATTCGGCCGCCACCGGCCATCACTTTGCCCGTCCGGGCAACCGCTTCTGGCCGGCGCTGCACCTGTCCGGCTTCACCGAGAAGCAATTCCACCCTTCCGAGCAGGGCGAGCTGCTGAGAAGCGGCTACGGCATCACCAATCTAGTCAACCGCGGCACCGCCACGGCCGACGAGCTGGACCCCGCCGAGTTCGTCGCCGGCCGCAAGCGCCTTGCAGCCAAGGTTCGTCGCTACCGCCCCAAGACCCTCGCGTTTCTCGGCGTGGGCGCCTACTGCCATGCTTTTTCGATCAAACAGGCCGAAGTCGGGTGTCAGCCGCAGACCTTCGAAGGCGCCCAGGTCTGGGTGCTGCCCAATCCGAGCGGCCTGAACGCGAACTATCAGCTTCCCGAGCTCGTCAAACTATTCCGATCCTTGAGGAAGTCATGGCAACCAGGCTCGACAAGCCGCTGAAGCGCGAGATCGAGATCGCCGGCAAGCCCTATATGCTGACGATCGCACCCGAGGGGCTGAAGCTCGTGCCGAAGGGCAAGCGCAAAGGCCAGGAGCTCAGCTGGGATGCGCTGGTGAACGGTGAAGCGGCGCTCGCCGCCGCGCTCAATGCTTCGCTCCAGCGCTGACAAGCGCGCCGGGTCGCGCGACCTGCACGGGGCCGCGCCCGACGAGTGCCGCGTCGCCCTGCTGATCATCGACATGATCAACGCCTTCGATTTCGAAGGCGCCGATGCGATGCTGCCGCGAGCGCTTGCCGCCGCCAAGGCCACCGCGGCACTCAAGCGGCGCGCGCGCCACGCCGGGGTCCCGGTGGTCTATGTGAACGACAACTTCGGTCGCTGGCGATCCGATTTCCGCAGCACCCTGGACTCCTGCCTGCGCGAGGGGATGCGCGGCAAGCCGATCGCCGAGCTGCTCAAGCCCGATGAAGATGACTATTTCGTGCTGAAGCCCAAGCATTCGGGCTTCCAGTTCACGGCGCTAGAGGTGCTGCTTGCCCACCTGGGCGCAGAGACGCTGGTCCTGACCGGCGTGGCGGGCAATTTCTGCGTGCTGTTCACCGCGCACGACGCCTACATGCGCGACTACCATTTGGTCGTGCCGAGCGACTGCATCGCATCGCAGACCGAGGACGACGACCGCTACGCGCTCGCGCACATGGCGAAGGTCACCAAGGCCGACACTCCGCCCTCGTCAGCGATCGACTTTTCGTCGCTTCAGAGTTAGCGCCGCCACGGCGGTGACGGCGACGAGCGCGAGCGCGTCGAGCACCGTTTCGCACTCGCTGCACCAGCGCACGATCGCGCGCCACAGGTCCATTTGCGCCGCGACCGTGGCGAGATCCTGCAGGTCGAGAAAAGACATCGCCCCCAGCAACGCATCAAGCGTGCCGGTTGTTAAATTCTTGATTCTTTGAGCACTAATGCTTCAGAAGCTCACCGCAGCGGTGCGCACGCCGAATTGCGCGCACCGGGCCAGTGCCTCTAGACGGGGAGCCTTGGCGGCTACGGATTGAGCTGCTGGTAGACGGTGTTCGCGACCTTCAGGAGTTCGTCCTTGCCGATGTCGCCGGACGAAAGCGCGTAGCCCATCTTGCGGTCGACCCAGTAGAACACCCGCACCTTGCCTTCTTCGGCGTAGCGGAACGCGGTCTCCCGGTTGCCGGCGACGTCGGTGCGCACGTACAGCGTGATGCGCGCGCCCTTCTGCGTCTGATACATGAAGTGCGCGACCGGGCCGGTGTCGCCGGGAAGGAGCCGGCCGCCCACCAAGCTGTAGCCGACCTCCTCAAGCTGCGGCGCGCGCAGCGGCGCGCCGAGCCGCTTGGAGAGCCACGCCATCAGGTGCGCCTCCTGGTCCGCGCCGACCTCGACGGGGTGGCGCACCTCGGGCGAGTAGGTCGCGTGCGCGATCGCCGCGCGCCGCGCCATCGCGGCGCCCGCGTCGGCGGCGGGCGCAAGGGTCGGACGCGACTCGCGCAGCTCCCAGCCGGCGAGCGCGCCGATCAGGAGTCCGATCAGCATCCAGCCCGCCGCAAGCGCATAGCGCCTCCATTGAACCCGCTTGCGCGCGAAGCGCGGCGGCAGCGTCTCGGAAATGACCGGATCGTAGATGCTGCGCAGCTCCTTGGCGAGCTTGCGATAGTCGGCGATGCGCTCCGCCTCTTCCGGCCGGGTCGCGAGCCACGCTTCGACCGCCATGCGGCGCTTGGGCTCGAGCCTGCCGTCGGCATACGCCTGGAGCTCGCTTTCGGTAATGGGCGCGTCGCTCATTTCACCAGTTTCAGTTTCGCCGCCGCGGCCGACTGGCCGAGCATCATCGTGCGCAGCTTTTCCCGCGCCCGGGACAGCCGCGACATCACGGTGCCGATCGGCACGTCGAGCGTGCGTGCGACCTCCTCGTAGCTCATCTCCTCGAGCGTCACGAGCAGCAGGACCGCGCGCTGCTCCGCTGGAAGCCGCGCGATGGAGCGGTCGAGATCGCGCACCAGCAGGGCGTCGCCTTGTGCCGGGCGCTGGGCAAGCTCCGGCATCTCGTCGTCGATGAGATCGGTTGGGCGCGCGGCGCGCACGCGGTTTACGTGGACGTTGTGCATGACCGTGAAGAGCCACGCCCGCAGATCAGTCCCGCGACGATAAAGGTGGAGCTTCGCCCAGGCTCGCTCGAGCGTGTCCTGCACCAGGTCGTCGGCCGTGGCTCGGTCACCCACGAGCGCCCGGGCGTAGCGTCGTAGCCGCGGGATCAGGTCGACTAGGCGCTGGGCTTCGTTCATAGCGGGAACAGGGATGGGGAGGACCCTATTCCACGCTATTTCGGCTCGTCCGGCAATGGTGGCAGCGACCGCAGGTAGGCGACCAGCGCATCGAGGTCGGCGGGCGTAAGCTGGCTCGTGGTATTGCGGACCACCTCGGCCATCGACTCTGCGGCGACGTCTCCGTCCGGGGTCATGCCGGTCTGGAGGAAGTCCTTTACTTCGGCGTCGTCCTTCTTTTTCAGGCGCGCGGGGGTGAGGTTGGCTGAGCCGGTTCCCTCGCCCAGCTTGGCGCCGGCGAGGTGGCGGTTGCGCTTCATCCCGCCGAGGAAATTGCGCGGGGTGTGGCACTCGCCGCAGTGGCCGAGCGCATTGACGAGGTAGCTGCCTCGGTTCACTACCGCGCTCGCCGATGGATCGGGCGTGAACGCACCCGGATTGAAAAAGAACAGCTTCCAAACCCATACCAGCCAGCGCCAGCCGAAGGGGAAGTTCAGGTTGTGCGGTTCGCTCGCGCGGCTGCTCGGCGGCAGGCTGCGCAGGTAGGCCCAAAGGTCGCGCAGGTCCTGGTCGTTGATGCGCGTGAACGAGGGATACGGAAACGCAGGGAAGTAATGCGCCCCGTCGGGCCTGCGGCCTTCGCGCATCGCGCGGACGAAATCCTGGTCGGTCCAGCGCCCGATTCCCGCCTGGGGATGCGGCGTGATGTTGGGACCGTAGAAGGTGCCGAAGGGTGTCTTGAGCGCCCGGCCTCCGGCAAAGGGCTGGGCATTGTCCCGCGCCTCGGTATGGCATCCGACGCAACCCGCCGCCTTGGAAAGGTACTCCCCGCGCTGGGCGTCGCCTTGTTGCGCGAGCACCGCCCAGGCGCAGCCAAGAAGCAAAAGCCCCGCCGCAGCGGGGCCCAGGATGCGCAGCAAACCGCTACTGTTTTTCGCGGAAGTTGTCGTGGCAGTTCGCGCAGGCCTTGCCGACCGCACCGATCTGCGCCTTGATGGCGCCCTCGTCGCCGCTCTTCGAGACCTGCTGCAGCTTGCCGACCTCCGAGTTGAGCCGGTCGATCGCTTCCTTCACCTTGCCCGGCTGCTCCCAGATCGCCGGCAGCGCCCGGCTCTTCTCGCCCTTGGTGCTCGGGTCGAACCCATCCCAGGGCATCTGCGCCAGCGTGTGCAGGTATTCGGCGTTGCGCTGGACGATCTTGGCGTCGAACGGCACTTTCCCCTGCGCCATGCCGCCGAGCGGTCCAAAGTACTTTCCAATCAAGGTCATGGCCGACTGGCGCTGCTTCACCAGGACTTCCGGCTTGACCTGCGCGAGGGCCGCGCCTCCAACGGCGCCCAGCGACACGACTACGGCTGCTGCAATCAACCTTTTCTGCACGGTGTTCTCCTGAGAGGGTTTCCGGGGGACCGATCGGCTAACACGGCGAACGGTCGATTATTTCCGCTAACGCAGCCCCGCCGCATACTGCGCTACCGCCTGAATCTCGCGCTCCGTCATGCGTGCCGTCACGCCGCGCATGACGCCATTCGCGTCGTTGGAGCGCGCGCCGTCCTTGAAGCCCTTGAGCTGCACCGCGACGTATTCGGCGAACTGGCCGGCGAGCCGCGGGTACTGCGCCGGAATCCCGGCGCCTGCAGGGCCGTGACAACCGGCGCACGCCGGAACGTTGCTCGCCGCAATACCGCCGCGCCAGATCTTCTGCCCGAGCGCAGCGAGGTCCTTGTCGGCCGCGCTCGCAGGACGCAGCTTCTGGCCCGCGTAGTACGCGGCGAGGCTCTGGATGTCGTCGTCGGAAAGGTTGGCGGTCATCGGCGTCATGATCGCGCTCTCGCGCGCGGGCTTCTTTCCGGGCTGGGCCTTGAAGTCGCCGAGCTGTTTCTGCAGGTACTCCGCGAACTGGCCGGCGATCTTGGGGTTGGTCGCCGCCACGCTGTTGCCGTCGGCGGCGTGGCAAGCCGCGCAGACCTGGCCGGCGATGCGCTGCCCTCTCGCGGCGTCCTGCGCCGCCGCCGTACCCACGACAACGGAAAGCGCGCTGAGCGCGAGCAGGCGAAACATCCCCGGAGCTCCCTGGTACCGATGGAAAGGCGCGATTTTATTAGAATTCCCGCTTCCCGGGAGCCATGAAAGCGTTCTCGCAAGCGCAGTTTCTCGCCGCCAGCGCCGGCCCCGCCGACATGCCGCCGCCGGGTCCGCCCGAGCTCGCTTTCGCCGGGCGCTCGAACGTCGGCAAGTCGAGCGCGATTAACGCGCTGACCGGACGCAAGCGCCTTGCGTTCACGAGCAAGACTCCAGGACGCACGCAGACGATCAACTTCTTCGAGCTCGGGGCTGGCGCGCGCCTGGTGGACCTTCCGGGCTACGGGTACGCGAAAGTCCCGCTCGCGGTGCGCGCCGGCTGGCGTACGCTCGTCGGTTCCTATGTCCGCTCGCGCGCTACGCTGGCGGGGGTGGTGCTCGTGATGGACGCGCGCCATCCGCTCACCGAGCTCGATCTGCAGCTGGTCGACTTTCTTGGCGACGTGCGCTTGCTCGCGCTGCTTTCGAAGGCCGACAAACTCTCGCGCCCGGCGCAGACGAAGACGCTGTCCGCGGTCAGCGCGGCGATGAAAGCGGAAGTCAGGCTTTTCTCGAGCCTGACGCGGCAGGGTGTCGACGACTGCCGCGACCTGCTGGAGCGCTGGCTCGACTCGCCCGCCTCCGGCAGATCGCTGGAATAAAAAACCCCCGGTAAAGGGGAATAAACCGGGGGTAAAAACGCCTTAACCTTTGGATTAAGGCACCCGCTCAGGGAGGAGAAGCGGGAGACGACTGCGTCGTCTGAAGGTAAGATGCCTCCCTCCGCGGAAAAGTTCCCGCGGAAAAACTCCCGAAAAATCAGCCCAGTGAAGATCTACGGTCAATTCCCGGCGGTGCGCATGCGGCGCATGCGGCGCGACGATTTTTCGCGCCGCCTCATGCGCGAGAACGTGCTCAGCACCGATGATCTGATCTATCCGGTGTTCATCATCGACGGCAAAGCCCGTACCGAGGAAGTGGCCTCTATGCCCGGTGTCGAGCGATTCACCGTCGACAAGCTGCTGCCCGTCGCGGAGCAGTGTTTGAAACTGGAAATTCCGGTCCTGGCGCTGTTCCCGGCGATCGAGCAGAAGCTGAAGAGCGCCAACGGACGCGAGGCGTTCAATCCCAAGGGGCTCGTGCCGCGCGCCGTCGCGGCGCTCAAGAAGCGTTTTCCCGAGCTCGGCGTCATGACCGACGTCGCGCTCGATCCGTACACGTCCCACGGACAAGACGGGGTGATCGACGCGTCCGGTTACATCCTGAACGACGTGACCCTCGACGCGTTGGTGCGCCAGGCATTGGCGCAGGCCGAGGCGGGCGTCGACATCGTCGCGCCCTCGGACATGATGGATGGCCGCATCGGCCGCATCCGCGCGGCGCTCGAGAAAGCGGGCCACATCCACACGCGGATCATGGCGTACTCGGCGAAGTACGCTTCGGGCTTCTACGGCCCGTTTCGCGAGGCCGTCCGCTCCGCCGGGAATCTCGGGAAGAGCGACAAGAACACCTACCAGATGGATCCCGCCAACTCGGACGAGGCGCTGTGGGAAGTCGGGCTCGACCTGGCCGAAGGCGCCGACATGGTGATGGTCAAGCCGGGATTGCCCTACCTCGACATCGTCCGGCGGGTGAAGGAGGAGTTCAAGGCGCCGACCTACGTCTACCAGGTGTCGGGCGAATATTCGATGCTGCGGGGCGCCGTCGACAAGGGCTGGCTGCCCGAGTCGTGCGTGCTCGAAGCGCTGCTCGCTTTCAAGCGCGCCGGCGCCGACGGCATTCTCACGTACTTCGCGATGGATGCGGCGAAAGCCCTGCGGCGTGCGTAGCGCGCTTCTTCTCCTGTCGTGGTTCATCGGCGCGGCGGCGCTTGCCGCCTATCCCGAAAAGCCGATTCGCTTCGTCATTCCGTCGGCGGCTGGCGGCTCGCCCGACGTCCTGATGCGGGTCATGACGCAGCAGCTTTCCACCCAGATCGGCGTGCCATTCGTGGTCGAGAACAAGCCCGGCGCCTCGTTCACCCTCGGCACGATGGACGTGGTGAAGGCCCCCGCGGACGGCTACACGCTCGGCTACGGCAACATCGTCTCGCTCGCCATCAACCGCTCGTTGCTGGAAAAAGTGCCCTACGACGTGGACAAGGACCTCACGCTGGTGTCGAACTGTGTGCGCGTCTTCAATCTGCTCGCGGTCAATAACAAGCTGCCGGTCCGGTCGGTCCAGGACCTGATCGAATACGCGAAGAAGAATCCGGGGCGCCTGGTGATGGCCTCCGGCGGCAACGGCACCACCGGCCACCTCGGTGGCGAGCTCTTCAAGGCCATGACCGGCACCTTCATCCTGCACGTCCCCTATCGCGGCAGCCCGCAGGCGATCAACGATCTCATCGCCGGCGAAGTCCATCTCATGTTCGACAACATCTCGTCGATCGGTGCGCACGCGCGCGCAGGCAGGGTGCGCGGTATCGCCGTCTCCGGGCCGCGCCGCTCGCCGCTGTTTCCCGACGTGCCGACGCTGAACGAGGCCGGTGTCACCGGCTACGAAACCGTCGCCTGGGGCGGAGTCATCGCGCCGGCGAACCTGCCGCGCGAGATCGTCGCTCGGCTGCACGCCGAGATCCGCAAGGCGCTCGCGTCGCCGTTCGTGCTCGAGCGCTTCAGGCAGCTCGACACCGAGGCCGATGGCGGCACGCCCGAGGAATTCCTCGCCCTGGTGCGAAGCGAAACCCCGAAGTGGGCCGAGGTGGTCCGGCGCTCCGGCGCCAAGGTGGACTGATGCGCTACGACCTCGTGGTACGCAACGGCACCGTGGTCGACGGCACCCGGGCTGCGCGCTACCGCGCCGATTTGGCAGTAACCGGTGACCGTATCTCGGCCCTGGGTTCAGTGCCGCAAAGAGGGAGAAACGAAATCGATGCCTCCGGCCTCGTCGTCGCTCCCGGCTTCATCGACGCCCACACCCACGACGATCGCCTGATGCTTTCCTCGCCCGGGATGGCGCCCAAGGTGAGCCAGGGCGTGACCACGGTCGTCGCCGGGAACTGCGGCATCTCGCTCGCGCCGGCGCCGCGTGGAATGAATGCGCCGGTCCTGCCGCCGATCGACCTCCTGGACGATGCGGGCGGATGGTTCCGCTTTCCGACGTTCCATTCCTATGTCGAAGAGCTGCGCGCGCACCCGGCGGCGACGAACTGCGCCTTGCTCGTCGGGCACACCATGCTGCGAGCGCAGACGATGGCAGATCTCCAGCGATCGGCAAGCGAGAACGAAATAGGAGAAATGCGAAGACTGACGGCGGAGGCGCTTGCGGCCGGCGCGATCGGCGTCTCGACCGGCCTGTACTACGAGCCTGCGCGCGCCGCGACGACCGAGGAAGTCATCGAGGTATGCCGGCCGCTCGGCGAGCATCGGGGCATCTACTGCACGCACATGCGCGATGAAGGCGCCCGCGTAATCGACTCTCTCGAGGAGAGCTTCCGCATCGGCCGCGAGCTGCGCGTCCCCGTGGTGATCTCGCACCACAAGGTGGTCGGTACGCCGAACCACGGCCGCTCGGTCGAGACGCTGCCGTTCATCGAGCGGGCGATGCGCTCGCAGAAGATCGCCCTCGACTGCTATCCCTACTGCGCCTCGTCGACGATCCTTTCCTACAGCCGCACGCTCGTCGCCTCGACGACGCTGGTCACCTGGTCCAGGCCCCATCCCGAGTTCGCGGGCTGCAAGCTCGACGAAGTCGCCGCGAGCATGGGCCTGGGGATCGAAGAAACCGTGGCCAAGCTGCTGCCGGCGGGCGCGATCTATTTCTCCATGGACGAAGCCGACGTGCAGCGCATCCTCGCCTTCGAGCACACCATGATCGGCTCCGACGGCCTGCCGCACGATGCCGCGCCGCATCCCCGCCTGTGGGGCAGCTTCCCGCGCGTGCTCGGACACTATTCGCGCGGGCTCAATCTTTTTCCGCTCGAGACGGCGGTCTACAAGATGACCGGGCTCACGGCGAAAAGCTTCGGCCTGGAAGGCCGCGGCGTGCTGCGCGAAGGCGCCTTTGCCGATATCGCGATCTTCGACGCCGGCACGGTCGACGAGGCGGCGAGCTTCGCGCGCCCGATCCAGCCGGCGAAGGGAATCGAGACCGTGATCGTGAACGGCGCGGTAGTGTGGAAGGAAGGCAAGCCTACGGGCGCGCGGCCGGGTCGCGTGCTAGGGCGCAGTGGCTAGCGAAAGCGTCTTCAGGAACCGTTCCGTGTTCTGGTAGCCGATCACCCGCAGCCCCCTGATCTCGCGCCCCTGCGGGTCGAAGAACACGATCCCGGGAGGTCCGAAGAGCGAGAAGCGCTTGAGCAGCGCGCGGTCGGCTTCGCTATGCGCGGTCACGTCGGCCTGCAGGAGCAGCATGCTATCGAGCTGCGCGCGCACCTTCGGATCCGAGAAGGTGAAGGCCTCCATCTCCTTGCACGACACGCACCAGTCGGCATAGAAGTCGAGCATCACGGGCTTGCCCGGCGCCTTCAGCTTTTCCTGCAGCTCCTGCAGCGAGGCGACCCGCTGCCAGGACACGGGCGCCTGCGCGGGCGCGCCGCCGCCCGAGAAGCCGGCCAGCGGCCTCAGCGGGTCGCGGCCGCCTAAAAGCGCGCCGACCACGAGCGCCACGCCGACGACGAGCGCGGCCACGCCGAAGCCCTTCCACAGCCGCTGCCAGCCCGAGGCGGAAGCGGGCAAGGGATCGATCGCGCGCAGGAACATGGCCGAGCCGATGAAGAGAGCGGCCCAGGCGAACATCACCGCCGCGGCCGGCAGCACCGGGGAAACCACCCACACCGCGACCGCGAGGAGCAGCACGCCGAAAAATCTGCGCACGCCCGTCATCCATGCGCCGGCGCGCGGCAGGAGCGCGCCCTCGGATACGCCGACGACGATCAGCGGAACGCCCATGCCGAGCGCCATCGCGAAGAGCGCCGCGCCGCCGAGCAGCACGTCGCGGCTCTGGGAAATGTAGAGCAGCGCCCCGGCGAGCGGCGCCGCAACGCAGGGACTGACGATCACCGCCGAAAGCACACCCATGGCCGCGACCGAGACGATCTGCCCGCCCTGCAGGCGGCTGTGCGCCGAATGCAGCCGCTGATGCAGGAAGCCGGGAAGCTGCAGCTCGTAGAAGCCGAACATCGACAGCGCGAGCAGGACGAACACGAGGGCAAAGGCGCTGAGGACCCACACATTCTGCAAGGCGGCCGCAAGGAGCACGCCCGAGAAAGCCGCCGCGACTCCTGCCGCCGCGTAGGCGAGCGCCATGCCGAGTACATAGGAGAGCGAGAGCGAAAGCGCCCGCAGCTTGTCGATGTCGCGGCCCTCGCCGGCGATGATGCTGGACAGGATCGGAATCATCGGCAGCACGCAGGGCGTGAAGGCGAGCAGCAGCCCGAACAGGAAGAAGCCGCCGAGCACGAGCGCGAAGTTGCCCTCGAACAGGCGCTGGATGTCGAGATCGCTGGCAAAGATCGAGAACCTCGGCACCGGGTCGACCCACGGCGGCGCCTGGCTCACGCTCGGACGCTCCTCGGCGCCCGCGGCGGCGAGCTGGAGCGACGCGCCAGACTCCATCGGCACGTAGCACACGCCGACGTCGGCGCAGCCCTGCGAGGTCACCTTGAGATCGAACCGGCCCTGGCCATCGACCGGGAGGCGGATCCGCACGTTCTTGCGATACACCTGCGTCTCGCCGAAGAACTCGTCCTTGTGCGCAAGGCCGCGCGGAAACTCGGGCGCGCCCAGGCGCACCGCCGGGTTGCCGTCGGCGGCGAACTTGAAACGCTCGCGGTACATGTAGTAGCCCTCGGCGATGGCGAAGGTCACTTCGACGCTCGAGGCGTCGAGGGCGCGCGCCGAGAAGCGGAACGCTTTCTCGGGTTCGAGAAGATTGTCCGCGCCGCCGCCGAGCTTGAGCTGCGCCGCCGCCGGAGCGGCGAGCGCCAGGGCAAGCAGCAAGAGGACGATGCGCTTCAAGTTCTGGTCTCGGCGGCGA
The DNA here is from genome assembly GCA_044870335.1 of Burkholderiales bacterium. Lineage (GTDB taxonomy): Bacteria > Pseudomonadota > Gammaproteobacteria > Burkholderiales > SG8-39 > SCGC-AG-212-J23. The sequence continues at coordinate 54,016 of JBIOYV010000049.1, read as the reverse complement.
CCCAGTCCAGGTAGGCCGGCAGGCCGCGCTCGATTGGGACCGCAATGATCTCGGGGAGTTCATAAGGGTGACCCGCGCGCAGCGCCTGCTCGAGCGCCGGGTAGCGCTCGCGCGTGGTCTTGATGAGCATGGGATGCTCTTCGTCGTGCTGCACCGCGCCCTTCCAGCGGTAGACCGAGCGGCAGGGCGCGAGGATGTTGACGCAGGCCGCGACCTGCTTTTCGACGAGCTGGTCGGCGAGCTTCTCGGCCGCGGCGCGGTCAGGCAGGTTGGTCAAGACGAGCAGGGTGCTCATTTCTCAATCCCTCGTGGACCGTGGGGTAGCGCAGGCGGATGCCGAGCACGCTCTTCAGCCGCGTGTTGTCGAGGCGCCGCGACTCCTGCATGAAAGAAAGCAAGGCCGCCGGAAGCCTCTCGCGCCCAAGCTCTTTCGGGATGCGCGGAGGCCGCGGCAGGGCGTGGGTGTCGGCGACGAGGTCGAACCAGTCGCCCATCTTCATCTCGGTGTCATCGGATGCGTTGTAGACGCCCGCCGGGGCTTCCTGGTCGAGGGCGCGGCAGACGATCGCGGCCAGGTCATCGGCGTGGATGTGGTTCGTGTAGACATCGTCTTCGCTTCTCAGCACCGGCGTTCCGGCCCGCAGCCGTTGCAGCGGCAAGCGCTCGGCCGCATAGATGCCGGGCACGCGCAGCACGACCAAGTCAACCCCTCGATCCCCGGCCCATTGCGCCAACTGCATCTCTGCATGCAGGCGCCTGCGCGCTCTTTCGGTCAGCGGCGCCGGCAGGCGCGACTCGTCGACCCGTGCGCCGGCGCAGTCGCCGTACACCCCGCTCGTGCTGACGTAGACGATGCGAGCCGGTAGAATGCGGCCCTTTTCAAGAGCGGCCAGCAGGTTCGCGGTCCGCGTATCCGCCGCGCCTTGATCCGGCGGCGGGGCGCAGTGGAGCAGCGAGTGCGCCGGCGCGAGCGAAAGGCTGTCCGGCCGATCGAGGTCGAATCCGTCCGCGCGCGACAGCGGCGCGAGCTGAAAGCGCCGCGCGAGCCGCGGAGCCGCGCGCCGGGCGATGTCGCCGAAACCCGCGATCAGCAACCGTTCCATGCCAGCATTTTATGCGTAAGGTCAAGGTCCAACCCAGCGGCCACGAATTCGACGTCGAGGAGGGCGAATCGGTCCTCACCGCCGCGCTGCGCCAGAACCTGGTGCTGCCCTACGGGTGCCGCAACGGCGCCTGCGGCAGCTGCAAGGGCAGGATCGTCGAAGGCCGGGTCGACTACGGCGTCTACCAGAGGAAGGCGCTGACCGAGGAAGAAAAAGCGCAGGGCAAGGCGCTCTTCTGCCAGGCGAAGCCGCTCACCGAGCTCGTGATCGAGGCGCGGACCATCGGCGCGGCGCGCGACATTCCGATCCGCACGCTCCCGTGCCGGGTGCAGAAAATGGAGCGGCTCGCCGACGACGTGATGGTGCTGCACCTCAGGCTGCCGGCGAACGAGCGGCTTCAGTTCCTCGCCGGCCAGTACATCGAGTTCCTGCTCAAGGGCGGCTCGCGGCGCAGCTTCTCAATGGGCAACGCGCCCCACGACGACGAGCTGATCCAGCTCCACGTGCGCCACGTCGCCGGCGGGGAGTTCACCGACCATGTCTTCGGGAAGATGAAGGAGCGCGACATCCTGCGGCTGGAGGGTCCGCTCGGCACGTTCTTCCTGCGCGAGGATTCGGCCAAGCCGATCGTGTTCGTCGCCTCGGGCACCGGCTTCGCGCCGATCAAGTCGATCATCGAGCACGCGCTGCACAAGGGCGTGACGCGCCCGATGGCGCTCTATTGGGGCGGACGGCGAGCGAAGGACTTGTACATGGACGCGCTCGCCAGGCAGTGGCCGATCCAGTATGTCCCGGTCATTTCCGACGCGCTACCGGAGGACGGGTGGAGCGGACGCACGGGCTTCGTGCACCGCGCCGTGATGCAGGACTTCCCGGATCTCTCCGGCCACCAGGTCTACGCCTGCGGCGTGCCGGTGATGGTCGATGCCGCGAAGCGCGATTTCACGCAGCAGTGCAAGCTGCCGGAGGAAGAATTCTTCGCCGACAGCTTCACCACCCAGGCCGACCTCGCGGCGTAGCCTGCTTTCCTCCTTAGGCTGCCGGAGCGACGCTGCCCCGTGCCGGGGTCGGGGCAACGCCGGCAAAGGTCAGGAAGTCGACCATACGGAATTCGCCCGTGACCTTGCCGTCGCGTTGCGCCAGGGTGGGCCTCCAGCCCGGGTCGGCCGACAGGTACGAGCGCGAGTCGAGCTGCAGCAGACCGATGATGACCTCGCCCACGATCGTTCCGCCGACCGGGCCGAGCGTGCGCCCGCCCTCCCTGACGAAGCCCTCCTGGAGGCAGTACGGCCACAGCGGAGTCGATCTGTTGAGGCTGAAGTCCCTCGGGAACTGCGGCAGCTCGAATGGGTCGAGCGGGTCCGCGCCGATTTCGCGCGCGATTTTCTGGCCCGAGGGCAGCGACCAGGTCACCCCGCGGAGGAGGTTCCTCTGCGGCAGCGAGATCGGCTGACCGGGCTGGAATCCGGCAATCGTTCCGACCGGAAGGAGGAAGAGCGGGGTAGAAATCCTCGCATCGATCAGCTTGTTCGGCTTGACCGCCGGGCCGCTGCCGTTGAACTCGAGCAACCCGAAGTCGAAGAATGTCTCCCAGCCGACGAAGCGCCGCCGGGCGCGGCCGCCGCGCAGGTCGACCGGGTCGGCCTGACCCTGGCCGGCGGGGTCGAAGATCATGCCGAAGAAGGCCGGTGCGCCCGGCAGCGTGCCCGGGTTGCCGACGCGGTTCGCGCGGTACGAGGGCCGCACCATCGTATGACCGAAGCGGTATGCGGCGCCCTGGAACTCGACCGGCATGAATGCCACGCGCGGCCGGTAGAACCTGCGCCCGAAGCGCAGGATCCGGTCGGTGCGCGCCTGGCCGATGAAGAGCGGCAGGAACTCGTGCACGATCATCCACTGGTAGTGCCAGCGGGTGAGCCGCCGCGCACGCTCGAACACCTCGTCGTCGTCCGCGCGGCGGTCGCGCGCCTTCACAGAGTCGACCGCCCTGTTGTGGAACAGAAGAAACGCGGCGTGGAGTCCTGCGAGCATCAGGTTCTCGTCGTTGCGCGGGTCGCCGATGATCGCGGTGCCGTCGCTCGCGCGCGGCAGATCCTCGAACAGGCCGCCGAACCCGACCTTGAACTTGATCCTGGAGTTCTCGAAGCCGTACAGGTGAGGTGCCCTTCGCGGGCCGCCGAGGTAGACCGAATCGAGGTCGAACATGGGCGAGCGCGTGTTGGGCGATTCCTCGGGATCGGTTTCGAGTCCGAGCGCCGAGGTCTGGTCGAACGTCATGTCGTGATCCATGAACTGGCCCATGAACGTAGTGCCCGCGGTGTGCGTGGTGTTGTTCGGGTTGTTCACGCTCAGGCCCGGATCGACGATCAGGTTGATCGCCGCCTGTGCCTGGTCTGACGCGTTGCTGCTCGCTGGCAGTCTGTCCCCTGCGTCGAGAACGCCGCCGCGTTTCCCGATCTCCAGCAGCGCGGTATTCAGGCCCCTAGGCGGCCGGTCGCCAAAAAAGGCTTCGAGCTGCGGGAACATGCGGCCGAAGTTTTCCTCGCGCAGTACGAAGCTCTGGGCGAGCGCTTCGCGCACGCCGGGCAGGCCCGAGCCGCTCAGCGCGAGTCCGGAAGCGAGCGCTCCGAGAAACCTGCGCCGCTCGAAGCCGTGAGATGCCAGCGGGAACTGCGCGACTTCCTGTTTCATGACGCCTCCAGACCCCCAACCCGCGTGATCGGATCGCTGAGCGCTCGCGGGCGCTCAGAGGCCTGGAAGACTTTTCTTCTTTCTTACCTGCTTCGTGTTTCTTGGTGCTTACTTTGCATTATGACGAACGCGCGCGTCTTGGCAAGACGACCGGATAACCTTCGAATTTGCTGCCTATCCCGAACGCGCTCTGCTCGACGAGCAGAATCTTACCCCCTGCGTCGATATGTCGCACCCCCAGCTGCGCCTATCGCGAACCTACTTCGCCGAGGTACGCCTCGCGGATGCGCGCATCGTGCAGCAGCGCCTTCGCATCGCCCGAGAGCGTGATGGACCCCGACTCCATGACGTACGCGCGGCGCGCGGCCTCGAGCGCAAGCAGCGCATTCTGCTCGACGAGGAGAATCGTCACGCCCTTCGACGATATGTCGCGCACGATCTCGAATATCTTCGCTACCATCAGCGGGGCGAGGCCCATCGACGGCTCGTCGAGCAGCAGCAGTTTGGGCTCGCTCATCAGGGCGCGGGCCATCGCGAGCATCTGCTGCTCGCCGCCGGAAAGCGTCCCGGCGATCTGGTGTCGGCGCTCGCGCAGGCGCGGAAAGGTCGCGTACTGCGCTTCCGGGTCGCTGCTGCCGCGCACATAAGCGCCCATCGCGAGGTTCTCCTGGACCGTGAGCTGGCCGAAGATGCCGCGGCCCTCGGGAACCATGACGAGGCCGCGCTGCGGCAGCTCGTGCACCTTCGCCTTCGACAGGTCGGCTCCGGCGTACTCGATCTTCCGCGCAGCGGATGGAATCAGCCTGCAGATCGCCTTGAGCGCGGAGGTCTTGCCCGCGCCGTTCGCGCCGATCACCGCGACCAGCTCGCCCTGCGCCACGTCGAGATCGATGCCCTTGACGGCGCGAATCCCGCCGTAGCGCACCTCGAGGTTCTTGACGTCAAGCAGCATGGGGCGTTCCGAGATACGCCTCGATGACTTTCGGATCGCGCTGCACGTCGGCAGGCTTGCCTTCGGCGATCTTCTCGCCGTAGTCGAGCACCATCACGCGATCGCACACGTTCATCACCAGGCGCACATCGTGCTCGATCAGCAGCACCGTTACGCCGCCCGCGCGAACGGTCGCGATGAGCCTGCCCAGGGCGACGCGTTCGGTGGCGTTCATGCCTGCCGCGGGCTCGTCCAGCGCGAGCAGCTTCGGGTCGGTCGCGAGGGCCCGCGCGATTTCCAGCCGCCGCTGGTCGCCGTAGGGCAGGCTGCCGGCGGCGTCGTTGGCCCGTGCCCGGATCCCCACGTAGCCGAGAAGCTCGAGCGCGCGCGCCTCGATCGCCTTCTCCTCGGCCAGCGTCGAACGGGTCTTGAACACGGCGCCGAAGACGCCGGCGCGGGTGCGCACGTGGCGGCCGATCATGACGTTCTCCAGAGCCGACAGGTTGGCAAACAGGCGGATATTCTGGAAGGTTCGCGCGATGCCGGCGGCGGCGATGCGGTCGGGCGTGAGGCCGGTGATGTCGCGTGCACCGAAAGTGAAGCCGCCGTCGTCGGGGGCGTAGATCCCCGTGAGGACATTGAACAGCGTGGTCTTGCCGGCACCGTTGGGGCCAATCAGGCCGAAGATCTCCCCGGTCTGAATGCAGAAGGAAGCCTCGCGCAGCGCCTGGACGCCGCCGAAACGCTTGCCGATGCGCCGCCCCTCGAGCAGCGGCGTCACAGCGGATGGCCCGCCGGCGCCTCGCTGCGCTCCGCGAGCTCGCGTCGTCTCACCGCCGAAGGCAGCAGGCCGGCCGGGCGGAACAGCATGATCAGCACCAGCGCGAGCCCGAACAGCAGCATGCGGATGACCTCGGGCTCGACCACCATGCGGCCGAACAGCGCATGCTGCGCGGGCTCCACGGTCCAGCGCAGGATCTCCGGAACGAACGACAGCAGCAGCGCGCCCAGGATCACGCCCCAGATGTTGCCCATGCCGCCGAGCACGACCATCGACACCACCATGATCGACTCGACCAGCACGAAACTTTCCGGCGAGACGAAAGCCTGGATCGCGGAGAACATGCCGCCGGCGACGCCGCCGAAGCTGGCTCCCATAGCGAACGCGAGCAGCTTCATGTTGCGCGTGTTGATCCCCATCGCCCGGGCGGCGATCTCGTCTTCACGGATCGCCTCCCATGCGCGGCCGACGCGCGAGTTCTGCAGGCGTACATTGACAACGATGACGCCGAGCACCACGGCAAGCAGGAGGTAGTAATACTTGATCGGGCCGCTGAACTCGATCCCGAGGAAGGTCTCGTAGCTGCCGAAGCTGAAGCCGTCGAGGCGAAACGGGTCGATGCGCGCGATGCCCTGCGGCCCGTTGGTAATGTTGACCGGGCGAGAGAGGTTGTTGAGGAAGATGCGGATGATCTCGCCGAAGCCCAGCGTGACGATGGCGAGATAGTCGCCGCGCAGCTTGAGCGTCGGCGCCCCCAGCAGGAGGCCGAAGAACGCGGCCACCGCGGCGCCGATCGGCAGGATGACCCAGAACGGCAGGTGGAGGTTGAAATGCGGGCTGGCGAGCAGGGCATAGGTATAGGCGCCCACGGCGTAAAACGCGATGTAGCCGAGATCCAGCAGGCCGGCGAACCCCACCACGATGTTCAGGCCCAGGGCGAGCAGGATGTACAGGATGGCGTAGTTCGTGATGCGCACCCAGGTGGTGCCGACCTGCGCCAGCGCAAAGGGCAGCAGCGCGAGCGCAATGCCGATCAGCGCGAACCCCAGCCACACGAGCCAAGGATGCTTGCGCGTGTCGAAGAGGGCGCGCATCAGGCGCGATCCCCGACCCGCTCGCCGAGCAGTCCCTGCGGCCGGAACACCAGCACCAGGATCAGCACCACGAACGCGAATACGTCCTGGTAGTTCGAGCCGAACAGGATGAAGTGCCCGTCACCCTCGCAGGCGTCGATTGCGCGCGCCAGGAGCCCGTACTGGCAAAGGTCGGTGTAGTCGCCGATGTAGCCAGCGCCCAGGGCCTCGACCAGCCCGAGCACGATGCCGCCCAGCATCGCCCCCGGAATGTTGCCGATGCCGCCCAGCACCGCGGCGGAAAAGGCCTTCAGGCCCAGGATGGAGCCCATGGTGTACTGCGCCAGGCCGTAGTAGGTGCCGAAGAGCACGCCGGCCACCGCGCCGAGCGCCGCGCCGATGACGAAGGTGGCCGCGATGACGCGGTTTACGTCGATGCCCATCAGCCCGGCCACCTGAGGGTTCTGCGCAGTGGCGCGCATGGCCGTGCCGAGGCGCGTGCGGTACACCAGCAGGGCGAGGGCGGCCATCAGTGCGACGCAGATGGCGAGGATGGCGATTTGCACCGAGGTGATCGCCGCGCCGCCGATGAAATAGGTGCGCGAGGCGATGATCTGCGGGAACGCAAGCACGTTGCGGCTCCAAATCATCAGCGCGAGATGCTGCAGGATGATCGACACGCCGATCGCGGTGATGAGCGGCGCCAGGCGCGGCGCCCCGCGCAGCGGCCGGTAGGCGAGCCGCTCCATCGAGTAGCCGACCAGGATGCACACCGGCACCGCGCAGCCGGTGCCGATCAGGACCACCGCGAGCGCCGGCAGCCCCGAGGGAACGAGCGCGTTGATCACCGTGAAAGCCACCATGGCGCCGATCATCACGACTTCGCCGTGCGCGAAGTTGATCAGCTGGATGATGCCGTAGACCATGGTGTAGCCCAGGGCGACGATGGCGTACACACTGCCTGCCGTGAGGCCGTTGATGACCTGCTGCAGAAACGTGTCCACGGGCGGCTAGCCTAAACCAAAAAACAAAAACGGCACCCCGCGGGTGCCGTTTCGTATCGCTGCGAAGGTTACTTCTTTTCGGCCGGCGCCGCGGCCGGGGCAGCGCCGCCGGCCGAGCGCAGGAATTCGTCGTAGCTCACGGCCTTGCCGCCCTTCACCACCGCGATCGGCTCGAGCTTCCCCTTCATGGTGAAGATGGTGATCTCCGCGTCCTTGCGGTCGCCCTTGTCGTCGAAGGAGATCGGCCCGGTGGCGCCGTTGTAGGTCATCTTCTGCAGCTCGGGCAGGTACTTCTTCGGATCGCTCGAGTCCGACTTCTTCATCGCCGCGATCAGCATGTTGGCCGCGTCGTAGGTGAACGGCGAATAGATGATCGGGTCCACGTTGAATTTCTTCTTGTAGGCGTCGAGGAATTTCTTGGAGGCTGCCTGCGGCGGGATGCCCGCCTGCGAGCAGAGCAGCCCTTCGGCCGCAGGCCCGCCGAGCTTGTTCATCTCCTCGGTGCAGGCGCCGTCACCGAAAGCAAATACCGCCTTGATGCCGAGCTCGCGGCCCTGCTTGATCAGCGGTCCGCCGGTGGCATCCATGCCGCCGTAGAACACCGCGTCGGGCTTCTGCCCCCGGATCTTGGTGAGCACCGCCTTCCAGTCGGTGGTCTTGTCGGTGCCCTTCTCTCGCGGCAGCACCTTGATGTTCTGCGCCTTGAGCGTTTTCTCCACCTCGTTGGCGATGCCTTCGCCGTAGGCGGTGGCGTCGTCGATTACGGCAACGAGCTTGGGCTTGCGCTCGGTGGCGAGATAGCTCGCGATCGCCGGTCCCTGTTGGTCGTCGCGCCCGACCACGCGGAACTGGTTCTTGAAACCCTGCTCGGTGAGCTTCGGGTTGGTGGCCGAGCCCGAGATCACCGGGATGCCGGCCTGGTTGTAGATCGGGGAGGCGGGAATCGAGGTCCCGGAGTTGAGGTGCCCCACTACCCCGACCACCTTGGCGTCGACCAACTTCTGCGCAACCGTGGTGCCGACCTTGGGATCGGCCTGGTCGTCCTCGGCCACCAGCGTGAACTTCACCGGCTGGCCGCCGAGCTGCACTTTCGCCTCGTTCGCTTCGTCGATGGCGAGGCGCGCGCCGTTTTCGTTGTCCTTGCCCAAGTGCGCGATCTGGCCGGTGAGCGGGCCGACGTGTCCAATCTTGACTTCCTGGGCGGCGGGCGCGGCCGGCGACTTGGATGCCTCCGCAGGGGCCTTGGCGGCGGGCTTCTGTTGTTCGCCGCAGCCGGCGAGCGCGAAAATCGCGGCAACGAGCGTGATGCCGACTTTCTTGTTCACTTGATCCTCCCGGGGGTTGCGCTGACGCGCTAATGATACCGCCCCGCGGAGGCCCAGCCCGACCTACGTTCGGCTCACTTCTGCGACAGGATCCACTTCACCAGCGCGCGCACGTCGGCGTCTGGCACGTTCGAATTGGGCGGCATCGGCACCTGGCCCCAGGTTCCCTGGCTGCCCTTCTTCACCTTGTCGACGAGCTTCGCTTCCGCGGCGGCGTCGCCACGGTATTTCGCCGCGACGTCCTTGTAGGACGGGCCGACCAGCTTCTTGTCGATTGCGTGGCAGGCGAGGCAGGCGTGCTTCTTGGCGAGCTCTTCCTGCGCGTGAGCCGGGAGCGACGCCGGAACGGCGGCGGCCAAGGCCAGGACGAGTGCGAGACGCTTCATGCTTGCTCCTTGAGGGTTTTTTTCAAGTGTACAAGATCGCTCATCGGCGCGAGACAAGTAACGCCGCGGCATAGCCATGCGTTGACAGGCCCCGGCCGGGGCGGCTTGTCGAGTACCGCCCCCAGGCCGGGCGTTCCGTCGGGCAGCGCGAGCACGGTGAGGTCGGGCAGGAACTCGTGCACGAGCTCGGCCTGCCACGCGGGCAGCGCCTCGCCCCGACCGCGCAGGATCAGCGTGCGCGGCGGCTCGAGCGCTTCGTCCAGGGCGATGGCCATGGCGGCGAAACCGGCCGGATAGTCGCGCATCTGCGGGTAGAACAGCTCCAGGGTGCGCTCCGCGGCGCGAGCGTAGCGCTGCTCGCCGGTGATCGCCGCGAGACGCCCGAGGCCCCAGGCCGCCACCGCGTTCCCCGACGGCGTCGCGTTGTCGTGCGGCGGCTTGGGGCGCTGCACTAGCTGCTCGTGATCGCGCGCGGTGAAGAAAAAGCCGCCGGCATCCGCATCCTCGAACTGCTCGACCAGGACATCCGCGAGCTTGCAGGCGAAGCCGAGGTCCTCCGCGTCGAAGCGCTCCTGCAGCAGCTCGAGCGCCGCGGCAAGCAGGAAGGCATAGTCGTCGAGGTAGGCCTTGAGGTGCGCGCGTCCGTCCTTGTAGGTGGCGAGCAGCCGGCCCTCTCGCCACATCGCCGTGCGGATGAAGCCGACGGCGCGGCGTGCGGACGCGATCCATTCCGGGTGTCCGAGGATCCGCCCGGCATGCGCCATGCCGCGGATCGCGAGCGCGTTCCATGACACGAGGATCTTCTCGTCGCGTCCCGGCCGCACCCGGTTTTCCCTGGCAGAGAAAAGCTTTTTCTTTCCCGAATCGAGAAGCGACTCATCGCTCGCTGGCGCGGTGACGCGCAGATGCCAGAACCGATTCTCGAAGTTCGGCGGCTGGTCGAGGCCGTAGGACATGGCAACGTTGGCGTACTCGGGAGGAGTGAGCAGCGCGGCAACTTCCTCGCGGGTCCAGACGTAGAACTTCCCCTCCTCGTGCTCGCTGTCGGCGTCTAGCGAGGAGTAGTAGCCGCCTTGCGGCGACTGCATCTCGCGCATGATCCAGCCCGCCGTCTCGGCAGCGCAGCGCGCGAAGGTCTGCTCGCGCGTGAGCACCCAGGCGTCGGCGAGCAGGCCGAGGAGTGGTCCGTTGTCGTACAGCATCTTCTCGAAGTGCGGGATGGTCCAGAACGCGTCGGTGCTGTAGCGGCAGAAGCCGCCGCCGAGCTGGTCGTAGATGCCGCCCTGGCACATGCGCATGAGGGTGACGCGCGCGATTTCGCGCTCGCCCTTGCGCAGGCAAAGCTCGAGGTCGGTGGGGTGAGGGAACTTCGGCGCGGCGCCGAACCCGCCGTGCTGCGCGTCGAAGCTCGCGCGCAGGTTATCCAGCATCGCGCCGATCACGTCGGCCGAGAACTCGTCGCGGCGCCCTGGTCGGCGCGCCACGCTGCGCGCGAGGGCGTCCAGTACCTCGGCGTTCTGCGCCTCGATCTCGGCGCGTTTCTCGCGCCAGATCGCCGCGATGCGCTCGCACAGGTCGGGAAACGCGGGCATGCCATGGCGCGGGCTGCGCGGAAAATAGGTTCCGCCGAAGAACGGCACGCCCTGGGGCGACAGGAACATCGTGAGCGGCCAGCCGCCCGGACGCTGCGCCAGCATCTGGTGCGCGCTCTGGTAAATCTGGTCGATATCGGGCCGCTCCTCGCGGTCGACCTTTACGTTGACGAACAGGCGGTTCATCACCGCCGCGACCTTGGGATCCTCGAAGCTCTCGTGCGCCATCACGTGGCACCAGTGGCAGGCGGAATAGCCGACCGAAAGCAGGATCGGCTTGTCCTCCCTGCGGGCGCGCTCGAGCGCCTCGCCGCCCCATGGATACCAGTCCACGGGGTTGGCGGCGTGCTGCTGGAGATAGGGCGAGGTTTCTGTCGCGAGGCGGTTCGGCATGGCCGGAAACCCCGCCGCGGCGGCGTTTCCGGCGGGGTCTTCCCTATTACTACTACTTTTTGGCCGACTTGGAAGTGAAGGGGAAGATGTGTGTGAGGCCCAGGAGGTCGGTAATGAGCAGGACGATGAACACCACGAGGATGATCGTGAGTACGTCCGAGCCGCCGGCCGGCAGGCTGTCGATCTGACCGGCGAGCTGCGCGACCTCGTCGTCGGTCATCGCCGCTACGCGCGCTTTCACGTCCGCTGGACTCACCCCATGCCCCTGGAGCGCCGCCTGGACATCGCTGCGTTCGAGGACCGTCAGAACGCGCACGCGCTCGGGGTTCGCGGCGTCGGTCGGCAGCATTCCTGCGTGAACCGGCAGCCCCAACCCGGCGAGGCAGACGATGAGCAGGCTGGAAATCAGACGCTTGAGGATTCGGGTCATGGTCTCTCCCAGGTTGTTAGTGGTACGACGAGCTTACCATTGTGCTCTATGACGCACCAATCGAGCGCCGCCGAGGTGTTGCTATTCTGGTTCGGTCCGGCGGCCGAACGGGGGAAAGCGCACAAGCGCTGGTTCGTAAAGGACGAAGCATTCGACCGCGAGGTGCGGCAGCGCTTTCTGCCCCTGTACGAGGACGCCGCCGCCGGCAAGCTTGCGCATCTGAAACAGCGCGCGGATGGTTGCCTCGCGCTAATCGTGGTGCTCGATCAGTTTCCCCGCAACATGTTCCGCGGCACGGCGCGCGCCTTCGCGACCGATCCGCCCGCGCTCGAGGCAGCGCGCCACGCGCTGGCCGAAGGCTTCGACCGCGCGCTGCTACCGGTGGAGCGGCTGTTCGTGTACCTCCCTTTCGAGCACTCGGAGGCGCTCGCCGACCAGGACAAGTCCTGCGAGCTCACCAAGTTGCTCGATGCCTATCCGGAGACGAACGACGTCTATCGCTACGCGGTGCTCCACCGCGACATCATCCGGCGCTTCGGCCGCTTCCCGCACCGCAACGCAATCCTCGGGCGCACGAGCACCCTCGAAGAGCTCGAGTTCCTGAAGGGCCCTGGGTCGAGCTTCTAGCCGGCGTCGGTCACGGCGCCGCGCGAGGCGGTTGAGACGAGCTTCATGTACTTCGCGAGCAGGCCCGTCGTGTAGCGCGGCTTGGGCGGCTGCCACTTCTTGCGCCGCGCGGCCAGCTCCTTCGCCGCGACATTAAGCTGCAGCAGGCGCTTCTTCGCGTCGATGGTGATGGAGTCGCCTTCCTTGACGAGCGCGATGGTGCCGCCGACGTAGGCTTCCGGCGCGACGTGCCCGACCACCATGCCCCAGGTGCCGCCGGAGAAGCGCCCGTCGGTCAGCAGGCCCACCGATTCGCCCAGCCCCTGGCCGATGAGCGCCGAGGTCGGCGCGAGCATCTCCTGCATCCCGGGGCCGCCGCGCGGACCTTCGTAGCGGATCACGATCACGTCGCCGGCCTTGATGCGCTTCGCCATGATCGCCTGCATGCAGGCGTTTTCCGAGTCGAACACGCGCGCCGGGCCGGTGATCGAGGGGTTCTTGAGGCCGGTGATCTTGGCGACGCAGCCTTCGGTGGCGAGGTTGCCCTTGAGGATCGCGAGATGACCCTGCCGGTACAGCGGCTTCGACCAGGAACGGATCACCTCCTGGTCGGCGCGCGGCTCGTCGGGCACGTCCTTCAGCATCTCGGCCATGGTCTTGCCGTGGATCGTCATGCAGGCGCCGTTCAGCGCGCCGTTCTTGAGCAGGATCTTGAGGACCTGCGGCACCCCGCCGGCGCGGTGGAAGTCGACCGCGACGAAGCGGCCGGAAGGCTTGAGGTCGCACAGCACCGGGACCTTCTTGCGCATGCGCTCGAAGTCGTCGATGGTCCATTTCACCCCGGCCGCGGCCGCGATCGCGAGGTAGTGCAGCACCGCGTTGGTCGATCCTCCGGTGGCCATCACCAGCGCGACCGCATTTTCGATCGACTTGCGCGTGATAATGTCGCGCGGCTTGAGGTCCTTCCTGATCGCCTCGACCAGCACGCCTGCCGACGCGGCCGCGGAATCGATCTTCTCGGCGTCGGGCGCGGCCATCTGCGAAGAGCCGAGCAGGCTCATGCCCAGCGCCTCGAACGACGAGCTCATGGTGTTCGCGGTGTACATGCCGCCGCAGGCGCCGACGCTCGGGCAGGCGTTCTTCTCGATGCCGACGAAGTCCTCCTGCGAGAGCTTGCCCGCGGTAAAGGAGCCCACCGCCTCGAACGCCGACACGATGGTGAGGTCCTGGCCCTTCCACTTTCCCGGCTTGATGGTGCCGCCGTACACGTAGATCCCGGGCACATTCATGCGCGCCATCGCCATCATGCCGCCCGGCATGTTCTTGTCGCAGCCGCCGATCACCAGCACCCCGTCCATCGCCTGGCCGTTGACGCTGGTTTCGATCGCATCGGCGATCACCTCACGCGACACGAGCGAATACTTCATCGCCTCGGTGCCCATGCCGATGCCGTCGGTCACGGTCGGCACGCCGAAAAGCTGCGGCTTGGCGCCGCCCGCCTCGAGCGTCGCGACCGCGCGGTCGGCGAGCGGCTGGATGCCGGCGTTGCAGGGGTTCATGGTGGAGTGGCCGTTTGCCACGCCGACGATGGGCTTCTCGAAATCGCCGTCGCCGAAGCCGACTGCGCGCAGCATGGCGCGGTTGGGCGAGCGGGCGACACCCTGGGTGATGAGCTTCGAGCGGCGGTTGGCAGCCATGCGGGTTTCTCCATGAACCGAAGAAGGCGGATTGTCCTCCCGGGGCGAAGGGTAGATCCAATGCCGACGCGGTCGCGCTGTAATACTCTATAGGTATGAATCTGCCGGAATTGTGGCATTTGCGGTATTTCGTGGCGGTGGCCGAGCGGCTGCATTTCGGCCGCGCCGCCGAGTCGCTGCACATTTCGCAGCCGCCGCTGTCGCGCGCCATCCGCGCGCTGGAGCTGCGCCTCGGGGTGCCCCTGTTCGCGCGCAGCCGCCGGCGGGTCGAGCTCACCGCCGAAGGCGCCCGCTTCCTCGAGGAGGCGCGCCGCATCATCGCGCAGCTCGAACGCTCAGTGCTCGAGCTGCGCGGCATCGCCTCGGGCGAGCAGGGCAGGCTGCGCATCGGCTTCGTCTCGCTCGCCGACTACGGCGTGCTCCCCGGGCTGCTCAAGGGCTTCAAGACCGCACGGCCGGGCGTGGCACTCGCGCTGCGCGAGATGCTCTCCCCCGAGCAGGCCGCGGCGCTCGGCGCGGGTGAGCTCGATTTCGGGCTGCTCCTGCCGCCGGTCGGCGGCGAAGCGGGCCTCGAGCACCTGGTGGTGCAGCGTGAGCGGTTCGTCGCGGCGCTCCCTTCCAGGCACCGCCTCGCCCGCGAGGCCGGCCGCCTTGCGGTCAGCGAGCTCGCAGGCGAGCCGTTCGTGATGGTTCCGCGCGACATTGCTCCGGGCCTGTACGATATCGTGCGTGGGCTGGCCGCGCGGGCCGGTATCCCCCTCAACGTGGCGCAGGAGGCCATCCAGATGCAGACCGTAGTGAGCCTGGTCTCGAGCGGCTTGGGTGTCGCGATCGTCCCGGCCTCGGTTTCCAACCTCGGTCGGCGCGGCGTGGCGTACCGCGAGCTCGCCGATCGGCATCCGCGGCTCGACCTGTGGCTCGCGTGGCCGCGCGGCGGTCTCTCCACCGCGGCGCGCGACTTCGTGGCGCACGCCCGCCGCAGCGCGTAGCGATTCATGCTCGTTCACCCGGACTTCAATCCGATCGCGTTCTCCATAGGGCCGCTCGCCGTGCGCTGGTACGGCCTCATGTACCTCGCCGGGTTCGCCGCCGCCTGGTGGCTCGGCCTGAAGCGCATCCGGGACAACCGGGCGCCGATCACGCGCAAGCAGTTCGACGACCTGATCTTCTTCGCCGTCCTCGGCGTGATCCTGGGTGGACGGCTGGGCTACGTGCTCTTCTACAAGCCCGGGTACTACGCGGCCCATCCGCTCGAGATCTTGGCCATCTGGGAGGGCGGAATGTCGTTTCACGGCGGCATGCTCGGCGTGATCCTCGCCGCCTGGATCTACGCGCGCCGGCAGCAAATCGGCTTCCTGCGGCTCACGGACTTCGTGGCGCCGCTGTGCCCGCTCGGCCTCGCCGCCGGGCGCATGGGAAATTTCATCAACGGCGAGCTCTATGGCCGCGTGACCGACCTGCCTTGGGGCATGGTGTTCCGCCAAGGAGGAGCCGCGCCCCGGCATCCTTCGCAGCTCTACCAGTTCGCGCTCGAAGGCCTCGCGCTCTTCGTGATCCTGTGGTGGTTTTCCGCCAAGCCGCGCCCGACCGGCCAGGTCTCGGCGCTCTTCCTGATCGGCTACGGTGTGCTGCGCTTCATCGCCGAGTTCGGCCGCGAGCCCGACGCCTTCCTCGGCCTTCTCGCCTTCGGGCTATCCATGGGACAGTGGCTGTGCCTGCCCATGATCGCTGCCGGCCTGGCGCTTTTCGCTTGGAGTCGACGCTAGAGCCCGTCCTCGGGGCGGTGCTTCCGGTCTTCGGGCTGGTGGGCTGCGGCTATCTGGCCGGGCGCCTGGGCCTGGTGACCCAGGCTTCGAGCGTTGCCCTGAACCAGTTCGTCTACGCGTTTGCGCTTCCGGCGATGCTTTTCGTCGCGGTGTACCGAGGGTCGCTCGACGAGATCCTGAGCGGCAGCTTCCTCGCCGTGGTCATTCTCGCCACGCTGGCAACCGCCGCCGCCGGTTTTGCTCTCTCCCACTTCATGTCCGGCGCGTCGCCTGCCGAAAGCACATTGAGGGGGCTGAATGCCTCGTTTGCTAACACCGGGTACCTCGGCATTCCGCTGGTGACCGTGGCCTATGGCGAGCGCGCGGCGCTGCCGGCAGCCCTTGCCACGGTGGCTACCAATATCGTCTCTTTCGCCCTCGCCATCGTGTGCCTCGAGCTGTTCGTCGATCCCAGGCGGGGCGGGGTGCGGCGCGCCTTGAGCGGCGTGGCGCGCAGCCCCCTGATATGGCCCATCGGCCTTGCGATTCTCCTCGTAGCACTGCACGTGAAAGTACCTTTGCCGGTGGAGCGCTTCGCCACCTTGCTCGCGGCGGCTGCCGGGCCTTGCGCGCTTTTCGCCATCGGGCTGTTCGTGTCGCAGCTCTCGATCCGCGCCGGCGCGGCGGCGAGTTGGCAGACGAGCGTTCTCAAGCTGGTCCTCCATCCGCTGCTCATGGCGGCGCTCGCCTACTACGTGCTTTCCGTGGACCCGTTCTGGGCGAAGATCGCGGTGGTGTGCGCGAGCCTGCCGCTCGGCGCGACGGCCTTCGTCCTGGCGCAGCGCTACCAGCTGCTGGAGGCCGAAACCTCGAGCGGCGCGGTGGTATCGACCGCCGCCTCCGTGCTCACGGTGTCCGTGGTCATGGCGCTGCTGGCGGCGAGCTGAGCGCCGCGTCGAGCACCCTAGCGACGTGCAGCGCCTCGCGGCCGCTGCCGTCGGCAATCTGGTGGCGGCAGCTCGTGCCGTCGGCCGCGAGAAGGGCTCCGGGTGCTTCCCGGATCCGCGGCAGCAAGCCCATCTCGGCCATCTTCATCGAGATGCCGTAGTGCTCGGCCTCGTAGCCGAAGCTCCCCGCCATGCCGCAGCAGCTCGTCTGGACCGTCGATAGCTTGAGCCCGGGCACCATCCTGAGCACCTTTTCCACTGCCGGCATCGCGTCGAACGCCTTCTGGTGGCAGTGGCCGTGCAGCAGGACCTCCTGCGTCATCTCCTTCAACCGCAGCTTGCCCGGCTCGCGGGCCAGGTATTCCTCGAGCAAGTAGCTGTTCGCGGACAGCGCCTGCGTCAGCGCATCGTTGAAGAGCACCGCGTATTCGTCCCGGAACGAAAACAGGCACGATGGTTCGAGGCCGACCACCGGCGTGCCGCGCTCGAGATACGGGCGCAGGGCATCGAGCGTGCGGCGCGCCTCGGTCCGCGCCTCGTCGAGCATGCCTGCGGTGAGGAAGGTCCGGCCGCAGCAAAGCGGCCGTCCCGGGGTGAGCGGCCGCGCCGTTTGCACCGAGCAGCCCGCCGCCTCGAGCACCCGGACCGCGGCGCGCACGTTCTCGGGCTCGAACCAGCGGTTGAAGGTGTCGACGAACAGCACCACTTCGCGTCCATTGCCGTGCGCCTCGCGCGCGCGGTCCGCGAAGTAGTCGCCGCGCCACGCCGGCAGCTCGCGGCTGCGACTGAAGCCGAGAAACGATTTGCCCAGGGATGCGGCCGCGTTGGTCAACGAGGCAAACCGGCCTGCCCAAGGTGCGTAGCGCGGCAGGTAGGCGATGGCGCGGTCGCGTAACGAGTGGCCGTGCTTCGCCTTGTAGTGCGCCAGGTACTCGATCTTCATGCGCGCCATGTCGACGCCGGTCGGGCACTCGCGCTTGCAGCCCTTGCACGACACGCACAGATCGAGCGCCGCTTTGACCGCTTCGTCCGCCCCGGTTCCGAGCTGGTTTGAGAGCGCCAGGCGAAGCGTGTTGGCGCGGCCGCGAGTGAGGTGCGCCTCGTCGAGCGTGACGCGGTACGAGGGGCACATCGTCCCGGCATCGAACTTGCGGCAGTGGCCGTTGTTGTTGCACATCTCCACCGCCTTGTCGAAGCCGCCCCATTCGCTCCAGTCGAGCGCCGCGGGCGGCGGCGAAGCGGCGTAGCCGGGCTTGAAGCGAAACAGGCTGCGCTCGTCCATCCTCGGCGGATCGACGATCTTTCCCGGGTTCATCAGGCCGCGCGGGTCGAGCCACGCCTTGATCTCGGCGAGGCAGGCCGTGAGCCGCGGCCCGAAGAAGGGCGCGATCCACTCCGAGCGCACCAGGCCGTCGCCGTGCTCGCCGGAATAGGCGCCCTTGTATTGCTTCACCATGGCGCAGGCTTCTTCGGCGATCGCGCGCATCTTTTCCGCGCCGTCGCGCCGCATGTCGAGGATCGGTCGCACGTGCAGCGTGCCGACCGAGGCGTGCGCGTACCAGGTTCCGCGCGTGCCGTGCTTGGCGAAGACGCGCGTGAGGCGGTCGGTGTACTCGGCAAGATGCTCGAGCGGCACGGCGCAGTCCTCGATGAACGACACCGGCTTGCCGTCGCCCTTCATCGACATCATGATGTTGAGGCCGGCCTTGCGCACCTCCCAGAGCTCGCGCTGGGCCCTGGCGTCGGTGAGCTCGACCACGCTGCCGGGCTGGCCGAGGTCGGCCATCAGCTGCACCAGGTCTTTCAGCTTTCTTTGCTGCAGCGAAGCATCGTCTCCGGCGAATTCGACCAGCAGGATCGCTTCCGGATCGCCCTTGATCACCGCGTCCACGGTGCCGCGAAAAGCCGCGATGCCGCGCGCGAGCCCGATCATCGTCTGGTCGACGAGCTCCACCGCCGAGGGCCCGAGCTTCACGATGTGCTGGGTGCAATCCATCGCGGTGTAGAAGCGCGCGAAGTGGCATACGCCGAGTGTTCGCGCCTGGGGAATGCGTGAAAGCTTCAGGTGCAGGCGCTCGGAGTAGGCGAGGGTGCCTTCCGAGCCGACGAGCAGGTGCGCGGCATTGGCGTGCGGCGGTCCCAGGTGGTCGAGGTTGTAGCCGGCGACCTTGCGCAGGACTTTGGGAAAGCGCTCTTCGATCTCGGCTTTTTCCCTTTCATAGAGCCCCTTCAGGCGGTTCACGAAGTTGCGGTAACCCTCGGGACCGGAGGCTTCGTCCATGCGGCCGAATTTCCAGCGCTCGCCTTCGACCGTCACGGCTTCGATCGCAGAGACGTTGTGCACCATGTTGCCGTACGCGATCGAGCGCGAGCCGCAGGAGTTGTTACCGGCCATGCCGCCAAGCGTGGCCTGCGCGCTCGTGGACACGTCTACCGGGAACCACAGGCCGTGGGGACGCAGTTGGGCGTTGAGCGCGTCGAGCACGATCCCGGGCTGCACGACCGCGGCCGCGGCCTGCGCATCGATGGAAAGCAACCGGTTCAGGTACTTGGTGTGATCGATGACGAGGGCCTCGCCGACGGCCTGGCCGCACTGCGAGCTTCCGGCCCCCCGCGGCAGGATCGGGATGCCCTCGGCCGCGGCGATGGCGATCGCCCCGCGGGCCGCTTCCTCGCTTCGCGGCACCACGATCCCGATCGGCTGGAGCTGGTAGATCGAAGCGTCGGTGGAATAGCGGCCGCGGCTCGCCGCGTCGAACATGACTTCCGCGTCGAGCTCCCTGCGCAGCCGCGCGGCGAGGGCGCTGCGGTCCACGGCCGCGAACCTGACCGGAGTCAAGGGGGCGTTCATAGGGGCGCGGGTAGAATACTCCAATGACCTCATCTGGCACGCGGCGCGCCGGCCGTCACTTCCTCCAGATCCCGGGACCCACCAATGTTCCGGACCGCGTCCTGCGGGCGATCGATTTTCCGACGATGGACCACCGCGGGCCGGAGTTCGCGACGCTCGGCAAGTCGGTGCTCGCCGGAATGCGCCGCGTGTTCCAGACCACGCAGTCGGAGGTCGTCATCTATCCGGCCTCCGGCACCGGTGCCTGGGAAGCCGCTCTGGTGAACGCGCTTTCGCCGGGGGACCGCGTGCTCATGGCGGAGACCGGGCACTTCGCCACGCTGTGGCAGAAGATGGCGACGCGCCTCGGGCTCGACGCCGAGTTCCTTCCGGGCGACTGGCGTCATGGCGCCGACCCGGACGCGATCGAGAAGGCGCTGCGCGCCGACGGCGGTAAACCCGTCAAGGCGGTGTGCGTTGTGCATAACGAGACCTCCACCGGAGTGGTCTCGCGCATCGCCGAGATCCGCAGGGCCATCGATGCGGCGAAGCATCCGGCGCTTTTCATGGTCGATACCATTTCGTCGCTCGCCTCGATCGACTACCGGCACGACGAGTGGGGCGTCGACGTAACCGTTGCGGGGTCGCAGAAGGGACTCATGCTTCCTCCGGGGCTTTCGTTCAACTGCGTCTCCAGGAAAGCGCTCGCCGCTTCCAAGTCGGCGCGTCTGCCGCGTAGCTACTGGGCCTGGGACGAGATGATCGCGAACGGCAAGGGCGGCTACTTCCCGTACACCCCTGCGACCAACCTGCTCTACGGTCTGCGCGAAGCGCTGACGATGCTGCTCGACGAAGAAGGGCTCGACGCCGTGTTCGCGCGGCACCAGCGCCACGGCGAGGCCACGCGCCGCGCGGTGCGTGCATGGGGTCTCGAAGTCCTGGCCGCGGATCCGCGCGAATATTCCGGCTCGCTCACCGCGGTGCTGATGCCGGCGGGTCACGACGCCGATCGCGTGCGCAAGGCGATCCTCGAAGCGTTCGACATGTCGCTCGGCACCGGTCTAGGCAAGCTCGCCGGCAAGGTGTTCCGCATCGGGCACCTTGGAGACTTCAACGACCTCACGCTGATGGGCACATTGGCCGGGGTCGAGATGGGCCTTGAGCTCGCCGGCGTGCCGGTGAAGAAGGAAGGTGTACAGGCGGCCATGAGCTACCTGGCCGAAAGCCATGCGCGGCCGAGGCGCGCCGCTGCATAAAAACCAGCAAGCTAGGAGGAGGATTCTATGAAACTGAAGTACCTGTTGGCGGCAGGCGTTGCCGCCGTGTTTTCCGGCGCGGGCCATGCGCAGACCGAGATCAAGTTCGGCCACGTCGGCGAGCCCGGCTCGCTGTTCGCGGCCTCGGCCGACGAATTCGCCAAGCGCGCCAATGCCAAGCTCGGCGGCAAGGCGAAGGTCGTGGTGTACGGCTCGAGCCAGCTCGGTGGCGACAAAGAGCTGCTGCAGAAGCTGAAGCTCGGCACGGTGGACATCGCGCTGCCCTCCACCGTGATGTCCTCCGAGGCGGACTTGTTCGGCGTCTTCGAGATGCCCTATCTGGTGAAGGACCGCAAGCACATGCAGCGCATCGAGAAGGAGGTGTTCTGGAAGACCCTGGCGCCGGCCGCAGAGGCCAAGGGACTCAAGGTCATCGCAGTGTGGGAAAACGGCTACCGCCACATCACCAACTCCAAGCGCCCGATCAATACGCCGACCGACCTGCAGGGCATCAAGCTCCGGGTGCCCGAAGGCAAGTGGCGCGTGAAGATGTTCCAGACCTACGGCGCGAACCCCTCGCCGATGAAGTTCTCCGAGGTGTTCACGGCGCTGCAGACCGGCGTGATGGACGGGCAGGAAAATCCCTTTACCCAGATCTACAGCGCCAAGTTCCAGGAGGTGCAGAAGTTCCTGTCGCTCACCGGCCACGTCTATACCCCGGCCTATGCCACGGTCGGCGCGAAGAAGTGGGCCAGCCTGCCGGCCGACGTACGCAATACGCTGGAAGCCGTCGCAAAGGACACGCAGGCCTTCGTTTATGAAAAGGCCGCCAAGGACGACGAGGAGTTGCTCGCGAAGCTGAAGTCGGGCGGCATGCAGGTCAATACGCCGAACAAGGACGCGTTCATCGCCGCCTCCAAGCCGGTGTACGAGGAGTTCTCGAAGGAAGTGAAGGGCGCGAAAGAGGTGATCGATCGCGCCATCGCGCTCGGCAAGTAGGCGCGCCCGCGTGCTGGAGGAGCTTCGCCGGCGCTACGAGCGCCTGCTGGAGTGGGTCGTTATCTTCCTGATGACGGTGCTCGCCGCCGAGGTCACGCTCGGCGTCATCTTCCGCTCGGCAGGCGCGTCGCTGGTCTGGTATGACGAGGTCGCCTCGATCCTGCTCGCCTGGCTGACGTTCTACGGCTCGGCGCTCGCCGCGACCAAGCGAGCACACATCGGCTGCCCGGAGGTGGTGGCAATGCTGCCCCGCGGCGTTCGCGTCGGTTTACGTGTGATTGCCGAGCTGCTGGTCATCGCCTTTTTTGTCCTGGTCGGATGGATCGGCTACGAGATCCTCGGCGTGCTCGCCACCGACAATCTCGTGAGCCTGCCGGAGGTTTCGGTGGCGTGGGTGCAATCGGTCGTCCCGATTAGCGCCGCGCTGATCGTGCTGGCCGAAATACTCGCTTTTCCGCTCGCCCTCAAGCGCTCGCGCGCCGGTGCGAGCGTCGCGAGCGGCGAGGCTTCGCACTAATGGCGATCCTGCTGCTCTTCTTATGCGTGCTGGCGCTGGTGATCATCGACGTGCCGATCGCGGTCTCGCTCGGCATCGTCGCGGTCACCGCCATGATCGTCAGCCAGGGCGTCAGCTCGCTGCCCAATCTGCCGGTGGTGCTGTACAACGGCGCCACCAACTTCCCGCTGATCGCGATCCCGCTGTTTATCCTCGCCGGGGCGATCATGAACGCCTCCGGCATCTCGCAGCGGCTGATCGCTTTCGCCAGCGCCCTGCTCGGCTTTATCCGCGGCGGGCTGGCGATGGTGTCGATCGGCACATCGCTGTTCTTCGCCGAGATCTCCGGCTCGGCGGTGGCCGACGTTTCCGCCCTGGGCTCGATCCTTATCCCGGCGATGAAAGCGAAAGGTTACCCGAGCCCCCTCGCCGCGGCGATCATGTCGTCCGCGGCGACGCTGGCCGTCATCATTCCGCCGTCGATCCCCATGATTCTCTACGCGGTCATGGCGGAGACCTCGGTGGTGCAGCTCTTCGTCGCGGGCATCGTGCCCGGTCTCCTCGGCGGCCTCGGGCTCATGGCCATGGCGTACTGGTTTGCACGCCGCTACAACCTGCCGGTCGAGGAAAAGTTTCAGTGGGCGCGCGTCAAGCGCACGTTCCGCGAGGCGTTCTGGGCGTTCACGCTGCCGATGATCATCCTGGGCGCCATCTTCGGCGGCGTGGTGACCGCCACCGAAGGCGCCGCGCTCGCGGTCGTCGCGGCGCTCTTCATCGGCCTGGTGATCTACCGCGAGCTCGACCTTGCGCATCTGAAGGCAGCGATCATCGAAGGCGGCGTGCAAACCGCCGTGGTCATGTTGCTCGTTGCCACTTCTGCGCTGCTCGGCTCGTATCTCACCGAGACGCGCGCGCCGCAGGAGCTGGCTCGCCAGGTTTCCGAGCTGACGAGCAACAAATGGGTCGTCCTCGCGCTCCTGAACGTCCTCTTCCTGGTGCTCGGCATGTTCCTGCATTCGGCAGCCGCGATCATCCTGGTGGTGCCGGTGGTCATGCCGCTGGTCAAGACGGTGGGAATCGATCCGGTGCACTTTGGCCTGATCGTCACCGTCAACCTCGGCATCGGTCAGCAGACTCCGCCGGTCGCGAGCGTGCTGATGGTGGCCTGCTCGATCGCCAAGTCGAGCGTGTGGGAAGTCACTCGGGTGAACATCTGGTTCATCGGCGTGCTCTTCGCGGTGCTCATGCTGGTGACTTACGTCCCGGTCACGGGGCTAGGGCTGGTCGATTTCTTCTACAAATGAAATCCCAGGGACCGCTGCAAGGCGTTAAGGTGCTCGAGCTGGCGCAGATCATGGCCGGGCCCACCTGCGGTCTGATGCTCGCGGACCTCGGCGCCGATGTGATCAAGGTCGAGCGCGTCCCCGGCGGCGACGACACGCGCACGATGAATCGCCCTTCGGTGCGCGGCGAATCCGCGGCATTCATGGCGATGAATCGCAACAAGCGCGGCATCGCGCTGAACCTGAAGCTGCCCGCGGCTCAGGAAGCCCTGAAGCGTATGGTGGCGGGCGCCGACGTGCTCACCGAGAACTACCGCAAGGGCACGATGGAAAAGCTCGGCATGGGCTACGCGGCGCTGAAGGCGCTCAACCCGCGGCTCATCTACTGCTCGATCTCGGGGTACGGCCGCACCGGACCCTATGCCGACAAGGGCGGATACGATCTCATCGCCCAGGGCATGTCGGGCCTGATGTCGATTACCGGCGAGCCCGGCCGCGCGCCGGCAAAATCGGGGGCGCCGGTCTGCGACATCAACGCCGGGCTTCTCGCCGCGCTCGGCGTCGTATCGGCCTACATCCACCGCCTGAAGACCGGCGAAGGCCAGCTCGTCGATACGTCGCTCTTCGAGGCCGGGATCCAGCAGACCTACTGGCAATCGGCGATCTATTTCGCGACCGGCGAAGTACCCGGACCCGGCGGCTCGGCCCATCATCTCTCGGCGCCCTACCAGGCGTTCCGCGCCGCCGACGGCTGGCTCACGATCGGCGGCGCCAACCAGTCGAACTGGGAGCGGCTGGTGCGCGTGCTCGGCGCGCCCGAATGGCTCGTGGACGAGCGCTTCCGAACCAACGCCGAACGCATGAATAATCTGGGCGCGCTCACCGAGCTCATGAATGCGCGCCTCAAGCAGCGCACGGTGCGGGAATGGATCGATGCGCTGGAGGCTGAAGGCGTGCCGTGCGGGCCGATCAATTCCATCGCCGATATGACGACCGATCCGCA
The DNA here is from genome assembly GCA_044870335.1 of Burkholderiales bacterium. Classification (GTDB taxonomy): domain Bacteria; phylum Pseudomonadota; class Gammaproteobacteria; order Burkholderiales; family SG8-39; genus SCGC-AG-212-J23. Next base: position 29,445 of record JBIOYV010000049.1, on the reverse strand, counting down.
GGCTGCGGCGCGCGAGATGGTGCTCGAGCTCGACCATCCCCGCGCCGGCCGCACCCGGGCGCTCGGCCTGCCGATCAAGCTCTCCGCGACCCCCGGAAAGGTCACGCGACCCGCACCGCTCCTCGGCCAGCACACGCGCGAGGTGCTGTCCGAGTTCGGTTTTGCGCCCGGCCAGATCGAAGAGCTGCTGCGTTCAGGCGCCGCGGTTGCGGCGCCGGACTAGCCCTTCACCGGGCTCTCACCGGCCCCATCAGCGTATCCGGCAGCCAGGTCGCGATCTCGGGAAATACGCACAGGATCACGATGGCGAGAAACATGCACAGCACGTAGGGAATGGTCCCCCAGATGACTTTCATCAGCGGCACGTCCGGGGCGATCGCACTGACGATGTAGATGTTGAGGCCGACCGGCGGGTGGATCAGGCCGATTTCCATGTTGATCGTGAGGATCACGCCGAACCAGACCGGGTCGAAACCCGCGGCGGTGATGATCGGCAGCAGGATGGGGCTCGTCATCAGGATGATCGCCGCCGGCGGGATGAAGAAGCCGCACACCAGCAGGAACACGTTGATGAGGCCCATCAGCACCCAGCGGTTCACGTGCAGCTCGGTGATTGCCTGCGCCAGGGTCTGGGTCAGGTACAGCGAAGTCAGCATGTAGCCGAAGAGCACCGCGGCGGCGATGATCATCAGGATCATGATCGACTCGCGCGTGGTGTCGCGCAGGATCTTCCACCAATCGCCCGCGCGCCACATGCGGTAGATCACCACCGCGCATATGACGCACAGCGCCGCGCCGACGCCCGCCGCCTCGGACGGGGTCGCCACGCCTCCGTAGAGCACGTACATGACGCCGACGATGATGGCCAGGAAGGGCGCGATCTTCGGGATCGACTGGAACTTCTCCTTCCAGCTGTAGCGGAACGCAATTGGGTGCGAGCGGAAGCCGCGGCGCCAGATGTCGAACAGCGTCCACAGCATGAACAGTGCCGTGAGCATCAGGCCAGGCATCACGCCGGCCAGGAACAGCCGCCCGATCGAGGTCTCGGTGGCGATGCCGTACAGGATGAAGGTGATCGAAGGCGGAATCAGGATGCCGAGCGTGCCGCCGGCGCAGATCGACCCGGTGGCGATCTCGTCCGGATAGCCGCGCTTGCGCATCTCGGGGATGCCCATTTTTCCGATCGCCGCGCAGCACGCGGGCGAGGAGCCGGTGAGGGCGGCGAAGATGGCGCAGGCGCCGAGGTTCGAGATCACCAGGCCCCCGGGCAGGCGATAGAGCCAGCGGTCGAGCGCCTCGTAGAGGTCGCGCCCCGCGGGCGATGAGCCGATCGCCGCGCCCATCATGACGAACATCGGAATCGAGACCAGCGTGAAGTCGTTGAGGCCGGCGTAGAACGTGTCGGCGACGACCTGCAGCGAGGCGAACCCCTGGAAAACGACCAGGAAGACGAGCGACAGCGCCCCCAGCCCGAACGCCACCGGCGCCCCGGAGAGGAGTACCGCAAGCGTGGTGACGAGGACGATCGCGCCCTGGGTGGTCGGGCTCAAGGCTTGATCCCGAACGGCGGCTCGCGCCCCGCGACCAGACAATACAGATCGGCGACGTACTGCAGGCTCAGGATGGCGAGCCCGACGGGCATCGAGGCATAGGGAATCCACAGGCGCGCGCGCCACATGGTGTCCGAGACCCAGCGGTTCTCCCAGGCCTCCAGCCAGAGCCGTGCACCGAGCAGCGCCAGGACCGTGCAGAACAAGAGCGACATCACGATGGAGAAGAACGCGAGCCACCAGCGCTTGCGCAGCTTGAGGTGCAGCGGCAGCACATCGACGTTGACGTGGCCGCGCGTGAGCAGCACGTACGGACTGCCGATGAAGGTGGCCGCGACCAGGCTCCAGGTCACGAAGTCGGTCTGCCAGATGGTGTTGTGGTTCAGCACGTAGCGGATGAACACCATCTGGCACACGACCAGCACGCTGAGCGCGATCAGCGCCGCGGCGACGATGCCGCAGAGCTGCGACACCCGCCGCACTCCCCTCACGAAAAGGTCCAAGCTACTTGACGCTCAGCGCGGCGTCGATCAGCTTCTTTCCGTTGGGCACGTCCTTCGCAAACTCGGCGTAGGAGCTCTTCTCGGCGACTTTCAGCCACTGGTCGTACTCCGCCGGCGTCAGCGTCACCACCTCGACCTTGTGGTCTTTGAACACCTTGACCATCTCGTCGTCCAGGCCCTTCGCCTTCTCGGCGAAGAACTGCTGCGACTTCTTGCCCGCCTGCAGCAGCACGTCCTGCTGCTTCTTGTTCAGCCGCGTAAAGCTCTTCTTCGACATCAGCACCGGCTCGTACATGAACCACAGCGCGTTGTCGCCGGGCGCGGTGAGGCATTTCACCTGCTCGTAGATGCGGAACGAGACGAAGCTCCCTGAGCTCGTGTCGGTGGCTTCGGCGACGCCGGTCTGCAGCGCGTTGTACACCTCGTTGCTCGGGATGGACACGATCGACGCGCCCGCCGCCTGCCACATCGCGGCGAAGGTCGGCCCGGCCGAGCGCACTTTCAGCCCCTTGATGTCGTCGGGCTTGCGGATACAGCCCTTCTTGGAAGCAATGGCGCCTGCGAGCCACGCATCGGCGAGCACCACGACGCCCGCCTTGTCGATCTGCGCCTTGATGTCCTTCATGAACGGCGAGTCGTTCACCCGCTGGGCGCGCTCGTGGCTGCGCACCAGCCCCGGCATGAGCGTCGCGCCGAACGCGCGCTGCTTGCCGCTCGCGTAGTCGAGCGGGAACGACGAAATGTCGAGCTGCCCGTTGACCAGCGCATTCCACTGCTCGTTGGGCTTGAAGAGCGACGCTCCGGGGTAGACCTGCACCTCGAGCTCGACGTTCGCCGCCTTGGCGTCGCGGGCGATGATCTGCACCATCTCGTCGCGCACGTCGCCGCGTCCACCGGGGAATTGATGCGAGGCGCGCAACGTCGTGGGCGCGGCAAAGGCCCCGGCGCTGAATGTCGCGGCGATGGCAAGCACGCTCAACTGCTCAAGCTTTCTCATGGTTGTCCTCCTCCTCCAAAAAAGGTGCCCCTATCCTAAGGGACACCGGGCGAGGCCGGCAATCTCCGGGCGGCTAGATCACTCCGGCGGCGCGCAGCCGCGCGATCTCGGCTTCGCTCTTGCCGAGCAGGCCGCGCAGCACTTCGACGGTGTGCTCGCCGAGCACCGGCGGCCCGCGGCGGTATTCGATCGGCGTGCCCGAGAAGCGCATCGGGCTCGCCACCATCGGCAGCGTGCCCGCGGCGGCATGGTCGAGCTCGATGCGCACGCCGCGCGCCTTGACCTGCGGCTCCTCGAACACCTGCGCGATATCGTTGATCGGGCCGTTCGGCACCCCGGCCGCCTCGAGCAGCTCCAGCCACTCGCGCGTGCTGCGCTTCTTGAAGACCTCGGCGAGCAACCGCGTCAGCTCGGCGCGGTTCTCCACGCGCTTCCCGTTGGTGGCGAAGCGCGGATCGCGCGCAAGCTCGGGGCACCCCGCCGCCTCGCAGAACTTGCTGTAAAGGTTGTCGTTGCCGCAGGCGAGGATCAATTCGCCGTCGGCGGCGCGGAACGGCTGGTACGGGACGATGTTGGGATGCAGGTTGCCGATGCGCTCGGGCGGCACGCCGGTCGCGAAATAGTTGGTGTTCTGGTAGGCGAGCAGCGCGATCTGCGAGTCGAGCAGTGCGAGATCGAGATGCTGGCCGCTACCCGATTGCGCCCGGTGCGCGAGCGCCGCGCAGATCGCGATCGAAGCGTACATGCCGGTGATGATGTCGGCGATCGGCACGCCCGCGCGCTGCGGGCCGCCGCCCGGGGCAGCGTCGGGCTCGCCGGTGACGCTCATCATCCCGCCCATGCCCTGGATCATGAAGTCGTAGCCCGGCCGCCGGCGGTATGGGCCGGTCTGGCCGAATCCGGTCACCGAGCAGTAGATGAGACCGGGATTGAGCTCGCGCAGCTCGTCGTAGCCCAGACCGTAGCGCGCGAGGTCGCCATACTTGTAGTTCTCGATCAGCACGTCGCAGCGCCGGGCGAGCTCGCGCGCGAGCGCCTGGCCGTCGGCCGCTGCGATGTTGAGGGTGACCGATTTCTTGCCCCGGTTCGCCGAGGTGAAATAGGCGGAGTCGCGGGTGTCCTTTCCGTCTCGGTCCTTGACCCAGGGCGGCCCGAAGGCGCGTGAATCGTCGCCCGCGCCCGGGCGCTCGATCTTGATCACCTCGGCGCCAAGGTCGGCCAGGTTCTGTCCCGCCCACGGCCCGGCGAGCACCCGGGACAGGTCTAGGACGCGGACGTGCGAAAGCGGGCCAGGCATAGGGGCCTCGGGAACTGAAACGGCCGAGTTTAACGCCTACTGCCGGACGCCGATGTTGTTGTGCACCGTGCGCACGCCGGCGACGCCGGCGGTGATGCGGCCGGCCCGCGAAACGATGTCGGCCGCGTTGACGAACCCTTTGAGCAGCACGCCCCCCTCGTAGGTCTCGACCGAGATGGAGAGCGACGGGATGCCGCGCTCGGCGAGCAGCGCCGCCTTGACCCGGGCGGTGATGACCGAGTCCTGCAGGATGCGCTTCTCGTTGTCCTGCATGGCGGCGACGTATTCGGCTTCCGAAAGCCTGCCGTCCTTGTCCGCGTCGAACGCTGCGAAACGCTTATGGACCTCGGGATTTGCGAGCGCCTCGACCTTGCTGATGTAGCCGTCGCGATTGCGGTCGAGCGCCACGAAATCGGCGCGCACGGACGCCTCGCCGCTGTACTGCCCCCAGGCTCCTGCGCTGAGCGACATCGCCAGAAGCGTCAAGCAAGCGCGCATCTTCATCGTGCGCCCTACTATAGGCGTCGGCCCCGTTTCCCCACATGACGTATTTCATGCGCCGCTCCGATCAGGCGTGTCGTCGCTCGGCGACTGAGCCGCAAGTCCTTGCCGTTCTAGGCCTACCAGACGCTCACCAGCATCCGTACCGCGAGGGCGTAGAGCAGGAGCGCGAAGATGATCCTGAGCCGCTTCACCGGCAGGCGGTGCGCAATGCGCGCACCCAGCGGCGCCGCGAGCATGCTCGTGGCCACCACGAGAGCCAGCGCCGGCAGGTAGACGTACCCGAGGCTCGGCGAGGGCAGGCCCTCGGCGCGCAAGCCCTGAATCATGTATCCGAGGGTACCCGCGAGCGCGATCGGCAGGCCGACGGCGGCCGCCGTGCCGATTGCCCGCCGCAATGGCACCCGGCACCAGGCGAGAAAAGGGATACACAGAAAGGCGCCGCCCGCGGCGAGCAGGCTCGCTACCGCGCCGATCGTTGCGCCCGCAGTGAAGAGGCCAAGCCCGCCCGGGAGCTGGCGCGAGCGCTTGGGCCGCAAATCGAGCAGGATCTGCGTGGCCGCATAGAACACGAGACCCGTGAACATCAGCGCAAGCGGTCGCCTCGGGATTATTCCCGCCAAGAGCGCCGCACAAAACGAACCCGCGAGGATGCCGGGCGCCATTGCGCGCGCGATGGCCCAGTCGACTGCGCCGTGCGCATGATGCGCCCACATGCTGGAAACCGAAGTGAACACGATCGACGCCATCGCCGTTCCCAGCGCCAGGTGCACGACATGGTCCGCCGGCAGCGCCTGCGCGCTGAATACCAGCACCAGCAGCGGCACCATCACGGCGCCGCCGCCGATGCCGAGCAGGCCGGCGAAGAAGCCCACGGCCAGGCCGATGGCGAGGTAGGCGAGCCACCACTGCATCTACGGCGTCCGCAGCAGGTGAGCGGTAAGCTCGGCGAATCCCGCTCCCGCCTCGGCTTCGGTCACGTACTTCGGCTGCAGATCCGGAAAGCGGCGCACGTTCGCCACGCCGACCGAATTGTCGAAAAAGCCGAACATCGGCGCGTCGTTCGGCGAATCACCGGCATAGACCACGCGACGGTTCTCGGCACCGAGATCGACGCCGAAGCGCTCGGAAAAGAGCCTGCGCGCGGTGGCGAGCTTGTCGTAGCGCCCGAACCATCCATTGACGTGGATCGAGCTCACCTTGGCGTTCAGGCCGGCGGCGCGCATGAGCGCGACGATGCGTTCCACGGCTTGCGCGGAGAGCGGCGCTACATCCTCGCAATAGTCGATTGCGAGGTCGGTCTCGCGGTACGGCTGGTCCGAGGCGAGCGCGGCGCCCGGGACCTGCCGGAGAATCGATTTCGCCAGCTTCTGCAGCTCGCGCCGCTGCCTGGCGCGCGTGGACTCGTCGTCGATGAAACGCTTTCCGAGCTTGCCCTCGGCGAACCAGAAATAGAATGCGCCGTTTTCGCCGACCACGGCATCGACCGGCCACATCCGCGCGAGGTGATCGCACCATCCCGCTGGGCGCCCGGTCACGGGAATTACTTTCTTGCCGGCGCGCTGCAGCGCTTCCAGCGCGCCATAGGCTTGCGCGCCGAGCTTGCCGCGGGTGGTGAGCGTGTCGTCGATGTCGAGAAGAACGAACCGGACGGCTCGCGCGTCAAGCAGCCCGAGCGGCTTCATCGCCCCATGGCCTCGGCCACCCGGGCCTGCTGCCGGGCGTCGAGGTGCAGACCGGCCTTGCTCCGGCGCCACAGCACGTCCTCGGCGCTGCCGGCCCATTCGCGCTCGGCGAAGTAGCGCAGCTCCCGCTCGGTGAGGCCCGCGCCGTAGTGCTCGCCGGTAATCCCGTCGCCGAGCACTTCGGAAGCGAGCGCGCCGTGGCGCTTGAACGTGCCCTCGACGACCGGAACCGGCAGCGCCCGGTAGCGGCTGAAGATCTCCCTGCGCGCGTCTTCGCGGCTCGTGAAGTCGCTCCCCGGAAGCGGGACGCGCTCGGTCCAGGCCCCCTTGAGCTGGGGAAAATAAGGGCGCAGCTTATCCATGACGTGCTCGGCGAGGCGGCGGTAGGTGGTGATCTTGCCGCCGAAGACCGAAAGCACCGGGGAGCGGCCGCCGACCTCATCCAGACGCAGGGTGTAGTCGCGCGTGACCGCCGAGGGGTCGCGCGAGCCGTCGTCGTGCAGCGGTCGCACCCCTGCATAGCGCCAGACGACGTCGGAGGGCTGCAGGGCGCGTGCGAGGTAGCGGCTCGCTGCGCGGCACAGGTAGGCCACCTCTTCGTCGCTCGCGCGTGCGGCCGCCGGATCGCCCTGCACCGGCACGTCGGTGGTGCCGATGAGGGTGAACCGCTCCTCGAACGGAATCATGAATACCACGCGCCGATCGTCGTTCTGCAGGATGAAGGCGTGCTCGCCGCTGTAGCGGCGCGGCACCACGATGTGGCTACCCTGGACGAGGCGCACCTCGTCGGCGCTCGGCTGATCGAGCCGTTCGTTGAGGACGTGCTTCACCCAGGGGCCGGCGGCATTGACGATGGCGCGCGCTTGGAGCTCGTCGCCGTTCGAGAGCCGAGCCTGCCAGCCCTCGGTGCCGCGGGTCGCGCGCAGCAGCTCGATGCGCACCATCAGGCGCGCGCCGCGCGCCTGCGCGTCGAGCGCGTTGGCCACCACGAGGCGCGAGTCGTCGACGGCGCAATCCGAATAGAGGAATCCGTGCCGCAGCTGCGGGCGCAGCCCGTCGCTGTAGGGCGGCGTGTCCAGCCGCACGGGTTGCGAGCCCGGCAGCAGCGAGCGGCGGGCGAGATGGTCGTACAGGAACAGGCCCAGGCGGATCATCCATCGCGGACGCAGCTCGGGTACGTGCGGCATCACGAAGCGCATCGGCGAGGTGAGGTGCGCCGCGATGCCGAGCAGGATCTCGCGCTCCGCCAGCGCCTCGGCCACGAGTCGAAACTCGAACAGCTCGAGGTAGCGCAGCCCGCCGTGGATCAGCTTTGAGGAGGCCGACGAGGTCGCCGCGCCGAGGTCGCCCTTCTCGACCAGGACGACGGAAAGCCCGCGACCCGCCGCGTCGCGGGCAATGCCCGCGCCGTTGATACCGCCGCCGATGACGAGGAGGTCGCAGTTCGCCGCGGGCATGGCGGCGCACTATAGCGCGCCGCGGCCCGGCCGACGAACTACGCGTTTTCTACGAAGAGCTCGCTTTCTTCACCTGCTCGAGCTGGAGCACCTTGACGCGAACCTCGGGGCTCGCTTTGGACTGCTCGCGCGCCTGCGCCTGCTGCTTGCGCACGCGCTCGAAGGTCCTGCGCACGTCGGTGTCGAAGCTCGGCTTGTACCGGAACGAAGAATCGAGGATATGTTTCATGCGGTTTTGGCTCCTACGCTGACCCGCCTGATTCTTTCAGACACCGCCGTGCGGCGTTGCGTGTGCGATTAGTCTCGCCGGACTATTCCTGCGGTGCAAGTCGGCGTGCAACTACATCTGTAGCAGAGAAGCTACTTCGCGCGGCATCCGATTTGCAATTTCCCGTTCCGCGCGCGCCCTTGCGCGGGTTTCTTCAGAACGCGCTCAACGCTGCAGGATCGTCTGCACGTGCAACTGCCGCCCCTTCCAGTACATGCCGTTCAGGCGCAGCTGGGCCTTGGAGACCACGTCCGCCGCGTCGATTCCGAACGCGAGCACCGCCGCCGGCCGCGAGCCGTCTCCGGGCACGCGCTCGATACGGTCCGGCCGCGGGCAGCCGTACTTGACGACGAACTCGCCGAGTTCCTCATCCGTTACTTCGGGGGCGATGTTGCCGATCCAAAGGTTCATGTCGACGGTTCACATTGGAGCAAATCGGCCGTTGCGGCGGAATTGGACCAAGGTCCCATAGCCCGGCGACGCTAGCGCTTGCGCAGCTTGCGGATCGCGGCGAGCTGGGCCGCCATGGTCGAAATCGAGGCCTCGGCGATGGCCTGCTCTTCGTTGCTCTTGGCGGTGCGGCGGGCCTCTTCGGCAGCCTTCAGCGCTTCCGCGGCCTTGGCCTCGTCCAGGTCGTGGCCCCGGATCGCGGTGTCGGCGAGCACCGTGATCAGCTTGGGCTGAACCTCGATGATGCCGCCGTTGACGAAGATCAGCTGCTCCTCGCCGCCGCCGGCCGGAACGATACGCACCGCACCCGGCTTGATGCGGGTGATGAGCGGCGTGTGGCGCGGGTAGATTCCGAGCTCGCCCGCCTCGCCGGGCAGCACGACGAACTCCGCTTCGCCCGAGAAGATCGACTCCTCGGCGCTGACCACGTCGACGTGGATCGTGGCGGCCACTACTTCTTACCTCCGGTTTCCTTCTTTGCTTCTGCGGCCTTCTTGTCTCCGGGCTCCTGCAGCTGCTCGCCCTTTGCGATCGCTTCCTCGATCGTGCCCACCATGTAGAACGCCTGCTCGGGAAGCGCGTCGCATTCGCCGTTGACGATCATCTTGAAGCCCTTGATCGTGTCCTTGAGCGACACGTACTTCCCGGGCGTGCCGGTGAAGTTTTGCGCCACCGTGAACGGCTGCGACAGGAAGCGCTGGATCTTGCGCGCGCGCGCCACGGCGAGCTTGTCCTCGGGCGAGAGCTCGTCCATGCCGAGAATCGCGATGATGTCGCGCAGCTCCTTGTAGCGCTGGAGCGTGGCCTGGACCGCGCGCGTGGTGTCGTAGTGATCCTCGCCGATGGTATTCGGGTCGACCTGGCGCGAGGTCGAGTCGAGCGGATCCACCGCCGGGTAGATGCCGAGCGCGGCGATGTCGCGCGACAGCACCACGGTGGCGTCGAGGTGGCCGAAGGTCGTGGCCGGGCTCGGGTCGGTCAGGTCGTCGGCCGGCACGTACACCGCCTGGATCGAGGTGATGGAGCCGGTCTTGGTGGAGGTGATGCGCTCCTGGAGCTTGCCCATCTCTTCGGCAAGCGTCGGCTGGTAGCCCACCGCCGACGGCATGCGGCCGAGAAGCGCCGAGACCTCGGTGCCGGCGAGCGTGAAGCGGTAGATGTTGTCGATGAAGAGCAGGATGTCGCGCCCTTCGTCGCGGAAGGCCTCGGCCATCGTCAGCCCGCTAAGGCCCACGCGCAGCCGGTTGCCCGGCGGCTCGTTCATCTGGCCGAACACCATCGACACCTTGGATTCCTCGAGGTTGTCGGTCTTGATGACTTCGGCCTCGATCATCTCATGGTAGAAATCGTTGCCCTCGCGCGTTCTCTCGCCCACGCCGGCGAACACCGACTGGCCGCCGTGCTTGGTGGCGATGTTGTTGATGAGCTCGAGCATGGTCACCGTCTTGCCCACCCCGGCACCGCCGAACAGACCGATCTTGCCGCCTTTCGCGAACGGGCAGACGAGGTCGATCACCTTGATGCCGGTCTCGAGCTGCTCCACCGAGGGGGAGAGCTCGTCGAACTTGGGCGCCGCCTGATGGATCGAGCGGCGCTCCTGGGTCTTGATCGGGCCGCCCTCGTCGATCGGCCGTCCGAGGACATCCATGATGCGCCCGAGCGTCGCCTTGCCCACGGGCACCGAGATCGGCTGGCCGGTGTTCTTCACCTTCATGCCGCGGCGCAGGCCGTCGGCCGAGCCCATGGTGATGCAGCGCACGATGCCGTCGCCGAGCTGCTGCTCGACCTCGAAGGTGAGTCCTTTCTCGGCGAAGCTCTTCTCGCCCGAGTCCTCGAGCAGCAGCGCGTCGTAGACCTTGGGCAGCGCTTCGCGCGGGAACTGGATGTCGACCACCGCGCCGATGCACTGGACTATGGTTCCGCTTGCCTGAGCCTGTGACATGACCTCTTTCCTGCCTCTTAGTCGTTATCCATCAGACGGCGGCCGCGCCGCCCACGATTTCCGAAATTTCCTTGGTGATCGCCGCCTGGCGGTTCTTGTTGTAGATGAGCGTCAGCTCGTCGATCAGGGTGTCGGCGTTGTCGGAGGCCGCCTTCATCGCCACCATGCGCGCGGACTGCTCGGAGGACATGTTCTCGGCCACCGCCTGGTAGATGAGCGCCTCGATGTAGCGGGTCATGACCTGGTCGAGCACCGCGCGCGCCTCGGGCTCGTAGATGTAGTCCCACACCGTCTCAGGGGCGCCGAGGCGCTCGCCCGAGAGAGGCAGCAGCTGCTCGACCACCGGCTCCTGCTTCATCGTGTTGATGAAGCGGTTGTAGGCGATCATCAGCCGGTCGAAGCGGTCCGACATGTAGCCGTCGAGCATCACCTTGACCGCGCCGATCAGCCGGTCCATGTGCGGGTAGTCGCCGAGCTGGACCGCCTGCGACACGATGTTCGCGCCGAGGCGCTGCATGAAGCCGAGGCCCCTCGCTCCGAGCGCGCAGACGTCGATCTCCTCACCCTGCGCCTGCCACGCCCTGTACTCGCCCAGCACCATGCGCAGCAGATTCGTGTTTAGTCCCCCGCACAGGCCCTTGTCGGTGGTGATGACGATGATGCCGACGCGCTTGACCGAGTCGCGGTCGACCAGGAACGGATGGCGGTACTCCGGATTGGCGTGCGAGATGTGCGCCGCGACGTTGCGGATCTTCTCGCCGTAGGGGCGCGCGTGGCGCATGCGCTCCTGCGCCTTCCTCATCTTGGAGGCGGCGACCATCTCCATGGCCTTGGTGATCTTCCGGGTGTTCTGCACACTCCGGATCTTCATCCTGATTTCCTTGGTGCCCGGCATAGGTCAGAACGAGCCGTTCTTCTTCCAGTCCTCGATTGCGGCCTTGAGCGACTTCTCGTCGTCCGCGGAGAGGTCCTTCTTATCCTCCATCGTCTTCGCCAGCGCGGCGTATTTCTCCTTGATGTAGTCGCGCATTGACTTCTCGGCGGCGAGCGCCTTCTTGACGTCGATGTCGTCGAAATAGCCGTTGTTCACCGCGAACAGCGTGAGCGCCATCTCCCATACCTGCAGCGGCTGGTACTGCGGCTGCTTCATGAGCTCCGTGACGACACGGCCGCGGTCGAGCTGCCTGCGCGTGGCCTGGTCGAGGTCGGAGGCGAACTGCGCGAAGGCGGCGAGCTCGCGGTACTGCGCGAGCGCGAGGCGCACCCCGCCGCCGGTGTCCTTCCTCTTCATGATCTTGGTCTGCGCCGCGCCGCCGACCCGCGACACCGAGATGCCCGCGTTGATCGCGGGGCGGATTCCGGCGTTGAACAGATCCGTCTCCAGGAAGATCTGGCCGTCGGTGATCGAGATCACGTTGGTCGGCACGAACGCGGTGACGTCGCCGGCCTGGGTCTCGATGATGGGCAGCGCAGTGAGCGAGCCGGTCTTGCCCTTCACCTTTCCGTTGGTGAAGCGCTCGACATATTCCTCGTTCACGCGCGCGCCGCGCTCGAGCAGGCGCGAGTGCAGGTAGAAAACATCGCCGGGGTAGGCCTCGCGGCCCGGCGGCCGGCGCAGGAGCAGCGAGACCTGCCGGTACGCCCAGGCCTGCTTGGTGAGGTCGTCGTAGATGATGAGCGCGTCCTGGCCGCGGTCGCGGAAGTATTCGCCCATGGTGCAGCCGGAATAGGGCGCGATGTACTGCATGGCCGCGGACTCGGAGGCGGGGGAGGCCACGACGATCGTGTACGCCATGGCGCCGTGCTCTTCGAGCTTCCTCACCACGTTCACGATGGTCGAGGCCTTCTGCCCGATCGCGACGTAAACGCAGAACAGATCCTTGCCCTTCTGATTGATGATGGTATCGACCGCCACCGCCGTCTTGCCGGTCTGGCGATCGCCGATGATGAGCTCGCGCTGGCCGCGGCCGACCGGCACCATGGAGTCGATCGCCTTGAGGCCGGTCTGCACCGGCTGCGCCACCGACTTCCTCCATACCACGCCCGGAGCGACCTTCTCGATGACATCGGTCTCCTTGGCGTTGATCGGGCCCTTGCCGTCGATCGGCTGGCCGAGCGAATTGACCACGCGCCCGAGCAATTCCGGACCGATCGGCACCGAGAGGATCTTGCCCGTGGTCTTGACCGTGTCGCCCTCGGTGATGTGCTGGTACTCGCCCAGGATCACCGCGCCGACCGAGTCGCGCTCGAGGTTCAGCGCCAGGCCGAAGGTGTTCTTCGGGAATTCCAGCATCTCGCCCTGCATCACGTCGGAAAGCCCGTGGATGCGGCAGATGCCGTCGGTCACCGACACCACCGTGCCCTGCGTGCGCATGTGCACGCCGGCGTCGAGGTTCTGGATGCGGCTCTTGATGAGCTCCGAAATCTCGGAGGGGTTGAGTTGCATGAAAGCTCCTTAAGCGTCCTGCTTCTATGCCTTGAGTGCGGTCTCGAGCGCGGCGAGCTGGGCGCGCGCCGAAGCGTCGATCACCTTGTCGCCCAGCACGAGCTTCACGCCGCCGATGAGGTCCTTGTCCAGGTGGACCTGCGTTCTCACCTTGCGCCCGGTGCGCTTCTCGAGGCGCTGCTGCAGGTCGGCGAGCTGGGCTTTGGAGAGCTCGAAGGCCGAATGCACCTGCGCCTCGACCACGCCTTCGCGCTCGTTCTTCAGCGCCTCGAACTGGGCGTGGATCTCGGCCAGCAGCTCGAGGCGGCCGTTGTCGGCGAGCACACGGACGAAATTCTGGCCCGCGCCGTCGAGCTTGCCGGCAAGGATGGCGATGAACATTCCGGCCACCTGCGCGCTGGTGAGGTTGGGGTCGGAAATCGCCTGGCGCACCCGCGCGTCGGCGACGACCAGCGCGAGCGAGCGCAGCGTCTCGGACCACTTCCCGAGAGCGCTGTCGGCGTCGGCGAGCTTGAAGGCCGCTTCGGCGTAGGGACGGGCTACGGTGCTGGGTTCCGCCATCGCTTTTTCAAAGTTGTTTCTTGATGGAGTCCAGAAGCTCGCCGTGCGCTTTCGCGTCGATCTCGCGCCGCAGGATCTTCTCCGCCCCTGCGACCGCGAGCGATGCCACGTGGTCGCGCAGCTGCTCGCGCGCGCGCGTGAGCTCCTGCGCGATCTCGGCCTTGGCCGCGGCCATTTCCCGGCCGCCCTCTTCTTTCGCTGCGTTGCGCGCCTCGTCGATCAGCTGAGCGGCGCGCTTTTCGGCCTGCGACAGGATCTCGCCGGCGCGGCCGCGCGCTTGCGCCAGCGCGTCCTCGGCCTGGCGCGTGGAAGTCTCGAGCGAGCGGCGCCCCTGCTCCGCCGCCGCCAGGCCGTCGGCGATGGTCTTCTGCCGCGCCTCGATCGCGCGCAGCATGTAGGGCCAGATGAACTTCACGGTGAAGGCGATAAACAGCGCGAATACCGCTGCCTGCGCAAACAGTGTCGCGGTGATGTTCATGGGACCTCTAGCCGATGCTTAGCGGAATGCCGTGGCGAGCGGGTTGGCGAAGGCAAAGAACATCGCGATGCCCAGGCCAATGATGAACGACGCGTCGATCAGGCCGAGCAGCAGGAACACCTTGCCCTGGAGGGAGTTGGTCAGCTCGGGCTGGCGCGCCGCAGCCTCCAGGAAGCGGCTGCACATGATGCCCACGCCGATGCAGGCGCCGGCCGCGCCCAGGCCGATCATCAGGCCGACGCCGATTCCGGTGTAGGCCTGGACCATCGCCAGCAGCTGAAGTTTTTCCATTGGACGTTATTCCTTTCTTGAACGGGTAGTGGAAGTCAGTGGTGCTCGTGCGCCATCGAGACGTACACGATGGTGAGCATCATGAAGATGTAGGCCTGGAGCACGACGATCAGGATGTGGAAGATGGACCAGCCCAGCCCGAGGACGACCGACGCGAGCCATCCCACTCCGTAATCGCCGTGGAGCGAGCTGTTCGCTGCCCACAGCCACAGCAGCAGGAACAGGATCTCGCCGGCGTACATGTTGCCGAACAGACGCAGCGAGTGCGAAAGCGTCTTCGAGACGTATTCGACCATCTGGAAGAGGAAGTTGGCAGGAATCAGCAGCGGGTGAGAGCCGAACGGCGCGAAGAACAGCTCATGCAGCCAGCCGCCGACGCCCTTCACCGCGATTGCGAACACGATGGTCAGCACCAGCACCGAGATCGACAGCGCGAACGTGGTGTTGACGTCCGCGGTCGGCACGTACTTGAAGCCGTGCTCGGAAAGGTGATGCGTGGCAAGGCCGACGATGTCGGCGGGCAGGAAATCCATGGCGTTCATCAGCAGCACCCACACGAACACCGTGAGCGCGAGCGGCGCGATGAAGCGGTGGCGGTCGCCATGCTGGAAGATGCCCTTCGCCTGCTCGTCGACGAAATCGATCAGCAGCTCGACAAAGGCCTGCCGCTTGGTCGGCACGCCGGAGGTCGCGCCGCGCACTACCCACCAGATGAACCCCATGCCGACGAGGCCGAGCAGAATCGACACCGTGAGCGAGTCGACGTTGAGCGACCAGAAGCCGCCCTCGCCGAGCGGCCGGTTGAAGAAGCTGAGGTGATGCTGGATGTACTCCGAAGGAGTGAGTTCGTTGCCTGCGGCCATCGTGATTACGCCATGCGGAATGCGTCAGTACTCGCGCACAAAGAACGCCATCGAAAAAATCAGCATCGTCGCGACGAACGCGCCGAGCAAGACGCCCACCACCGCCTGCTCGTAGTTCGCGAGCACGAGCCACAGCAGGAGCAACGCGAGCCCGAGCTTGACCGCTTCGGCCCTCAGCGCGCCAGCTAGAACCCCCCCTGCCGACTTCGCGCTGCTCAGCGAAGCCACGAACGCGGACGCCAGGCCGGCGAGAATGCTGACGCCGCCGCCGGCGGCCGCCGATAGCGCGCTCGGCATGTCGGCCACGAGCCCCGCAACCAGGGCCGCCATGGCCGTGGCTGCGACCTGCCACATGAGAACGGTGCGTATCGGTCTGCGCAAGGCGCGAAGCATGGCGTTGGACTTCTTCGCACCCGGCAAATCCGTAAAAGTATAGCGCATCACCGCAGCTTTTTGAGCAGCTCGTCCAGGTGATCGAGGCTCGAATAGTGAACGAGCAGCTTGCCGCTGCCCTTCTTGGCGGCACGGATCTCGACCGTGGTGCCGAGACTCGCGGATAACTCCTCCTCAAGGCGCTCGAGGTCGCGGTCGCGCGTCGGCGCGCCCTTTCGGGACGCCTTGCCGCGCACGCTCGATTGCACCAGGGCCTCCGCCTCTCGCACCGACAGGCCTTTCGCGGCGACGCGGTGCGCGGCCTCGATCTGGCGCGCGGGATCGAGCGCCAGCAGCGCGCGCGCGTGTCCCATGTCGAGCGCGCCTTCCATCACCATTTCCTGCACCGGCCGCGCGAGCTTGAGCAGCCGCAGCAGGTTCGTGGTGGCGGTGCGCGAGCGCCCGACCGCGTCGGCCGCCTGCTCGTGCGTCATCTTGAACTCGTCGATCAGACGCTGGATTCCCGCCGCCTCCTCCATCGGATTGAGGTTCTCGCGCTGGATGTTCTCGATGAGAGAAAGCGCGAGCGCCGCTTCGTCGGGCACATCGCGCACCAGCACCGGCACTTCCTCGAGTCCGGCCATCTGCGCCGCGCGCCACCGGCGCTCGCCCGCGATGAGCTCGTAGCGCTCCCGGTCCACCGGCCTGACGAGAAGCGGCTGCATCAGGCCCTGCGTGCGGATCGATGCGGCGAGCTCCGCGAGCGCCGTCTGGTCCATCTTGGTGCGCGGCTGGTATTTTCCCGGACGGATCCGCGCGACCGGCAGCGTGGCCAGCGTCTCGCGCGGCGCCGCGGTGTCCGACCCGAGCAGCGCATCGAGGCCTCGGCCTAGTCCCTTGGGTTTCATCATGCGGCTTGTCCCTGAGCGAGAATTTCGGCGGCGAGCGCCAGATACGCTTGCGCTCCCTTGGAGGCCGCGTCCCACAGCACCGCCGGCACGCCGTAGCTGGGCGCTTCGGCGAGACGCACGTTGCGGGGCACCAGGGTGCGATAGACCTTGTCGCCGAAGTGCTGCTCGAGCTGCTGCGACACGTGCTGCGAGAGCGTATTCCTCGGGTCGTACATCGTGCGCAGCAGGCCGGCGATTTCGAGCTGGGGATTGAGGTTCGCGCGTACCCGCTTGATCGTGGAGACGAGGTCCGACAGGCCCTCGAGCGCGTAGTACTCGCATTGCATCGGAATGAGTACCCGCTGCGCCGCCGTCAGCGCGTTCACCGTGAGCAGGCTGAGCGACGGCGGGCAATCGATGAGCACGAAGTCGTACTCGGTGTCGACCCCGGCAAGCGCATCCTTGAGCCGCGTCTCGCGCCGGTCGAGCCCGACCAGCTCGATTTCCGCGCCCGCGAGCTCGCGATTGGCGGGAAGCAGGTCGAAGCCGCCGCGCTCTACGCGTACGCGCACGCGGTCCAGGTCAGCCAGGCCGAGGAGCAGGTGGTAGACCGTGCGCGCGAGATTGCGCTTGTCGACGCCGCTGCCCATGGTCGCGTTGCCCTGCGGGTCCAGGTCGACCAGCAGCACGCGGCGCTCGGCCTGCGCCAGGGCGGCGGCCAGGTTGACGCTGGTGGTGGTCTTGCCCACGCCGCCTTTCTGGTTCACCACCGCGAGCACGCGAGCCACCCTCAGCTCCCCGCCGGACAAAGCACGAGATGGCGCTGCGCGTCGAGCAGGGGCACCTGCAGCGCGATGACCCGGCAGTCACCGGCCTGCGGCGCGGCGCCCGTCATTGCTGCCAGCACGCCGCCGGGCGCCACGAGGTGCGCGCAGCGCGACCGGAACTCGTCGAGCCGGGCGAACGCGCGCGAGATGACGAGCGCGAATTTCGGCTGCGGCGTCCATTGTTCGACGCGCCCAGCATGCACCGCCACGTTCGACAGCTCGAGCTCGATGGCCGCCTGGCGCAGGAAAGCGAGCTTCTTCTCGCTCGAATCGTTCAATGTGACACGCCACTGCGGCCGTGCGAGCGCAATCGGGATGCCCGGCAAGCCGGCGCCAGCGCCCACGTCGGCGAGCACGCCCTCCGCGGGAAGCGGAAGGTGGGGCACCACGGCGAGCGAGTCGAGCAGGTGGTGACTCACGACTTCAGTAGGTTTGCGAATCGCCGTGAGGTTGTAGGTGCGGTTCCACTTTTCCAGCAGTGCGACGTACCGCATGAGCAGCGCCTCGGACCCATGCGGCAGCGCGAGCCCGAGCTCGGTTAGGCCCCGATGAAGCGCGTCCTGCGGTGTCATGCCGTCTTGTGCTCGGCGGTCCTGAAGCCACGCTTGAGATGCACGAGCAGCAGGGAGATCGCCGCCGGCGTGACACCGGAGATGCGGGTCGCCTGCCCGATGGTGCGGGGGCGATGGCGGTCGAGCTTTTGCTGGACTTCGGCCGAAAGCCCCTTCACTTGGCGGTAGTCGAGATCCGGGGGCAGCTCGCGCGCTTCCATTTCGGCGTTGCGCTCCACCTCGGCGCGCTGCCGCTCGATGTAACCCTCGTACTTCGCCTGTATTTCGATCTGCTCGACGACTGCAGTGTCGAGCTCCGAGCCCGGGACGAGCTGCGCGTACGATTGCTCTGGGCGGCGCAACATCTCGTAAATAGAACGCTTTTCTTGAAAGCTTGTACTCACATACGTAGTCTGCAGGCGTTGCGTCTCTTTCCCGATCGCATCGCGTTTTCGGCAGTAGACCTCCCAGCGGGCGTCGTCGATGAGGCCGAGGCGTCGACCGGCCTCCGTGAGGCGGAGGTCCGCGTTGTCTTCGCGAAGCGTCAGGCGATACTCCGCGCGGCTGGTGAACATGCGGTACGGCTCTGAGACGCCGCGAGTCACCAGGTCGTCCGCGAGCACCCCGATGTACGCCTGGTCACGCCGTGGCGACCATGGCTCCCGCCCAAGCGCCCGGTTCGCAGCGTTGATTCCGGCAAGCAGACCTTGCGCTGCCGCCTCTTCGTAACCGGTCGTCCCATTGATCTGTCCCGCGAAGTACAAGCCCTCGATGCTTCTTGTTTCGAGCGTGTCGCGGAGACTCCGTGGATCGAAGTAGTCGTACTCGATCGCGTATCCCGGGCGCACGATATGCACGTTCTCGAGTCCCCGTATCGAACGCACGAGCGCAAGCTGCACATCGAAAGGGAGGCTGGTGGAGATGCCGTTCGGGTAGATCTCGTTCGTCGACAGGCTTTCCGGCTCCAGGAAGATCTGGTGGCTCGGCTTGTCAGCGAAGCGGTGGATCTTGTCCTCGATCGATGGACAGTAGCGGGGGCCGACTCCCTGAATGACCCCCGTGAACATCGGCGAGCGATCGAGTCCGGTACGGATGATGTCGTGGGTGCGTTCGTTCGTGTGGGTCACCCAACAGGGCAGCTGGCGTGGATGCAGGGAGCGAGCACCGACGAAGGAAAACACCGGCTCCGGGGAATCGCCAGGCTGCAGCGCCAGCGCCGAGAAATCGATGCTGCGAGCGTCCAAGCGAGGCGGTGTGCCGGTCTTGAGCCGCCCAACGGGCAGTTTCAGTTCCCGCAACCGCGCCGCCAAGGTGACGGCGGCAGGCTCGCCGGCACGCCCCGCCGGGTGGTGGTTCAGGCCGACGTGGATCATCCCGGCCAGGAAAGTGCCCGTGGTCAGCACGACCGTGGGAGCCCGAAATTCCAGACCGAGCTGGGTCACCACGCCCGCCACCCGGTCGCCCTCAAGAACGATGTCGTCCACGGGCTGCTGGAACAGCGTCAACCCCGGCTGGTTTTCCAATCGCCGCCGGATCGCATGTTTGTAGAGCAGGCGGTCAGCTTGGGCGCGCGTGGCTCGGACGGCGGGGCCCTTCGACGAATTCAGGATCCGGAACTGGATGCCGGCCTCGTCTGTGGCTAAGGCCATCGCGCCGCCCAGCGCGTCCACCTCCTTCACAAGGTGTCCCTTACCGATTCCGCCGATTGACGGGTTGCAGGACATCTGCCCGAGGGTCTCCACGCTATGCGTCAGCAGGAGGGTCCGGCAGCCCATCCTCGCGGCGGCGAGGGCGGCTTCCGTACCAGCGTGGCCACCTCCGACCACGATGACGTCGAATCGCTCTGGGAATTGCATCGGAAGGCCGCGCATTTTACGCGAGCGTTTCACGTGGAACCAGCGCTCGCCCCCAAAGCCGTTGGTTCCACGTGAAACGTTCATCCACCTGTTGCGCTGCAGCAAGACCTCGGGCGCGCCGAGGGTGCGACAATCGACCGCCCCCGCTCCTCGTGATCTCCCTCGCCCGCTACGCCGCGCTGCTCGAGCCGCGCGACCTGAAGCAGACTATTGCCGCGTCCATGATCGGCAGGTTGCCGATCGGGATCACCGGGCTCGCAATCCTGCTGCTCGTACAGGCAGCGACCGATTCCTTCTCCAAGGGCGGGGCCGCTGCGGCGTGCTATGTCATCGGGCTTGCCGCCGTCGCGCCCGCGCTCGGTCGTCTCATCGATCGCAACGGGCCGCGACTCGCCTTGCTTGCCTGCAGCATCGCGTTCCCCGCAGCACTCCTAAGTCTCGTTGCGGCAGTCGAAGCGCGCTCCCACCCGGTCCTTGTCCTGATCTTCGCTGCCGTAGCGGGAGCTAGCTTCCCGCCGATCACAGTGTGCATGCGCACGTACTTCAAGCAGCGCCTGAGCGACGACGAGCTGCTCGCCACGGCATATTCGCTCGAATCCGTCCTGATCGAGCTCATCTTCATCGTCGGTCCGATGCTGGTCGCGCTGTTCGTGGCCGCCGCTTCGGCCGCCGCCGCAGTGCTGTTCGCCGCCGCCTCGGGATGCATCGGCACGCTGCTCTTCCTGCGCTCGCCGCCATTACGATCCTGGCGAATCGAGCCGCGTGCGGCTGGGAGCGTGCTCGGCCCGCTCGGCCGACGCGGGTTCGTGGCCCTCATCGCGATCATCCTTTGCTACTCGACGGCTTTCGGCCTACTCGAGATCGGAATAACGGCGTACGCCACGGAGAAAGGCAATGCCGCGCTCGCCGGCATCCTGCTCGGACTGATGAGCACGGGCAGCGCCCTCGGTGGAATCGCCTATGGTAGCCGAAGCTGGCACTTACCCTTGACTCGGCAGTTTGCTTGGATGCTGGCGTTCATGGGCGCCGGTCTCATGGTTCTCACCCTGCCGTGGGCGCCCTGGCCGTTCGCCTTCTGGTCGGTTTTTGCCGGCGTCGTCATGGCGCCCGCGCTCATCATCCAGTCGATGCTGGTAGCGAAGGCGGCGCGTGCCGATGAGGTCACCGAGGCCTTCACGTGGTCGGCCAGCGCGCTGCTCTGCGGAGTCGGAATCGGTGTTGCCGCCGGCGGCGGGCTGCTCGAGCACTTCAGCTCGCCGGCGGTGCTGGCGACAGGCTCGGCGGCCGCGCTGGTCGCGGCAGCCGCCGCGTTCATTCGGCGGGATTAGGCCGTCAGCCTTCCGTGCATCTCGCCGCGGCGCGCTTCGAGCGCCTCCGGCAAGTGCGCCCCCAGCTTGGCGAAGAGCTCGTCATGCGAGGCGAGCTCTTCCTTCCACGCCGCGCGGTCGACGCGCGCCAGCTCGGCGTACTGGGCCGGCGTGAGCTTCGCCTCGAGTCCGGTCCAGGTGAGGTCTTCGAAGCGCGGCATGATTCCGAGCGGCGTCGGGGTCCCGGCGGCCTCGCCCTGGCAGCGCCGAGCAATCCATTGCAGCACGCGCATGTTCTCGCCGAAGCCCGGCCAGAGGAACTTGCCATTCGCATCGCGGCGGAACCAGTTCACCCTGAAGATCTTCGGCGCCCGGGCGAGCCCGCGCCCCATCCTCAGCCAATGGCCGAAGTAATCGCCCATGTTGTAGCCGCAGAACGCCAGCATCGCCATCGGATCGCGCCGTACGACACCGACTTTTCCGGTAATCGCCGCCGTGGTTTCGGAGCCGAGCGTCGCCGCCATGTACACCCCGTCCTCCCAGCTTGGCGCTTCGACCACGAGCGGCACGGTGGTAGAGCGCCGTCCGCCGAACACGAACGCGGAAATCGGCACGCCGGCCGGATCCTCCCAGTTTGGATCCATGGAGGGGCATTGCGCGGCAGGAACCGTGAAGCGCGCGTTCGGATGCGCCGCGAGCCGGCCTTTCTTGCCGTCTTCCGGCGTCCATTCCCTGCCCTGCCAGTCGATGAGGCGCGCCGGCGGCTGCTCGGTCATTCCCTCCCACCAAACATCACCGTCGGGCGTCAACGCGACGTTGGTGTAGATGACGTTGCTGTGGAGCATCTTCATCGCGTTGGGGTTGGTCTGCTCCGAAGTGCCGGGGGCGACGCCGAACAGACCGTACTCCGGATTGATCGCGAAGAGCCGACCGTCCTGGCCCGGCTTGATCCACGCGATATCCTCGCCAATGGTGGTGACCTTCCACCCGGCAAACGCAGGCGGCGGGATCAGCATCGCGAGGTTGGTCTTGCCGCACGCTGAGGGAAACGCCGCGGCGACATAGGTCTTCTCTCCACCGGGCGCCTGCATGCCGAGGATCAGCATGTGCTCCGCGAGCCAGCCCTCGTCGCGCGCCATCACCGAGGCGATGCGAAGCGCGAGGCACTTCTTGCCGAGGAGCGCGTTGCCGCCGTAGCCCGAGCCGAACGACCAGATCTCGCGTGTTTCCGGGAAATGGACGATCCACTTTTCCTGCTCGTTGCAAGGCCAGGGCACGTCCTTCTGTCCGGGCGCAAGCGGTGCGCCGACCGAGTGCACGCACGGCACGAACTCTCGATCCTCGCCGAGCCACTCCGCGACCGCGCGACCCATGCGCGTCATCACCCGCATGCTGACGGCGACGTACGGCGAATCGGAAATCTCGACGCCGATCTGCGCGATGTGCGAGCCGATCGGCCCCATCGAGAACGGCATCACGTACATCGTGCGCCCGCGCATGCAGCCGTCGAACAGCCGGTTCAGCGTACGGCGCATCTCGATCGGATCGAGCCAATTGTTCGTCGGACCCGCATCCTCCTTGCTCTTGCTGCAGATGAAAGTACGGTCTTCCATGCGCGCCACGTCGCTCGGATGCGAGCGCGCGAGATACGAATTGGGCCGGCGCTTCTCGGAGAGCCGGATGAAGGTGCCGGACGCGGCCAGCTCGGCGCAGAGACGGTCGTATTCCGCTTCCGACCCGTCGCACCAGGCAATCCGCTCGGGCTTGGCCAGGCGGGCGATTTCGGATACCCACTGGCGCAGGCCGCGGTGGCGAACCCATGCGGGGGCATTCGACTGGTCGGCAGGAGCGGCGGCGGGCGCGTTCATTCGTATTGACTCCAGAAGCCAAACGGCCCAGCGCGAAGCCGGGCCGACTCATGGTAACAACAGGAGCGCGATTCTATCATCGGGGTCGTTGCGCCAAGCGGCGGCGCACCCCCCTCGTTAGTACTAAAGTACTGGTTAAACATAGATTTAACTATTCGCAAGGCGCGCTCGCACCGCGCGCGCGGCGCGAAACACCGGTCCGGTGGTCACGATCAGCACCAGCACCCGCAAGACATGCGCCGCCGTCACGAGCGGCACGCCGAGCTGCAGCACCTTCGCTGTGATGCACATTTCGGCGATGCCGCCCGGAGCCATGGCGAGAATCATGCTGGGAACCGACACGCCTGCGGCGACGCCGATGGCCCAGCCGAACGCCGCTGAAACGAGCAGCGCCACGAGCACGCTCGCGAGCACCGCCGACACGTAGCGGGGCGCGCTTTCGAGCGAGCGGCGCTCGAAGCGGGCGCCCAGCGCGCAGCCCAGCAGCAGCTGCGCCGGGCTGGTAAGCGCCGTCGGCAAGGACGAGAGCTCCACGCCGTTCACCGTGAGCGCGATCGTCGTCGCGAGCGGCCCGAAGAAAAAGGCGTTCGGCACGCGCAGCCGGTCGAGCAGCAGGGCGGCCACCGATCCCACGGCAAGCAGCGCCGCGAGACCCAGCCAGCGCAACGGCACCGCCACCTGCGCATAGGTGTCGGCGCCATGCACGCCGGAATAGGTCATCGCGAACGGCACCGCGATCACTACGATGAGCACCCGCAGCGATTGCGCGAGCGCGATGCGATCGACGCGGGCGTGGAAGCGCTCCCCGAGGATGGCCATCTCCACGGCGCCGCCGGGGACGCTGGCGAAGAACGCGGTTTTCGCGTCGACGCCGGAAGCGCGGCTGAGAACCCAGCCGCCGAGCACGCCGAGAAAGATGGCGACCAGTGCCGCCGCCATCAGCAGCCACCAATGCTCTCCGACCTCGCGCCCTACCATCGGGGTGAAATAGAGCCCGAGCGCGGTTCCGATGACGATCTGTCCGAGCGCGCGCGCCCCGGGCGGGCTGCGCAGCCGGGCGCCGGCGAAATTGCACGCCGCCATCGCCAGCAGCGGGCCGGTCATCCACGGCAGCGGCATTCTGAGCCCTGCGAACGCGGCGCCGACGGCCGCGCACAGCAGGAGCGCGAGGGCCGGATTCACCCAGCTGTCGCGCGCCGCTCTCACTTGCCGATGCAGAATCGGCCGAAGATCTCGCCGAGCAGGTCGTCCGAGGTGAATTCGCCGGTGATCGTGCCGAGCGCGGCATGGGCGAGGCGCAGCTCCTCGGCGAAGAGCTCCCAGCGGTCGGGCTCGCGGCGCGCGGCGTCGATATGGCCGCGTGCCTTTTCAAGCGCGCGCAGATGGCGCTCGCGCGCGAGAAACACCGACTCGCCGCTGGCGGACCAACCGGCCGCGGCGAGGATCGCGGCGCGCAGCTCTTCGAGGCCCTGTCCGGTCTTCGCCGACACGGCGAGCGCGCCCCGCGGGCGCTCGAACCGCGGCGCGAGATCGACCTTGTTATAGACCAGGATTCGCTCGGCCCGCGATGCAATCGGGGGCAGCGACGGCGGCGGTCCGCCCGCTTCCTCCACCACCACGACGAGATCGGCCTGCGCGAGCTCGCGCCGCGTGCGCTCGACGCCGAGCTGCTCGAGCTCATCCACCGACTCGCGCAGTCCCGCGGTATCGACCAGCGTGAGCGGCACGCCCTCGATCTGAATCGGCTCGCGCAGCGCATCGCGCGTCGTGCCGGCGATCGGCGTGACGATCGCGCGCTCTTCGCCGGCGAGGCGATTGAGCAGGCTCGACTTGCCGACGTTGGGACGCCCTGCCAGCACGACGTGGATGCCGCGGCGCAAGAGGCTGCCCTCGCGGCTCTTGGCGAGCACCTCGTCCAGGGCGGCTGCGAGCGCCTGAAGGCGCGACGCGGCGTCGAAACGGTGCACCGCGTCGAGCTCCTCCTCCGGGAAATCGAGCATCGCCTCGGTGAGCGCGCGCAGCTCGACCAGCTGAGAAGCAAGGACTTGGATCGCCGCCGAAAATTCTCCGCTGAGGGAGCGCAGCGCGGCGCGCGCTGCCTGCTCGCTCGAGGCTTCGATCAGGTCGGCCACCGCCTCGGCCTGCGCCAGGTCGAGCTTGCCCTCGAGGAACGCGCGCCGCGTGAACTCCCCGGGCTCGGCGAGCCTCGCCCCCGCGTCGAGGCACGCGCGCAGCAGCGCCTGCATCACGACGCTGCCCCCGTGGCCGTGCAGTTCGAGCACCTCTTCCCCGGTGTACGAATGCGGCGCTGAAAAATGGAGCACGAGCCCTTCGTCGATCGGCGCGCCATGCGCGTCCCGAAAGCGCGCGCGCTGCGCCTGCCGCGGCGGCGGCAGCGAGCCCACAATTGCACGCGCGATGGCCGGCACGGCGGTACCGGAGACCCGCACGATCCCGATGCCACCGCGGCCAGCAGCGGTGGCGATCGCGGCGATCGTGTCGCGGCCTACGCGATCGGGATCGCGGCCAAACCGGGGATCGGGATCTCGGCTAAACCGCTCAGCGCTTGGCACGGCCAGGCTTGTCGCGGTCGAACATGCGCTGGATCTGCCACTGCTGGAGGATCGAAAGGATGTTGTTGACCAGCCAGTAGAGCACCAGACCGGCGGGGAAGAAAAAGAAGAAGATGCTGAAGACGAACGGCATGTACTTCATCACCTGGGCCTGGACCGGATCCGGTGGCACCGGGTTCAGCTTGGTCTGCAACACCATGGTCCCGGTCATGAGGATCGGCAGCACGTAATAGGGATCGAGCGCGGCGAGGTCGTGGATCCAGAGCACGAAGGGCGCGTGCCGCAGCTCGATCGCCGCGAGCAGCACCCAGTACAGCGCGATGAATACCGGGATCTGCACCAGGATCGGGAAGCAGCCGCCGAGCGGGTTGATCTTCTCGGTCTTGTAGAGCTCCATCATCGCCTGGTTCATCTTCTGGCGGTCGTGCGCGTACTGCTCGCGGATCTTGGTGAGGCGCGGCGTGACCAGCTTCATCTTCGCCATCGACTTGTAGCTCGCCGCGGAAAGCGGGAAGAAGAGCAGCTTGATGGTCACGGTCAGCAGGATGATGGCCACGCCCCAGTTGGCGCTCAGGCTGTGGAACTGCTGCAGCAGCCAGAAGAGCGGCCAGGCGATGATCGCGAGGAATCCGTAATCGACCACGAGGTCAAACCCGGGTGCGGCCGCGCGCAGGCGGCGCTGCTCCTGCGGCCCCGCGTAGAGCGGCACCGATACGCGCGCCGAGGCGCCAGGCGCGACGCTGGCGGGGAACATCAGCCGGCCGGCGTAGGTCCCGTCGGGTCGCTTTTCGGTGATGTAATCGCGCGGCGTGGCCTCGGGCGCGAGCCACGCCGAGACGAAGTAATGCTGCACGAAAGCGAGCCAGCCGTTGTCGGCCTGCTTCACGTGATCGGATTTGCTCTTGTCGAGATCCGAAAGGTGAACCTTCTGATACTTTTGCTCGTTGGTGTAGATGCCAAAGCCGATGAAGCTTTGCGCGCCGAAGGTCGCGGCCACGCTGTTGGTGGGTGTGTCGGGCTTGCCGTCGTGCGTGAGCTGAAAATAGGCGTAGGTGGCCGCAGGGGCGCGGCCGCCGTTCTTCAGCTCGAGCGCAACGTCGACCACGTAGCTGTCCCGCTTGAAGGTGTAGATCTTGGTCACCTCCAGGCCGTCCTGGGCCGAAGCTGAAAGGCGTAGCTCGACGGCGTCGCGGCCGGGGGCGAGGCCGCGTTCGCCAGGTTGCACTCGCCACAGCGTTCGGTGGTTGGGCCCGGCGTCGCCGGCGAGCCCACTTTGGGCTTCGTAGTGGTGCTCGGGCCCAAGAAGCTCGAACGGCTTGGTCGGATCCTTCGAATCCTTGTGCTGGAGAAGCTCCACGCGCTTCAGCGTGCCACCGAGGGTGTCGACCTCGGCCACCATGAGGTCGGTCGTGATGCGGATCGTCTCGCCCTTCGCAGCGGTATCCCCACCGGGCACGGCGCTCGCCGCAGGTGCTGCCGGTTTGGCTGCGGTGTCCGGGGCAGCTGGCTTTGACGGCACCGGCACCCCCTGCTGCGCGGCGGGCGGCGTAGCCGGGGGCTTCGGCCGGCCCTGCTTGTCCCACGCTTCCCACAGCATCAGCAGCGAAAAGCTGAAGATGAACAGCAGGATGAGTCTTTGGGTGTCCATTTTCACTTCACGGCACCGGATCGTAGCCGCCGGGATGCCAGGGACCGCAGCGGCAGACGCGCCACGCGCTGAGCAAGCCGCCGCGCAGGGCACCGTGGCGCGCCAGTGCCTCGTCGGCGTACTCGGAGCAACTCGGATGGAAGCGACAGGCCCGCGGCAGAATCGGGCGCAGGCACCACTGGTATGCCCGCACGGCCGCGCGCAGGATGCGAGCGATCATGCCGCGTTCAACGTCGCAAGGATGCCGCGCAGGCGCAAGATCATCCGAGGGGAGGGCTTGATGCCATACGGCGGCCGCACCAGCACGTCCAGCGGCCCGAGCCCGCCCTGCTCGAGACGAAACGCCTCTCGAATGCAGCGCTTGATGCGGTTGCGCTCGGTTGCCCGGGCTGCGTGCTTGCGGGTGACCAAGAGACCCAAACGGGGTCCGCCGGCGCCGCGGCTTTCGAGATAGAAGGTGTAACCGGCCACTTTTTTCTGCCTGCCGTCGCGCAGCAAGCGTTCGAATAGCGTTTTTTGCGTGAGGCGCCGGCCCGCACCGAGCCCGAAACGCTTGTCGCTCGCGGCTAGAGCCCGAGCCGCCGGCGACCGCGCGCGCGACGGTTGCGCAGCACCGCGCGACCGCCACGGGTGCCGCTGCGCACTAGAAAGCCGTGGCGCCGCGCGCGCCGTGTCTTGGAGGGTTGGTAAGTCCGCTTCGTCGCCATCGCCGGTCCGAAAAAGGGCGGTATTAGAGCGCGCGCTTCAATGCGTTGTCAAATGTGCGTCCAGCAGTCTTCGGCGCGTTTGGAGCGCCGCGGCGCTGTGGATAACCGGGGGGCAAGAAGGTAAAATTCGTTACTCGACTAGGCGAATCACCTAGGGCCTACCCAACCGGGCCAATTACAAGATGCACAACCTCTGGGATGCCTGCCTGCGTCGGCTCGAGCAGGAGCTCCCCGCGCAACAATTCAACACGTGGATTCGGCCGCTTGCGCCGGAGGCCGACGGGGCGAGCGATACGCTGGTGCTCGCCGCACCCAATCGCTTCGTCCTCGAACTCGTGCGCGAGCGCTTTGCTGCCCGCATCGAGCGCCTCGCCACCGAGGCGAGCGGCCGCGAGCTCGGCCTGAGGCTGGTGCTTGCGCGCGCCCCCGACATGCTGCCGCGCGCGACCCAGGCGCCCGCGCGCGCTGGCGCGGAAGCCGCTCCCGCGCCCGAACGCGGGCGGCTCAATCGCGGATTTACCTTCGACAGTTTCGTGACCGGCAAGGCGAATCAGCTCGCGCGGGCGGCCGCCATCCAGGTGGCCGAGAACCCCGGCATCTCCTACAACCCGCTGTTTGTCTACGGGGGGGTGGGCCTGGGCAAGACCCACCTGCTACAGGCGATCGGCAACCATCTCGCCGACGTTCGCCCGCAGGCGCGCATCCGCTACAGCCACGCCGAACAATATGTCACCGACGTAGTGCGCGCTTACCAGCAGAAGTCGTTCGATGAGTTCAAGCGCTATTACCACTCCCTCGATCTCCTGCTCATCGACGACATCCAGTTCTTCTCGAACAAGGGCCGCACTCAGGAGGAGTTCTTCTACGCCTTCAACGCGCTGGTCGAGGCCCACAAGCAGATCGTCATCACCTGCGATACCTACCCCAAGGAGATCGCCGGCATGGAGGAGCGCCTGATCTCGCGCTTCGGCTGGGGTCTCACGGTGGCGATCGAGCCGCCGGAGCTCGAGATGCGCGTGGCGATCGTGCTGAAGAAGGCCGAAGCGGACTCGATTGCGCTCTCCGAGGACATCGCCTTCTTCATCGCCAAGCACATCCGATCGAACGTGCGCGAGCTCGAAGGCGCGTTGAAGAAGGTGCTCGCCTTTTCCCGTTTCAACGCGCGCGAGCTCTCGCTCGACCTCGCCAAGGAAGCCTTGCGCGACATCCTCAACGTCGCGAGCCGCCAGGTGAGCGTCGAAGGGATCCAGAAGACCGTCGCCGAGTACTTCAAGATCAAGATCTCGGACATGCATTCGAAAAAGCGCAACCGCAACGTGGCCCGGCCGCGCCAGGTTGCCATGGCGCTCGCCAAGGACCTCACCCAGATGAGCCTGCCGGAGATCGGCGAGGCCTTCGGCAACCGCGACCACACCACGGTGCTGCATGCCTGCCGCACCATCGCCAGCCTGCGCAAGCAGGACACCGGACTCAATCGCGACTACCTGATCCTCGAGCAGGTGCTCAAAGGATGAGCAAGCTGTGCGCGAAGACCGGACAAGCTGTGGGTAACTTGGC
>JBIOYV010000048.1:0-76105 GCA_044870335.1 Burkholderiales bacterium | reverse complement strand
CGCTCGCAGTCGGCGCGCGACAGGCCGAGCGGCTTCTCCACGAACACGTGCTTGCCGGCCTTCGCTGCCGCCGCGATCTGCTCCGCGTGCGTCGAATGCGGCGTGGCGAGGACTACGGCCTCGACGTCTTGGTCCTTGAGAAGGTCTTCGTAAGTCGGGAGAAGGCGGATGCCATGCGTGCTGCAGAAGTCGGCCGCCTTCTGCGGCGTGCGCGTGGCGCCGACCGTGAAGCGGATGGCGTCGCTCCTGCCCTGGACGGCTGCCACGAGGTGCTGGCCCCAGGTGCCGAGGCCGACGATTGCCGCCTGGATCATCAACGACGGTTATACAACGAGTCGGCGCTTCAGAGGCGGGTCAGTTCGAGCGCCCAGGTGGAGACGACCTTGTCTTCCTCCAGCAGGCTGCCGCGCGCGCTGTAGCGGGCGCGATCGCGCCGCAGGAGCGACTCGAAGCCGCGGAAGCGGCCCGTGGCGCTCGCGTAGAGGGAAAGGATCGAGTCGCCGACGATGACGAAGCGCCCGCGCAGCGCGCCGATCGCGGGATTGAGCGCGATCCAGTGCGTCGAGCGCGCTCCGGGCGAGAACGGCACGATCTCGTAGCGGTTGTGCTGGACGCGCGCCGGGTCGCCGCGCAGGCGCTGCACCGCCTCGAACAGCCACCGGTTCGGCTCGTGGCGCACGGTGGTCTCGCCCGAGAGCGCGAATTTCGTGCCGCCGGCGTCGCAGTACTCGCCCTCGGCGCGCCAGCTCGCCTCCTCGAAGAGAAAGGTGTGGTCTACCCGTGCACCTTGACAGAGTCGGCCGGCGCCTGGGAACGCTCGTCCTGAGTGTAGTCGCGGACCACGCTCGCGATGCGAAGGCGGTACGACTCGAAGATTCCGCCGCGTCCCTTGGCCTGCGCCTGGCGGTGGCGCTGCAGGTTGCGCCACCGGCTTACCGCCTCCTCGTCGCGCCAAAACTGCAGCGAGACGAACTTGCCCTTGGTGGTGATGCTCTCGAAGCGCTCGAGCGAGATGAAGCCGTCGGCCTGGTCGAGGTCGGCCTTGAGCGTGCCGACGAGCTCCATGTAGTCGGCGAACCGGCCCTCGGCCGGGGTGAATTCGAAGATCACGGCAATCATGGACCCTCCGCCGCCGATGATACGATGCACTGTGCCAAAGCGTAACTCTCCGTGGAGCCACCTCGGCCGGATCTTCCTCACCGGGCTGCTGACGGTGCTGCCGCTGATCGCCACCCTGTATTTCGTGCTGTGGGTGCTCTCGGTGCTCGAGCAATTCTTCGGCAAGCAAGTGCTGCTGCTGATCCCGGACCAGTGGTACCGCACCGGCATGGGACTCGTGGTGGCGATCGTGGTCGTGTTCCTGGTCGGCGTCCTGATGCACGGGCTGCTCTTCCGGCGACTGTTCGGCCAAGCCGAGAAGCTGCTGCTCGAGATCCCGCTGGTGCGCTCGGTGTACGCCGCGCTGCGCGACCTGCTGGGCCTGTTCTCCGAGCATAAGGAGCCGCTGCAGGTGGTCGCGCTCGATCTGCCGGGGAACCTGCGCGTGCTGGGGTTTGTCACCCGCAGCGACTTCAGCGACGCGCCGGCGGGCATCGCGCGCGCCGACGAAGTCGCGGTGTACCTGCCGATGAGCTACCAGATCGGCGGCTACACCGTGTTCGTGCCGAAAAGCGCGTGCAAGCCGGTCGAGATGTCGCGCGAGGAAGCGATGAAGTTCATCCTGACCGCCGGCCTGAAAGCCGCCTCCCCGTCGACCAGCGCTCCGGGCGCGGCTGGAAACAAGCGCTGAGCTGTCGTCCCCGCGGTAAGGCGCAGAGCTGTCGTCCCGGCTTTCGCGGGGACGACAACTTCCCTCTAGGCCGGCCGGCGCCCCTCGTAGGCGTCGCGCAGCAAGGCGAGCACCGGCTCGTACTCCACCTTGCGCGGGTTCGGATAAGGTGCCTCCGTCGCAATGCGCGCGGCGCGCTCGAGATCGGCTTCCTTCATGCCGATGTCGGCGAGGCGCATCGGAAGCCCAAGCTTTTCTTCCAGCTCATGAAGACCGCGGGCCGGATCGGTCTTGCCGAGGGCCTTGGAGATTCTCGCCATCGCCTCCGGCGCGGCGGACTGGTTGTAGCGCAGCGCGTGCGGCAGCACGATCGAGTGGGTCTCGGCGTGCGGCAGGCCGAAGCCGCCGAGGACGTGGCAGAGCTTGTGGTGCAGCGCGACGCTGGTCGTGCTGATGGTCATGCCCGCGAGCCATGAGCCGTACAAGGCCTCGCTCCTGCCGCGCATTTCCCGGGGGTTCGACACAATTGTTGGAAGTGCAGAGGCAAGAGCCCGGATTCCCTCCTCCGCCATGAGCGAGATGATCGGATTGCCGTCGTGCGCGTAGAGCGCCTCGGCGCAGTGGGCGATGGCGTTCACGCCGCTCGCCGCGGACACCGCGACGGGCAGGCCGAGCGTGAGCTCGGGGTCGTAGATCACCGCTCTCGGCAGCACTTTCGGGTCCCGGCCGGTCTTCTTCGCGCCGCCCTCGCTCACGCCCCAGATCGTGGTCATCTCGGAACCCGAATATGTCGTCGGGACCGCGACAACCGGCAGGGAGGACGAAAGCGCGATCGCCTTGCCGAAACCGATGGTCGAGCCGCCGCCGACGGTGACGCAGCAGTCGGCGTTGACCTTCCGTGCCTCCTCCCTCGCGGCCTCCACTACTGCCAGGGGCGTGTGCATGACGGCCCGGTCGAATACCCCGGCGACCGCGAGGCCCTGGGCGAGGTCGCGAACCATCCGGGCGCGGCCCGGCGTCGAGATGAGAAGCACGCGCCTGGCACCGAGGCGCTCGACCTCGGCGGCGAGGCTGCGGATCGCTCCCGCGCCGAACACCACTCGGGTAGGCAGCGACACGTAGGTGAAGTTCACGCGGATGCTTGTCGCATGAGAACGGGGTATCCCTTCTGCGCCGCGCCGAGTGTACCCTAGGGCCGATATGAATCTGGAGACGCCGGCCGGGATGTCGCTCAGCGCGACCCGCACCGAGTCGCTGAAGGGCTTCGTCGCCGAGATCTTCGCGAGGCTCGGCGTGCCCGCCGAGGCCGCGCGCCTCACCGCCGCGGCGCTCGTCGCTGCCGACGTCGAAGGCCTGCCGTCGCACGGCGTGGCGCTCGTGCCGGTCTACGTCGAGCGCATGCTCGCCGGCTCGGTCTCCCCCGAGACCGAGCCGACGGTGATGCACGACGCGGGCTCGACGATCGTGCTCGATGCCTGCCACATCCTCGGGGCGCTCAGCTCCGACTGGACCCTGCCGATGGTGAGCGAGCGCGCCCGCGAGCACGGGCTCGCCTGCGTCACGGTGCGAAACGCATCGCACTTCGGCAACGCCGCGTTCTGGGCGCGCCAGATCGCCGAGGGCGGCCTGATCGGCATCGTCATGTGCAACAGCCATCCTTCCAAGGCGCCGCCCGGGGGCGTCGAGCGGCTCACCGGCGCCAATTCGCTGGCGATCGCCCTTCCGTCGAGCGATCCGCATCCCTTCGTGATGGAGCTCGACCCCGGCGGCGTGCCCGCCGATGCCGCCGCCGCGATCGCGAAGATGCTCGTTCCCGGCGCCTCGGCGAAAGGATTCGGCCTCGCTGCGGCGATCGACCTTCTGTGCGGCGGACTCTCGGACGGCGCGCTCGGGCCCGAGGTCGGCGCGTTCGACGGCGACCCGGCGCAACCGTACGGCTGCGCGCAGCTTTTCATGGCGATCGACCCCACCCGCTTCGGCATCGCGGGGCTGGGTGACCGCGTGGCGCGCTACGCAGCGCGCATCCGCGGCTCGCGCCGTGCCCACGGCGTGGCGCGCATCTACGCCCCGGGCGACCGCGAGCGCGCGCGCCGCGCCGAGGGCGGCGGCGAATGCCACCTCGCGCCCGAGCTGCTTGCGCGCATCAAGGAATGCGGCGCGAAAGTCGGCGTCCAGGCGGAGCTGTGATGGGCAAGCGCGAGATCCGCTCGCCGAAGCTGCGCGCCCCGAGCGGGCACTTCTCGCAGGCGATCGAGGTCGAGGCGAAGGGCAGGATCGTGTTCCTGTCCGGCATGACCGCGCGGCGCGCCGACGGGACCATCGCCGGAGTCGGCGACATCGAGGCGCAGACGCGCCAGGTGTGCGAGAACCTGAAGGGCGCGGTCGAGGCGGCCGGCGGCAGCCTAGACCACGTCTGCCGCGTCGACGTGTACGTGCGCAACATGGAGCACTTCGAGGCGATCCACAAGGTGCGCCGCGAATACTTCAACGCGCCGGCGCCCGCCTCCACGATGGTCGAGGTGACCAAGATGGTGCACCCCGACTACCTCATCGAGATCAACGCGATCGCGGTTTTGCCGTAAACATGGAAAAGCCCGCGCTCAGCTTCAGCCACGTTGGCTTCTTCGTGCACGACATCGAGCGCATGGCCGACTTCTACACGCGGCTGTTCGGCTTCGCGGTGAGCGACCGCGGCGAGATGGACACGCCGCGGGGCAGAGTCTCGTTCGTGTTCCTGACGCGCGACCCGCGCGAGCATCACCAGATCGTCCTCGCGAGCGGGCGGCCCGACGAGCTCGCGTTCAACGCGATCAACCAGATCTCGTTCCGCCTGGGCGACTTCGCCGGGCTGCGCGAGATGTACCGCGCGGTCCAGGCCGAGCGGGGCGTGAGCGAGATCGCGCCGGTGTCGCACGGCAACGCGCTCTCGGTGTACTTCCGCGACCCGGAAGGCAACCGCATCGAGCTGTTCGTCGATACCCCTTGGTACGTCGAGCAGCCGCTGCGCATCCCGATGGACATGTCGCTGCCGGACGCGGAGCTGTGGCAATGGGCCCACGACACCGCGCGCAAGCTCCCCGGCTACAGGCCGGTCGAGGCGTGGCGCGCCGATCTCGCGGCTAGAATTCGCAAGTCCTCCACCAGGAGCCCCGCATGAAACTCTCCAGCTACAAGACCGCGCAAGGCGAGAGCTACGGCATCGTCACCGCCAAGGGCATCGTCGATCTCAAGCGCTACCTCGGCAACCAGTACCCCGACCTCAAGTCGCTCATCGCCGGCAATGCCTTCTCCCAGGCGGTGCAGTACGCCGGCGCCGCACCCGATTACCAGGGGTCCGACGTGACCTGGCTGCCGGTGATTCCGAACCCGGACAAGATCGTGTGCGTCGGCTTGAACTACCAGGAGCACGTCGCCGAGACCGGGCGCGACAACACCGAGCAGCCTGCGATCTTCCTGCGGCTGCCGGAGTCGCAGGTGGGGCACAAGCAGCCGATCGTGCGGCCGCGCGAGTCGAAGAACCTCGACTTCGAGGCCGAGATCGCGGTGATCATCGGCGTCCCCGGAAGAAGAATTTCTCAACAGAATGCTTACAAGCATGTGGCGGGATACAGCTGCTACAACGACGGCTCGGTGCGCGACTGGCAGCGCCACACCATCCAGTGGACCGCGGGCAAGAACTTCGCGCAGACCGGCGGCTTCGGGCCGTGGATGGTCAGCGCCGACGAGATTCCCCCGGGCACCACGATGACGCTCTCCTGCCGCCTGAACGGCGAGCGCATGCAGCACGCGAGCACCGAGCAGATGATCTTCAAGATCCCGAAGATCATCGAGTACGTCTCGACCTGGACCACGCTCGTCCCGGGCGACGTGCTGGTCACCGGCACGCCCGGCGGCGTGGGCGCGCGGCGCAATCCCCCGGTCTGGATGAAGCCCGGCGACAAGGTCGAGATCGAGATCGACAAGGTCGGCGTCCTCGAGAACGGGATCGCAGATGGCTAATACCCAAGAAACGATCCGGCTCCTGGAATCGCGCCGCTACACCGCCATGTGCGAGGCGGACGCCAAGACTCTCGACGAGCTACTCGCCGACTCGCTCGTCTACACGCATTCCTACGGCGGCGCCGACAGCAAGGCAAGCTACCTCGACGGCATCCGCTCGAAGAAGTGGATGTACCAGGCGGTCGAGCGGCCGATCGAGGACATCCAGGTCCACGGCGACTGCGCGGTGGTCACCGGCCAGGTGAGGATCGAGCTCCTGTCGAGCGGCCAGCCGAAGAAGCTGAACAGCCGCTTCACCAACGTGTGGGTGAAGGGCAGGCAGGGCTGGCAGATGGTCGCCTGGCAGTCGACCCCGCTTCCTGCATGAACGAGGCGAGGAAGAAGAATCGGGGACGGACCCCGATTCCTTCCTCGTCCAAGAATCTCGCGGAGTCGGTCTACCGCGTCCTGAAAAGCGACATCTTCGAGTTCCGCCTGCTGCCCGGCACGCGCTTCTCCGAAAACGAGGTCGCCGGGCGTGCGCGCGTGTCGCGCACCCCGGTGCGCGAAGCCCTGTTCCGCCTCGAGCGCGAGGGCTACCTGCAGGTGCACCCGAAGAGCGGCTGGAGCGTGCGGCCGCTCGATTTCGACCTGCTCGACGATCTCTACGACCTGCGCCTCGTGCTCGAGATCGCGGCCGTGCAGCGGCTATGCGCGGGCGGTCCCAAGGCCGACCTCGGCGGCCTCGCCAAGGTCTGGCTGGTGGCGCCGCGCAGCCGCCTCACCGACGGCGCGCGCGTCGCGCGCCTGGACGAGGAATTCCACACCACGCTGGTCGAGTCCGCCGGCAACCCGGAGCTCGCGCGCGTGCACCAGTCGATCACCGAGCGCATCCGCATCGTGCGGCGCCTCGACTTCACGCATCCCGAGCGCGTCGTCTACACGTACCTGGAGCACGGCCAGATCCTGCGCGCCGTGCTCGCCCACCGCTCGGCGCGCGCGGTGCAGCTTCTCGCCCGCCACATCGAGGCGAGCAAGGCCGAGGTGCGCAAGATCAGCCTGCACCGGCTGCACTTGGCGCACATCGACTCGAGATCCTGAAGGCGGGCTCCAAGTCACGCCCGCGGCCAGGTCCTCATCGTGACGTAAGAGGCGGCAGCTCTTTCGGATCCTGGAATACCTTCAGTTTCGCTCTCGCTTCCTTGCCCGGAAAAAGCCTTTCATACCGGGCCTTCTGGTCTTCCCGGCTTACATTCCGGATGAAGACGGCATCGACACGCTCCGCGAACTCGGAAAGGATCGCCGCATACACTTCCGGATCTTTTTCGCCCGAATCGCCCACCAGCACGACATGGCGGTTGGGAAAACGCGTCATGAACGCCCGAATCTTTTCGACCTTGAAGTCATACAGGGCGTTCGGAGGCGGATTCAGCTCTCTGAGGAGAACCCGAACGTCGCCGATGTCGACGGAGCGCATATCCCAGGTGAGCACAGGGAATCCGGCTTCTTCGGTAAATCGGCGCAGCAGCTCGTTGAGCTGCCAGGGTCCCGCCGACACGACGTGGAAGTGGATGCCGGGCCCGAGCGCCTCCAGCCATGAGCGGTACAGGTCCGGCATTCCCGGCACGGCCCTGAACGGCCGCAGGAACGTATTCGCCATCTTCTCCGCAGGGTTGAGTATGTCAGTGACCTTGATCGTGTCATCCATGTCGGTGATCACGGTGATCCCCTTATCCCGCACGAGCACCACGTTGCCCGGGAAGCGCCCCGGATTGCCGGCGGTAGGCAGGGACCGGAACGCGATCCTTCCATCCTTGGCAAGTCGCACGACCTCGTCGTCGGTCAGCGCGATATCCGCAGTGAAGTAACCCGCTGGATCGGAAGCCGCCAAGGGGAGGACATGGTCACCGATCTGCACGCAGACACGAGTGTTTCTGCTGCTGTCGGAAACAAAAGAGCCGGCGCGTGCCCGGAATAGCGCGTCCGTAGGGCTCGCCCCGATCAAGGGCGCGAGGCTGTCGATCAGTGCTTGACGGCCGCGGCTTCCTTCGGCAGGTTCGAAAACCCGTCCCTGAATGGTAAGGCGCCACCGGTTGCCGCTCGAAACGGAGGCCAGGGACGGGAAAAAGAGGACCTGTTCGCCGTGCGCCGGGCCTTCGACGACATTGAAGAAGGCGCAACCGGCGAACAGCAGGAGCAGCAAAACGGCCGCAACTGCCCTCCGCGCGACGGCTCTCGCGGCGCAGCGTGAATTCCCGCGCATGACATCTACTTTCCCCAGCACGGCGAGGTCACTAATACATCATGCCTTCTACTGTGAGGGCGGCCGATGTCAGCCGGGCTTGATGTTGCCGACCCGGATGACCTTGCCCCACTTCTCCGTCTCTTCG
Organism: Burkholderiales bacterium; assembly: GCA_044870335.1. Lineage (GTDB taxonomy): Bacteria > Pseudomonadota > Gammaproteobacteria > Burkholderiales > SG8-39 > SCGC-AG-212-J23. Next base: position 67,969 of record JBIOYV010000048.1, on the reverse strand, counting down.
GCGATGAGCTTTCCGAAGTCGGCGGGCGAGCCGGCAAGCGGCGTGGCGCCCAGATCGGCGAGACGCGCCTTCAGCTTGGGATCGGCGAGGCCCGCGTTGATCGCACTGTTGAGCCTGCCGACGATCTCGGCCGGCGTGTTCCTGGGCGCGCAGATGCCGTTCCATCCGCTCGCCTCGTAACCAGGCACGAACTCGGCCACGGCCGGCACCTCCGGCAGCGCCTCCGAGCGCGCCGCCGTCGTGACCCCCAGGGCGCGCAGCTTTCCCGATCGGATGTGCTGGATCGACGCCGGCAAGGGTTCGAACAAGACCTGGACTTGCCCATTGAGCAGATCGGTAATTGCCTGCGCAGCGCCTTTGTAGGGGACGTGCAGAAAGTCGGCTCCGGTCATCGTCTTGAAGAGCGCCCCGGCGAGGTGTTGCGTGGTCCCATTGCCGGAGGAGCCCTGGTTGACCTTGCCCGGGTTTGCTTTCGCGTAGGCGATGAACTCGGGAACCGTTTTGGCCGGAAAAGAGGCATTCACCGTCATGACGTTGGGAAACCGGACCCCGCCGGCGACCGGGGCGAGGTCGCGGATGAAATTGAAACCGAGGTTTTCGAAAAGCGTCGCGTTGACTGCGTTCACTGCGCCGCCCAGCAGGAGCGTGTACCCGTCCGCGGGTGCGCGAACGACCGCCTCGGTCGCCAGATTGCTGCTCGCGCCGGGCCGGTTCTCGATGATGACCGGCTGGTGGAACTGCTCCGAGAGCCATTGCCCGATCAGACGCGCAACGATGTCGAAGTTGCCGCCGGCCACGAAGCCGACCAGGATGCGCACCGGTCGCGTCGGATAGGCTTGCGCCCGCGTGATTCCGGCCATGCTCGCGAGCGCCGTAGAACCTGCTGCCAAAAACAGTACTTGACGACGCGTTGTCATCCCTATTTCGCCCGCTTTGGCTTTGTCTTTGCGCCGGATGTATTGAGCGCGATCGCGGCACGGACCAGCGCCTTGAACGCCCCTGCGTCGACCGCCTCCCCCTCGTGGAGGTCGATCGCGCGCCTTACGTTCCCGTCGAGGCTCGAGTTGAAGAGCTTGGCCGGGTCCTTCAACGAAGCGCCCTTGGCGAAGGTCAGCTTCACGATCGACTTGTAGGACTCGCCGGTGCAGATGATCCCGGCGTGCGACCACACCGGCGTGCCCATCCACTTCCACTCTTCCACGACCTCCGGGTCGGCCTCCTTGATGAGCTTGCGCATCCTCTTCAAGGTCTCCCCGCGCCAGTCGCCGAGCTCGGCGATTCTCTTGTCGATGAGCTCAGAGGCTTTCATGTTTCTCAGGCGCTCTTGGTCTTCGCAGGATGGGGATGGGCGCGCCGGATGCTCGGGGACAGGACCTTGTCCGAGACGTGAAAGTCCCAGACCGCGGGGCGGCCGCTTGCGGCGAACTCCGCCAGCAGCTTCGGCAGGTCGTCCAGGTTCTTGAACGTCCTTCCCGCGAGCCCGAATCCGCGCGCGATGCCCGCGAAATCGCTGTAGCCGAACACCGAGCCATCCTCGGGCAGCCCCTCCGAGCGGAGCTTGTGCACCTCCGAGCCGTACGCGCCATCGTTGATCACGACGATGAGGATGTTCAGCCGGTGGCGCTTGATCGTTTCGAGCTCCTGCACATGCATCATCAGGCTGCCGTCGCCGTCGAACAGCACCACGGTTCGATCCGGGCGCGCCGCCGCCACCCCCATGGCGAACGAGATGCCGTTGCCGATCGCGCCGAACTCGCGGATGGTGAGGAACTTCTCCTGCGGCCGCGAGGGCATCTGCGCAAAGAACCACGAGCAGTGGCCTCCCGAGTTGACCATCTCCCAGTCGCGCGGCAAGGCCTTTTCCAGCGCCTCGACCACGTCGCGCGGATCGAGCAGTCCGGGCTCGATCTCGAAGACCTGGCTGTCGGGCTTCGAATCGCGGATGCGCGCCGCCATCGCATCGCTTCTCCACCCCCCGCTTCGTTCACCGTTCCGCGCGGGCAACGCCGCCGTCAGCGCCTCGACGCCCAGGCGTGCATCCGCCCGCAAGTGATGCCGGGCCACTTCCTGGCCCTGGCTGACCGCGACGGGATCGACATCGACCTGCAGCATCTTCGCCTTCGGCCAGAGCTGGCCGCCGCCGCCAGCGTGGTAGGCGAGCGAACTGCCGACCGCCACGACGAGGTCGGCCTCCTTCAGGTATTCAAGGCCGACTTCGGGCGTATAGCTGCCCGAGATGCCGATGCAGTAGGGATCGTCGTGGAACAGCCCGCGCGCGGGAAGCGTCGTCATCAGCAGCCCACCGGTCTTCGCGGCCAAGGCTCGGCAGGCGGCGGCCGCTCCGGCTTCGACCGCACCCAGGCCGGCGAGCACGACAACGCGTTCAGCGCTCGCAATCAGCTGCGCGGCCCTCGCCACGTCGTCGGGATGCGGCGGCATCGGCGAATGGCGCGGCAGCAGCTCGCGCGAGGGCCGCGGCAGATCCGTCCGTCCGTCCCAGGGCCGGTCCTGCAGGTCGAAGGGAATGCCGATCACCACCGGCCGGCGCTCGCGGCGCGCCTGCAGGAATGCGTCGCGTATCGCCACCGGCATGCGCTCGGGCATGTGCAGGCGATGATAGGCGGCGCCCGTCGCGGTAATGATCGGCGCCTGATCGAGCTCCTGGTTGTACCAGCCGCTTTTCAGCGGCGCTTCCCCGGCGAACACCACCAGCGGCAGATGGGCGCGCACCGCCGCCGGGAGCGCCGTGATCAGTTGCGTCACGCCGGGCCCGCACGTCACGGTCGCCACGCCCACGTCCCGGCTCTTGCGCGCGTACGCCATGGCGGCCGCGAGCGCGCAGTGCTCGTGCCTGACGTAAACCATGCGGCATCCCTGCTCGGCCAACCGCGCGGCCCAGTTCATGTTCGCATCCCCGAGGAGCGCGAAGCACGTTTTGACTTCCTCCTGGATGAACGCCCTGGCGAGCACGTCATACACTCGGAGCTTGAGGTCATTCTTCATCGTTGGAAACCTATACAGTTAGACGGTGCCCAGATATCGCGCCTCATGGCGCACTTCCTGCGCAACGCCGTTGACGCGTGTGACACGGTAAGCATGGGCCTCCTTGCGGGAGCTCACAATAGCGTGAACGGCTCCATCGACAAAGTGAAGCGCGCAGCCATCGTCGGCCGCCCAGCCGTCCGAAATGAGCCCCGCATTCAGCAGGCGGTGATACTCGGGACGCCGATGCTGTTCAGCGTCGTAGTGCGGACAGAAGCTACCACGGAGAAAACCGAGATACTTCCCCACCGCGGACCGGCCTTCGGCTTTCGACTGAAGCGACCCCCAGGAATCGCTTACGGCTTGCTCGAACCAGCAGTTGGCTCCGGCGCTTATACCTGCAAGGACGGCCCCGCGCTCGAGAGCTCGACGAAGGATGAGATCAAGGCCGTATTCACGCCACAGGACGACGAGGTTCCGGCTATTGCCACCGCCGACGTAGATGACATCGAGCTCCATCACGTGCGAGGCGAGATCATCGGTCGGCGTGCGAAACAACGAGAGGTGCCGGGGTCGGCACCGAAGCGTCGTAAACGCATCGTAGAACCTGCGGACGTAGTTATCCTGGTCTCCGCTTGCCGTCGGCACGAAGCCGACGATCGGATCCCCGGTGCGCGCCTGAGCCAGAATGTAGCGATCCAGTAGAAGATTCTCCGGCTCCATCGAGAAGCCGCCTCCGCCCATCGCGATGATCTGCTGCTGCATCGGCCTCGGCGTCTGCACCGCTTAGCGCTCCAACTCGAATGGATCGCTCATATTGGTCGGAGTTGCTCCGCAAGCGATCTTGTTTTTTCCGTTCTCACGTCTCCCGTGTGGAGGGTCGTCTTTCTCTCGATCAGCAGGAGGTGACACTCATTTTCAGCGACAGTGTTGTGCCGCACGCCTTTTGGGACAACGAACATTTGACCCTCATCCAGCTCGACGGACCCGCCTTCCATCTCGATGCGAAGATGTCCTTTGAGGACGAAGAACATCTCATCTTCTTTTTCGTGGCTATGCCATGCCAACGATCCAAGTAACTTTGCCACCTTGACATACGTGTCATCCAGCTCGCCAACCACACGTGGCGACCAGAGCTCGGTCAGAGCAGCAGCAACCACTTTCGGCGAAACAACTCTCCTCATGAGAATCTCCTTAGGCCGCCACGAGCACGATCTTGCCTGTCACGCCGCCCTTTCCGAGCAACTCCTGCGCGTGTCTTGCGCCGGCAAGAGGAAATCGGTGCGCGATGAGCGGCTTGATCTTCTTCTGTTGAAGGAGGTCAAACAGGGCGATCAAGTCCTGTCGAAAGAATTCCGGATTCAGCCGTTTGAGGGTCTGGATGCTGTAGGGGACCACGCGTTTGCGGCCTGGGAGAAGCCAGCCGCCGGCAATGTACAACCCGAAGGCGGCGGTTCCACGAAAGCGTTGACGACGACCTGGACGACCTGAAGCCAATCCCTCCCCGCGGAGCGAGGAACGAAGGCCGTAGCCCACCACCCTCCCGCCAGGGCGCAGAGCCTTGCGGGACTGCCAGAGGTGGGTACCCCCGATGGGGTCAAACACGACGTCCACGCCCTCGTTCGTGAGGCGGTGGATCTCTTTCACAAAGTGCTGATGCTCGTAATCAATTGGGATGCCGCCCAGGTCGGAAACGGCCGGCGCACTTCGCGATGAACAGGTACCGTACATCTCCAGCCCGGCGACCCGCCCCAGCTGCAAGAGTGCCGTTCCGACCCCGCCTGCCGCGCCGTGAATCAACACGCGCTGGCCCGGTCTGACCTTCGCGGAACGATGCAGCATCTGGTAGGCCGTGATGTAGTTCAGCACGAGACTGACAGCCTCGGCGGCGTCCAACCCGGATGGCACCGAAACCAGTTCACGCTGCGGCAGGCAGATGAACTCCGCGTAAGCGCCGTGGATCGGCAGCGCGGCAACGATCTGTCCTGGTTCGATTCCAGAGACACCGCTGCCGAGCCGATCCACCACGCCCACCAGATCCCATCCCGGCGTGAAGGGCAGCGGAGGCGTTTCGGGATGAACGCCCTCGCGCGCCATGATGTCGGGCAAGGAGACGCCTGCCGCCAGCACTTTCACCCGCACTTCACCATCCTTCGGCTCGGGGCGCTCTTCTTCAACCACCCCGAGTGCGTCGGGGCCTCCGTAGTGAGAGACGATGATGCGCATGTGTCTCAAAGACCTTCCTCCCTTGGCAAGGCGCTCGAGGTTAGGTCTCAATGATAGTCTCCCGCGCGTGACGGACACGCAGCCGCGGCCGGCGCGCATCCTGCCGGTCATCGTGGCCGCGCAGTTTGCGGGCGCCTCGATCTGGTTCGCCGGCAACGCCGTGCTGCCCGCGCTGCAGCGCGCCTGGGACCTGCCCGCCGCAGCGGTCGGCTACGTGACCTCCGCGGTGCAGCTCGGCTTCATCGTCGGCACGCTCGTGTTCGCGTTCCTCGCCATCGCCGACCGCTTCTCGCCGCGGCTCGTGTACCTCGTCTGCTCGCTCGCGGGCGCGGTGGCCAATCTCGCCGCCTTCTCCGCCGACGGCAGCCTCGCGGCCTTGCTCGCCACGCGCTTCGCCACCGGGTTCTTCATCGCCGGCATCTACCCGGTAGGCATGAAGATCGCCTCGGGCTGGTTCCGGAAGGATCTCGGCTACGCGCTCGGGCTGCTGACGGGCGCGCTCGTGCTCGGCACCGCATTCCCGCATCTGCTGCAGGGCCTCGGGCAGGCCTGGCCCTGGCAGGCCGTCATGCTCGGCGTATCGGCCTGCGCCGCGCTCGGCGGCCTGCTGATGTTCGCGCTGGTGCCCGACGGGCCGTACCTGCAGCGCGGCGCGAAGTTCGATCCTGCGGCGCTCGCGACCGTGTTTCGCTCGCGCGGCTTTCGCGGCTCGGCCTTCGGCTATTTCGGCCACATGTGGGAGCTGTACGCGTTCTGGGCATTCGTGCCCGTCGCGCTCGCAGCGCGCGGGGCCGTGGACAACGTCCCGGTCTGGTCCTTCGCCGTGATCGCCGCGGGTTTCGTGGGGTGCGCGCTCGGCGGGCTCGTGTCGCTTCGCGCCGGCAGCGCGCGCGTTGCGGTGGCGCAGCTCGGCGCCTCGGGCGTCTGTTGCGTCCTGTCGCCGCTCCTCTTCGTCGCGCCCACGCCCATCTTCCTCGCCTTCCTGCTCCTCTGGGGCGTCGCCGTGGTCGGCGACTCGCCGCAGTTCTCGGCCCTCAACGCGGCCAATGCGCCACCGGGGCTCGTGGGCTCGGCGCTCACCATCGCCAACTGCATCGGCTTCGCCATCACCATCCCGAGCATCGAGCTGCTGAACGCAACCGTCGGATGGCTGTCGGTACAGTATGCGTTCCTGCTGCTGGTGCCGGGACCCGTGCTCGGGCTGCTGGCGATGCGACCCCTCGTGAGGAAGGCATGAAACCCTGCGACGATCCGCGTTCTCGCGTCGGTGAACAACCGGCTGTTAAATGACTGGCGGCCTCATACGACAGCGACCTCTCGCGGCTTTAGACTGAAATTGCCCGTCCCTCCATCTGACCGGAACCAGAGCATTCCGTATCGGTCGATCTCCAGTACCTGGAACACCTTTCCTTCGTAGGACTTTAGTCGGGCCTGATCTTCAGCAGGCAGTCCATGCGCGCATGAGGAGACCGACACGATTCGGACCTGTGCACCAACCACGATTGGGCGACCGTTCTCATCTACGGCCGCCAGTGGAAATCCAGGCGGTAGTTTCCTTTCGGGCGGCCAATTGCCAGTCATCTAACGTCCGCGTTCTGCGGCGCCGCGCTGAGAGCGAAGCAGCGAGCAGAAGGCGTCGGTCAACAACGCACAGTCAGGTCTCTTACCGCTTCGTTGCATGGCGGTGATAGACAAGAGCAACATCCCCCGTTTCAAGCAGCGACTTGAGATTCGATATGACCATGGGCCAACCCTCCGACACGGCGCCGATGAACTTGGAGTTCGGCCGTTCAATCGAATGGGTGAGCGTGAGCTTCGCGGACGCCCCCGCGGGCTCAATCTCGTAGACGCAACGGGAGTTGCCCTCTGCCTTGAACTCGGGCTTCCATTGATTGAGCCAACTCATCACCAGCCGCTTCTGCGGAACGCTTTCGAGAATCTCGCCCGAGTCCATGAGGCTCCCGTCAGCATACATTCCCCACTTGGAGCCGACCTTCCATTCGCTTTCGACGCTCATTCCGAACCGATACTGCTTAATGATCTCTGGCGTCGTCAGTGCGTGCCACAGCTTCTTGGGTGTTATGCGGATGTAGGTAACGTAAACGAACTTCGAGCCAAAGTTTGCGATTCGCTTCTTTGGGGCGCGCACCACCCGAGAAGTAGATGACAGACAGCTGACGAAAGAGGTGACATTACGCCGACGGCGCCGAGCGGGCAAATGCGAGCGAGCCGCCGGAGCGAGGCCGCGGCAGGGCCGGGGCCAGGAAAGCTGATTCCTTGGACCGTGGCCCTGTGACGGTCGTTGAAAGCGCGGCGATTGCCGCCGTGGCTACTTTTCTTCCTTCGGCCAGACGAGGTTGAGCAGCATGGCGAGGAGGATGCCCATCACGATCCCGTCGGTGACGAGGATGCGCAGCGCCTGGGGCACGATGTCGAAGGCCTGCGGCGGGGCGGCCTGGATGCCGAGGCCGACGCCGAGCGAGGCGGCGAGGATGACGGCGTCGCGGCGCGAGGTCATGTTGCGGCCGATGATGTCGACGCCGACCGAGGCCACCATGCCGAACATGAACAGGAGCACCCCGCCGAGGACGGCGTTGGGCATCAGCGCGATGATCGCGCCGACCTTCGGCACCAGCGCCATGACGATGAGGAAGGCGCCGCCGAAGGCGACCACGAAGCGGCTGCCGACCCCGGTGAGCGAGATGACGCCGATGTTCTGCGAGTACGAGGTGAGCGCCATGCCGCCGAAGAGCGCCGACAGGGTGGAGCCCAGGCCGTCGTTGGCCACCGCGCCGCGGATGCGCCAGCCTTCCTGGGGCACGCCCACGATGCGCGACACGGCGAGGGTGTGGCCGGTGGTCTCGACCGCGGTGGCGAAGAAGCACACCACGACGGTGAGCACCGCGATCAGTCCGGGCCAGGCGATTCCGCCATAGGGGAAGGGATGCGGCACGCTGACCCAGTCGGCGCGCGTCACGGTGCCGAGGTCGATGAGGCCGAACGCCGCCGACACCAGGTAGCCGATCACCATCGTGAGGAAGAGCGACAGCGCGCGCACGAATCCCGTGGAGAAGCGCGTGATCACGATGATGAGCACGATCATGAGCGCCGCGAGGCCGAGCGTCAGCGGCTTGCCGAACGCCGGCGTGTTGAGGCCGGTGGCGACGTTGATGCCGATCTTCATGAGACCCGTGCCGATCAAAAGGATCGTGGTGCCGGTGACGATCGGCGGGAAGAAGCGGTGCAGCCTGCCGATGAGCGGGCTCCAGGCGAACTGGACCAGGCCGCCGATCATGAGCGCGGTCATCGCCGCGGCGAGGGAGAGCTCCTTGGAAATGGCGACGATCGGGCCGATGAAGATGTAGAACACGCCCATCACGATCGGCAGCCGCGGGCCGATGAACCCCAGGCCGAGCGCCGACACCATGGTCGCGATGCCGCAGCCGATCATGGTGCCCGAGACCATGAGGATGCGCGTCTCCTCGGGCAGGTTGAGCAGGCGCCCGACGATGAGGGGCCCGCCGACCATTGCGGTGAACATCACGAGCACGTGCTGGATGCCGAAGAGCGAGGTCTTGACCGGCCCCGGGTAGTCGTTCAGCTCGAAATCGAGCTTGGTGAAGCCGCGGTCGGCTCCATGTCCGCCCTGCACCGCCGCATCCGCCGCGTGTGCGTCCGGTACCGCCGCTCGTGCCGCCGCCGCTCCCTTGCTCATGCTCATCCTCCCTTGATGAACTGCCGCCAGCTTCCCAGGCTGGTGATTTCGCGCGCGCCCCTCGCGGCGTGGGCTTCGCACAGGAATCCCTTCACCTGCCGTCCGTTCTCCAGCGTGAGCGTGCCGATGCCGAGCGGCGCCGGGATGGCGTCGACGAAGCCGCCGAAGGCGCTCGCTGGAACTTCCCACACCTCCACTTCGATCGCTGCTCCAGAGTCATCCCGGATCAGGCCGGGCCGCGGCGGCGTGAAATCGGTGAGCGCGAACAGGCGGTAGTTCGCCGCGGTGCGCGACTTCGTAACGAGCCGCGCGCCGCGCTCGGTAAGCTGGTGGTTGAGCGGCAGCCCCGACATGTGCGCGCCGCAGACAGCTACTTCTATCAAATGAGGAGCGAGTTCCGGTTTTTGAGTTTTGGCAGGCAAAGGCAGACCCGTAGCACCCAGGGTCTTGACTGCGGCGCGGTGCGCGATGTCGCCAAGGCTGCAGAGCACTTCATCGTTGAACGCCGGCGCGGCGAGCGTAACGCCGAAGGGCAGCCCGTCGCGCTGGAAGCCCGCCGGCACCGCGATCGCCGCGAGGTCGAGCAGGTTCATGAAGTTGGTGTAGTAACCGAGGTTCGCGTTCAGCTTCACCGGCTCGGCTTCGAGCTCGTCGACGCGGTAGATCGTCCCCGCTGTCGGCGTGACCAGGATGTCGATCTCGTCCCACACCGGCGCGGTCCTGCGCTGGAGCTCTTTCAAGCGGTAATACGCGGCAAAGGCGTCGTTCGCCGAGAAGCGCTTGGCGCCGCCGATGATCGCCGCGGTCACCGGATGCAGCGCCTTCGGATCGCGCTCGATGAACTCCCGGATCGCGACGTAGCGCTCGGCCACCCAAGGTCCTTCGTAGAGCAACCGCGCCGTCTCCAGGAACGGTGCAAAATCGACCGTCTTGCGCTCTCCCCCGAGTTCCCCGAGGTGGCCCAACAACTTCTGAAAAAGCCCCGGTGTTTCGGCATTGCCGAAGAACTGGAGCTGGTCTTCGCGCGGCACGCCGAACCGCAGGCCGGCGAACGAGCGCGGCAGGGCGCGCGCCGGCGGAGCGGCGGGACGCGAGAAAGGATCGGCCGGGTCGAAGCCCTGCGCGACGCGCAGCACGGCGGCGGCGTCGGCGGCGGTGAGGCCGAAGATCGAGACGCAATCGAGCGAGCGGCACGCGGGCACCACGCCGCGCGCGCTCAGCAGCCCGCGGGTGGGCTTGAGGCCGACGATGTTGTTGAACGCGGCGGGGACGCGCCCCGAGCCGGCGGTGTCGGTGCCGAGGCTGAAGCTCACGAGCCCGGCCGCGACCGCGACCGCCGAGCCCGAGCTCGAGCCGCCGGGGACATAGGCGGGGTTGAAGCTGTTCGCCGGCACGCCGTAGGGCGAGCGCACCCCGACCAGGCCGGTGGCGAACTGGTCGAGATTCGCCTTGCCGATCGGAATCGCGCCTGCCGCGACGAGCCGCTCGACCACCGCAGCGCTCGCTTCGGGCCGGTAAGCGAACTGCGGGCAGGCGGCGGTGGTGCGAAGCCCCCGGCAGTCGATGTTGTCCTTGATCGCGAAGGGAATACCGTAGAGCGGCAGCTCGGCGGCGCCGCGGCATTCGAGCTCGAAGGCGCGCGCCTCGAGCTCGGCGCGCGGCGCGAGCTCGATCCACGTCGGGTCCTTGCCGCGGCGCGCGATGCGCTCCAGGATGGCGGCCACGAGCTGCGAGGGCCGCAGCCGGCCCGCCGCATAGCGTTCTTCGAGCGTGAGGAGGTCGAGCGGGTCGGCGCCTTGCAGCACGCCGGAAGCTTACTCTAGTATACAAGCCTGTGTACATCCAGCGCCTGCTGCCGAACCTGTACCGCGACTCGGTGTCGCTGATGCAGCTCTCGGCGGCGCTCGGAAAGCTGCCCGGCGTCGAGCAGGCCTCGGCGGTGATGGCGACGCCGGGCAACCTCGAGTTCCTGCGCCAGGCGGGCCTCGTCGACGCCGGCATCGCGCCGCGGCCGAACGATCTCCTGGTGGCGGTGCGCGGCAAGTCCAATGCGCACCTCGAAGCGGCGCTCGCCAAGGCCCTCGCCTCTCTTACCGAGGAACCCGGTCAACATGCCGGAAATGCCGTGGCCGAGGCGCCGTTGCGCAGCCTGCAGATGGCGCTGGCGCGCACACCGCAGGCGAACCTCGCGCTCATATCCGTCCCCGGCGAGTACGCAGCCGCCGAGGCGGTGAAGGCGCTGCGCCTCGGGCTGCACGTCATGCTCTTCAGCGACAACGTCGCGCCCGCCGACGAGGTCGCGCTCAAGCGCTACGCCGCCGGGCGCGGCCTGCTGGTGATGGGTCCCGACTGCGGCACCGCCATCGTCGACGGCGTGCCGCTCGGCTTCGCCAACGCCGTGCGCCGCGGCGCGGTCGGCGTCGTCGGCGCCTCGGGCACCGGCACGCAGCAGGTGACGAGCCTCGTGCACCGGCGCGGCGGCGGCATCTCGCACGCCATCGGCACCGGCGGCCACGACCTCGGCAAGGACGTGGGCGGGATCAGCATGCTGCACGGGCTCGGGCTCCTCGCGCGCGACCCGGACACCCGGGTGATCGTGCTCATCTCCAAGCCGCCCTCGCCTGCCATCGCGCGCGAGGTCATCGCCGCGGCGCGCAAGGCGGGCAAGCCCGTGGTGATCAACTTCATCGGCTCGGCGGAAGACCCTTCCGGCGGCAACCTGCACGTCTCGCGCACGCTGGACGATGCTGCTTCGGCCGCGGTCGCGCTCGCCAAAGGTCGGAAGCCGGCGCGCGCATCGACTTCTCCGCTGAAGCCGCCGAAGCTGCAATTCAAGCGAGGGCAGCGATATATCCGGGGCCTCTTTAGCGGCGGAACCTTCTGTTACGAGGCTTCAGCCCTGCTCGGCGACGTGTGGTCGAACGCGCCTGTCGACGCAAAAAGGGCGATCGAGGATCCGTGGAAGTCGCGCGAGCACACGCTCATCGACCTCGGCGACGACGTCTTCACCCGCGGCCGGCCCCACCCGATGATCGACCTGCGGCTGCGCAACGAGCGCATGCTCGAGGAAGCCGCCGACCCGCAGGTGGCGGTGATCCTGCTCGACGTGGTGCTCGGCTACGGCTCGCACCCCGACCCCGCGGCGGAGATCGTCCCTGTTCTGATGAAGATCCGGAAGAAAACGCGACCGCCAGTCATCGTCGCTTCTGTGTGCGGCACCGACGAGGATCCGCAGGGCCTCGAGCGCCAGGAAGCGGCGCTGCGCGACGCGGGCGTCCTCCTCGCCGAAAGCAATGCCGCCGCCGCGCGGCTCGCCGGCGCGATCGTGGCCAAGTTGTCATGAAACCCGAAAACAGGGACAGACCACGTTTCTTTGAACTGCAAACCCCCCGCTCGCAAGCTCGCTTCCCCCTTGTCAGGGGGGCAACGGAAAAACGTGGTCTGTCCCTGATTAAGGGGGATGGATGAGCACGCTGTTCGGCAAACCGCTTTGCGTCCTGAACGAGGGCATCGCCTCGTTCGCCGACGCCATCGTGCAGCGCGGCGGCGCCGCGACGCGGCTCGAGTGGGCGCCGCCGGCGGGCGGCGATCGCGCCGTCGGCATGGCGCTCGCGCGCCTGGTGAATCATCCGGCGATCGAGGCCGCCAACGCCAAGGCGGCCGAGCGCTATCTCGCCGCGCAGCCGCGGCTCGAAGGCATCGGCGTGGCGCGCGAGGTGCTGCCCGAGATGGGCAGCCGCATGCTCCTGCACGCCGGGCCGCCGATCGCATGGCAGCGGATGTGCGGCCCGATGCGCGGCGCGATCGTCGGCGCGATCCTCTACGAGGGCTGGGCGGAGAACGCCGACGCGGCGCGCGAGATGGCCGAGTCGGGCGAGATCGCGTTCGAGCCCTGCCACCACCACGCCGCGGTCGGCCCGATGGCGGGAATCATCAGCCCGTCGATGCCGGTATGGATCGTGGCGAACGCGACCCACGGCAACCGCGCCTTCAGCAACCTGAACGAGGGCCTGGGCAAGGTGCTGCGCTTCGGCGCCAACAGCCGCGAGGTGCTGGCGCGGCTCGAGTGGATGCAGAAGACGCTCGGGCCAACGCTCGCCTCCGCCTTTGAAGTTCTCGGCGAATTGGAGCTCAAGCCGCTGATGGCGCAGGCGCTGCATATGGGCGACGAGGTGCATAACCGCAACGTGGCGGCGTCCTCGCTCCTCATCCGGCGCCTGGTGCCGGCGCTCCTCAAGTCCTCGGCGAGCGCCGCCGATGCCGCGGCGGTGATCGAGTTCATCGCCGGCAACGACCACTTCTTCCTGAACATCTCGATGGCGGCGTGCAAGAGCATGCTCGACGCCGCGCACGGCGTGGCCGCGAGCAGCATGGTTACGGCCATGGCGCGCAACGGCGTCGAGTTCGGCATCCGCGTGAGCGGCCTGGGCGAGCGCTGGTTCACCGCGCCCGCCCCGGTGGTGAACGGGCTCTATTTCCCCGCCTACACCACGAAGGACGCGGCGCCGGATCTCGGCGACAGCGCCATTACCGAGACCGCCGGGCTGGGGGGATTCGCCATGGCGGCGGCGCCGGCGATCGTCAAGTTCGTCGGCGGCACGCCGCAGGACGCGCTCGCCAACACGCTCGCGATGACCCATATCACGCTCAGGCGCAACGGCGCCTTCACGCTGCCGGCGCTCGATTTCGCCGGCACGCCCGCGTGCATCGACGCGCGGCGCGTGGTCGACACCGGGATCCTTCCGGTGATCAACACCGGCATCGCGCACAAGGAGCCCGGTGTCGGCCAGATCGGCGCCGGCGTCACGCGCGCGCCGCTCGCGTGCTTCACCCAGGCCGTCGCCGCACTGCACTCGGAGGTCGGCGCTCGCACCTCCGCGGAGCTGAAATGAAAGAAGAGCCGGGGCTCGCCGTCCTCGCCATCGGCGGCAACGCGCTGATCCAGGATCGCAAGCACGAGTCGATCGTCGACCAGTACGACCGGGTTTGCGAGCTCGCCGAGGACATCGCCGGCATGATCGAGGCCGGCTGGAAGGTGGTGGTGACGCACGGCAACGGCCCGCAGGTGGGCTTCATCCTGCGCCGCTCGGAGCTCTCCCTCGCCGAGGTGCCGCCGGTGCCGATGGACTACGCCGGCGCCGACATCCAGGGCGCGGTCGGCTACATGTTCCTCAAGGCGCTGCGCAACGCGTTCAAGCGCCGCCGCATCCGGCGCGAGCCGGCGTGCGTCGTGACGCAGACGCTGGTCGACCGCAACGACCCGGCGTTCGCCAATCCCACCAAGCCGATCGGCTCGCACATGGAGGAGGCGCGCGCGAAGCAGCTCGCGAAGAAGTACCACTGGACCGTGCGCGAGGATGCGGGCCGCGGCTGGCGGCGCGTGGTGCCCTCGCCCAGGCCGCGGGCGATCCTCGAGACGCAGATCATCAAGACGCTCGCGGGCCAGGGCTACGTGGTGGTCGCCTGCGGCGGCGGCGGCATCCCGGTGATCGAGGAAGAGAACGGCGACCTGCGCGGCGTCGAGGCGGTGATCGACAAGGACCTCGCCTCGAGCCTGCTCGCGCGCAGCATGGCGGCCGACATCCTGGTGCTGCCGACCGGGGTCGAGAAGGTGGCGCTCGACTTCAACAAGCCGACCCAGCGCTGGCTCGACCGCATGACCCTTGCGGAGGCGCGCCGGCACCAGGCCGACAACCAGTTCGACCCCGGCAGCATGGGGCCGAAGATCGCCGCGCTGGTCGACTTCGTCGACGGGGGCGGCCGCATGGGCCTCATCACCAATCCGCCCAACCTCTCTCGCGCCCTGCGCGGCGAAACAGGGACTCGCCTGGTCGCCAAGTGAGAATCGCCGTACTCGACGATTACCACCGTGTCTTCGAGGGCGATCCGGCTATACAGCGCCTGCGCCGCCGGGTTTCGGTCGACGTCTTCACAGAAAAAATCACTTCCCTGGAGAAGCTCAAGGACTATCCCGTGCTGATCGCGCTGCGCGAGCGCACGCGCTTCGACGCGGCGTTCTTCGCGCGGCTGCCGTCGCTCGAGCTCATCGCGCAGACCGGCAACCACGCCTACCACGTCGACGTCGCGGCCGCGACGCGCGCCGGCGTCCTGATCGGCATGGCCTCCTCGGACCTCGAGGCGATGGGCGCGGTCGCGCGCTCGACGATCGAGCTCACCTTCGGCCTGATGCTCGCGGTGATGCGGCGCATCCCGCAGACCGACCACGCGATGCGGCGCGGCGAATGGCCTTCGTTCGCCGGCCGCACCCTCGCCGGCAAGAAGCTCGGCATCGTCGGGCTCGGCAGGATCGGCCGCGAGGTGGCCGCGCTCGCACGCGCGTTCGGCATGGAGATCCTGGCGTGGGGTCCGACGCTCACGGCGGAACGCGCCGCCAGGTCCGAAGCGCAATTCATGGAGCTCGATGCCCTCCTCCGGGCCGCCGACGTCGTCACCGTGCACCTGCGGCTCTCCGACGAGAGCCGCGGCCTCCTGGACGAGCGCAGGCTCCGCCTCATGCGTGCGCACGCCGTCCTCATCAACACCGCGCGCGGCGCGATCGTCGACGAAAAGGCGCTGGCGCGGCTCCTGGAGGAAGGCGCCATCGCGGGCGCCGGCCTCGACGTCTTCGCCGCCGAGCCGCTCGACCGCGGCTCGCCGCTGCGGCGCCTCGACAACGTGGTGCTGACCTCCCACCTCGGCTGGCCGGCGGATTCCACCTACCGCACCATGGCCGAGGGCATGGTCGCGATCGTCGAGGCGTACCTCGATGGCAACTACGAGCGGGCAATCAACCCCGAGGCGCTGACGAACCGAAAACAAATCGGGCTCTGACCCCGATTCTCTATTCCGCCTCGAGCGGAACCGTGGGCCGCGTTCCCTTCACCACGATGCCGCCGCGCTCGCCGGGGAGCACGCCGCCGTAGCGCGGCGCGAATACCTCGGGGAGCGGTCGCGCCTGCGGCGGGGCGAGCCACAGGCGCAGCAGGTGGCGATGGCGCTCGGGCTCGGGCCAGTTCTCGAAGTCGCCGCGCGAATGCAGGATCTGGTGATTGTGCAGGAGCTGGATGTCGCCCGGGCGGAAGTCCATCGAGAGATGGACGCCCGAGTCGTTGCAGATCTCGTCGACGAGGTCCATCGCCGCGCGCTGCTCCGGGCTCAGCCGGCGCGCCTCGGGGAAGTGCTTCTGCGCCGACTCGATGTACTGGCGCACGTAGATGCACGAGAGCTTGCCGGCGTGGCGATGGAAGACCGGGATGTCGAACCAGGGCTTCATGCCCTCGGGCACCTCGCCGCGCCGGTCGGTCGGAAACGGCTCGAACAGCGCCGGCAGCAAGCCGGGCTTCTTCTTCAGGATTTCGTTGTAGACCGTCATCGAGCTGGCGAGGTAGCTCTCGCCGCCCGCTTTCGCCGCCTTCAGGCACAGGAGCCCGACCACGTCGATCGAGTCGGTGTGGTACTCGAGCTTGCGGTTGGTCTGGTAATAGCGCACGTTGGGATCGCGGATGTCGAGCCCGAGGTCCTTCACATGGCCGAGGAGATGACCCTTGGCGTTCTGCGAGCGAAACCGGCCGAGCCAGGAGCCGAGGCCGAGATACGCGATGGCCTGCTCCTCGCGCGTCATCCGCTCGACCGGCAGCCCGCGCAGGAGAATAAAACCGCGCCCCTCCAGCAATTCATCCCGGGCTTTTCGCAGGAACGGACCGAGGCTGGGCAACGGGAAGCTCGCCGGACTCAGGGTTTCGACGCCGTTTCCCGTGTCGATGAACATCCGCACCGCGCCATCGATCTCGTCGAGCTCGTGCGGCGCGAAGGGCCGGATCCAGTCGTCGCGGCGGGCAAGATCGCGGCCGTACCACACACCGGGTCCGGCGACCGGCTCATAATCCATGCGAGGAGAATAGCGTGAAAACACTCGTCTCAGTCCTGCTCGCCCTCGCCAGCGCCGCGGCCGGCGCGCAGGGCTATCCGTCGAAGCCCATCACCCTCATCATTCCGTTCTCCGCCGGCGGCGACTCGGACCTTTCGGGGCGCAACGTCGCGATCCACGCGCAGAAGTACCTCAACAGCCAGCCCCTCGTCCCGGTCAACCGCGCCGGCGCCTCGGGCGCGATCGGCACCATGTGGGTGAAGAACGCGGCGCCCGACGGCTACACGCTGCTCGTCGCGCGCATCGCGACGCACGCCATCCTTCCCGCGCTCGACTCGAAGCTCCAGTACAAGTGGAACGAGTTCACGATGCTGTCGCTCATCGAGCTCAATCCCTACATCTGCTTCGTGAGGGGCGACGCGCCGATCCGCAGCGCGGCCGAGCTGGTGAACGCGATTCGTGCCAATCCGGGCAAGCTCAACTTCGCCACCGCCGGCATCGGCACCAGCCAGAACATGGCTTCCCAATATTTCATGACGCTCGCCGGCCTCACCAAGGACCATGCCGTCGCAATCCATTTCAAGGGCGGCGGCGAAGTCACCACCGCGGTGCTCGCCGCCCAGGTCAACTTCGCATGCAACAACGCGCCCACGGTGATCCCGCAGGTCAGGGCGGGCACGCTGCGCGCGCTTTTCGTCACCCCGGCGCGCCTCCCCGAGATTCCCGACGTGCCGAGCGCCGCGGAGGCCGGCTTTCCCGGCATGAATGCCATCGTCGGCTGGACCGCGCTGATGGGCCCGCCCGGCCTGCCGCGCGAGATCGTCGAACGCTGGACCGCAGTGTTCCAGCAGCTCGCGCGCGATCCCGGCTGGCAGCAGGGCAACGCGCGCCTCGGCGGCATCGCCGCCATCCGCTCTCCCGCCGAGACCGAGCGCTTCGTGCGCGAGCAGTTCCAGCTCTACGATCGGCTGGTCGGAGTGCTGGGCATCCGCCAGTAACGAAATCGGGGTCAGAGCCCGAATTAGTATTTTGGTGCGGCCAGTCGCTCGATCATCACGTTGACGCAAGCGGGCTTGCCCGAAGCCGCCGCGCGCCGGAGCGCGGCCTGCAATTCACCGGGCCGGACCACGTCTTCGCCGTGCGCGCCCAACGCTTGCGCCACGGCGCCATAGCGAGTCGGCAGGAGCTCGCAGCCCCTGGCGCGCTCGCTTCCGTAGGCGCGCAGCTGGATCTGGTACTCGGCATTCCAGGTGGCATCGTTGCCGATCACCGCTACGTAGCCGAGCCCATGGCGCACCGCGGTGTCGAGCTCGGAGAGGTGAAAGCCGAGCGTGCCGTCGCCCAGCAAGGCGACGACCGTCGCCGCTGGATGGGCGAGCTTCGCCGCGGCCGCGAACGGCAGCGCCGAGCCGATCGAGCCGGCGGGACCGTTGATGAGCCGGCGCGGCGCGTTCAGGCAGGCCTGCGCCCATTGGCCGAACTCGCCGCCGTCCGAAACGAGGATCGCATCGCGCCTGTCGAGAAGCGGTTGAACCTCGCGGCACAGGGCGACAGGATGCATCGGGCCTTCGGGCTTCGATTGAACGCTGCGCCATTCCGGCGGCCGGTAGCGCAGCGCGGCGCGAACCTCCTCCAGCCACTCGTGGTTCTTGAACGTGATTCCTCTCGCGGCTTGAACCTGAACAACACGGCACCCCGGCGCGAAGGCTTTGCCGAACCTCAAGGTGAAATCGACGCGCTTGCCGAGGAGCAGCACGAGGTCCGCCCGCGCGAGGACCTCGGCGAGGCGGCCGAGGCTCGGGTCGTTCACCCCGCGCGGGCTCTCCATGCCGATGACCGGAATGCCGGCGGCTTCCTCGAGCTCGCGCGTGCCCCTTCGCATCGCCGCCGGCCCGGCGATGATCAAGGGCCGCTGCGCCGCGCCCAGCGAAACCGGATTCCCATCCTCCTTCTCCTCGGATCGGCCAAAAGCAGCGCGCGCTGGCACTGCCACGGTGCTCGCCGCGTCGAGCACATCGCTCGGGATGCTGAGATGCACGGGACCGGGCGTGCCCGACTTTGCCTCGCGCCAAGCGCGGACGATGTCGGCGGCGAGCGTGTCGGCGGATTGGGCGACCCAAGAGGCCTTGGTCACGGGAGCGGCGAGCGCCGCCTGGCGCATCTCCTGGAATGCGCCTTTGCCGAGCTCGGCGAGCGGGGCATGACCCGAGATCAGAACGAGCGGCGACTCGGAAGCGAGCGCGGTATAGAGCGCGCCAACCGCGTTGGCGTGGCCCGGGCCGCCGGTCACCAGCGCGATGCCGGGCTCGCCCGTGAGCCGCCCCCACGCGTCCGCCATGTGCACCGCCGCCGCCTCGTGGCGCACGTGCATGAGCTGGAGGCCCGCGTCGAGCGCGGCATCGAACACCGGCATGACGTGGTTGCCCGAGAGCGCGAACAGGTGCTTCGTGCCCGCCTCGGCAAGCGAGCGCGCGAGGAGGTCGGCACCGCGCATCAGAGGTTGAACTCGCGCAAGGCGTGCTCGCGCAGCTTCGCTTTCTGCACCTTGCCGCTCGCGGTCATGCCGATCGCTTCGAAGTCCTGGACGATTCTGAGGTAGCGCGGCACGCGGAAGTTGGCGCACCTCGCTTTTGTCCATTGGATCAATTCGGCCTCGCTCACCGATTGGTTCGACTTCAAAGTGACATAAGCGCAAGGCACTTCGCCGAGGCGCGCATCGGGCACGCCCACGACCTGGGCGGTCTCGACGGCGGGATGCGCGAGCAGCACCTCCTCCACCTCGGCGGGAGCGACGTTCTCGCCGCCGACGCGGAACACATCCTTCAACCGGCCGACCATGCGCAGCCTGCCGTCGGCCGTGAGCTCGCCGAGGTCTCCGGTGCGCAGCCACCCGTCGGGGGTGAACGCCCTGGCGTTCGCCTCGGGGTTGTTGCAATAGCCCTTCATCACGTTCCAGCCGCGCACCTGGATCTCGCCTTCGCGGATGCGCAGCTCCACCCCCTCGTGCGGGAGCGCGAGGCCGTTGATCCTGAGCTCCTCGGGATCGCGCCAGTCGCTCATCACCACGTTGGGCGAGCACTCGGAGAGGCCGTACGCCGCGCAGATGTGCCTCGCACCGAGCACTTCGATGATCGCGCGCATGGTCTGCGGCCCGGCCGCGGCCCAGCCGCCGCGCAGGCACAGCTTGCGCTTTGCGAAATCGGCGTGGCCCATCAGCATCTGCATGATCGTGTCGTTGCCCGAGAGCAGCGTGCAGCGCTCGCGCTGCATCAGCTCGAGCGCCGCGCCGGCCTCGAAGGCCGGCAGCGTGACGAGGCACGCGCCGCTCACCAGGGCCATCAGCGCCGACAGCGTCGAGCCCGCGACGTGGAAGAAAGGCCGGCAGTTGAAATAGCGGTCGTCCGGGCGGATGCCGATGCGGGTGCCCGCGGCCCAGGCGTCGCGCAGCATGCCGTCGTGCGTGAGCATCGCGCCCTTGGGATAGGCGGTCGTGCCTGAAGTGAACTGGATCAACAGGATGTCATCGGGGAAAACCGAGGCAGGCTCGAATCGGTTTTCCGGGATGCCCGCGGCGACGTCGACCGCGCTGGAAAAACCGATTTCGCGCACCATGGCGCCGAAGTCGATGTTGAGAAAGCGCTCGACGTAGAAAAGCGCCTCGCAGCCCGACTGCTTCAGGCAGAAGTCGATCTCCGCCGCCTTGAAGCGCGTATTGACCGGCACGGTCACCGCACCGAGGAGCGCCGCGCCGTAGAAGAGCGCGAGCCACTTCTCGTCGTTGCCCATGAGGATGCCGATTCGATCGCCGTGGCCGAGGCCCATTGCCTGCATGGCGCCCGCCGCTCCTCTTGCTTTGAAAAGAAGGTCCCGATAGGTAAAGCGGCCGCTCCGGGTCACAAGGGCTTCCGCCTCGGGCGCCCTATTCAGGAGTACCTCGCCCAGCGTCTGCGGCTTCCAGCTCACGGCTTGCCCATGCCCTTGCCCGAGGCGAGTTGCGCTTCGATCGCCATCAGCTCGAGGCCAAGCGCACCCGCGGGGTCGAGCTCGACGCCGCGATCGATGCACTGCTTGGCGTAGCGGAGCGCCTCGGGCGAGGCCGCGGCCACGGCATGAGAGATGGTGGAGAGCTCTTGGTCGAGCTCGGCCGCGGTCACGACCCTCGAGACGAAACCGGCGGCGCGCGCCTCCGCCGCCGTGAGTCGGCGACCGGTGAACATGAGGTCCTTGGCGAGGCGCTTGCCGAGCACGCGCGGCAGCCGCTGCGTGGCGCCGAGCGTTCCGCGCAGCGCCTCGGGCGTGCCGAACGCCGCGTCGGGCGTGGCGACGATGAAGTCGCAGGCGGCGGCGATCTCCACGCCCGATCCAAGCGCCGCGCCGTGCACCACGGCGACCGAAGGCATCGGCAGCGACTCGAGCGCGTGATAGGCGGCGAAGGCCTTCAGCCGGCGCGCCCGCACCTGGTCCACGCTCATGCCGGCGCGCTCCTTCACGTCGGCGCCGGCGCAGAACACCGGGCCTTTTCCGCGCACCAATACCAGCCTGACACTCGGGTCCACCCCTGAAACGATCCGGCGCAGGTCCTCGCACATCTGGTCATTCAGCGCGTTGCGCGCATCGGGCCGGTTCAGCGTGATGGTCGCGATCGCGCCCTCGACCGAATAGAGGACCGTCATGGCGGCGGCTCCTTTCCCAACTCGGCGAGGATCTTGCGCGTGTGCTCGCCCAATGCCGGCGGCCGGCCGATCTCGGGGTTGTCCCAGCCGAGGAACTTGTAGGGGAGCGCGAGCGCCTTGAATTCGCCCACACCCGGATAGTCGAAGCTGCCGACGAGGCGGCGCGCCCGCACGTGCGGGTCGTTCAGGATCTCGGCGACATCGTTCACCGGGCCCACGGGGACCTGCGCGTTATCCAGCTTCTCGATCAACTCCTCACGTCCCCATTTGGAAACAACATCGTTGAGCACGCGCATCACCTCATCGCGTCTTTCCACGCGGATCGCGTTGGAGCCGAAGGCCGCGCCCCATTCGCCGAGCCCCAGCGCCTTGCAGAGCGGCGCCCAGTGCTGGTCGCTCGCCGTGATGTGGGCGTACCTTCCGTCGCGACACTGGAAGGTCGCGGACGGCACGCGCCCCGGGTGCTCAGTGCCAAGCCGCGATGGCACTTCGCCGAGCGCGAAATAGCGCGCTGCCGCGAGCGTGAGCAGCGCCACCTGGCCGTCGAGCATCGAGAAATCGACGTAGCAGCCCTTGCCGCTGCGCGTGCGTCCGGCGAGCGCAGCGAGGATCGCGATGGCGATCCAGAGGCCGGAGGTGAGGTCGGCCACGGGCAGCCCCGGCTTCACCGGCCCGCCGCCGCGCTCGCCGGTGAGGCTCATGATTCCGCCCATTGCCTGGAACACCGTGTCGTAGCCCTTCTTGTGCGCGTAGGGGCCGCCCTGGCCGAAGCCGGTGCACGAGACGTAGACGAGCCCGGGGTTGAGCGAGGAAAGCACGGCATAGTCGAGGCCGTAGCGCCCGAGCGTGCCGACCGGGAAATTCTCGAGCACCACGTCGGCCTTCTGCGCGAGGCTGCGAATCACCTGCCGGCCTTCGTCCGAGCGCAGGTCGACGGTGATCGACTCCTTGGAGCGGTTGCACGCGAAGTAGTAGGCGCTGTCCTTCGCGAGCTGCGGCTCGAAGCCGCGGGTCTCGTCGCCGCTGCCGGGCTGCTCGACCTTGATCACGCGCGCGCCGAGCTCCGCGAGGATCATCGACGCGAACGGGCACGCGAGCACTCGCGACAGATCCAGGATCGTCACGTGCTCAAGGGGTTTCATCTGGACAGCAGGGGTTTCACCTGGACAGCCTCATTTCGCCAATTTTTGGAAATTGCGCATACGCCGATTTGTGTCCCTGCCCCGCTCGAGCGCCGCCGCGAGCGGCAGGTCGGCCACCTCGTGGAACAGGCGCTTGGTTTCCGTCCTGGCAACCGGAGCCATAGCCGCGAGCTTTTCTGCATAGGAAAGCGCTTGCGGCATCAATTCGTGGTCGGCCACCGCGCGATTCACCATCCCGAGCTCGAGCGCCCGTTGCGCGCCGATCGGCTCGCCGAGCGCGACGAGCTCGAACGCCGCCTTGCGTCCCACCTGGCGCACGAGGTTCGCCATCACGATGGCGGCGACGATGCCGTGTCTTGCCTCGGGATAGCCGAGCTTCGCGCTCGCCGCCATCACCGCGATGTCGGCCGCGATGGCAAGGCCCGCGCCGCCGCCCATCGCCGCGCCGTTGATCGCGGCCACGATCGGCTTCGAGATCCTCGAGAAGGCGAGGTGGAGCTGCATCGTGAGCTCGGCGCGCTCCTCGGCCGCCCGGGGATCCTGCAGACCCTTGAACTCGGTCAGGTCGGCGCCGGCGCAGAACCCCTGCCCCGCGCCCGTCAGCACGATGCAGCCGACGCCTTCTTCCCGGTCGGCGCGCTGGAGAGCTTCGAGAAGCGCGTGGGTCAGCTCGGAATTGAGCGCATTGCGCTTCTCCGGGCGGTTCAGCGTCAGGACCCGGACGGCATTCCGATCCTCAACGATCAAAACAGGGACAGGCCCCATTTACTGGTCCTTTTCCAGCCAGGAAAAAAACGTGGTCTGTCCCTGTTTTGGGTTTTTTTCATAGAGAGCTGAGCCTCCGCCTCGCTTCTTCCGCTTCCGCCACCAGCCGCCGCATGATCTCGGCGGCCGGAAGGATCTCCTCGACCAGTCCCGCGCTCTGCCCGGCCTCGACCTTGCCCCACTCGACGTCGCCTTCGAGCGCCGCCTGCTTCAAGGATGAATTCTTGTAGATCCGATCCAGCTCTTCCTTGCTCGCCCCAGAGCGCTCCGCGGCCTCGTACTTCGCCGAGAAGGCGTTCCTGAGCTGGCGGATCGGCAGGCCGCCGCGGCCGACGAGCGTGGTCTCGTGCACGTCTGCCGCGAGCACGGCGCGCTTGTAGTTGTCGTGCACGCTCGCTTCGGGGCTCGCGATGAAGCGCGTGCCGAGCTGCACCGCGTCGGCGCCGAGCGCGAGCAGCGCCGCGACGCCGGCGCCGTCGGCGACGCCGCCGCTCGCCACGACCGGAAGCCCGACCGCCTTGACCACGCGGCGCACCAGCACCAGCGTGCCGACCTCGGACGGCGGCGGATGGCCGCCGGCCTCGGCGCCATCGACGACCAGCGCGTCCACTCCTGCCGCCTCGGCTTTCTTCGCGTGCTCCACCGACGCCACGACGTGCAGCCACTTGGTGCCGATGGCGCGGAAGCGCGCGAGGTGCTCGCGCGGCCCGCCCTGCGAGGCGACCATCACCGGAATGCGCGCCTCATGGGCGATGTCGAGCAGCTCGCGCGCGCGCGGGTTGTTGAGCGGGATGTTCACACCGTAAGGTTTTTGCGTTCCCTTTCTTATCTCCTTGAGAGCAGAACGGAATTCGTCGATCCGCATCGGTCCCGCCGCGATCACGCCCATGCCGCCGGCGTTCGAGACCGCGACCACGAGCGGCGCGTTGGAGGAGGCCCAGCTCATCGCCGCCTGGAAGATCGGGTGCTCGATGCCGAGAAGCTCGGTGATGCGCGTCTTCATTTCTTTTCCTGCTGGATGAAGGCGCGCGCCTGCCCGGCGAGCTTGGCGAGCGCGGCTTCGAAGGCCTGCTTCTCGTCGCGGGTAAGGCAGCCGCGGAAGGCGCGGTCGCGCTGCGACGCGGCCTCGATCAGGCCGGCGTAGAGCTTGCGCCCGCTCTTGCTGAGCGTGAGGTGAACCCCGCGCGCATCCTGCGAATTGGCGTCGCGCACGACGAGCCTGCGTCGCGCAAGCCCCGACACCACGCGGCTCATCTGGCTCTTGTGGATGCCGGCGGCGTGGGCGAGGTCGCCGAGCGAGAGCGGCTCGGCGGCCCCGCCGAGCAGCGCGATGCTGCGCCACTCCCACAGGCTCACGCCGAACTCGCGCCGGTAGCGCAGCTCCGCGCCGCGCGAGAGCAGGTTCGCCACCTCGTGCAGCCGGTACGAGAGGAGCTCGCGGATCATCAGTCGTCGAAGAAGGGCGTCTCGCCCTCGCCTCGCAGCCGGAGGTCGAAGCGGTAGCGGTTCGCGCCCTCCTTCTTCGCCACGAGCCGCTCGCTTCTTTCTTTCAGGCTTTCCAGGAGTGGGTCGGACGAATCGTCGAAGTACATGACCGTCTGGAGCTGGCGCATCAGCCCCGAATACAGGATCAGGAAATTGATGTGCGGTGCCCTCCCTTGGATCGCACCGGGCCTTACGGTCTTGAAAACATAAACGCCGGTGGAATCGGTCGCGGCGCGGCCCCAGCCGCAGAAGGCGGGGTTGTCGAAGCGCCCCTGCGCATCGGCCTGCCAGATCTCGAGCACCAGGTTGTCGAGCGCACGGCCGTCGGCCTGCACCACGCGGCCGGTGATTTCGATCGGCTCGCCCTGGGCGCCGGCGGCGAGATCGTTCGCGCCTGCCGCGAATTCGCGCGGGAAGAACGGCCCGAGCGTCATCTCCGCCGTGGGCACGAGCGGCTTCACGGCAGCGCCGCGGCGGCGTTGCGGCCGCGCACTACGAGGTCGTATTCGTAGACCAGCGCGTTGCCGGCCGCCGGCACGAAGCGCGCGATGCAGCGGCCGCGCGCCTGCGCGTCGCGCACGGCGTTCAGGATCGGGTCGCGCTCGTTGAGCGGCTCGCCGGGGAAGAACATCTGGGTCACGAGGCGCGAGAGCCACACGCGGCCCCAGACCGAGAAATGGATGTGCGGCGGGCGCCACCAGCCGCCGGTGTCGGGTACGGGATAGGCGCCCGGCTTGATGGTGCGAAGCCCGACGCGCCCGGCAGCGTCGGCCAGGAGGCGCGCGGCGCCGTAGAAGTTCGGATCCTCCGGCGCGTCGTTCGAGTCGTTCGGATGGAGGTACTTGCCCGCGGCGTTGCAATGCCAGAGCTCGACCATCGCGCCGGGCACCGGCGCCCCGTCCTCGTCGACGATGCTCACCCTCAGGTCGACGAGCTGGCCCAGCGCGCGTCCTGCGCCGCGGCTGGCGAGATCGGCGCCGGTGGTTTTCAGCCTGGACCACGGCCGGGGACCGGTCAGCTCCGAAAGCCCGTGGGCGCGCCGCGCCAGCGCCTGCGCCGGCCAGCGCTGCGCGGTCTGCGGGTAGCCCTCGACCACGCCCTCGCTCTGGGTGCGCGCGTCGCGCCGCGGAACCGCGTAGGCCATATCGTTGACACCGTAAACCACATTAGTTGATACTGTCAACCATGCCCGACGTAACCCTGTGCGAGTGCTTCGCGCGCGACGGGCTGCAGCACGAGCCGCAGTTCGTGCCCACCGCCACCAAGCGCGCCCTGGTGGAGCGCTTCGCCGCGCTCGGCTTCCCGCGCGTCGAGGCCAGCTCCTACTCCAACCCGAAGGTGGTGCCGCAGTTCGCCGATGCCTCTCAATTATTTCAATCACTGGAGCGGCGTTCCGGGGTTTTTTACAAAGCCACCTGCGCCAACGTGAAGGCGGTCGAGCGTGCGCTCGCCGATCTGGCGGCGGGCTACGGGGCGAACGAGATCAGCCTCCTCGTCTCGGCCACCGAATCGCACACGCGCAAGAACCTGAACCGCAGCCGCGCCGAGCAGTGGCAGAACATCGCCGACATGGTCGCGGCGGCCGGCGGGCGTTTCCGCCTCATCGGAACCGTCTCGGTGGCGTTCGGCTGTCCCTTCGAGGGCCGGGTCGATCCGGGGGTGGTCCTGTCCGACGTTGAAACATTCGCCGGCCTTGGGGTGAAGTACGTGGCGCTCGGCGACACCACCGGCATGGCCACGCCTCGATCCGTAAAGGACATGTTTTCCCGCCTGAAAGATGAAAGTGAAAGGCTGGTTCCCGTTGCGCACTTCCACGACACGCGCGGCACGGGGCTCGTCAACTGCGTCGCCGCGTACGAGGCGGGCGTGCGCCACTTCGATTCGTCGTTCGGCGGCGTCGGCGGGCACCCGGCGAAGGTGAAGTACAGCGGCGGCCACACCGGCAACGTGTGTACCGAGGACCTCGTGAACCTGTTCGAATCGATGGGCATCGTTACCGGAATCGATCTGGACGGGCTCCTCGCCACGGCGGAGCTCTGCGAGCAAGTGCTCGGGCGCGAGCTCCATGGGCGGGTCACGCGCAGCGGCTTGAATTCTCTGCGTACTTGAGCTTCATCCATACCCAGTCGATGCGCCTCGCCTCGGGCCACGAGGCTCTGGTTACGCGCGTACTGAAGGACGACGGCAGCACCGGCTTCGGCTTCAGCCTGCAGCTCGACGCGACGCAGGCGCGCCACATGGCGCTGTACGAGGCCGGCCTCTGGCCCGAGCGTCCGCAGGTGACCCCCGTGATCGCGCACCCGTGGGAGACCGCGTGGCAGGCGCGCGAGCCGGTGCCGTGGCAGCTCGAACCGGCCTTCTCCCGCCTCGAGTGGTTGCCCTAAGATTGGCCTTCCGAACAGGAGGCAATCGATGGGCAAGATGACCAGCTACCAGCGGCCCGACGGCAAGAGCGTCAGCGGGTATCTCGCGGAACCGGCGCAGGGGGCAAGAGCTCCTGGCCTGGTGGTGATCCAGGAATGGTGGGGCCTGAACGACCAGATCAAGGGCGTGGCCGAGAAGCTCGCGAAGGCGGGCTACCGCGCGCTCGTTCCCGACCTCTACCGCGGCAAAGTCGCGCTCGAGGCGAACGAGGCGAAGCACCTGATGGAAGGCCTCAACTTCGGCGACGCCGCGGGCCAGGACATCCGCGGCGCCGTGCAGTACCTGAAGAAGGACAGCCCGAAGGTCGGCGTCACCGGCTTCTGCATGGGCGGTGCGCTCACCGTGCTCTCGGCGGTGAACGTTCCCGAGGCCGACGCCGAAGTCATCTGGTACGGCTACCCGCCGCTCCAGTACGTCGACGCCTCGAAGATCAAGACGCCGCTGCTCGGCCACTGGGCGCTGCACGATCAGGCGTTCGCCATCTCGGGCGTGGATGAGCTCGAGAAGAAGCTCAAGACGGCGAACGTGAAGTTCGAGTTCCATCGCTACGACGCGAAGCACGCCTTCGCCAACGAGACCGCCGACACGAAAAAGCTCGACATGCTCAAGTACGACCCGAAAGCAGCCGAGCTGGCGTGGAAGCGCACCATGGAATTTCTCGATCGCAACCTGAAGAAATAGCGCGCCACGTGAAGATCACCCAGCTTCAGGTCTACATCCTGCGCGCGCCGCAGACCGAGCGCCCGCACTGGGTCAGCCATTTCATCGTGCCGCGCGCGAACGAGATTCTCGTGCGCGCGCAGACCGACGAGGGGCTCGAGGGGATCGGCATCGCGACGAGCTACACGCCGATCGAGGCCGCGATCGCCGCCTTCAGGAGCGGCATCGCCGAGCTGGTCATCGGCATGGACCCGCTCGCGCCGGAGCGCATCTACCAGAAGCTCTTCGCGCTGACCTGGCAGCGGCGCGCGAGCGAGAAGGGCTGGTCGCGCGAAGCGATCATCCGCATTTCCGCCGCGGTGGACATCGCCTGCTGGGACCTGGTCGGAAAGGTGGCGCAGCTGCCGCTCTACCGGCTGTTCGGCGGCTATCGCAGCGAGGTGCCCTGCTACGTCACCTGCGCCTACTACCGCGACGGCAAGACGCTGTCCGAGCTGCGCGACGAGATGCAGATGCTGAAGGCGCAGGGCCACACCGGGTTCAAGGCCAAGGCCGGCGGCGCCCCGCTCGGCGAGGACCTGGAGCGGCTCGCGCTGGTGCGCGAGGTCATCGGCCCGGACAAGGATCTGATGGTCGACGTGAACCGCGGCTGGGACCTCGCCACCGCCATCGAAGGCGCGCGGCTGCTGGAGCCGCTGCAGCCGCGCTGGCTCGAGGAGCCGGTGCGCTGGGCCGACGACCGCAGGGAGCTGAAGCTCCTGGCGCAGAAGACGCGCATCCCGCTTTCGGCCGGCGAGAGCGAGCTGACGAGCTACGCCTGCCGCGCGCTCCTCGAGGAGAACGCGATCCAGATCCTGCAGTTCGACTGCACCATGATGGGCGGCTTCACCGAGGGGCGCAAGCTCGCGGCGCTGTGCGAGCTGAACCACGTGCACGTCGCCCCGCACCACGATTGCTTCATCCACGCGCACATCGTTGCGGCGAGCCCTGCGGGCCTCATCGTCGAGTCGTTCACCGATCCCGAACGCGACCCGTTGCAGGCGGAGCTCTTCGAGGATCCGCCCAGGATCCGCAATGGAATGCTGGAACTCAAGGAGCAGCCGGGCCTCGGCCTCACCCTGTCCGAGCGCGCCTTGCGCAAGTTCGGCGAAAAAATCGGCTAGACGATCTCTGCGTCAAATTGACGCGAGCGGCGTGTTTCGAAACCTCGATCGTCCAAGATCCTCGGACGCTTGACCAGGATCAAACGTCTGTGGCCGCCGTTGAGCGACCCTTGACGCAGTCGGGGGAGAAAGGCAGTTCAAATGAACACCAGTTCCGCGACCGCTGCTCTCCGCGGTGTTCTTGTATCCCTGTTGCTCTCCCTGCCGGTCATGCCGGGCGCGCACGCGCAAACGGCGGCGGTCGACGTCGTCTGGGAGGCGACGAGCGCCGATTTCGGCGGCCGGATGATGGACATCGACCGCTTCGAGAACGTCTATTCCGTCGGCGACACCTACGTGAACGGCGTGGTCCTGACGCGCAAGTTCAGCCCCGACGGGGCCCTGCTGTGGGAGCGGACTTTCCGCCCCGAGGTGCAGGTGCGGGTGAACTGGGTGGCCGCCGACCCCAATGGAGGGGCCTACGTCGTCGGCTTCAAGTGGATCACCTCCGATCAGTATCCGGTCGGCTACTTCGTCCTGCGCTACGACGCGGACGGCAACCTCGTCTTCTCCGACATCGTCGACGGCTCCGCCGCGCAGGCGGTGCGCGCGGAGACCGACCATGCCGGCAACGCCTACGTGACCGGGGGCCTGTACGACGCCGGCGTCTTCCGGATCGGCATCGTCAAGTACACGAGCGCCGGGCGGCAGTGGGTCTGCCCGGTGGTGAATCCGAACGGCACCGGTTTCCCCGGCACGCCCTTGCCGACGGGCCTTTTCGTGTCGGACAACGATAGCTGGATCGCGGCCTCGGGAACCAGCGGCTACAACTTCTACGTGCTCTCCTGCGATCCGTCGGGCTTCAAGCGCTTTCAGGAGTTCCGCGACGTTTCGGTCTACGCCGCCGCCGTGGCGGTCAACAACGCGGGCGAGGTGTATTTCGGCAACGGCCTCGCCGGCGGCGCCGGCATGCAACTGCGCAAGTACTCGCCGACCGGCGTGCTGCAGTGGACCAACGTCTACTCCCCCGGCGACTACATCCATCGCCTCGCGCTCGACTCGCTCGGCAACGTGATCGCGATCGGCCCGGATTACGGCACCTCCTACTACGCCAACTGGGTGACGATGAAAGTCGCCCCGAACGGCACGCAGCTCTGGTCGAGGATCTTCGACGGGCTCGACGGCAACAACGAGATTCCCAACTTCGTCGCGGTCGATCCGTTCGACAACATCTACGTGACCGGGATGGGCGGCCCGGCGGTCATCGCCGCCAACGGCAGCCAGTACCTGCAGATGGTGACGCTGAAATACGGCGCCGCGGGCGCCCCGCAGTGGACGATCGGCTCGGCCGCCGGGTTCTCGGGCAACGCCGTGCGGATCGGCGACGACGGCGTGAGCCTCTTCGTCCAGGGCTATGGCCAGATGTACACCGCGCGCTACCGCCAGACCGGCCTCGGGGACGCGCCTGCGGCACCCACCGGGCTGAGCGCGGGCGCCGTGTTCAGCGGGTTTTCCTACAAGGCAACGCTTACCTGGGCGGACAACGCGTCGAACGAGCTCTGGTACGACATCTACCGCTGCAGCGGCTCCGGATGCGCCGCGTACGCGAAGATCGGCCGCACGCTCGCCGCGGATGCCACCAGCTTCGACGATTTCGCGGTGCTCGAGGGCTCGGTCTACGGCTATCGCGTGGTCGCGCACGGGTTCAGCGCCGATTCCGCCCCCTCCAACAGCGTGCAGGTCGGCGTTGGCGCGGTGACCGTGGCCGCGGCCGGGGAAACAACCACCACCGCCACCGCGCCCGAGGCGGCGGCGCTACCCGCCGCTCCGGTGAACCTGGTCGCCACCGCGGTATCCTCGAGCGCAATCGCGGTGCAATGGACCAACAAGTCCTCCACCCAGACCCTGGTCGCGATCGAGCGCTGCGTTTCCCCGTGCAACCGCTTCAGCGAGATTGCCCGCGTCGCCGGAAGCGCGACATCGTTCACGGACAGCGGCCTTGCCGCCCGCAAGAGCTACTCCTACCGTGTGCGCGCCCAGAACTCGGCCGGCTGGTCGCCGTACTCGGCCACCGTCACGGCGAAAACTCTGCGCTGACGGCCGGGCGCCGGGCGCCGGCGATGAGGTAAGCTCCGCTTGAGGCATGTTCGACAAGCTTCTCAACAAGGGGGCGGGGCAGGTCGCCGCAGCCGCGCCGCAGCGCACGGGCGCGCCGGCCGCTTCCGGCGCTTCTGAATCCGAGCTGCAGGCCTGGCGCGAGAGGATCGCGGCGGCGAAGGCCGACGACCAGGCGCTGCTGCAGCTCGCCCGCGAGGCGCCCGAGGTCGACCTCAAGCTCGCCGCGCTCGCTGCGCTGACGCACGAGGACGCGCTCAAGCAGGCGACGCGCGAGTTCCGCGACCAGGACAAGCGCCTTTACCGCGCGGCCAAGGCGCGCTGGGAGACCGCGGTCGCGCGGCGCCGGGCCTTTGCCGAGGCCCCGGGGCTGATCGCGACCGCGCGCGGACTGCTCGAGCAGGAGACCGTTCCGGCCAACCGCCTGGTGGAGCTCGACCACGCCTGGACTGCGCTCAACGTCGCCGCGTTCGACGAGACGCTCGCGAGCGAGTTCGCCGCCGCGCGCGCTGAGCTCGGCGCCAAGGTGCGCGAGCACGGCGAGGGCGAGCAGGCGCTCGCGCGCTGGCTCGCCGCCGCCGACGCCGCGACGAACGCGCTGACGGCAGGGCTCGCCGACCTGGCTCGGGGCGTCGCAGTGGCGACGCAGTCCGCCGCGACCGCCGGCCGGGCAGCCACCCTGCTGCAACTGCTGAACGAAGCCCCCGCTGCCGCGAAGGCGGGTGACGAGCGCGGCGCCGCCGGGATCGACGCCGCGAATCGCGCGCTCGCGCTCGCCTCGACAGTGGCGCAGCGCGCCGAGTTCCTGCAGTCCCTGCCCGCGGCCGGCGCCGCCGACGAGGCCGAGGAAAAGGCGAAGATCGAGCAATGGCGGGCCTTTCCGGAGGTGTCGGACGGCACGCTCCAGGCCGTGCTCACGCACCGCTTCACCGAGTGGCACAACGCGAGCAGCCACGAGCGGCAGCTCGAGCGCGATGCGCGCCGCACGCGCGAAGGCGAAGAAAGCGCACAGCAAAGGAAGAAGCACCTCGCCGGCATGCAGCGCCAGGTCGAGCTCGCCGAGGCCGCGCACGCCGCGGGGCACGTGGCGGAGCTCACGCGCCTCATGGCCGCGATCGACGGCGCGCTCAAGACCGGCCCGGCGAACGCCGCGCTCGCCCGGCGCATCGATTCGCTGCGCCAGGAGCAGCAGCGGCTGCGCGACTGGCAACGCTGGAGCGGCGGACAGCGCCGCGAGGAGCTCGTCGCCGAGGCGCAGGCCCTAGCGGGCCGGGCCGGCGAGAAGCTCGACCTCAAGGCGCACGCCGAGGCCATCGACAAGCTGCGCGAGCGCTGGAAGGAGCTCGACAAGCTCGGCGGCGCGACCAACAAGCCGTTGTGGCTCGCGTTCGACGGCGCCCTCAAGGCCGCCTACGCGCCGATCGCGGCGCACCTGGAAAAGCTCAAGGCCGCGCGCAGCGAGAACCTCGCCGCGCGCAACCGGATCATCGAGGGCGTGGTCGAAGCCAGAGCGAAATTCGATCCCGCCGCGCCCGACTGGCGCGCCCTCGCCCGCACCGTCGAAGACGCCAGAGTCGCCTGGCGCAAATTGGGCCCCGTCGAGCACACCGTGCCGCGCGAAGCCCAGAAGGGCGAAAAGGCCGTCGACGCGCGTTTCACCGCCGCGCTCCGGGGGCTCGAAGAACCGCTCACCCAGGCCTACAAGGATGCCGGCCAGGAGCGCGAGCGCCTCATCGCCGCCGCGAAGGAGCTCTCCGCGGCCACGCCGCCCGCGCGCGATTCGATCGACAAGGTGCGCGCGCTGCAGACCCAGTGGCAAGCCCACGCCAAAGCCCTGCCGCTCCCGCGGCGCGAGGAGAACGCGCTGTGGACCGCGTTCAAGGCGGCCACCGACGCCGTGTTCACCGCGCGCGACGCGGCGCGCGCCGCGCGCGACGCCGAGGCCAACGCGCCGATGAAAGCCCGCGAAGCGGTGATCGACGCCCTCCTCGCCTTGCCCGCCGAGAGCGGCGCCGCGCAGATCAAGCGCGCCATGGCGGAGGCCGACACCGCCTGGCGCTCGAGCCCGCGCCTCCACGGCCCGCAGGCCGCCAGGCTGGAAGCCCGCTGGCGGTCCGCCCGCGAATCCGCCTCCAAGCGCCTGCGCGAGCTTGCCGAGCGCGCCGCCCAGGCAAAATACGACGCCCTCCTCGCCGCCATGCGCCTCTGCGACGAGCGCGAAGCCTCGCCCGACTCGCCCGACCTGGACGCCCGCTGGAGCGCCCTCGCCGACCTGCCTGGCGCGTGGAAGACCGCGATGGACGCGCGCTTCCACGGCAAGAGCGCCGCGAAGCCTCAACCCCTGCCCGGCACGCTCCTCAACCTCGAAGTCGGCCTGAGCCTCGACAGCCCGCCCGAGTTCGAAGCCGCGCGCCGGCAGCTGAAGATGAACGCGCTCAAGTTCGCGATGGAAAACCGCAGGCCCAGCGCGACCACGCCCGCCGACATCGAACGCTGGCTTCTCGAAGCCGCCGCCACCCCGCGCCCCGACGCGCTGTCGCGCGCGCGCCTCGAGAGAATCATCGCCGCCGTCCGGTCGCAAGGTTGACGGTACTCGAGCGGTCGAATTCACGCGGGCGGGTTCGACGTCAAGCCCGCGTGGTCCAGGTTCGCTTCGCAGCATTCCCGCAGGAAAGGTCGCATTGATATCCACCCTGCTCCCCTTCGGGAGCGCGTCGCAGGCCGTACCCTGGAATAGCGAAGAATCGATCCGCGAGGAGCTCTTCAGCGCCGAGCGCCTCGAGCAGCATGCCGAAAGCCTGGCCGCCGCCCAGCCCGTCGCCGCGGGATCGACGGGCGGCCGATCGCTCGCCGTCCGGCTGAAGGAAAACGAGTCGGTCCTGCTCCGGACGTATCGCGCCATTGCAGGCGCGGTCGGCGAGGGGCGGGCCATTACGCCGGCCGCCGAGTGGCTGCTCGACAACTACCACCTCGTCGAGGAGCAGATCCGCGAGATCCGCGACGATCTGCCGCCGGGCTACTACCGCCAGCTGCCGAAGCTCGCCGGCGGGCCGCTCGCCGGCTATCCGCGCGTCTTCGGCATCGCGTGGGCTTTTGTCGCGCATACCGACAGCCGCTTCGATTCCGAGATGCTGCGCCGGTTCGTGCGCGCCTACCAGCGCGTCCAGCCGCTGACGATCGGCGAGCTGTGGGCGGTCGCGATCACGCTGCGCGTCGCCCTGGTGGAGAACCTGCGGCGCGCGGCGATGCGCATCCGGGTGAGCCGGGCCGCGCGCGAGGAAGCCGACACCCTGGCCGACCGGCTCCTGGGCGTGAACGCCCGCCCCGCCGAGCCGGTCGCGGTGGTCCTGCGCGGCCGCGAGCAGGCGCCCCTGGCCGGCGCCTTCGCCGTTCAGCTCGTGCAACGCCTGCGCGACCAGGATCCGAAAGTCACGCCGGCGCTGGTGTGGCTGGAAGAGCGCCTCGCGGCGCAGGGCGCGAGCGCCGACGAGATCGTGTACGACGAGCACCAGAGGCAGGGTGCGACGAACGTGACGGTGCGCAACATCATCACCAGCATGCGCCTGATCTCCGACGTCGACTGGGCGCAGCTCGTCGAGAGCGTCAGCCTCATCGACGACATGCTGCGGCCCGCGAGCGGCTTCGCGGAGATGGATTTTGCGACGCGCAACCTCTACCGCAGCGCGATCGAAGAGCTCGCGCGGGGCTCGAAGCTGACGGAGCTCGAGATCGCCCACGCGGCATTGGCGGCCATGCCGGGAGGTGAAAGAAAGGATCCCGGCTATCACCTCATCGCCGGGGGGCGGCGCGCGTTCGAAGCGAAGGTCGGATTTCGTGCGCCCCTGCGGAGCTGGCCCGGCCGCTTCAACGCGGCGATCGGCCTCGGCGGCTATATCGGCGCGGTCGTCGCGGTGGCCGCGGTCGTCCTCGCCCTGCCGGTTCTTCTGTTGAACGAACAACACATCAACTTCCTCTGGCTGGCAGCGCTCGCAGCGCTCGGGCTGATCCCGTCGATCGATGCCGCCATGGCGCTCGTGAACCGCGCCGTCACGCGGGAGGTCGGGGCGACGATCCTGCCGGGCCTCGCGTTGCGCGACGGCGTGCCGGCGGAGCTGCGCGCTCTGGTCGCCGTGCCGATCCTGCTCTCGAGGCGCGAAGAGCTCGAAGAGCAGATCGAGCGCCTGGAGATCCATTACCTCGCGAGCCCGGAAGGCGAGCTGCATTTCGCCCTGCTCTCGGACTGGACCGACGCCGACGCCGAGAGCATCGAGGGCGACGAGGCGCTCGTCGAGGCGGCCGCCGCGGGCATCGCCCGGCTGAACCAGCGCCACGGGCCGGCCGCCGGCGGAGAGCGCTTCCTGCTGCTGCATCGCCGGCGGGTCTGGAACGAGGGGCAACGGCGCTGGATCGGGTGGGAGCGAAAGCGCGGCAAGCTCCACGAGCTGAACCGCCTGCTGCGCGGCGCGGCCGATACCACCTTTGTCGAGCCCGCCGTGCCGGCCGGCGTGCGCTACGTCATCACGCTCGACGCCGATACGCGCATGCCGCGCGAAACCGCGCGCCGGCTGATCGGCAAGATGGCGCATCCGCTCAACCGGCCGCGGCTCGATCCCGGCAGCCGGCGCGTGGTCGAGGGCTACGGCGTGCTGCAGCCGCGCGTGACGCCTTCGCTGCCGGTCGGCCGCGAGGGCTCGCTCTTCCAGCGCATCTTCTCCAGCATGAGCGGCATCGATCCCTACGCCGCGGCCGTGTCCGACGTGTACCAGGATCTTCTCGGCGAAGGTTCCTACACCGGCAAGGGGATCTATGACGTCGATGCCTTCGAAGCCGCGCTCGAGGGCCGCGTGCGCGAAGGCACGCTTCTCAGCCACGATCTTTTCGAAGGGACCTTCGCCCGGGCCGGCCTCGCTTCCGATATCGAGGTGGTCGAGGAATTTCCGTCGCGCTACGACGTGGCCGCGGCGCGCCAGCACCGCTGGACGCGCGGCGACTGGCAGTTGCTGCCGTGGATTCTCGGCGGCGCGGGCGCGCTGCCGCCGCTCGGCCGCTGGAAGATGCTGGACAACCTGCGCCGGTCGCTGTCGGCGCCGGCGAGCCTCGCGGCCCTCGTGGCCGGATGGACGCTGCCGCTGCAGGCCGCGCTCGTCTGGACCGGCTTCATCGTGTCGACGATCGCGCTCGCGACGCTGCTTCCGGTGCTCGCCGCGATCGTGCCGCGGCGCGCGCGCATCACCATACGCAGCCACCTGCGCGCGCTCGCGGCCGACGTCCAGCTGGCGCTCTTCCTCACCGGATTGCAGGTCGCGTTCCTCCCGCACCAGGCCTGGCTGATGGCCGACGCGATCGGGAGGACGCTCTATCGCCTGCTCGTCAGCCGCCGGCATCTGCTCGACTGGGTCACGGCGGGCCAGGCGGCGGTCAGCCGCAGGCTCGACCTCGCCGGGTTCTACCGGAACATGAGCGGCGGTGTCGTTCTTGCCTTTTTCTCTACATTAATCATTGGATGGACCGGCGGCGATGCATGGCCCGTGGCGCTGCTGTTCGCGCTCGCCTGGATCGCATCGCCCGCGATCGCCCGCTGGACGAGCCTCTCGCCGCGCGTCGCGGGGCGCGTGCCGGTTTCGCCGACCGACGCCCGCGCGCTGCGCCGGGTCGCGCGCCGCACCTGGCGCTTCTTCGAGACCTTCGTGACGGCGACGGACCACTGGCTGCCGCCCGACAATTTCCAGGAGGACCCGAAGCCGGTCGTGGCCCACCGGACCTCGCCCACGAACCTCGGTCTCTACCTTCTTTCCGCGGTCAGCGCGCGCGACTTCGGCTGGGCGGGGACCATCGACACGCTCGAGCGGCTGGAGGCGACGCTCGAGACGATGGGCAGGCTGGCGCGCTTCCGCGGCCACTTCTACAACTGGTACGACACGCGCGATCTGCGGCCGCTCGACCCGCAATACGTCTCCTCGGTGGATAGCGGCAACCTGGCCGGACACCTCATCGCGCTGGCCAATGCGTGCCGCGAGTGGATCGGCGCTCCCGCGGCCGGTGCCGATGCCCTCGCCGGCATCGAAGATGCGCTCGATCTGACCCGCGAAGCCTTGCGCGCGCTTCCCGGCGACCGGCGCACGCAGACCATGGCGCGCGAGCAGCTCGACGCCGCGCTCGAGGCGCTCGACGACGCGCTCGGCCGGGGCCTCGCCGAGGCCTCGCCCCACGCCGCGACCATGGTCGACATCGCCCGGGCGCTCGCAGGCGAGCGCGGCGACGAGGCCGGCGCCGAGATGCTGTTCTGGGCCGAGGCAGTGCAGCGCTCGATCGAGAGCCACCGCCGCGACCTCGCGCCGGCTGAAAACGATAGGCTGGAGAAAATCGAAGAAAAAGCGCGCGCCATGGCGGGCGAGATGGATTTCGGTTTCCTCCTCGACCGCGAGCGCCGGCTCCTTTCGATCGGCTATCGCGTGGCCGAAGGCCAGCTCGATCCGAGCTGCTACGACCTGCTCGCCTCCGAGGCGCGCCTCGCGAGCTTCGTGGCGATCGCCAAGGGCGACGTCGCGTCACGGCACTGGTTCCGGCTCGGGCGCGCCGTCACCCCGATCGGCCACGGCGCGGCGCTCATCTCCTGGTCGGGATCGATGTTCGAGTACCTGATGCCCTCGCTCGTCATGCGCGCGCCCGCCGGGAGCCTGCTCGAGCAGACCAGCCGCCTGGTGGTGCGCCGGCAGATCGCCTACGGCGCCGAGCTCGACGTGCCTTGGGGCGTCTCGGAGTCGGCCTACAACGTGCGCGACCTCGAGCTCACCTACCAGTATTCGAACTTCGGCATTCCGGGCCTGGGCCTCAAGCGCGGGCTGGGCGAGAACGCCGTCATCGCGCCTTACGCGACGGCGCTCGCGGCGATGGTCGACCCCGGCGCCGCGGCGCGCAATTTCGCCCGGCTCACCGCCGCCGGCGCGCTTGGGCGCTACGGCTTCTTCGAGGCGCTCGACTACACGCCGGCGCGCCTGCCCGAGGGAAAGAAGCTCGCCATGGTGCGGGCCTTCATGGCGCACCACCAGGGCATGAGCGTGGTCGCGATCGCCAACGCGCTCCTCGACGGGAGGATGCGGGCGCGGTTTCACGCCGAGCCGATCGTCCAGGCGACCGATCTGCTCCTGCAGGAGCGCACGCCGCGCGACGTGGCGGTGGCGCATCCCAGGGCCGAGGAAGTGAAGACCGCGGCCACGGTGCGCGAGCTCGACCTTCCCGCGGTGCGGCGCATCGGCTCGCCGCACGACGCCACGCCGCAGGCGCACCTGCTGTCGAACGGCCGCTACACGGTGATGCTGACCGCCGCCGGCTCCGGGTACAGCCGCTGGGGCGACGTCGGGATCACGCGCTGGCGCGAAGACGCCACCCGCGACGACTGGGGCAGCTACGTCTTCCTGCGCGACGTGCAAAGCGGCGCGGTGTGGTCCGCGGGATACCAGCCCTGCGGCGTCGAGCCCGAGCGCTACGACGTGATGTTCACCGAAGACCGCGCCGAGCTCGTGCGGCACGACGGCACGCTCACCACGATCCTCGATGTCATGGTCTCGCCGGCGGACAACGCCGAAGTGCGCCGCGTGTCGGTCGCGAACGGGGGCAGCCGGGCGCGCGAGATCGACCTCACCTCCTACGCCGAGCTCGCGCTCGCGCCGCCGGGCGCCGACGCGGCGCACCCGGCCTTCTCCAAGCTCTTCGTGCAGACCGAATATCTCGCCAGGGAGGGCGTGCTCCTCGCGACGCGGCGGCGCCGCTCGAGCGGCGAGCCCGAGATCTGGGCCGCGCATCTCGCCGTGGTCGAAGGCGAGAGCGTGGGCGAGACTGAGATCGAGACCGACCGCGCCCGCTTCCTCGGCCGCGGACGCGAGGTGCGCACGCCGATGGCGGTGATGGACGGCCTGCCGCTCTCCAATACCGCCGGCGCGGTGCTCGATCCGATCTTCGCGCTGCGCCGCCGCGTGCGGATCCCGCCGGGCCGCACGGTGCGCATCGCCTTCTGGACGCTGGTCGCGTCCTCCCGCGGCGACGTGCTGGATCTCGTGGACAAGCATCGCGACACGAACGCCTTCGAGCGCGCGGCCACATTGGCGTGGACCCAGGCGCAGGTGCAGCTCGCCCATCTCGGCGTCGAGCCGGAGCAGGCGAGCCTGTTCCAGCGCCTCGCCGGCCATGCGCTCTACGCCGACCCGTCGCTGCGGCCCTCGCCCGATACCCTCCGCCGCGGTGGCGGCGGCCCGCAGGCGCTCTGGGCCCAGGGCATCTCGGGGGACCTGCCGATCGTCCTCGTGCGCATCGACGCCGTCGAGGACATCGCCATCGTGCGCCAGCTCCTGCGCGCGCACGAGTACTGGCGGATGAAGCAGCTCGCGGTGGATCTCGTGATCCTCAACGAGCGCGCGTCGTCCTACATCCAGGACCTCCAGGTCGCGCTCGAGACGCAGGTGCGCACCAGCCAGTCCCGCCCGCAGGTCGGAGCGGAGCTCGCGCGCGGCTCGGTGTTCGTGCTGCGCTCCGATCTCATCTCGATGGAGACGCGAGGCCTGCTTCTGTCCATGGCCCGGGCGGTGCTCGTCGGGCGCCGCGGCACGCTCGCCGAGCAGCTCGAGCGGCTCGAGGTGGAAGCGGCGGCCCCGCCGCCCAGGCGCGCGCCGAACAAGGAACCCGCGCCGGGCCTCGCGATGCAGCCGAAGCTCGAATTCTTCAACGGGCTCGGCGGATTTGCCGCGGACGGGCGGGAGTACGTGACGGTCCTCGCCAGGCGCTGGTTGCCGGCCCCGTGGATCAACGTCATCGCCAATGCCTCGTTCGGCTTTCAGGCCGGCGTCGAAGGCAGCGGCTACACCTGGTCGCTCGGCAGCCGCGAGAACCAGCTCACGCCCTGGTCGAACGACCCCGTGACCGACCGGCCGGGCGAGGTGATCTATGTGCGCGACGAGGCGAGCGGCGAGCTCTGGGGTCCGACCGCGCTGCCGATCCGCGACGAGACTGCGTCCTATGTCGCCACGCACGGCCAGGGATACAGCCGGTTCGAGCACACCGCGCACGGTATCGCGCTCGAGCTGGTCCAGTACGTGCCGCTCGCGGATCCCATCAAGATCTCGCGCCTGACCCTGCGCAATACATCGGACGAGGCGCGGCAGCTTTCGGTCACCGCCTATGTCGAGTGGGTGCTCGGCCCTTCACGCACCGCGTCGGCGCTCTCGATCGTGACCGAGATCGATCCGCAGACCGGCGCGCTGCTGGCGCGCAACCCCTGGAACCTCGCGTTCGGCTCGCGGGTCGCCTTCGCGGATCTAGGTGGACAGCAGACCGCCTGGACCGGCGACCGGCGCGAATTCCTCGGCCGCAACGGCGCGCTCGACAGCCCGGCCGCGCTCGCCGAAGACGCGCCGCCGCTCTCCAGGCGCACCGGCGCCGGCCTCGATGCCTGCGGCGCGCTGCAAGCGCCGGTCGAGCTCGAGCCGGGCGAGGCGGCCGAGATCGTCTTCTTCCTCGGCCAGGCGGCAAGCGAGGCCGACGCGCAGTCCCTGATCGAGCGCTACCGCGCGGCCGACCTGGATGCGGTCCTCGAGGAGGTGACCGATTTCTGGGACGACCTGCTCGGCACGATCCAGGTGAAGACGCCGGACCGGTCGATGGACATCATGCTCAATCGCTGGCTGCTCTACCAGACGCTCGCCTGCCGCGTGTGGGCGCGCTCGGCGTTCTACCAGGCGAGCGGCGCCTACGGCTTCCGCGACCAGCTCCAGGACGGCATGGCGCTCGCCCTGACGCGGCCGGCGCTGACGCGCGAGCACCTCCTGCGCGCCGCGGCGCGGCAGTTCGTCGAGGGCGATGTCCAGCACTGGTGGCTGCCGCCCACCGGGCAGGGCGTGCGCACGCGCATCTCGGATGATCGGGTCTGGCTCGCCTGCGCCGCGGCGCACTATGTCGCGACGAGCGGCGATCGCGCCGTGCTCGACGAGCCCGTCGCCTTTCTCGAAGGCCAGCCCCTGGGCGCGGGCGAGCACGACGCCTACTTCCAGCCGATGCTCGCCGAAGAGCGCGCCTCCCTCTTCGAGCACTGCGCGCGTGCGCTCGACCAGAGCCTCGCGCTCGGCGCGCACGGCCTGCCGCTCATCGGCACCGGCGACTGGAACGACGGCATGAACCGCGTCGGCGAGCACGGCAAAGGCGAGAGCGTCTGGCTCGGCTGGTTCCTGCACGCCACCCTCGCCGCTTTCGCGCCGCTCGCGAAAGCGCGCGGCGAGGGCGCGCGCGCAGAGAAATGGCTGTCGCACGCCGCCGCCCTGCGAGACTCGCTAGAGCGCGACGGCTGGGACGGCGACTGGTACCGCCGCGGCTACTTCGACGACGGCACCCCGCTCGGCTCCGCCAAGAGCGAGGAATGCCGCATCGACTCCATCGCCCAGTCCTGGGCCGTCGTCTCGGGCGCCGCCGACCCGGCGCGCGCCCAGCGCGCCATGGCCGCCGTGGAGGAGCACCTCATCCGCCCCGCCGAC
The DNA here is from genome assembly GCA_044870335.1 of Burkholderiales bacterium. Classification (GTDB taxonomy): domain Bacteria; phylum Pseudomonadota; class Gammaproteobacteria; order Burkholderiales; family SG8-39; genus SCGC-AG-212-J23. The sequence goes on along the minus strand of JBIOYV010000048.1, from coordinate 26,256 downwards.
GGCCTCGCCCTGCTCTTCACCCCGCCCTTCGACCGCACGCCGCTCGACCCCGGCTACATCAAGGGCTATCCGCCCGGCATCCGCGAAAACGGCGGCCAGTACACCCACGCCGCTGCCTGGTCCGTAATCGCCTTCGCCGCCCTCGGCCAGGGCGACAAGGCAGCGGCCCTCTTCTCCCTCCTCAACCCCATCAACCACGCGAGCACGCGCGCAGACGTCCAGCGCTACAAGGTCGAGCCCTACGTGGTCGCCGCCGACATCTATTCCGTCCCCCCACATCTGGGCCGCGGCGGCTGGACCTGGTACACCGGCTCCTCCGGCTGGCTCTACCGCGCCGGCATCGAATCCATCCTCGGCTTTCACCTGCAGGGCGACACCCTCCTCCTCGACCCCTGCATCCCCACCTCCTGGCCGCGCTTCGACATCAGCTTCAAATTCCACTCCTCCCGCTACGACATCACCGTCGAAAACCCTCGCGGCGTCAGCCGCGGCATCGCCCGCGTCACGCTGGACGGCAAGCTGCTGCCAGACGGCCCCGCGCGCGTGCCCCTCGTAGTTGACGGCGCAACCCATAAGGTGCACGTGATCCTCGGCTAGGACGTAAAAAAGGCCCGGGCTTTTTGAGGGCTCGGGCCTTCAGTCACCAAAAGCCAAAGCTCGTGAGAGCAGGCCGGCAACACAGGCACTTTATGCGGCTGGCCCGGAATTGGATATAGACCGGTTGGCAAGGCAAGGCCGCCTCAACTTCGAACCTCCCCCTTACCCTCGCGTGCGGCCGGGCAGCGTAGGCGGGAGGGGCTTCTTCGGTTGCTTTGGCTTTTTCTTCTCGCGGTTGCTGCGTTGCTGACCTTTGGGCATGTGGGCCTCCGACGGAAAACTGCGTGTCCATGGGATCATAGCGGCACCATGCGCATCGCGCCTATCCTTGTATGGGACCTTCCGACCCGCGCGTTCCATTGGCTCCTGGTGCTGTCCGTCTTTGGTGCGTATCTCAGCGGCGACGCGGAGGGCTACCGAACGGCGCATGTTCTCTTCGGCTATACGGCAGCGTTCCTGGTCGCGTTCCGGCTCGCGTGGGGGATCTTCGGCACGCGCTGGGCCCGGTTCAGCGGGTTCGTGTTCTCGCCGCGTGCCGCGCTCGCCTACGCACGCTCGCTGCTCGCAGCCGCTCCGCAGCACTTCACGGGGCATAACCCGCTCGGCAGCTGGGCCGTGATCGGACTTCTCGCGCTGATCGCCCTCGCCTGCGCCACGGGAATCGCCACGTACCTCGAAATCGGCGGCGACGTCTTCGAAGACGCGCACGAGGTGCTGTCGAACGCGGCGCTCTTCCTCGTCGTCTTGCACATCGCGGCCGCGATCGCGAGCAGCTTCCTGCATCGCGAGAACCTGGTGCGCGCGATGTTCACCGGCTACAAGCAGGGCCGACACGACGAGGCGGCGGCCGGCTCGCGCCTGCTGGTGGCGCTGGCGCTCGCCGGAGCGGTGGCGGCTTTCTGGGGCGGGGCATTCAAGGCGCCCGGGATGCGGCAGAACCCCGGCCTGATCGCGGCGCTGACCCAGCCCGATGCCGACGCGGAGCGCGCCAATGAGGGCGAAAGGCGGCGCCGGCGCGGCCGCAGGTGATGGCGAAAACCCCCACAATGTGGCGCATGAAGCCGTTTGCCTGGATCGCCTTCGCCTTTCTCCCGCTCACGCTGCACGCGCAGGACTGCCCGGCGCCCGGGTGGCTGCGCCTCGACGGCGAGCGCCCGAGCGCGGTGGCGCCTGGCGCGCTCATCGCCGACATGGCGAGCCGCGACGTGGTGCTGCTCGGCGAGCACCACGACGAAGCGGACCATCATCGCTGGCAGCTTCACACGATCGCGGCCCTGCACGCGCAGCGCCCGCGCATGGTCATCGGCTTCGAGGCTTTTCCGCGGCGGGTGCAGCCGACGCTCGACCGGTGGGTGGCCGGCAACCTCACCGCGGCGCAGTTCCTCGCCGAGGTGAAGTGGGAAGAGGTCTGGAACATGCCGCCGGAGCTCTATCTGCCGCTCTTCGAGTTCGCGCGGCTGCACCGCATACCGATGGTGGCGCTCAACGTGGAGCGAACGCTCACCGAGACGGTGGGCATCAAGGGCTGGGACGCGGTGCCGGAGGCCGAGCGCGAAGGCGTGTCGCGTCCCGCGCCCGCGCCCAAGGCTTACGTCGACGAGCTCACCCGCATCCACAAGGAGCACAAGACCGAGATCCCGCTCGCCAACTTCGTCCAGGCGCAGCAGACCTGGGACCGCGCCATGGCGCAGGCGCTTGCGCCGCATGCGGCCGGGTCGCTCGCGGTGGGCATCATCGGCAGCGGCCACCTGCGCCATGGCTACGGCGTGCCGCTGCAGCTTCGAGATCTGGGCGTGAAGCGCGTAGGCACGCTTCTGCCGATCGAAAGTTCCGCATGCCGCGAGCTCGTGGCGGGCCTCGCCGACGCGGCCTTCGTGCTGCCGCAGCGCCCGGCCGTGAAGCCGCCGCCGCCGCGGCTGGGCGTGCAGCTCGAGCAGGATGGCGACACGGTGCGGCTCGCCGAGGTGACCTCCGGAAGCCTGGCCGAGCGCACCGGCCTGCGCAAAGGCGACGTGGTCGCCGCAGCCGCGGGCAAGCCGGTCAAGCGCGTGCGCGAGCTCATCGCCGCGGTGCGCGCCCAGCCCGACGGCACCTGGCTGCCGCTGCAGGTCAGGCGAGCCGGCGAGGTGCACGAGCTCGTGGTCAGGTTTCCGCCGGCGCAATGAGGTCCTGGCTTGCGGCGGCTGGGGCGGCGTTGTCGCTCGCGTGCACGGCCGCCGAGCCCGATCTCGCCCTCGAGGTCCGGCTCGATCCGGTCTCGCGTGAGTTCTCGGCGGTTGCCGAGCTGGCGAAGCCGCCGGCCGATTTCCGCTTCGTGCCGCACAAGTCGCTTTCCGTGCGCAGCACCACGCGCCTCGCCTCGGGAACGCTGCGCATCGAATACGGCGGCGTCCTTCCCCCGCTCGAGCGCAACATCGATTTCCGCGGCGTGCTCCAGGCGCTGCCGCCCATGGCCTCTCCCGAGGGCTCGTATCTCGGCTCGGCGAGCGGCTGGTACCCGCAGCCGGCGGCGCTGTTCACGTATCGAGTGAAGATTTCCCTGAAGGGACCGAAGGGAGGGCAAAAGGGCCTGGTCGCCGGCCGCCTGCTCGGCGAGAAGACAGAAGACGACTCCTACGAGGCGATCTATCAGTACGACGTCCCCTCCGACGGCATCGATCTCATGGCGGGCCCCTACGAGGTGCGCGAGAAGCTCGCTGCGCTTGCCGGCGGCAAGCAGGTCCGTCTGCGGACGTACTTCTTTTCAGACCTTGCTTCGCTGGCGGACGCGTATCTCGACGATTCGGCGCGTTACATCGAGCGCTACAGCAAGGCGATCGGGGCCTATCCGTTCTCCGAGTTCTCGGTCGTGGCGAGCCCGCTGCCGAGCGGCTTCGGCATGCCGACGCTCACCTATATCGGCGCACAGGTGCTCAAGCTGCCCTTCATCCGCGCCACCTCGCTCGGGCACGAGGTACTGCACAACTGGTGGGGCAACGGCGTGCTGGCGGACTACTCCCGGGGTAACTGGGCCGAAGGGCTCACCACGTTCATGGCCGATTACGCCTACAAGGAAGGCGAGTCGCCCGACGCGGCACGCGACATGCGCCTCGCCTGGCTGCGCGACCTCGCCGCCGTCCCGCCCGCGGAGCAGCGGCCGCTCGCCGCGTTCCGCTCGCGTGCGCACGGCGCGGATGCGGTGGTCGGCTACGGCAAGAGCGCCATGCTCTTCTTCATGCTGCGCGATGCCATCGGCGAGGAGGCCTTCGCGCGCGGCGTGCGCCGTTTCTGGGAGCAGAACCGATTCAGGACGGCTTCATGGAACGAGCTGCGCGCCGCCTTCGAGCGCGAATCGGGCCGCAAGCTCGGGCCGTTCTTCGAGCAATGGCTCTCCCGCGCCGGCGCACCTTCGGTGCGCATCGTGTCGGCCCGGGGTGAACGGAATCTCCAAGTGAGTCTCGAGCAGGCGCAGCCCCGGTATTCGCTGCGCCTGCCGCTGGAAATCCGGTTCGATCGCCGGTCCGAGACGCGCTGGGTCGAGATCGAGCGCGAAAGACAGACGGTAAGCCTGCAATTCAACGACAGCCCCCGCGCCGTGCGCCTCGATCCGGAGCTGCGCGTGTACCGGCTGCTCGAGCGTGCGGAGCTGCCGCCGATCCTGCGGCAGTGGTTCCTCGCGCGCTCGCCCGCCGTTCTTTTCCCCAGGAAATCGAGCTCCGCCGCGATGCTGGCGCAAAGGCTTTTCGAATCCCCGTATCGCGAGGTTCAGGACCTGGCCTCTCATGATCCGGTGCTCATCGTGGGGCTGCAGGAAGACGTAGACCGGGCGCTCACGCGCCTGTCGCTTCCGTCACGGCCCTCCATGCTCGCCGGAAGAGGCACCGCGCAGGTGTGGACGGTCCAGGGCAGCGCAACCCCGGTGGCGGTGATCTCGGCGAAAGACGAGGCGGCGCTCGAGGCGCTTGCCCGGCCGCTGCCGCATTACGGCGCGCAGAGCTATCTCGCGTTCGAAGGCGCACGCGCCATCGAACGCGGTGCCTGGCCGCCGGTAGCGAATGCCGTGCGCGTCACTCCTTGATTTCCGGTATCGTGCGCCGGGGAGGATTCACATGATCCGATCGATGCGCGCCGCCGCCGCTTTCCTGCTGCTGTCGTGGGCGCTCGCCTGTCCGGCGCAGGACTATCCGTCCAAGCCCATCCTGTTCCTGATGCCGCTGCAGGCCGGCAGCGCGGTCGACGTCATGGTGCGCATCGTGGCGCAGAAGATGAGCGACAGCCTCGGGCGCCAGATCGTGGTGGAGAACCAGCCCGGCGCCGCCGGCATGATCGGCGCCGAGCGCGTGAAGCGCGCCGCGCCCGACGGCTACACCATCGGCGTGCTGAACGACAGCATCCTCACCATGATCCCGAACGTGCGTCCGGTCCCGTACGATCCGCTGAAGGACTTCACGCCGATCGGCGTGGTCGCGGGGATCACCTGGGTGCTGGTGGCGAACAACGATCTGCCGGTGAAGACCGTGGCCGATCTCGTCACGCTCGCGAAGAGCCGGCCCGGAAGGATCGACTATTCCTCGGGCGGCGTCGGCAGCCCGCAGCATGTCGCCATGGAAGCCTTCAAGGCGGAGACCGGGATCTACCTGGTGCACATCCCCTACCGCGGCGCGACGCAGGCCGCGCTCGACGTCATCTCGAACCAGGTGCAGGTGCACCTGGGCGCGGTGTCGATCGTGCAGCCCTACATCAACTCCGGCCGCGTGCGGGCGCTCGGGGTGCCGAGCGCCAAGCGCTCGCCGTTGCTGCCGAACGTGCCCACCATGGCCGAGGCCGGCGTGCCCGGGTTCGAATGGCAGACCTGGGCCTCGCTCGTCGCTCCGGTGGGCACGCCCAGGCCGATCGTCGAGCGCCTGAGCGCGGAGCTCGTAAGAGCGATCGCCTCGCCCGACGTGCGCGAGAAGCTGATCGCGCAGGGCCTCGAGCCGATCGGCTCGCCGCCCGAGACGGTGACGAAGTGGACGCAGGACGGCCTGAAGCGCATGCGCACCGTCGTCGATCGCGCCGGAATCAAGGCAGAGTAAGCCTGGCTTTTACCCGCATCGACCACGCGATGATCGCGGTCCCGGAACTGGACCAGGGCGTCGACACGTACGCGCGGCTGGGATTCAGCGTGCAGCCCGGCGGCGTCCATCCCGGCGTCGGCACGCACAACGCCATCGCCTTCAACGAGGAGGACTACCTCGAGCTGATCGCGATCCGCGACCGCGACGAGTACGCGCGCACGAACCGCTTGAGCGGCCTCGTCGAGCTTATCGAGCGCGGCGGCGGCCTTTGCTATCTCATCGTGCAGAGCGACGATCTCGCCGCCGACGTCGCCGCGATGCGCGGACGCGGCGTGGACGTCGGCAACGTCGCCGAGGGCAACCGGCGCACCCCGTCCGGGCGCGAGCGCCGCTGGAAGGTCGCGAGGCTCGGCCCGCGCAATCCCCTGCCGGTGTTCTTCATTCAGCACATCACGCCGCTCGCCGAGCGGCGTCCCGCGGACGCGGGCCATCCCAACGGCGTCTATCGCACCGAGCGGGCTTACATCGCCGTCAGCGATCTCGCCGCCGCCGTCGACACCTACTCGCGCGTCCTCGGCATGGCGAAGCCGCCGATCGAGCGCGGCACGGTGATCATGGCCGAGATGGCGGTCTTCCAGCTCGGAACCTCCGGCCTGACGCTCGCGCATCCCTATGCTCCCGGCGCCTGCGCCGATGCGCTCTCCCGCCGCGGACCGGGACCTTTCCAGGTGCTCTACAGAACGAAAAGCATGGCCGCCGCCGCGCGCTGGCTATCCGAGCACGGCGTTCCGCCTCCCGCGCGCGGCACGCGCAACACCGGCGAGCAGGCGATGCTCGTGCCGCCCGAGCACGCGGGCGGCGCCTATATAGGCTTCGTCGGTCCGCCCTAGGTCGAGTGCCGGGCGGTCAATCGCGGATCGCCGCGATGACCTCGGCGACGAACGCCGTCTGATCCCAGGCGCGGGGCAGGCGGCTCAGGCCCAGGCGCACCACGACCAGCTTTTTGTCGGGCACGATGGTCACGAACTGGCCGTCGTAGCCTGCCATGTGGAAGGCGCCGGGCGGCAGCAGGGCCGGAGTGTGGCCGGCCAGCCCGAGCCAGAAGTGCGCGCCGAACCTGCCGCCGGACGCCGGAGCAGGGGTCACGCTGTACTTGACCCATCCTTCGGGCAGGATGCGCTCGCCGCCCCACACGCCGTCCTGGAGGTAAAGCAGCCCGAGCCGCGCCCAATCGCGCGCCGTGGCTTGCATGAAGGAGGAGGCGATGAAGTCGCCGGCCGCGTCGGCCTCGATGACCGCGCCGGTCATGCCGATACGCTCGAACAACGCGCGCCGGGGGAACGCCAGGTACTCGGCGTCGTCCGCGATCGCTTCGCGCAACACCCGGGCGAGGATATTGGAGGTACCGCTCGAATAGGACCAGCGCGTGCCGGGAGTCGCAGCGAGCGGCTTTGCGGCCGCAAACGCCGCCGCGTCGCCCGTGCCGAACAGCATCCACGTCACGTCGGCCAGCGGGTTCACGTACTGCTCGGCGAATTCGAGGCCGGTTTCCATGTGCAGCAGCTGCCCGAGCGTGATCGCGCCTCGCGGGTCGCCGGCACCGCGCCACGCGCGCAGCACGCCCGTGGCGTCCAGGCGCAACCGTCCCTGCGCGACCAGCACGCCTACGAGCGCGTTCAGCGCGCTCTTGGTCATCGACCAGCCCGGCAGCGTGGTGTTCTCGCCATAGCCCTGCGCATAGCGCTCGGCGACGATGCGTCCATCGTGCACGATCACCACCGCGCGGGTGCGCCGCAGGCGGGCGGGGTCCGGTTCGGCGAACGCCCGGTCCAGCGCGCGCTTCAGTTTTTCGCGGTCCGTTTCCTTCGCATCCTCCGCGGCCAGGAGTTGCTGGCGCGGAACGCCCGCCGGGCGGACAGGGGCCGCCTGGGCGGCGCGGCGGCGCAGGGCATCCTCGTCGGCGCCGATCGCGAGCGTGCAGCCCAGGCCGTCCAGGTAGACCGCCGTGCGCTCCGCCAAGCCGTTCAACGAGGCGCTGACGATTCGACGCTCGGAATTCACCGCCGGCTCGATCGCCCGCAGGAGGCGAATCTGGTCGGCGCGGACGTCTTCCTCCAGCACCGAGGCGGCATCGCGCCCGGAAACGAACACGCCGGTACAGAGCGTCTTCGCCGTATAGGCGCTGCCGATCAGGGCCAGCTGGTGGAAATAGTACGCTGCAGCTCCCGCGAGCGCGGCGAGCACAGCCACGCTCGCAAGGAGAACCCGGTTACTTGTTCTGCCCGTCGTGCTTCTCGCGATGGATGCGGCGGCTCTGGCGGTTCTCGGCGCTCTGCACGCGCCGCTGCTCATGCGCGTTGACGTTGCCGTCGGCGCCGGCGCGCGCTTCCTTCTTGCTGATGCGCGCCTCGCCCTGCTCGAGGCGGCCGGCTTCGCGCGTGGTGAGGCTGCCCGACTGCACGCCCTGCTCGATGCGGCGCTGCTGGTTGATGTTCCGCTGCACGTCGGCCTGCATGCGCTGCGAGGACGCAGAGCTCGGGTTGCCGGTCTGCGCGTCATGCTTCTCGCGGTAGATGTCGCGGCTCACCTGGTTCTGCTCGCGCGCCAGGCGCGCCTTTTCCTGCGGGGTGAGCTTGCCGTCCTTCATGGCCCGGGCCTGGTCGCGCTCGACGCGCGCTTCCTCGCTCTCGAGCCGCGCCGCTTCACGCGTGTTGAGCTGGCCGGATTGAAGTCCCTGCTCGATGCGCTGCTGCTGGTTGACGTCGCGCTGAACCGTCCCTGCCTGCGCGAACGCCGCGCCGCAAAAGCCGAGCGCGAGGGCGGCGGCGACCACGCTGTATGCAAATTTCATCTTATTGCTCCTCCCGATGGGGTGGTGGAGCCCATTACAACGCGCCAAGCGTGGTGGCGTCGACCGCGTCAGTTCCCAATTGGTAACAACTTGTATCACCCGCCGAAGCGCTCGCGCAGCCGCTTCACGTCGGCGGGTGCGCCACGCACGCGCAGGAACGCCCCCTCGCCGTCGGCGCGCTCCTCGAGGACCTTGCAGGTGGCGAAGATCTCCCCGCGCAGGTTCTGCGCGGCCCACGGGAGGAAGAGCTCGGCCTCGACGAGGTCGCGCTGGAAGAACGCGGCGATGGCCTCGTGCAGCTTTGCAATATCGCCCTCGCGGCGGGCGCTCATCACGATGCATCCCGGGTGCTTCGCGCGCAATGCCGCCTCGTCACCACCGCGGTCGATCTTGTTGAAGATGAGGAGCCGCGGCAGGTCCTTCGCGCCGATCTCGTCGAGCACCTCCTCGGTCACCGCGAGCTGCCGCTCGAAGCCCGGATCGCTCGCATCGACGACGTGGGCGAGGAGCGAGGCCTCGAGCGCCTCGTCGAGCGTCGACTTGAACGACGCGACCAGCCCGACCGGCAGGTTCTTGATGAAGCCGACCGTGTCGCTCACCAGCACGCGCGGCACGGTCTCGGGATGCAGGGCGCGCACCGTGGTGTCGAGCGTCGCGAAAAGCTTGTTCGCCACCAGCACCTCGCTCCCGGTGAGCGCGCGCATCAGGGTGGACTTGCCCGCGTTCGTATAGCCGACGAGCGCCACGCGCGCGAGGCCCTGGCGCTCCTGCCGCCGGGCGCGCTGCGTCTTCCTCTCGAGGATCATCGCGTCGAGCTCCTCCTGCAGCTCGGCGATGCGGTCGCGGATCTTGCGCCGGTCGAGCTCGCCGTGCGACTCGCCGCCGCTGCGCCCGCCGGTGCCGCTGCGCGCCCGGTCCTTGGGGCCGGCCTGCTTGGCCGCCTCGCGCAGGCGCGGCCCCATGTAGCCCAGCCGGGCGATCTCGACCTGCGCGCGCGCAAAGCGCGAGGCTGCGTGCCGGTGGAAGATCTCGAGGATCACCATGGTGCGGTCCATCACCTCGCAGCCGGCCTCCTTCGCCAGGTTGAACGCCTGCGAGGGGGAGATTTCGTGGTCGATGAGGATCACGTTCACGCCGTCGCGCTCCCGCAGGGCGGCGAGCTCCTCGCGCTTGCCGGTGCCGAAGTACGCCGCCGAGTCGAACCCGGCGCGCTTCTGCGTGAACCGGCCCACCACCTCGAAGCCCAGCGTCTTCGCGAGCTGGCGCAGCTCCTCGAGCGAGGCCTCGAACTCGAGGTCGGTCACGCTGGGCCGCTGCACGGCGGCCACGAGGGCGCGGGTTCGCCTCGGTTCGGCTTCTTGCGTCATGGGCTTGCGATGAACCTTTCCGCATCAACGTCCCTGGCAATGCCGGTGTAGAGGACGCCGCCCCGGCATTCGAGAACGTAGAGCCACCAGGTGAGCATTCATGATGTTTATCACAGACGAGACACGCGCAACGGCGAGGCGCATAGCCGCTTGCGGTAGACTCGTGCAATGCAGGAGCGGCCGCAGTCCCTCGGAGAGGAACTCGCCAACAGCGTCAGCCATGGCCTCGGCTTGTCGGCGGCGGTGGCGGCTTTCCCGGTGCTCGTCATCGCCGCGCAGCAGCGGGGCGGCACGGCCGGAATCGTGGGCGCGAGCGTGTTCGCGACCACCATGGTGCTGCTGTATCTCGCCTCCACGCTGTTTCACGCGCTTCCGAGGTGCCGCGCGAAGCGCGTGCTCCAGATCCTCGATCACTCGGCGATCTACCTCCTGATCGCCGGGACCTACACGCCGTTCACGCTCGGCGTGCTTCGCGGCGATTGGGGCTGGACGCTGTTCGGGCTGGTGTGGGGCATGGCCATCGCCGGGACGGCGCTGAAAGCGCTCGGCGGCGTGCGGTACACGACCCTGTCGACGTGGACGTATCTCGCGATGGGCTGGCTGGTCGTCATCGCGGCCAAGACGGTATGGACCCTCGTGCCGGGCTGGGGGCTCTTCTGGCTGATCGCAGGCGGTGTCGCTTACACGGCGGGCGCGGCGTTTTTCATGGCGGAACGGATCCGGTACTTCCACTTCGTCTGGCATCTTTTCGTCGTCGCCGGTACCGCGTGCCACTTCATCGCGGTCCTGCGCTACGCGGCTTGACGAAGCGGCGACGATGACTTACGGCTTCTTCTCGGGGAAGAGCAGCTCCGCGCAGGCGCGGCCGACGTCCTGGTTCGGTTCGGCATTGCCGGGCATCGTCGCCCAGCCCGCTTTCGAGACCGCCTCGCCCCTCGAATAGCGCTCGACCTTCTCGAGCGCGGCGAGGCGGGCGGAAAAATCGGCTTCCTTCCTGAACCGGGCGTCGCAGATGTGCGCCAGCGCCGCGACCACCGCCGTGTCGGCCTGGCGCTTGCCGAGCGTTTCCGAGGCGCCGGAAGTCTTCCAGCCGAAGGCGTCGAAGCCCGCCCAAGTGATAGCGACCGCGCCGGCGAGCGCGCCCAGTGAAAACGGCTTCCATCCTGCTGGCAGTGCGGACATGTCGAGCTCCCCCTTAAAAGCGCAGTATCCCACACGCATCGGATCCAGGGCGGTCGTTACGTCTTGACGTCGGCGAGGCGCTCCACGCGCCGCAGCTCGGGGAAGAGCCAGGACCACAGCGCCACGACCGCCAGCGTCGCGCAGCCGCCCGCCAGGACCGCCGGCATGGCGCCGAGCCACGCGGCCATCGCGCCGGCGCGGAAGTCGCCGAGCTCGTTGGCGGTGCCGACGAAGAGCGAGTGCACCGCGCTCACCCGTCCGCGCATCTCGTCGGGGGTGCCGAGCTGCACCACGCTCGAGCGCACGAACACGCTCATCATGTCGGCGGCGCCCATGAGCGCAAGCATGACGAGGGAGAAGAAAAGCGTCTTTGAAACTGCAAAAGCCAGCGCGGCGAGGCCGAACACCGCCACCCCGAGGAAAAGCGAGCGCCCCGCGTGCGCCTGGCGGGCCGCCGGGACCTGAGCGAGCGCGAGGCCCATGGCGACCGCGCCCACCGCGACCGAGCTGCGCATGAGGCCCAGGCCGTCGGGGCCGACCCCGAGAATGTCGCGCGCATAAATCGGAAGGAGCGCGGTGATGCTGCCGAGGAGCACGGCGAAGAGATCGAGCGAGATCGCGCCGAGCAGCACGCGGCTCACGCGCAGGTAGCGCAGGCCTTCCAGCAGCCTCGACACCGCTGCGCCGCCCGCCGCGTGGGCGACGCCGCCGCGGGCGCGGATCGAAAACCAGCAGGTGGCCACCGCGAGCGAGGCGACGCTGCAGGCGGCGAAGCTCGCGGACGCGCCGGCGAGGTAGATCAGGCCGCCGACCGCCGGCCCGAGCACCGTCGCGCTCTGCTGCGCCGAGGAGCTCCACGCCACCGCGGCGGGAAAGCGCTCGCGCGTCACGAGGAACGGCAGGAGCGATTGCACCGCGGGGCCCGAGAAGGCGCGGGCCGTGCCCGCGAGCGCGAGCACTGCATAAAAGGGCCAGATTTCCTGGGTTTTCATGAAAGTCAGAAAAACCAGGACGAGCGACCCGGCGGCCTGCGCGAGGTGCGCGGTGCCGAGGATCCAGCGCCGGTCGACGCGGTCCGCGACGTCGCCGCCGGGAAGCGAGAACAGCGCGATCGGAAGGAACACCGCGAGCCCGGCGTAGGCGAGCGCCATCGCGTCGCCTGTCCGGTCGTACAGATACCAGCCGATCGCGACCGACTGCATCTGCAGCGCCAGTGCGGCGAAAAACCGCCCGGCCAGAAAAAGGCGAAAGTCGCTCAGAGGCCGAGCTCGCCCAGGGCCTGCACGAGCCGGGTCTTCTGGGCCGGATCGGTCAGCGGCTGGGTTTCCATCCAGGCACGGGTGGAGAAGCCGGGCTGCAGCGCGCGGATCTCCTCGGCTTTCCAGGCGGCGGCCGCCCTGTCGCCGGCCGCCACCTGCAGCGCGGCCATGTAGACGTGCGCCTCGAGGTTCACCGGATTGCGCTGCAGCGCCTGCTCGAGGTTCACGCGCGCCTGCTCCACGTCGCCGAGCGCGAAGTACGCCCGCCCGAGAATCAGGAAGTAGAGGTGGCTCGCCTCGGGATTGAGGCGCATCGCGGTGCGCAGGAGCGGCACGCACTCCGCCGGACGCCCGATGTAGGTCTTGATGCCGCCCATGAGCGCGTACGCATCGGCGAAGGACGGATAGAGCTCAACCGCGGTCTCGAGGTAGCGCAGCGCCTGGGCGTGCTCGCGCCGCTCGAGGTGCACGAAAGCGAGCACCCAGTAGGTCTCGCGCAGGTCCGGATTGATCTCGCGCGCGGTGCGCGCGAGATCGAACGCGCGCTCCAGCGCCGCGGCGCCGTCGCTCGCCCACTGGTTGCGGTAGTCCGCCGCGTAGGTAAGCGCGAGCGCCGCATACGCGCGCGCGAAGCCGGCGTCGAGCGCGATGGCGCGGCGGAACATCTCGCGCGCGCTCTCGTTTTCGGCTTTCTGCCGCACGAGCAGCGCCGCCTGCCCGCGCTGGAAATACTTGTAAGCCTCCAGGTTGCCGGTATGCCGCCGGGCCATCCGACGCAATTCGGCCTCGCTCACCTTGGCCGGCAGGATCTGCAGAATCTTCGGCCCGAGCTCTTCCTGGACCGCGAAGAAGCTGCTGAGCGCGCGGTCGAAGCGCTCCGACCATAGCTGCCTGCCGGTCTGCGCATCCGAAAGGCGCACGTGCAGGCGGACGCGGTCATCGACGCGTTGCACCGAGCCGGACACGACGTAACGGATCGCGGCGCCGTCGGCGGGTGCGCCCGGGCCCGCCGCGTCGCCCGGCGACCCCACGCCAATGACCGAGAGGCCTACCACCTTCGACAAGTCGGTGGCGAGATCCGCGGTCAGGCCGCGCGCCAGGAGCGCGGCCTCCGCATCGTCTCCCAGGGCCTCGAACGGCCTGATGGACACGGTAGGCTGGACGGCCCGCGCCTCCTCGATGTCCGGCACGGGGCCGGAGCGCTTGTCGTGCAAGGCCCAGAGGGCGATCGTAGCGAGCAGAGCGACGCCGATGCCCGCCCCCAGGGCCCACGGATAACGGCGCTTGGGCGGCGGGGCGGACGGCCGTTCCGGTCGCGCCACCGGGGCGACCAGCCGGTAGCCGCGCTTGGAGATGGTCTGGATGTAGGCCGGCTGGTCGGCGGAGTCGCCGAGCGCCTTGCGCAGCTTGATGACCACCTGGGTGAGCGCATCGTCGCTGACCACCAGGCCCGACCAGACCTTCGACAGCAGGGCCTCCCGGCTCACCACCTCGCCGGGCCGCTCGGCCAGGCAGGCGAGGACCGCCATGGCCTTGGGCTCGAGCCTCACGGTCTTGCCCGCGGCCGAAAGCTGGTTCAGCTCGGGCTCGACCGTCCAGTCGCCGATCTTCATGCCGCTCATCGAATCCTTCGCCAAAGCTTAGCCGTTTCCTCGGGACTTTTCGGATCGATCTCGGCTTGAATACCTGCCTATTCAACGAACGGAGAAGCGACATGCGCAACTGGCAGGCGACGGTTTTCAGCGCAATCTTCTTGGGACTTGCCGCGCACGCGGCGCGTGGGCACGACGAGCCCAAGCCGGCGACCGGCCGGCCGCCGGAGCAGCTCGGAAGCGCCGTCTTCCCGACCTCCTGCGATCCGAAGGTGCAGGCGGGGTTCGAGCGCGGCGTGGCCCTGCTGCATTCGTTCTGGTTCCCGGAAGGCCGCAAGGCGTTCCTCGACGTGCTCGAGGCCGACCCGTCGTGCGCCATCGCCTACTGGGGCCTCGGCGTCAATCGCCTGCTCAATCCGTTCGGCGGGCAGCCGGCGGAAAAGGTGCTGCTCGAGGGCCAGGCCGCGGTCGACAAAGGCCTGGCGGCGGCGCCGAAGACCCAGCGCGAGCGCGACTACCTCGAGGCCATTGCCGCCTTCTACACCCATGACCGGGCGCCCTGGCGCGAGCGGGTGTTGCGGTACGAGAAGGCCATGCAGCAGCTCGCGGGGCGCCATCCGCAGGACAGCGAGGCCGCGATCTTCTATGCGCTGGCGCTCAACATCGCCGCGGACCTGAACGACAAGACCTATTCCCGCCAGCTCAAGGCCGCGGCGATCCTCGAGCCGATCTTCGCCTCGCAGCCCGACCATCCCGGGGTGGCGCACTACCTCATCCACAGCTACGACTATCCGCCGATCGCGGCCAGGGGTCTTTCGGCGGCGCGCAAGTACGCCGCCATCGCCCCTTCCGCGGCGCACGCGCTGCACATGCCCTCGCACATCTTCACCCGCGTCGGCGCATGGGAAGACTCGATCGAGACCAACCGGCGCGCCGAGGAAACGGCGCGCCGCACCAACACCCCCGACGACGCCCTGCACGCGATCGACTACCAGGTCTACGCGGCGCTGCAGCTCGGGCGGGACGCGGAGGCGAAGCGCGCGCTCGAGCGCGGCGAAGCCGACGCCGCGCGCTCCGAGCGCAACAATGGCGCCTACGCGCTCGCCGCGGGCGGCGCGCGCTACGCCATGGAGCGCGGCGACTGGAAAATGGCGGCCCGGCTCACGCCGCGAGCGAGCAAGTGGCCCTATGCCGACGCCATGATCCATTTCGCGCGCGCGGTGGGCGCGGCACGCTCGGGCGATGCCGACGCCGCGCAGGCGGACGCCGCGCAGCTCGCGCGGCTGCGAGACGCGCTCGCCGCCGGCAAGGAGGCCTACTGGACCGAGCAGGTCGAGATCCAGCGGCTCGCGGCGCAGGCCTGGATCGAGCTCGCGCAGGGCCGGCGCGAAACGGCGCTCGCGCTGATGCGCCAGTCGGCCGACCGGCAGGACGCAAGCGAGAAGGCGACCGTGACGCCCGGGCACCTGGCGCCGTCGCGCGAGCTGCTGGGGGAGATGCTGCTCGAGCTCAACCAGCCCGCGCAGGCGCTGAAAGAGTTCGACGCCTCCGCGCTCGAGAATCCAAAGCGCTTCCGCGGCACTTATGGAGCAGCTTTGGCGGCGGCACGCGCCGGCGACGGCGCGCGTGCCAAGGCTCATTACACCAAGCTGCTGGAGCTCGCGGGCAAAGGCGACCCGCGCCCGGAGCTGCAGCAGGCGAAGACCTGGCTCGCCCGCAACTGAGGTCTACTGCTTCGGAATCTTCGCCGTCTCGACGACCTTCGCCCAGCGCTGCGTCTCGGCGGCGAAGAACTTGCGCAGCTCCTCCGGCGTGCTGGCGCGCGCCTCGACGCCCAGCTCCGACAGGCGCTTCTGGATGTCGGGAGAAGCGAGCACCTTCGCCACCTCCTGGTGCAGGCGGTCGATCACTGCGCGCGGCGTCTTGGCCGGTGCCGCGAGCCCGTTCCACGATGCGACGTCGTAGCCGGCGATGCCGCCCTCGATGGCGGTGGGCACGTCGGGAATCGTGGGAAAGCGCTTCGCGACGGTGATGGCGAGCGGACGCAGGTTCCCGGACTTGATGTGCGAAGTCATCGGCGCAAGGAACTCGAAGATGACTGCGGCGTCCCCGCTTTTCGCGGCGGTGACCACCTCGCCGGTCGCCTTGTAGGGGACGATCTGGAAGCTCGTGCCGGTCGTCGACTTGAAGAGCTCCGCGGCGAGGTTCTGCGTGCTGCCGATGCCGATGGTGCCGACGTTCAGCTTGCCGGGATTCTTCTTCGCTTCAGCGACGAGGTCCTGCAGGTTCTTGAAGGGCGATTTCGAGTCGGTCATGATCACCAGCGGAAAGAACCCGACGGTGCTGATCATCTCGAAGTCGCGCTCGGGATCGTAGGGCAGCGACTTGAACTGCGCCTTGCTCACGGCCGTGCCGTTGTTGATGAGGAGCAGCGTGTAGCCGTCGGGCGCGGAGCGCGCCACGTCCTGCCCCGCCACCACGCCTCCGGCGCTCGGCTTGTTCTCGATCACGAGCTGCTGGCCCAGGCCCTTGCCGATCTCCGGCGCCACGGTGCGCGCGGTGATGTCGGCAACGCCGCCGGGACCGAACGGGACCACCAGCCGGATGGGCTTGGTCGGAAACGATTGTGCCCCGGCCGAGGCCGCGAGCGCCGCTCCAACCAGAAAGATCGAAAGGCGTTTCATTGCTTCTCCACTCACTCGAAAAGTTCATCCACGGTGAAGCGCCGCGGGATCAGCGCCTGCCTGTAGGCGCAGTCGATGGCAACCTCGAGGTTGCGGCGGTTGGCCTCGAGGCCGTGAGGCAGCATCGGCGGGTTGCCGGCGGCCTTCTTGCTCTCGACGAGAAGCCGGTACACGTCGTCGGCCATGTCGCGCGAGACGCTCGACTTCACCACCACCAGGTGGTTGAGCTGGATCGCGCCGTGCTGCTCGGCCCAGCGCTTGCCGGCAGCTTCCGGATCGGGGATCAGGGGCTTGATCGTCTCCTCCTTCGGGATCGCGCCGACGATCGCCGCGTCGAGCTCGCCCGAGCGCAGCATGGCCATGATCTCCTTGCCGGCCGGCGCGCGCTGCACGTTGGGCGGGTCGCGGAACTCGGCGACGTGCGCCTCCTCGAAGGTGATCCAGTGGATGCGCGCGAGATCGACGCGGTGGTCCTCGGCGAGGATGTGCCGGATCCACGCGCCGGTCGTCACCGAGTAGGAGCGCACGCCGACGCGCTTGCCTTGCAGATCCTCGGGCGCGAACGTCCCGCGCGCGGCGTTGTACACGAGAAACGGATGCTGGAACCGCGCCAGCACCACGAAGGGCAGCAGGCGGTACGGCTTGCCGTGCGCTTTCGCGATGAGATGCGTCATGATCGCCATCTCGGCGACGTCGAACTCGAGGTTTCGCACCACGCGCTTGAACTCGCCCGCGGGGCCGCCCTTGATCCCGGCGAAGGCGAACTTGTCGGTGTGCGTCCGGAACTGCTTCGTAACCGGGTAATCGCCCATCAGCGTGCTGAGCATGGCTTAGAACATCCCGTTGGAATTGGCCGCCGTCGTCGGCACCACCTGCAGCACGTCCCAGTGCTCGACCACCTTGCCCGCGTCGTCCAGCCGGAAGATGTCGATTCCCGCCCACTCGGGGGTCGCGTCGCCCGGCCAGAGCTGACGGCAGTGCAGCACCACGTAGTCGCCTTCGGCGACGGCGCGCTTGAACTCCACCTTCTTGCCGGGATACTCGCGCGCCATGCGCTCGAAATAGGCGATGAACGGCTCCTTGCCGTCGCCCACGTGCGGGTTGTGCTGCGTGTACCCGGCGCCCGCGAAGCGCTCCATCGCCTCGCGGGGCTTCGACCGGTTGAACATCAGGTCGTAGAACCCCATCGCGTTTTTCTTGTTCCGCGCCAGCCGATCCCGCCTCTTTTCGTCCACTAGCGTGCTCCCGGTACCCTGCGTGTCTTCAGGAACTGCTCCAGCGTCTCGCCGCGGAAGGCGGCCACCATCTCGGGGTTCGACACGCCCTTGGAGCGCGCGAGCTTCTCGAGGCAGAAGAAGCTCGCACCGTAGTCCTGCATCGCCTTCCAGTCCAGGCGCCGCACCATCTGCTTTTCCTCCTCGGTCAGCCCCTTCATCGCCTCTTCCGGCGACTCCAGGAAGCGCTTGCGCTTCTCGGCCACGGTGAGCCCGTGCAGGAAACGGTTGAGGCGCAATCCTTTCGCGCTCCGCTCCAGATCGAAAACGTAACTCATCGCCGGGTCATTCAAAAACTGCAACGGCCATGGCCGTGGTCATGGGGAGGTAGTAGTTCTGGTGGATCTTGCGCGCGTTCGGCGCGAGGGCGCCGCGCATGATGAGCCACATGATGATCTCGGCGCCTTCGTTGCCGCCCAGCCGCATGAACTCCTCGATCGACATGCGCGCGAGGCGCTCGGGGTCGCGCTCGATCAGCTCGAGGAACTCGCGGTCCCAGCGCTCGTCGTTGAAGCCGGCGCGATCGCCGATCATCTGGTGCGAGAGACCCCCGGTGCCCACCATCGCCACCCTGAGATCTTCCGGGTAGGACTCGATCGCCCTGCGCAGCGCCTTGCCCAGGGCGAAGCAGCGGCTCGGCCTGGGCAGCGGCTGCTGGATGACGTTCACCACGAGCGGCACCACGCGCCCCGGCCAGTCGGGCCGGGACGGCCACATCATGGTGAGCGGCGAATGCAGGCCGTGGTCGAGCGGCGTGTCCTGGAAGATGGAGATGTCGAACTCATCGCTGACCAAGGCGCGCGCGATATGGCGCGAGAGCGGAGCGTGGCCCTTGAGCGGCGGGATCCGGCGCGGACCCAGGCCTTCGTCGGCGATCGCGTACTCGCCGCTCACCCCGAGCGCGAAGGTCGGGTAATGGTCGAAGAAGAAGCTCGTGGCGTGGTCGTTGAAGCAGAAGAAGAGCACGTCGGGCCGCTTCTCCTCGAGCCAGCGCGCCACGCGCTCGTAGCCTTCGAACAGGGGCTTCCAGTCCGGGTCTTCGCGCTTTCCCTGGTCGAACGCCATGGCGATCGTCGGCACGTGGGAAGTGCCGATGCCGCCGATGATCCTTGCCATGCGGCGAGTTTAAACCAGCGCTCCGTTGCCCTGGCCGATCAGCGCGTCGAGGATCGCTCCGCGGTCCTCGGGCACCTTGCCGCCGAACTTCTCCTTCAGGCGCGCCTCGCCGGTGCGCTGCTCGCGGGCCACCGTGCCGCGCGTGAGGGCCGGCTCGACGCCGAGGCTCTCGAGCGTCTCGCATACGTCGCGCATCTCGGCGGCGCGCCGCAGCCCGTGCGTGGCCATGCGCTCGAGGTTGTAGTCGGCGAGCTTCGCCCAGTCGATCATCGGATAGCTCTGCGAGAGCGAAGCGATGATGCGCTCCTCGACGCCGGCGCGGCGCGCCGCCATGAAGCACTCCTGGGTGAGCGCCGCGAGCCCCTTGACCATCACGCTGCGCACCATCTTGATCGCGGCGGCCGCGCCGACGTCGGTTCCGACCTCCTCGACGTCCATGCCGCAGCGCTTGAGCATTGGCACGAGCTCCGGGGCGGCGGGTCCCGAGACCAGCACCGGCGTCTTGTGCCGCAACGGGTGCACCGGCGCCATCACCGCCATCCCGACGAAGCGGGCGCGGCTGCCCACGATCGCGCCGGCCTCGCGCTTGCGGTTCGGCGAGACGGAATTGAGCTCGACGTAGAACTGCCCGGCCGAGAGCCCCGGGGCGGCCTGCTTCGCCGCTTCGAGGTTGGAGGCGGCGGTCACCGCGGAAAACACGATGTCCGCCCCGCGTACCGCGTCGGCGCTGTCGCGCCCGATCCGCACGCCAATGCGCTCGGCGGCCGAGCGCAGTCGCGCTCCGCCCTGCCCTTCGGGGAAAAGAATGTCCCAGGCGGCGATGGCGGCGACGCCTTCGGCGCGAAACCCCGCGGCGAGCGCCTGGCCCGCCTCGCCGAAGCCGATGAATGCGAGCGCTGGATACTTCATGACCCGATCTCCTCGAAGCCGTACAGCCTGGCCGGATTCTCCACCAGGATCTTGCGCTGCAGCGCGGGCTCCGGCGCCATGCGCGCGAAGAGATCGACGAGGTCGCCGTCGTTCGGCATGTGCCTGCCCACGTTGGGATGCGGCCAGTCGGTGCCCCAGAGGATCCGCTCCGGCGCCGCTTCGATCAGCGCGCGCGCGAAAGGCAGCGCGTCGTCGAACGGCGGACCCTTGGAAGACACGCGCTCGGCGCCGCAGACCTTGACCCAGAACGTTTCCAGCTTCATAAAATTCAAAAGAATCCTGAACGGTTCCTGCTCCAGCCCGTCCGCGGCCTTCACCCGCCCCATGTGGTCGATCACCATCGGCACCCGGATCGCCTCGAACTTCTTCCTGAACTCGACGAGGTCGGTCGCATCGAGGTGCAGGATGAGATGCCACCCCATGTCCTTCAGGCGCGCGACCGTGCGGTCGAAGAACGCCATGTCCGGCCGCCCGCCGAGGTGCTGCACGAAGTTGAACCGCACCCCGCGGATGCCCCCTTCATGCATATCCCGAAACTGTTTTTCAGTATAGGACGGATCGATTATTGCGGTACCGCGGTACTTCCCTCCCGAGCGCGCGATCGCGTCGAGCGTCACCCGCATGTCAGCGCCGTGGCAGCTCGCGTGCACGATCACCGCGCGCTCGATCCCCAGGGTTGAATGCAGCTTCTGTAAAGACTCGAAGCCCGCGTCCGGCGGCCAGTACGGCGCGTCGGGCGCGTAAGGGAATTTCGATGCGGGACCGAAGACGTGGCAATGGGCGTCGCAGGCGAGCGGCGGCGGCTTGAAGCTCGGCTTTCGGGTATTGGGGTCGGGCGGCGCGGTGGTCTTCATGCCGGAATTCTAATGTGCGTACACTCACCGTATGCCCGGCACACACGATCTTCCCCTGTTCCTGACCAGGTCGGTCGCCGCCATCGGCATGGCGTGCGCCCTCGGCGTCGCGCCGCCCGCATTCGCCGATCCCACGCAGACCGTCTATCTGCCGAAGCAGCCGGGTCCGGTGGCGATGGTCATTTCCGGCGCGTCTCCCAGTCTTTATGGGCTCTACCACGACTTCACCAAGGCGCTGGCCGACAAGGGGTACTACTCGGTGCTGCTCTACGGCAATGAAATCCTCAGGCGCGAGGGCGGTCGCGATGCGCTCGAGAGCGCAATCGGACGGGCGCGGCAGGCCGCGGAAGCGGCACCGGGAAAGGCTGCCGTGGTCGGTTTCTCGCTCGGCGGCGGCGCTGCGCTTGCGTTCGCCACGAGCATGCCGGAAAGCGTGTCCGTGGTAATCGCGTGGTATCCGTCGACCTCCTCCGTCACCGACCCGGAGCGCCTCGCCGCGCGGGTGCGCGTGCCGACGCTCGTGCTCCAGGGCGAGCGCGACCGCTACAACGACTGCTGCATCGTGGAGCACGTGCGCGCCATCGAGGCGGCAGCGCGGTCCCGCGACGCCGACGACAGCTGGCGCCGCGCGCTCGACATGCTGAACACGCACCACCCGGTCACGGGGCCACGCAATTAGAATCTAGGCAAGGGAGGTGCCATGAACAGGGTACGGCTATTCGCACTGGCGCTGGTCTCATGCAGCAGCGCTGCGTTTGCGCAGAACTTCCCGACCCGGCCGGTCACGATCGTCGTGCCGTTCTCGGCGGGCGGGCCGACGGACACGATCGCGCGGATCATGGCCGAGCGGATGACGAAGAGTCTCGGGCAGCCGGTCTTGGTGGAGGACGTCACGGGCGCGGGCGGCAACATCGGCGTCGGCCGGGTGGTTCGGGCAGCGCCCGACGGCTACATGGTCAGCATCGGCCACATCGGCCCGCACGTGATCAACGGCGCGATGTACAAGCTGGAGTACGACCTGCTGAAGGACCTGGCGCCGGTCGGCATGTTCGTGACCAACCCGCAGGTCGTCGTTTCGAAGAACGGCCTGCCCTCGAAGGACCTCAAGTCGCTGATCGAGTACGCGAGGAGCACGCCGATCTCCATCGCCACGGGCGGCGCCGGCACGCCCTCGCACATCAGCGGGGTGTACTTCCAGAAGCTCACCGGCGGCGCGGCGCAGATCGTCCACTACCGCGGCGGCGCGCCGGCCTCGGCGGACATCATGGCCGGCCACGTCGACGTGTTCTTCGACCAGGCGGTGAACGCGCTCCCGCAGAGTCGCTCGGGCAAGGTGCGCGCATACGCGGTCACGCAGACCACACGGCTATCGGTCGCGCCCGACATCCCGACGGTGGACGAAGCGGGCATGCCTGGGTATTACATGGCGGTCTGGCACGGACTCTGGGTGCCCAGCCGCACACCGCCCGCGGTCATCGCGCGGCTCAACTCGGCGATGGTCGATGCCGCGGCCGACGACGGCGCGCGCAAGCGCCTGATGGATCTCGGCCAGGAAATCCTTCCGCGGGACCAGCAGACCCCGGAGGCGCTCGGCGCGCACCACAAAGCGGAGATCGAAAAGTGGTGGCCGATCATCAAGTCGGCCGGGATCAAGGCCGACTAGGTGCGCGCGACTTGGTAGCCGGTGCCAGAATCCCGACACTCGCTATCCTGACTTTCATCGTGTCGCCCTGGAATCCTGCGCTCCTTTTCCGAAGCGAATCCATTTCTTGCGAAGGTAAGTAGCTCCCACGAGCAAACCCACCGGTATCGCCGCATTGAGAATGGAAGGTATGTCCCAGCCACCAAACGTCTTGCCGTCTATCAAAGATGGAGCGGCGAACCCCGCAACCGCCACCACGGCTACGGTAAGTGGCGAGGGAAATTTAAGCCAAAGGCCCAGTATTACGACGATTGCTGCAGCGGAAACGCCTCGAACCATGAGCGCCTGCTCTGGGCGGATGAACCATACGTAGCGCAACTCTATAAAGACTTCGTAGACCAACAAGCAAATGCCGGCGGCCACCACGAAGCCGGCGGCACGAAGTGCAGAAGCCGCCATCATAGGGAGCGCTCTATAGTTCGCGTTTTGCCGCGTCGCATGCGCAGCACAGCGAGCCGCAGGCGTCGGTCAACAGCGCGCTGGTAGGCGCCGTCGCACGCTATTTGACGGCATACTGCATTTTTGGTGACACATTATCTTTCTTGCCCATTCGGTAAAACCAATAGCTTCCGAGAAAGAACACGCCCACTCGAGGAAAGGTTAAATAATCCGAGAGAGAGATCCGGGTCCGCCAGAGCCCGCATCAAATCGGCCACCCGCCAGAGGGCCACGCTTTGCGGCCCAGG
Source organism: Burkholderiales bacterium (assembly GCA_044870335.1). Taxonomy (GTDB): domain Bacteria; phylum Pseudomonadota; class Gammaproteobacteria; order Burkholderiales; family SG8-39; genus SCGC-AG-212-J23. The sequence continues at coordinate 3,126 of JBIOYV010000048.1, read as the reverse complement.
ACCCAAGACCGGGCGAGTCGAAATCGCCGCCGCGCCACTTCTCGCGCGAGCGCAGCTGCGAGCCTGTAAAGCGATCCGAATGCGGACATGCCCGCCTGGAATCGTACGAATGGATAAGAAAGGGCGCCTGCGAACCTGAGGGCCGGAGCGAGCTTCGCGTTGGCATGCTGAACCCTAACAACAACCCGCCCGCCCCATGCTTCTCACCATGCTCGTCTGGGTCCAGGCGCTTGCTGCGCTCCTTGGCCGGGCCGTCGAGTTGTGTTTGCACCGGCGCCCGCTCGGCTACCGGCGTGCCGAGGACACCTGCGGGAATGGGCCTACGGCATTCTTTATAACCATTCCTCCGAACGCACCACAATGCTCGAGCGTTGGATGCACCACTACAACTGGCATCGCACGCACCAAGGCATCAAAGGTCTCGCGCCGGCCGCTCGCTTAGCTCAGTCCCGCAACAACCTCTTGACGCTTCACAGCTAGGCGCGCGCTATGCCGCTTTCTTTCGCCGCATCAGATAAATAACCGCGGCAAGCGCGAATAAATTGAGACCGTAGACCACATCATCGATACGACTATCGACGTAAACGGACAAATTAGCGCCCAGCCGAAGCCTTAAGTTGTCCTCAACATGGCCACCTAAGATCGCGATCGAAAAGCCGGTGTAGTACTCGTATACAAATCCAGGTACGGTAATTATTGGAACCTGAGCAACGTACAACACTTTGGCCCACATCTCGCCGCGCCGTTCGTTGTGCCAGAGGCGGATTCCGGTCAGGATTGTCCATGCGAACACCATACAAAAAACTATGCCGACAACGACCAGCCCCCAGTGACGCAGGAACAATTGATAACCCAGATAGATCGACACAAATATTCCGGCAACTCCACCAACGACCAATATCGCGGCCAGGACGCGGACGCCCACATCTGCTGGTGTCCTACTGATGTCCCGCATTGTCGTTTGTGCGTAGGTCCAACCTTCTAGCCGCCGATTTTGCGTATTCCTGGCCGACTTGGGTGCGACGAGCCGCGCTAAGACTGCAGGGCATTCCTCGGCGGCTCCTTAGCTCTACCGAACTTGTTCGCTTGGAAATAACGATGACAGCTTGCTTCGGCGCCGCGTTAATCGCCGAAGTGCCAGTGTGCGGCCGAATGCAGAACGTTGCTTTTACGAAGGCGCCGGATAGTGGCTTTTCCGCTCGCGCGGAAAATAGATAGCCACGAAGTAAACAGCAGCCGCAAGGAGATTCAACAAGAAAAGCGCCCAACCCCAAAGTGCCCGATGCCGCAATTCCTTGCGACCAAAGAAATCGGTGAACATCCAAACCCACAAGATAAAGCCGCTCAGAACACCGGCGGCTATCACCACCTGGTCACGAAGGCTCAAATCGGTGCCGGGCTTTGTTACTAGAAGATACAGGTACGTAGCAGCCAGCAGGCCAACCAATATCGAACCAAACACCAGCCTGAACGTGGCCATTTCATCCTCCGGTTCCTAGGGGGCGACGATATCGCCAATGTTACCGCTGGGCTTGTCCTTGCCGTTGTTCACTATGACTCGGAACAACTCCGAAAGGTTAAGTTTTGCCTCCACGCCAATGAGAGCGGCCGCTCCCAATTCAAGCATGACGTCACCGGATTCCCTTCCCAAGGTCGCTTCTTCCTTCCCTGCGACAGGTGAAACGTGAAAATCTTTCCCACGCAGCAAATCGTCAATGCTTGTTCCTGATCCCAAGATTGGGCGGCCAAATCGGTCGGCCTTCATCGGAGTGGGACTGCCTTTAGCCTCTCGCTCCGCTTTCAACCCCGCGCGGTATCCCGCGACACCGCCATCAAGCCTGTAAGACTCCGATACGGTCCTTTCGCCTGTGATCAAGCTGACTTCGGCTCGCCCGATATTTACCTCTGCTTCCACCTTCACGACGCCGAACGCCCGCACTTTCGCACCAGCTTGCAGACCCCAAGTGAACTTAATGTCACCTCCCTTGGCTTCATTCCCATCGGGATCGACATAGCGCAAGGGGTTCAAATGTGCATATGTATAAACAGCGAGATTCTTGCCATTCAGCACCCCACCCATGCCTGGCATAACAAATCCTGGGTGCCACCCATTCGCCAGAGACGGCGGATTGAAACTAATTGCCTGCCCGCCATTCGGTAGGTATTTCCGGACTATCGGGTCAGTACTTGCCCAGACCGATGTTCGCGGGTCGTAGTACCGCGCCCCGAAGTAGTAGAGCCCCGTCTCCTCATCCAGCTCCTTCGCCGTGAAGTGATACGGCGTTCTCTGGACGTTGGTGTTCTCCTCGATCCAGCCCTCGCCGAAGGGGAAGTAGACGAGGTGCTCGTAGAGCTTGCCGTTGAGGTCGGTGATGTAGCTCGAGCTCCCTAGGTGGTCTGGGTGGTAGAAGTACAGGTCCTTCTCGAAGGGCGTGTTGCCGTTGGGGTTGGAGCCGACGGCGTCCTGGCGCGCGAGCTTGGAGGCGATGCGGCTGGTGCCGGCGTAGAAGTGCTTGGTGGCGTTCGAGCCCGGGCGGTCGGTGTAGAACTGGTTCACGTACACCGTCTCGCCCTGCGGCCCGCGCTTGATCACGCGGTTGCCCTGGTCGTCGTATTTATAGTCCTTGGTGCTGCCGTTGTTGGCGACCGACTGGATGCGGTTCTCGTCGTCCCAGACGATGGTCCTTCTCGTGCCGTTCTGGTCGTGGGTCCAGCCGGTCTGGTTGCCGTTCAGGTCGTAGCTGTAGGTGCGAACGCCGATGTGCGTGGGCGGGTGCGGTGTGCCGTATCCGTAGGTGAAGTCGTAGTCGGTCTTCTTCTGCACGATCCCCTGGGTGTTGCCCGGCGGGTAGCGCGTGTCGCGCTGAGCCTTGGTGAGGATGTTGTGGATCGAGTCGTAGCCCATATCCACCGAATACACGCGGCACTGGCTCGTCGGCACGCCGTTGCAGGCCGACTTGTCGGCGAGGGCGGCGTTCGGGTTCGCCGGGAAGACGCCCTGCGCCTTGGTCAGGCGATACAGATCGTCATACTCGAAGCGCTGCAGGCTCGGGCCGCCGTAGTCGTTGGCGACGGGCAGCGCGACATCGTTCTTCAGCCCCAGGACGTTGCCGACCTTGTCGTAGC
>JBIOYV010000047.1:0-14575 GCA_044870335.1 Burkholderiales bacterium | reverse complement strand
ACGGCCGGTCGTCGAGCAGCCCCATCAGCGCGGCGCCGTCGATCCACGCGAGCTCCGTGGCGCCGAAGGCGCGCGCGTCGATGGTTCCGACCCCCTTGCCGATCACCGCGGCCAGGCCGAAGTAGTTTCCCGGACCGAGCACTGCGTACACGTGCTCGCCGCCCTTGGCGGTGCTCGTGCTGATGCGCACCGCGCCGCTCAGGACGACCCACAGGTGGCCGTCATACCCGCCGGCGCTTTGAACGCGCTCGTCGTTCTGCAGCCGCCTGCGGCGTGCGAGCTGCGCGAGGCGATCGAGGTCTCTCGCCGCGACGTGTCGAAAATGCTCGCTCTGCTCCAGCGTCCGCCGGATGGCGGCGGACTGGCGAGGCCGCGTCAGGGGTTCCAGGCGAGGCCTCGCGTCCATGCTGCGCTAGCGCGTCTCCCGGACTTCCTGCGCCAGGTTCTTGTCGATGAGCGTGATCTCGATGCGGCGGTTCTTGCGCCGGCCCTCGGCATCGTCGTTCGGCGCGACCGGCGAGAATTCCCCGCGCCCCGCCGCCGAAAGGCGCTCGGGCGGCACGCCGGCGGACTGCAGGAAGCGCACGACCGTGGTCGCGCGCGCCGCCGAGAGCTCCCAGTTCGAGGGAAACTGCGCCGTAGCGATCGGCACGTTGTCGGTGTGGCCGACCACCCGGACGATCTTGTCGTCGTAGCCCTTCAGCACCTCGCCGACCTTTTTCAGGACCTCCTTGCCGGAATCCTTCAGCACCGCCTTGCCGGAGTCGAAGAACAGCTGCTCGGCCACTTCGACCGTCAGCATGTCCTTGTACTGGCGCACCTGGAGCTGGCCTTTCTTCACTTCCTCGTTGAGATTGCTGACCAGCCCGTCGTACTGCGACTTGGTCTGCTGGTTCGCCGCCTCGAGCTGGGACTTCTGCCGCTGCAGGCTGTCGACCTCGCCGCGCAAATCGGCCTGCTGCTTTTCGAGCGCCGCGCGCTGCGACTGAAGCTGCTTGGTCTGCTGCTCCAGCGAGTCGCGCTGCTTCTGCAGCGCGTCGACCTCCTGGTTCTTCTCGGCTTGCAGCTTCTCGAACTCGCTCTTGCTGACGCAACCGCCCGCGATCAGCGCCGCAGCGATGACGCTGCCCGCTAGATAAACTCCTGACTTGTGCATGATCGTTCCTCTTGTCAATCCCCCAATGCCGGCAAGTTAGCATGTTCCGTCCGCTCTTCGCCGCGGTGGCGGATGCCCCGTATCATGCACGCGACAGATAGTTGACATCGGGTTGACATCCCATGGACTACCGCACACTCAAGCTCGACGCGGGCGGCCCCCACCTCCTCGTCGTGACCCTGAACCGTCCCAAGGCGCTCAACGCGCTCGACACGCAGATGGGACGCGAGCTGCACGGGCTCTGGACCGGGCTCACCGCCGAGCCGGGCGAGACCCGCTGCGTCGTGCTCACGGGCTCGGGCGAGCGCGCCTTCTGCGCCGGCGCCGACCTCAAGGAGCGCGACGGCATGGCGCAGGCCGACTGGCAGGCGCAGCACGAGCTCTTCGAGCGCGGCTTCATGGCGCTGATGGAATTTCCGCTGCCGGTCCTCGCCGCGCTCAACGGCCACGCCTTCGGCGGCGGGCTCGAGATCGCGCTGTGCTGCGATTTCATCTACGCCTCGAGCGCGGCGCGCTTCGCGCTGCCGGAGGTGCGCCTGGGCATCATGCCCGGCGGCGGCGGCACGCAGAACCTCGCGCGCGCCGCGGGCGAGCGGCGCGCGAAGGAGCTGATCCTGTCGGGCCGCCAGTTCAGCGCCGAGGAAGGCACCGCCTGGGGCATCTTCAACCGGACCTGCGAACCCGCCTCCGTGCTGAAAGATGCGTTGGAAACGGCAAGGGCGATCGCGGAAAACGCTCCGCTGTCGGTGCGCCAGGCCAAGAAATCGATCCGCTACGGCCTGCAGACCGATCTCCTGACCGGCTACCGCTTCGAGATCGAAGCCTACAACCGGCTGGTCGACACCGAGGACCGCCGCGAGGGCGTGCGCGCCTTCAACGAGAAGCGCAAGCCCGTGTTCCGCGGCAAATGATCCCGCTCGTCCAACCTTGCTACTTCGGGCTGGTCTGCAGCTCCTGCGCGAGGTTCTTGTCGATCAGCGTGATCTCGATGCGCCGGTTCCTGCGCCGGCCGTCGGGATCGTCGTTCGACGCCACCGGGGAGTATTCGGCGCGTCCCGACGCCGCGAGGCGCTCGGGCGGCACGCCGGCGGCCTCGAGGGAGCGCACCACCGTGGTCGCGCGCGCGGCCGAGAGCTCCCAGTTCGACGGGAACTGCGCCTGCATCGACTTGCCGATCGGCACGTTGTCGGTATGGCCGACCACGCGGACGATCTTGTCCTCGTAGCCCTTCAGCGCCTCGCCCACCTTCTTCAGCACCGTCTTGCCCGAGTCCTTGAGCGTCGCCTTGCCGGAGTCGAAGAACAGCTGCTCGGCCACCTCGACCGTCAGCATGTCCTTGTACTGGCGAAGCTGGACCTGGCCCTTCTGCTATTCGTCATTGAGGTTGCGCGCGAGCGAGTCGTATTGCGCCCGGGTCTGCCGGTTCTGCGCCTCGAGCTGCGCGCGCTGCTTCTCCAGCGTCACCACCGCCGAGCGCAGATCGCCCTGCTGGCGCTCGAGGGCGGTCTTCTGCTGCTCGAGGCCGGAACGCTGCGACTCGAGCGCCTTCACCTTCTGGTCCAGCCCATCGCGCTCGGCCTGGAGCTTCTCGTAGTCGCCCTTGCTCACGCAGCCGCCGGCCGCCAGCGCCACGGCGACCGCGCCACTCAACAACAGCAATCGGTTCTTCCTCATCGCGGTCTCCTTGCATGCGAGTCCCACAACCCGGGGGAATCCTCCCGCAGGCAGGCGCGTTACGCTATTGGACCCTCGTCCTATAGTGTCATCCCCGCGACGGCGGGGATCAGCCCGGCGGCAGTCCGCGAACGTAGGACGGGCCGATAAACCCGGGCTGCGCCGGGGGGCGCGGCAGGTGCACGAGGCGCAGGCGCACCGCGCCGGACTCGTCGATCAGCGTGAGCAGGCCGCCTTCCAGGCGATGGGTGCGCGCGGATTCGAGGGCCCCGAGAAAGCTCGCCTCCTCCTTCATGAGCTCGGGCCCGCACTCCATGCGCGTCACCGCGATTTCGCTCGCCTGCCACGCGTCGGCCTTGACCTCCAGGGCGCCCGAGAAGCGGTTACAGCCGCCCGAGCCGCTGATTCGCCCGGGGTTGAAAACGAGCGTCGCGTAGGTCTTCCCGCCGGGCCCGCGGCCGTTGATGTCCCAGGCGAGCCAGGCGGTCCCCACGAGCGGATTCTCCGGGACGACCAACGGCGGCGACTGGCAGCCCGCCAGGGCAAGAACCGCCAGTGGAAGAACTACGAGGAGCGGCAGAACGCGCATGCACTACTATAGCCCACACTCAGGAATCGAGCTTTGCGCCGGATTTCCGCAGCGCCTCGCGCGCTTGCCCGGCAAGAGGCGCGCGGCCGATTTTCTCCGCCGCGCTCGCGGCACGCCTGAGCTCCTGCCTTCCTTCGTCCAGCCTTCCCTGCGCGAGCAGCGCTTCGCCGCGCCAGCGCCGCGCCTCGGCAGCGAGCTCTCCGAGCCCCGGAGGCTCCACCAGAGAAAGGAGCTCGTCCGCATGCGCGAGGCACGCCGCGGCGTCGTCGCGTGCGAGCGCGAGCTCGGCCAATCCCGCCAGGCAGCGCGCGAGCTGGTGGCCTTCGGCGTTCTGCCGGCAGTAGTCCGCGGCGCGCTCGAGTGGTGCCCCAACCTCGAGATCACCCAAACGCAGGCGCGCGATCGCGAGGTTGGCCTCGATGCGCGGGCACCAGAAGGTGATGCGCGCGCCGCGCGCGAGCTCCAGGCCGCGCCGGCACCACGCCGCCGCTTCGCGCGCCGCGCCGGAATCGAGCAGCAGGTGGCCGACGAGGTCGTACGCGATGAGCTGATAGCGGATCTGCTTCAAGCTCTCGAGCCAGCGCAGCGTCCTCGTCATGCCGGCGAGCGCTTCGTCGTACTGCCCGGCGCAGGCGCGCAGGTGATCCAGCCCCAGGAGCGTCGGTCCCATGTGCCATTGCAGGTCGGCCTTGCGCGCGATCTCGAGCGAGGCCTCGAGGTGCGCCCGGGCCCGCGGATAATCGGCGAGCCCCATGTAGCCGGTCAGCGCAAAGCCGACCATCATCAGGTTCTCGCATTCGTAGCTCTTGTCGCCGATGCGGCGCGAGAGCTCCAGCGAGCGCTCGTAGCAGGCGATCGCGGCGGCGGGCTCCGCGTTGTCGTAATGCGCCTCGCCGCGCCCGTGATAGGCCTGCACCGCGACGAGGTCCGCGAGCCCGAGGCGCTCGCAGATCTCGACCGCCTCGGCGTGAAAGCCGATCGCTTCGCGGTTGCGGCTGTTGCTCCACGCCACGGTGCCCAGGTGGTAGAGCGTGTCGGCGGCGTGACGCTCGTCGCGCATGGCGCGGCTTTCGGCGAGGGCCTGCGTGAGGCACTGGGTCGCGCGCTCGTAATCGTCGGCGCGCCTGTAGGCCATGCCGAGCTGGATCACGGCGTCGCGCGCCTTCTCGCGCTCGCCGCGCGCCTGCGCCGCCTCGATGACGCGCCGGATGTCGGACACCGCGCCCTCGGTCTGTCCTGCCTGAGCACGTGCACTGCCGCGCCGCGCATGCAATTCCACCCGATCCTCGACCGCGTCGGGATGCGCCTCGGCGAGCGCGATCGCGCGGTCGAGCCAATGAAGCGCATCGCGCATGGCGAAGAGCGCACGCGAGCGCTCCGCGGCCAGCAGCAGGTACTGCAGTGCCTTCTTCCAGGCGTGGCCGCGCTCGTAGTGCTCGGCAAGGCGCGCATGGCGCTCGTCGGGCTCGCCGCGGGCATGCCGCTCGAGCGCCTCGCCGACCGCGCGGTGCAGCGTGACCCGGCGCGCGCCGCCGATCTCCCGATACACCACCTCGCGGACCTTGTCGTGGCTGAAGTCGTAGAAGCCGTCCTCGGGCTCTTCGCGCAGCAGGCGCCGCTTGACCAGCGTCTCCAGCGCAAGGAGCACCCGCTCTTCGGGCTCGCGCGTGACCACCGCCAGCGTCTCGAAGTCGAAGCGCCGGCCGAGCACCGCGGCGACGTCGAGCGTAGGGCGCGCCTCGGCCGGCACGAGTCCCAGGCGCGCGCGCACCGACGCGCGCAGCGCCTCGGGCAGCGGCATCTCGCCGATCGGCCCGGAGTCGGCGCCGCCTTCGGCCAGCACCTGCAGCATCGACATGAGGAAGAACGGATTGCCGTCGGTCTCGCGGTGCAGCCGGGCGGCGAGCCCGGGGCGCTCGAGCCCCGGATGCGCGAGGCGCTCGAGCAGCGCGGCGGTGTCGGATTCGCCCAGCCGCGCGAGCGGCACGTGGCGCGCATGCGACTCGCGCCTGAGGCCCTGGACCAGCGCAGCGAGGCGCTCGTGGGTCTCGAGCTCGTCGCGGTACGCGCACACGAGCAGCAGCGAGCGGCGGGAGGCCTGGCGCGCGAGGAAGTGCACGAACTGCGCGCTCGCGTCGTCGGCCCACTGCAGATCGTCGATCATCACCACGATCTGGCGTCCGCCGGCGAGGGCCTCGAAGAGCTGCACCATCGCGCCGAAGCGCCGTGCCTGGCGCGCCTCCGGAAAGTCGGCCGACAGGTTCGGCACGGCGAGGCGCTCGGCCACCGCGGGCACCAGCGCCGCGATCTCGGCCAGCGACACCGGGGCGAGCTTCTCCAGCGCCTCCTTCGACGCAAGCTCGAGCGCCTTGCCGGCGAGGTCGATGACGGGCTGATACGGCATCGCCCGCTCGATCTCGTAGCAGTTGGTGGCGAGCGTACAGAGATCGCGCGCCGCGCAGTAGCGGGCCAGCTCCTGCATCAGCCGGGTCTTGCCGATGCCGGGCTCGCCCTCGAGCAGCACGACGTGCCCCGATCCGGCGGTGAGGCGCGCGAGCAGCCCGATCAGCAGGCCGAACTCGGCGCCGCGGCCGACAAACGGCGATGCCTCGGTTTCCTTGGAACCCTCGTTGGAACCCTCATTGGAACCCACGGGAACTTCGTCGACCTGCAGCCGTTCCGCGGCCCGGACGGAGCGCGCCGCGTCGAGGAACGCCTCGCGCTCCGGCTCGGGAATGCCGAGCTTCTCGGCCAGCCGCTCGGCGAGGCGCCGCGAGGGCCGGCGCTCGTCGGCCTCGATCTTGCGGATGGCGAAGCGCGAGCAGCTCACCGCCTGCGCGAGCGCCTCCTGGGTCAGGTCGAGCGCCTTGCGCCGCCGGCGCAGCCAGTACCCGAAGCCGTGAGCCCGCTCCTCCATGCGGGAAATTGTCCCGCTTTTTGTCCCGCTGAGTGCCCCCCCGGTCGATCGCCTCCGTAATGCAATAGCTGTGCCCTCACAACCTGGAGGAAGACATGAAAAGCAGTCTCGTAGCACTGGCGCTCTTCGCCACTTCGGCCTGGGCGCAGCACACCGGCCATCACCAGGCCGTCAACGCGGCCGACCTCAAGTGGAGCGAGGTGCCTTCGCTTCCCAAAGGGGCGCAGATCGCGCTCATCGAGGGTCCGATGAGCCAGGCGGTGCCGTTCACGGTGCGGCTCAAGCTTCCGGCCAACTACGCGATCCCCCCGCACACGCATCCGGCCGTCGAGCGCGTGACCGTGCTTACGGGCACCTTTCACATGGGTATGGGGGAAAAGTTCAACCGCGCCGGGGCCCAGGCGGTGCGCACGGGCGACGTGATGATCATGCAGCCGGGCACCGCTCATTACGCCTTCACCGAGGGCGAGGTGATCGTCCAGCTGCACGGCACCGGTCCCTGGGGCATCACCTACATCAACCCCAACGACGATCCACGCAAGCAATGAATTCCGTTACTGATTTTTCCCTCGTCAAGGCGAAGCAGCAAGCGGCCTGGGCGGCGGGCGACTATGCGGTCATCGGCACGACGCTCCAGATCGTCGGCGAGACGCTGTGCGAGGCGCTCGACCTGCGCGCCGGCCAGCGGGTGCTGGACGTGGCCGCGGGGAACGGCAACGCCACGCTCGCGGCGGCGCGGCGCTGGTGCGACGTAGTGTCTACCGACTACGTTCCGGCGCTGCTCGAGCGCGCCCGGGCGCGCGCCGGCGCCGAGGGCCTCGCGGTGCAGTTCGAGCAGGCCGACGCCGAGAACCTTCAGTACGAGGACGGCGCGTTCGACGTGGTGCTCTCCACTTTCGGCGTGATGTTCACGCCCAACCAGGAGCAGGCCGCCGCCGAGCTCGCCCGGGTGTGCAAGCCCGGCGGCAAGATCGGGCTGGCCAACTGGACGCCCTCGAGCCTGGTCGGCGAGATGTTCAAGCTGATCGGGCGCTACATCCCCCCCGCTGCCGGGATCAAATCGCCCGCGCTCTGGGGCACCGAGGAGCGCCTGCGCGAGCTCTTCGGCAGCCGCATCGCCGCCCTGCAGGCGCCGCGCCGCAATTACATGTTCCGCTACCGCTCCCCCCGGCACTGGCTCGACACCTTCCGCACCTACTACGGACCGATGCACAAGGCGTTCGCGGCGCTCGACGCCGGCAAGCAGGAATCGCTCGCCGAGGACCTGCTCGGGCTCGCCCGGCGCTTCAACAGCGCCACCGACGGCTCGATGGTGGCGCCGAGCGAGTACCTCGAGGCCGTGATCAGGCTACGATAGGCGCATGAAAATCGCCAATTCCGTTGCCGAGCTGGTGGGAAACACCCCGCTCGTGCGCATCAACCGCCTGGCACAGGGCTCGCGCGCGAAGATCGTGGCCAAGCTCGAGTTCTACAGTCCGGGCGCCAGCGTCAAGGACAGGATCGGCGTGTCGATGATCGAAGCCGCCGAGCGCGCCGGCAAGATCGGGCCCGACACGGTGATCGTCGAGCCGACGAGCGGCAACACCGGCATCGCTCTCGCCTGGGTGTGCGCGGTGAAGGGCTACAAGTGCATGCTCTTCATGCCCGAGCAGATGAGCAAGGAGCGCCGCGCGGTGATCCGCGCCTACGGCGCCGAGCTCGTGCTCACCCCGGCGGCGGAGGGCGCGCTCGGCGCGGTGAAGCGCGCCGAGGAGCTCGTCGCCTCCGACCCCAAGCGCTACTTCATGCCCGACCAGTTCCGCAACCCCGCGAACCCGGAGATCCACCGCCGCACCACCGCGGAGGAGATCTGGCGCGACACCGACGGAAAAGCCGACATCCTGGTCTCGGGCATCGGCACCGGCGGCACCATCACCGGCGTCGGCGAGGTGATCAAGGCGCGCAAACCGGGCTTCAAGTGCGTCGCCGTCGAGCCCGACGCGTCGGCGGTGCTTTCGGGCTCGCCCAAGGGCCCGCACGTGATCCAGGGCATCGGCGCGGGCTTCATTCCGGACATCCTCAACCGCGAGATCTACGACGAGATCGTGCGCGTGCCCGACGACGCCGCGCTCGACACCGCGCGGCGCCTGGCGAAGGAGGAAGGCCTCTTCGTCGGCATCTCCTCGGGGGCTGCCGTGTGGGCCGCGCTCCAGGTCGGCAAGCGCAACGAGAACGAGGGCAAGCTCATCGTCGCCGTCCTGCCCTCGTTCGGCGAGCGTTACCTCACCTCACCCCTCTACGCGGGGCTGATGGACTAAGAAGTTACTTCGCCAGGATCTGCCAGGCGATCGCGGCCTGCGCGAAGAACCCGACCGCAAAGGCGAGCGTCCGCACCCAGGGGATCGCGAAGGTATAGGCCAGCACGTGCACCACGCGGGCCCAGAAGTACACCATGGCCGCGGTGGCGATGGCGCTGTTGCTCTTGCCGAGCGCGACGGCCGCGAGCACCAGCGCAGCGAACACCACGAGGTTCTCCACCGCGTTGAAGTGCGCCTTCATGAGGCGCCGCGCCCACGGCGACTGCGCCGGCGGATTTTCCGGATAGCCAACGGCGCTCGTGAGGCCCCATTTGGCGATCCGGTCGAGGATGTAGGGAACCCAGAGGAGGCCGGTCAGGACCGTAACGTATACAAGGTATAGGAGCTCGGTCTTCATTCTCTACTTCTCCTTGTTGTTGTCGTAGCGGCACTCGCCGCTGGGACGCAACTCTACGCCGAATCGCGGATATAGGCCCTCCAAGGTGCGGCCAAGGTGGCACAATCGAAGGTCCGGAGGTCGTATGAACAAACTACCCCTCAGTATCTTCGCGAGCAGCCTCGCGTTCAGCTTTTCCGCCGTAGCCCAGGATCAGCTTCCCACCGAAGCGTTTCTCGGCGCCCCGTCCAATGGCCGCGTCGTCATGGACACATATGGCAACTGCGTGAGGACGACGCAATGGGGCCCAGACAAGGACATCGTAGGCTGCGGCAAGCCGAAGCCCGCGCCGGTCGCGCTGGTCGCCCCTCCGCCACCGGCACCCGTCGCCGCGGCGCCCGCACCGGCCGCAGCACCGGCGGCCGCGGCTGCGGCACCGTCGGTGGCGCCAGCGGTCGCTGCCGTCCCGCTCGCCGCAGTCGCGGCTGCACCCAAGACCAAGCCGATGCGCACGGTCACGCTCGAGTCCGACGCGTTCTTCGACGTCAACAAGGCCTCGTTCAGGAATGCGGCGCAGCCCGAGCTCGAGAAGGCCGCCGAACGTGTACGCCGCGTGACCTCGATCGAAGCCGTACAGATCGTCGGGCATACCGACAGCACGGGATCGAGCGCCTATAACCAGAAGCTTTCCGAGCAGCGCGCCGCTACCGTGAAGGACTTCCTGGTGAAGAATGGTATCCAACCGTCCAAGATCACCATTCTCGGCAAGGGCGAGACCTCGCCCATCGCCGATAACGCCACGAAAGACGGCCGGGCGAAGAACCGCCGCGTCGAGGTCATGATCAAGGGCATGGAACAGGAGTAGTAGATTGGTTGCACGCCCGCGCGCTCACTGGATCCTGGTGAGCGTTGCGGCGCTCCTGCTCGCCTCGTATGCGGCCGCGGGGTTCTTTCTCGTGCCGCGCGTCGCGCGCTCGCAGATCGAAAGCTTCGTCGCCGAGACGCTGCATCGCCGGATTTCCATCGGCGACATCCGCTTCAATCCGTTCACGCTCGAAGCGAGCATCGCCGAGCTGAAGCTGACCGAGGCCGACGGCACGCCGCTGCTGGCGTTCGGGCGCCTGCGCGTCAATGCCGAGGTCGCCTCGCTCTGGCGGCGCGGGGTCGTGTTCAAGGAGATCGAGCTCGCGGCACCCGATGTCGAGCTCATTATCGCGCCCGACGGCGTCGTGAACCTGGCGCGTCTCGCGCCGCCCGCCGCGCCCCAGGACAAGCCGCAAGCCGACGCCCTGCCGCTGCGCGTGCACATCGGCAGGCTCGCGGTCTCGGACGGCCGGCTCGGCTTCCAGGATCGCACGCGGGCGCGCTCGTTCAGCACCGCCCTCACGCCGATCGGCTTCTCGCTGACCGACTTCCGCACCGATATCGGCCATCGCAACGGCTACAGCTTCACCGCCGCGACCAAGGCCGGGGAGAAGCTCGAGTGGGCGGGAGCGTTCACGGTACGGCCCCTCGGGTCCACCGGCACGTTCGGCCTGAGCGATCTGCGGCTCGCCACGCTCGACGACTATCTGGAAGACGACCTGCCGGTGAAGCTCGCGTCGGGCACGGTCACGCTCCGCGGCGGCTACCAGTTCGATCTCCAGCCGCTGGCGCTCGAAGTTTCGCTCCCCTCGATCAACGTGCGCGACCTGTCGCTCGCGGAGCGCGGCTCGGCGGCAAAGGCGCCCGTCGTGGTGCCGCAGATCGACGTGCAGAATCTCGCATTCTCCCTGTCGCGGCGCGACGTCGGCGTGCAGCGTGTGGACGTGCGGGGCGCGCACATCGACCTCTTGCGCGGGAGCGACGGCAGCATCAACCTCGCGCGCCTCGTCAAGACATCTCCCTCCCCATCGTCTGAAAAACCGGCGGCTCAGGCGGCTCCCCCGTGGACGGTTCACGCCGACGTCATTGCGCTCGATGGAGCGGCCGTAGTCGCCGAGGATCGCACCACCAAGCCGCCGGCGCGCATGCAGCTCGCGCCGATTGCAATCGCGATCAATGACTGGACCACGGCGCCCCAAGCTCGTCCCAAGGTGGACCTGCGGATCGGAATCGACGGCCGCGGGGTCCTGGCCGTGCGCGGCGAGCTCGGCCTGGAGCCGCCGAGCGCGGCGCTCGCGATCGATCTGCAGGGCTTCCCGCTGCCCTCGCTGCAGCCTTACGTGGCGCAGGCGACAGCGATGAAAGTCCACTCGGGCCGGGTGGGCGTCAAGGGCAATCTGGCCTTCACCGCGCCCGCCGATGCGCCGCTCGCGTCGAAATTTTCCGGCGAGATGAGGATCGACGACCTGCGCACCACCGACGACAAGCCGGGCGAGGATTTCGTGAAATGGCGCTCGCTCGCCGTCACCGGCATCCAGTTCCAGCAGCGCCCGGACCGGCTGCGCATCGAGCGCATCGTCGCGCGCCAGCCCTACGCGCGCGTCATCATCGCCGAGGACGCGAGCGTCAACGTTGCTCGTGTCTTGGTTCCACATAAGGATGCACCCGGTACGGTTGAGTCTGACAAGAGAAAAGCTCCTGGTGCATCCGCGCCGCTTTCGATCGCGATCCGCACGGTCCAGGTCATCGACGGCTCGGCGAACTTCGCCGACAACTCGGTGCAGCCCTCCTTCGCCACCGGGATCGGCGGACTCAACGGTCAGGTCACGGGGCTCTCCTCGGATCCCAAGTCGCGCGCCCAGGTCGCGCTGACCGGAAGCGTGGACCGGTATTCGCCGGTCGAGCTCACCGGCGAGGTCAATCTCCTCTCGGCGGACGTGTACACGCGGCTCGCGCTGAGCTTCCGCAACATCGAGCTGACGACGTTCAATCCGTATTCGGGCAAGTTCGCGGGCTACAACATCAGCAGGGGCAAGCTGTCCACGGAAATGAAGTATCACGTCGAGGAGCGCAAGCTCGAGGCGCAGCACCACGTCATCGTCGACAACCTCGAGTTCGGCGACCAGACCGATTCGAAGGACGCCGCGCCCATTCCCATCAAGCTCGGCGTGGCGCTGCTCAAGGACCGCCGCGGCGTGATCGAGGTCGACCTGCCGGTGAGCGGCACGCTCGACGATCCGCAATTCCGCCTCGGACCGCTGATCTGGAAAGCCGTGGTGGGCCTGCTGACGAAGATCGTCACCGCGCCGTTCGCGGCGCTGGGAGCGATGTTCGGCGGCGGGGAAGACCTGCAGTTCGTGGAGTTCCAGCCGGGTTCCGCCACGCTCAGCGAGGCCGAGACCAAGAAGCTGGACACGCTTGCCAAAGGCCTGGCAGAGCGCCCTGAGGTGCGGCTGAACCTGCCGCTCACGGTGGCGAGCGCTGCGGACGGCGAGGTGGTGGCGAAGCAGGCGCTGAGCGCGCTCGTGCCGCCGGCCGACCCGGCGAAGCCTTTCGACGACGTCGCGAAGCGCAAGCGCCTCGAGGCCTTCGAGGTGGTGTATCGCGCGCGGCTCAAGACCATGCCGGCTTACCCCGCGGAGATGCAAGCCGCGAAGGACCCGAATGTCGACGCGAAGCTCGGCTGGGTCCAGGCCGCGCTGCTCGACCATCTCAAGCCCACGCCCGCCGCGCTCGAGGCGCTGGGCAAGCAGCGCGCGGGCGCCGTGCGCGCTGCGCTGCTCGCGAACAAGGATCTGAATCCCGAGCGGGTCTTCATCATATCGAAGCCGATGGAAGCGACCCCGGCGACGGGCGCGGTACGCATGGAGATGAAGCTGGAATGACTCTGATCGGGGTGGACCAAGGTCCAATGGCGTAGCGTTCTTCAACGCCGAACAATAACGGCGATGAATATCGCCAGCACCATCGTCCGCACCGCCCTGATCGTCCTAGGCGCCCTGTCCGCTCAGCTTGCGCTCGGGCAGCTCGCGCCCTCGCTCCCCAAGGACGACGCCGGGAAGGACGCTCAAGCGGCGGCCAAGGCGCCGCTGGATCCCGTCGCGACGCGGGCCCGCGTCGAGCAGGAGCTGGGTCGCCTGAAGGAACAGCAGAAGCGCGCCGCCTCCGGGCCGCCGCCGCCTCCGGGAATCGGCCCGGACGAGGTGGAGAACGCGCGCAAGACCGGCGCCATCCTCGTCGCGATCTACGAAAGGCAGCTCGAGGCGCTGGGGCAGCTGGAGGACCAGCGCAAGGCGCGGGAAGCGGCGGAAAAAGCCGATCGGGAATGGCCCGGCTTCACGGAGAAGCCGCCGTTCGCGATTCTGCTTCTGGACAGCCTGCGGGAAGAGACGGACAACGATCGCGCCGCCGCCGGCTTGCTGAAGACGCACCGCGGTGTCGGCGACAGCGAGTTCGACCGGCTCCGCGGCAGGGCGCAGCAGGCCGCGGAAGCGCTGCGCCGTGCGTCGGAGGCCGTCGAGAGCGCGCCGGCGGGATCCGACCCACGCGCGGCGGCAGCCTGGCGCCTCGAGACCGCGAACGGCCAGGCACGACTGTCGGCGGAGTTCCTGGTCGCGAGCGATCTTGCCGCCCGCGCGATCGACGCGAAGCTCGCCGTCGCCGAGCTGCAACTGCGGTTTGCCGAGCGCAAGGTGCATCTCAATGCCGCGCAGCCGCTGAAAGTGCAAGTCGTTCCTTCCGGCGGCGCGGATGCAGAACCGCGGACGCAGATCTCCAAGACCTCCGTTGCCATCAAGCACGGCGTCGTCCCGTAGTATCGAGGTCCTGTGCGAATCCTGACCTGCATCGTGCTGCTCGCGGCGGTAACCGCGTGCGGAATGCTCCACGTAAAGGAGCAGCAGGCGAAGATCGACGCCGCCTGCACTATCGGCGGGAACATAGAGGTTGAACGGCGGGCCGAGCGCCGACCGGAGGCGCCGATCATCGTGGTGCTCGTCCGCCAGGTCGGCGCCGACGCCGAGAAGCGCGAGTCCTGGCAGGTCGCCGACCATTTCGTGCTGGAGGGGCCCGGTGCGTGGCAGTTCAGCGCGAGCGCCGGGACCTACGGGGTGGCGGCGTTCCAGGACCTCAACCAGGACCTGAAGCTGCAGCCCGGCGAGCCCTTCCTGCACGTCGACCCGGATCGGATGCTCACCTGCAAGCCCGGCGAGCGGCGCACCGGCCTCGCGCTGCGCATCCCCGCCGCCGGGCGCTCGGGCGTCGCCGAGACGATCGACATCTCGGCGCTGCAGGCGCGCTCGTACGGCGAGCAGATCGAGGTCTCGCTCAGCCAGGTGACCGTGGTGGGCGATATCGCCAATCTCTCGGATCCGCGCTTCGACGCGGCGGTCGCCGAGGACGGGTTGTGGCGCCCGTTCGATTTCCTGTTCAAGGGCGGTCCCGGCATCTATTTCCTCGGCGCCTACGACAGCACCAAGATCCCGGTGCTCTTCGTGCACGGCATCAACGGCACGCCGCAGAACTTCACCAAGCTGATCGAGCGCCTCGACCGCCGGCGTTTCCAGCCGTGGGTGTACTACTACCCCTCGGGTGCGCAGCTATCGAAAGTGGCGGATCACCTGACGCAGACCATGCGCAAGCTGCAGCTGCAATACGGCTTCCGTTCGTTCGCCGTGGTCGCGCACAGCATGGGCGGCCTGGT